>CBCOTE010000026.1:0-91365 GCA_965112965.1 Desulfovibrionales bacterium | reverse complement strand
CAAAGCTTGCAGCCTCGACAGGGATGAACTTCGGCCTCAGCAATATCAAAAATATATGGCTTCACCTCTGCGGCGTGCGCGGCTATGAGCCATTCGAGCCAGTGACGGCCTTCCCCTTTGCTATCCTGCAACAAGAAAAAACCAATCCGCAGCTGGTCACTTAAACGAAAATCATGGCCTTGACACAGCAATTGGGCCAATCGACCTACACGCCGCCCTGCACCCAAACTGGTTAGAATACCATAGGTATCAACGAGCACCGTGCCAATATCACCGCCGACACAGGTGCCCCCATACTGTGAGGTCGATTCCGAATCATTTCCAACTCCCAAGACACCAAACCCCAACATATCAAGTAACTGATAGATAAGCATGGTTTCCTGGCCGCCGTTACGCTTAGCGCCGACACTTACTCCGCCAAATACCTTACCTTGGAGCCGCATGTTCAGGTCGCGATCTCGATGCAGCAGCTCCACGAAAGACTGAACCAAAGAGCTGCGGTCTCCGAAGTAGACAGGAGAGGCGAGCAGAATGCCCGTCGCCTGGAGTAGAAGCATCTCCAGCCTAGTACGAGAAGGGGCATGGTCTTCCAGACAATTCTTCAGAGAAATCAGCTGAACTTCAGCGCCGGTAGCCCGGGCTCCGGCCAAGGCGACAACCAGGGCAGTCTCGCTGTTAGTCAGCCTTTTCGCCTCGATCACCTGATGCAGGGAGCTATATAAATCAGAAATTCGGGATAGGCCATCACGCTCGGGATTATACATAGCTAAACTATCACAGAATAGATTAGAGGCTAACCACCGTGAAATACGTAACTCATCGTCCGGGCTAAGGTTACTGCGATTGCTGGCAGCCAGTCCCAAAATTAGCGTATTGGTCATCTATCTCCTCTGACTGCCGCTTGGGCTGTAACTTCAAGATTTTTTTCTAATGTATGAAACATCTTTTTTTATAGAACTACTGCGCAGACTCGCTTATCAGTCCGTGCATCATATTGGCTAAAAAAAAGTATCGCAATCCTCATGCTAGGCCTCTACAGAAACTAAACAATTTTTCTTTTTCAGATCAAAACTGAAAGATACCCTTCTCAACCCTGCTTTGTTTCGATCATAAGTGCTATATCGCCGACAGAAGTAATGCTTAACATGTCGTCTGCTGTGATCCTCACGGAGAACTTTTCCTCCAACAAGGACCATAGTAAAATAATTCCTAGAGAATCCCAGGCGTCGATAGTATATGGGCCAGCATCTCTGCCTACACTCTCAGGTGACACATCGAAAACGCCTGCCACTACCTCCACCACCTTGGCCAGTAGTGCCTCACTATACATAGCTTGGCGGGCCGACAATTTATTGCCTGACTTGATAGCAACGTAATCCTCGGCCAAGATGCCAACGCAAAAAATGTCTCGGTATTCACCACCAAGCAGACTATGCTTGCGCATGCGACCTTCATAGGTCCAACCCAACTTGAGGAAGCTGGGAATCGAGGCTGGGTTACCTCCACCGCCCCATAGTCTACGCAGCTTTATGTCATCAAAAGCATACCGCATCAGGAGCTCCAAACCGGACACGGAATAACCACCGTGTTGGAACTCCTTAAAAATGAAACGTCCAACCTCGGCCACACGTGAAATCCAGTTCACCACAAGGGTCATATTGCCCACATGCTCATCCGTAGTTAGATCACAGACGGCAAAAGCCAAGTTACATGGAGGTAGCGCCCTTTCCTCCCAATAACGCCTGACGGTTATATCACTTTGTGGGAAGCGGCCAATCTCCATGTCCCAGGTGTAATCCCGGGTCATAACGTTGTCGAGATAGCGTGGGCTCTCGTAGTCCGCGCGGGTCAAGGGTCGCAAATAGACAGTTTCGCCCACTAAAAAAGCGCGTGGTTTGACCGCTCTAGAAACTATCCGCCCCTGACCCTGTACTACTTTGCTCTGCCGCAGCAGGTATGCATCGCGAAAACTACGCCGTGAAAATTTGAGTTGTTGCCCGATAAAGCATTCCGGGGCGGCATAGATACGCGTGGGCACCTTATAGCGCATAAGCCGGCTGTGCAAGAAAGAGCGGACCTCTTCCTCGTTGAAGTAACAATCGGATACCGGCTTAATGTAAGCAATAAGGTCTTCTCCAAGATACTGATGGGGCACACCAAAGACGATAGCGGACTCGATATCAGTGTGAGCTACTAACGCCGCCTCCACTTCCTGTGGGGCAATCTTGAAGCCGCCGCGATATACCATCTCGCTCTTACGGCCAGCAATCCAAAGAAATCCGTCTTCGTCAAGATGGCCAAGGTCTCCGGTAAGGACAGCGCCATCCTTAATCTGCGTGGCGCTACTCCCATGGATAGTCAGATAGCCAGGAGAGACTAGTCGGCCGCTGATTCTGACTTCCCCTTGCTGGCCCAGGCCTAGCAGTCGGCCCTGCTCGTCCACGATATTTACTGTAACCCCATCATGAGCCTGGCCCACACTGCCTAGACGTCGCAAAATTGGGTCGGGTGGATTGATACAGGCGCTACATGAGGTTTCGGTAAGACCGTAACCTTCTACGACGAGAACGCTAAAGCGCTGCTCAAACTTACGGATAAGATCAGGTGGGCAAGGGGCCGATGCTGTACCAAAATATTTGATTGAGGTAGTAGCATAGGCTGGAACCGGCCGCTCCAACAGCAGCGAGAGAATAGTCGGTACAGTCTGAACATAGGCCGGCCTATAGGTCCCAACCCAATCCCAAAAAGAGATGACGTCAAAGCCGGGCTGTATGACGGTGCAAGCCCCTAAGGAAAAAGGCAGCAACAGATGCCGAAAAAGGGCCGAAGCATGATATAACGGTAACACGCATAAGTGACGATCGTCTGGGCCAAGTAAATAGGCTCGGTTAATGTTTTCAAGCTCAGCAAAAACGTTATCCTGAGTTATGCGAGTACCCTTCATGTGGCCGGTAGTGCCTGAAGTAAAAATGATGTAAGCCATCTCGTCAGGCGATAAAACCGGGGGGACAACAGACGTCACTGCCGTCGTCAAGACCATAAAATCAGTAGGAACTATGTGGGCTAGCCCTTGAATAGAAGACCGTGATATAGCCAGGACAGCTTCAGCCTGGGCAGCCAGCTCGGCAGCCTGTTCTTGCGCCGTAGTGGGGTTAAGCAGGACAGGGCAAGCACCAAGAAGAAATAGGGCACCAATAGCGCCGACTAACTCTGGGCCATTATCGAGGAGAAGCAATACAGCACTACCACGCCCGACCCCCCGGGCGGCTAAATATACCGCCCCAGCCTGCCAGAAGGCCAAGGCCTGTTCATAGGATAGGGTGCAACCGACTTCGGGAAAAATAACAAATGGCCGGCTGCCGTGTCTCCGCGCCGTCTCGACAAAAAACGACGGCAATGAACGGTTTGATAGCACTGTTGTTACATATTCAATCATACATAGTTCCTCCATAACATACTGATCGACTTAAAAAATGTCCTTAGAACAGGGCTGCCAGTAAAGGAGACTGACAAGCGACAAGATATCGACAATAGAGATAGCGACGGGCAAATAGCAGATACCCTCTCTACAAGAATGAGTAGTCATACATGCAGCGGCCAATAAAAAAATATAATAGACCAAAGTCGAGTGTCCCGAGGTCCACATATATTTTTGCTGTTCCCGAAATAGGAGCCGTAACACGACGTTTGCCACCTGATCTCCCGAAAATTAGTTCCAGTATTACGCGCTGGCTTTCACCATACTAATTTTATCCAGCAAGTAGCGCATCTCCCATTGATTGCTCGTAATACTAGCCAAGCCTTGCTTATTCTCAAATATCGGATGCTGATAACAGTACCAAGTGCCACCAATCAGTAGTTCTTATAATATGGGCCGTTATATTCTCGACCTGACTGATAGCCGGACAAAGCATTGGTTGTCCAAAAAATTGATCTACCTTAAAAAAACATTGCAGAAACATGTGGTAAAAAAAGTTGCATTGGACTTGCAGTGCTAATACTATAAAAAATCTAGAGACTTCAAGGCCGGCCAGGCATGCCAAACAACAGGGGGGCGATATCGGCATCGGTGAAGCATGACAACCACAGCCGATGTATGATAAAGATGGAAGATATCGCCATAAGTGCTGATCGGAACTTATATGTGGCCCAGCGCAAGTTCTTTACTCCGTACTAGTGCACACAAGGCACTTCTCAAAAAAAGTAAACCGTTTAACTATCGTCTTTAAGCTGTTATCGGCAGTCTAGCTAAGCCGGTATAGAGTTCTATATCTCCCGAAATCTATTCTCTTGGGAGGGATATACGATAGCCCTCCAAGAAAATTGGGAGAACTCTAGAAAGTCCTGTTCGTTTACTTTTAAATCAAATCATAAATGGCTGTAAACTCCAATCAAGTACTATTGGCCAAAATATATAACCTGATGATGTGTTACAGGTCATACTCGAGCAACCCGTCAAAACATGAATATCGGCCATAGGTCGAAAAACAAAGATCATGTAAGGACCTTCTACTGATTAGCGATAAACACCGTTTATATTGTAGGGCAGTGATAATTGCCCCAATCCAGCTGTCCTAGTCGTCTCCAGGGAAAATTAAAATCTTGAATGCAACAACCAGGCCTAGCCCCTCAGCACGATACCAATATCATGGACCAGCAAAGCATAGCGCGGTCGCTCTATTTTCACCCCCCCCCCCGCAAGACTAATCTACAGACATTGCCTCAGTAGACTTAATTATATTTTACTTAGTTTTGCCCTTAAAAATAATGGCTTGACATTCTAATCCAAGCCCGTCTCTAGCCCAAGCCCATTTACTGCTGCTTTCGGACCCAGATAGCTTACGCATATCTTCATGAAAAATCGCAGGGCCGACTCACAACTTAGCATATACCTGCTCCAGTCGAGTCAGGACAAAAAGGCCCAACCATCACTAAAAATCGTAGACAGACCTATCACACTCCAAGACATGTTCTCGTGATAACAGTCCATAGACGTATCTTTAAACAGCTGGAGTATTTTTAAGGTACCTCCCAAGGATGTAATACGCAGTTCATGACTAAAAGCTAGCGAGTGACTCCATCTTTATCTTAAGTTAGCCGACTCGACCAAAACAGCCAAAATCTGACGAAACTCGCCGGCCTGTTCTTATGCCAGGCGCTCCAGAAATTCGTAATGCTCCCGTGCTATCTATTTCTCAATCTTACGTCGGCACAGATCATGACCCAGACTCCGCACAACAGCATCCCTCCAAGTAGATAGCGTACATACAGTAGAACTTACGTGGGGATGGATCATCGTCGACCTGCAAGTGCAATCTCGCGAATAGTGCGGTCATCGCTCCACGACCAAAGCCATCGTCATACTAGGCTCTCTGTTGAAATGACGACGTCGGGCTAAAATGGAAGGCAGAAGCATTCGGGGCGCTTATCTACTAACACCTCGCGATAATACAGACTAAACAGAGTTAAGGCGCAACATTACAGTCGACAAAAAAAGTCGACTATTAATAGAAAATAAACTCAAGGGGTGCTCGAATACAGTGCGGAACAATTTTTCGCTTTTTTTTAGCCTATTAAGTATCGTCCCATTCTTGGGCGGAGTGACGTCAATGGCCTGCATGTGAAGCTATGGTCCGTGCCCTCCTGCTGCCGTAGGTCCGGGCAGCAAGACAAGAACTGCCTGATACCACTCCCAAATGGATAAAGTAAGGCTCGCTCGAATATCTGAGTTTACCGCGCAGAATGACCTCGGCGTAGAGCGCAAATTAAATAGATGATACTTCTCAACGATCACTTCCCGGAAGTATGCCCCAGATACCCAGGCCGGACTGACTCCAGATCAAAAGCTATAACGATATTTCCGAAATAATTATATAGATCCTGATCTTTATAATAATGAACGAGAGAATATTGTTGATAGCAGTCATCAAGTTAGCTTTCCATTAATGCAACTTTTCCTGAGCTGCCTCACACTCCACATAAATAGCCTACAATATATCGTTGCGCAGCAGAATAGATGAATGTCTGGGCCAGGACCAGGCAGTCAGCCACCTGATTATCCCCCCCCCACCTCAGCGGTACAGACTGGTAAATACCGCAACGCGCGATAGCTACTAGATCGCCACGCTATTCGTGCCATAGAATAATATGTAAGCCGAACCTCAGCGCGGGTCAAGCCAGTACTGCCATAATACATAAAGAAGGACATAAATGTGCTATGCATTGGGTGCGCCATAGTCGACTGTCCGGTGAGTCGGGCTCTATAATAACAAGAATAGATGCAACTTAGCAAGGTGGTGTTTCCCGCATAGACTACATCATAAAGATAATATAAGGACAATCTAGACGAAAGATGAACAATATAATAAACTAGATACCTAGGGGCCATCCGATACTCACCATCAAAAAAAAGATACAATAGAGATAATGTCGCAATGCCTACGCCGACAAGAGCGATAAAATATTTTTTAATACGAAGGACAATAAATAGAGCTATCGCCTATCTACTATGTCCTAATAAAAACTGATGCGTCCATCTATCAGTCAAGCTATAACCCAGGCGTAACCTAAAAATTCTAGAATATTGGATCACAAAGCCAACGCTAAAAAGTCTGACAAAATGCCAGCAACGAAAAATGTAGTCAGTACGGCCGGCCACAACTACCAAAGGATTGCATCATAAGGGCCGAAGCGCTAATGTCGGCTCCAGCTGCACTATGGCAAAATATCCATATGCATCTAAACAAACCGCCTGTGAACCAAAAAAAGCCAGGTGATGACAAAATACTCTGGAATCACATATATTCAGCAGGCGATGCTACCAAGGGAAGTATCCTACCACCCATATTCCCTAGGCAAATGATCGTGCAGATTCATCAGTCCACATTCTTCTAACCCTAACCGACTGGCTCTGTCATATAGATATAATAACCTACAGTATATGGCCCCAACGCCTTAGCATAAACTAGAGACGGAAGTGGACTAGATCATCGTGGTCCCAATGGCGTCGAAAGCATACATATCTACGCTGCCCACCTTACCAACTATTTTTTTGGTTGAATAAGCCTTGATACAGTGCCTTTGGTTTTGTTCCAGACCAGCACTTGCCAAAAAAAAATATCTACCTTCGGCTGTCATGCACCACGGCTCAAAAAAATTAATACGGTGTTCTTGGCCAAATAGCTAGATTGATAGGCTAATCGGAATTACGGGCGACGGGTGATCTTCAGAACATTCTGCATATGTTGAATAATGGTTAACTACAAACAATCTGCCTCGCCAAAATAATAACATCTAGCGCCCTCTCCCACCAATAAGAGGAATTGTCTGCGTCAATCTCAATATTTAAATTTTCTAACATAGATATTTTTTGTTAAACTGCAGTCATGTCCCACACAATGAATAAACAATCCATAGTTTTTCGATATACGTCGGTGCTAAACAATTATATTTTATATAAGCCAACCTAGACATTTAGTATATAATAAATATTATAGCCGGACCATTACATAAGTTTAATCAGCCACAAAATTGTCACTCTGATATAAAGACCGGAAGATATTCATGGCATTGCTAGCTAATGACTGTTGATTGTACCGGACGATGAACTCTGTGCGGCAGCGAAATGCATCGTTCTACTTGCATTCTGGCAATTATTATGCCGATAAAAAGTCTCTGTCAGCCGCCGTCTTCGTCAAGGAGCGGCTTATTGCTATAGACAAATCACATCCAGATACTGTACTTTTTATGTTCTTGTTTCAGATATAGCAAATAATTCGATATGCAGCAAACAGCCATTCCATAAGAGTCGTAAATATGTAGTCAGTTTTATTTGTCTTTCGTGAATGATATCGTAAATACTTCGACCAAAGACTCATACAAAAAAACACAAACCAGAAGCCTCGAACTAATATTTATCAAAGGAGAAGCTGCGACCTTGTGTATCCTGAAAATAATAACACTACTGGTGCTCTCGGCCAAATAACTTAGACGTTCCTCGTCCTCTTTCAGCCGTAGCTCAACCAGATTACTCTCATATAATATAGATGTTGCTACCACACGAGACAAATACCAACTGTCCGTACTATAGACGATCCGGCAGAAG
The DNA here is from genome assembly GCA_965112965.1 of Desulfovibrionales bacterium. GTDB lineage: Bacteria > Desulfobacterota > Desulfovibrionia > Desulfovibrionales > Desulfovibrionaceae > CBCOTE01. The sequence goes on along the minus strand of CBCOTE010000026.1, from coordinate 83,261 downwards.
CATTCGATAATCGTACAGCGCCATCAAACTGGAGATCCGAAACCGGAACTAGACCGGACTTACTCGGCCAACACAGACAACCCGCATGATGATGCGTTTCTGGAAGCGCAGCGGGTGGTCAAGATATATGTTCCAGCAGGCTAGTTTGACAACAAGCATATTCGCCACATAGCCCACGGTCCAGAAAAAGATGATAGATAAGTCGGTCTATTGTGCGGATCTAAATATAACTATTAGTCAATAGATGTTGTTGTCGACGGTGCGGTAGTACTATAAATTCGTATCCGCCGGGCTCTCAAGATGCGGCGTACCTCGATTAAACTAATGGCGGTAGCGTTAGATAACAACACGGCATATTAGCTAACAAAATCATATACGCCTAGAATACTATAAAGTATAAAGATGGATGAAGAAACGCAGTATTGAAAAAAAACGACAAGCCCGACATAGAACAAAATTTATCGGCATCACGAAGAAAAAAAAATGATGATTGGGATCATATAACATGGTGGATATTGGTAATAAATCCGTAGTACTGTTTACGATTAAACTACAGCCCGAATATGGCAGCACTAAAAAACGAATGCCAGAAGATAGCCGGTCATATGCCCTTAAAAGCGGTAGGATACGACTTCTGAGCTAAAGGAAGAGGCTGGCCAGGCATATGGCATAGATATAGGACGGGAGAAAATAAAGACAGCGCCTTAAAATTTGGTCAGAGCAGCCAGATAATTAAAGCGCTCACAACATACAGCGCCGCAGCACTGACCCGCGGACTATGACTTGAAAGAACAAGACGGCTAACCACCCCCTGGTGTATTCTATTTGTTTTTATCTTATATAGACAATGCTTAATTGCCACACCTAGCAGTCTATTCTTCAGGACAGACCTGAGTCGAGCCATAGGGTATAAAAAACAAACACTCTGAGTAGATTACTCCTGGTGGCCTATTACCACTAGAAGCTATACTGCCGCCGGCAATCGTACCTGAAAGAGATACCCTTAAGCCCTTTGACCCCGACTAACGACAAGTACCATTCCAATACAGAACCTGTAAAACATGAGAAATCGTCAGGACCACTATCCTGTCCTGAGATCTTAATCTCTTTAGACACCAAGAAAAACTAAGAAGGCCCTGCCCCTTTGGATCAAGAAAAATAACTTTTTTTTTTAAAGAGACCTTATGGCCCGTCCTAACTGTCATCAACAAAAAATTTATCTCAGTCCGCAATGACATGGCTAGATTGGGGAGTAAATACTGGCCGTAATTGGAATATTGTAATCTTGCTAGGCCCTAGCTTAAATACCACGGCCAAGAAAAACTACAAAACGCAACGAGCAGATTCGAAATAGACCTCGGTATCCTACGCTTATTTTTGAAAAGAGCCCACGCTCATTGCCCGGTGCAGACGGCATAAATGACCGCATCTCTGAATATCATTGCCTGAAAACATGCCATTGCCAAGCCTAGGCTCCCAGTTGGAGCTGGACGTGCTAACCGGCACTGATCCGACAAAATTTCCTGTATTGCGCTAGATAGATTTTTTGTCAAAAAAATGGCTACTCTTAGGTTAGCGCTGCCAACATTACTAATGCGGAGCAAAGCATCTTTTTTTTGTTGTCAAAGAACTACCTGCTGGAACAGTAGTCGGTTAAATACTGACATGACTATGACCAGTCGAACATATGTCTGCAGTCGTGTGCTGAGACATGTAAAATGCTTAAGCATCTCCACAGATTCATCTGTTAGTTGAGAAATATCAGTAAGTCTTTATTATATTATCCTAACCTATACTAATTTTAATATATCGATGGTACAAACAAAACTTTAACGATTACGTCTGACGACACCTATCTTTTTAAGAATTTGCAGGTCGCGCAAGGGTCTTCTATAATTAGCTGCCAGGACCTGCTCGTCGATAACTTAACAAAAAAGCTGACCAAAGGCGATATATACCGCCCAGTTAGTGCCATACGACGCGTAAGCGAGAATGTCTCATGCTTATTCTATATAATACAAAGTTTAACCACCTAAACTATACGCAACAGCTGACTTAACTTATTTAACTCAACTGTTATGTCGTGACTATCTACAAAAATATCGGATAGAGAATACATATCTGTTCGGACATAATAAACTAGAATATGTCCCATATCCGAAACTAGTTCTTTCTGCTAATCAATCAATAAGGCCAAGATAACGATACCCCCTACAGGCCGAAGACGAAACGACCGAAAAGACACCTGTTCTCCTAATAATCCATACAGCTGATGGTTCAATTCTACTACGTAAGCGGCATAAAACATGCGACTTCCTTACTCTCACTGTGCATAGAGGCCTATCTATCGGGGCTAAGCCCATCGTGATATAGCTGCCTGGATAAAGGTCTCTACTTGTAGAAATTGTGGCTACGCTAGAATGACTCGAGACTAGCTATCAAGGCTTTAGCCAGGCCCCACTCAACCGTACCCCCCCCCGATCAAGTCATGAGCCAGGGGGTACTCTACAATATGACTTATATCACCCCAAGAATATAAAGGCCGGCTTTTTCAGTAGGGTCAGCAAATCACAATAAGGGCAGATTGTGTACCTGCAATAAATAAAATAGACAGTGCATCGACATAGCCGGAGAGAAACCGCACCGCCTAAAAGTTAAACACATAAGAAACTATACGGATCGGGCCTTTGTCGTAGTTATGACTAAAAAAGCTCCTGCTGACAAATCCTTGAAGAGGAAGATTGCCTTGCTGCTAACTAGGATGAATGGTTTGCGTTCTCAATGTAGTAGATCATATATGCTTGCTATTCCGGTAACTTATTATTGATGATAATTTATGGATAGCCAAAAATAGTCACATCTCTACTTGTCACGACCACGTTACAAACAAGCCCTAAACATCCCCAATCAATAGACTACCGTTCTTCCGAGCGTCATCATCTCTGCCGAACCGGGAGAGCGTTGATCACGGACATCGATGTATTCTAAGGCTCGGGACCACTTTGCCCTCATAATTATGACCAAGGTAGAACATTACAGCAGCCACGTGAGTAAATAAAAAATATCGCACCTAATGACCGGCACCGTATCTGATAAGGAATAGCCAAACTCCTACGATTGGGCGACAGGCCTGGCAGTGACTACGACCGGCCTATCCGCAGATCATGGGGCAAAAAATAACCCGCAGATTTTTTATTTAGATGTTGGCTCTATGAAGCGACCTGCACGACACGCCAATTCTTCCCGAGCCATAGCCTTCACAGGCTACATCCCAAAGACCCGAATCAAGATAACCGGCCTGCCGCCATCTATTTCAAAGCTACCAGTCTCAATTTACTCTTACCCTAGCCTAATGTCCAGACGACACCTCACATGCTATGATCTGACCGATCTGAACTATATTTATACATTTATAATACTACCTGTGGCAAAAAAACTAAATAGACATCTTTCTTTAACAGCAGCTACGCCCCTGTTCAGCGGCATCGAATACTACGGCTTTATGAACCTGGTAACTCGAGGGCTAGGCATATCACATACAGCCAAAAAAAATAATCTGAAAAAACAACCTGGAAAATACAGCCTAGCTGGTCAAAGACAGCTGTCTGACTTATACAAAAACCGTAAAGGCTATAGCCTTGACTACAACCAATAGAAGCTATCCTCTAGCGGACAACAATTACTATATGAGGAAAGATACTGTCGTCACCGAATTCGGCTGCAACGAAGCGTTGACAACTAGGACATAACGGATACGATAATTTCATAAAATCCGATAAACCATAATGTACGGCAGGGGGAAGTCGAACATCAGTTGAATCAAGCCTGACGCACGGCCTTGGTGTCAACAGCCCATGTTGGCCACTAGATGCCCTAGTTCAAGGCACGGAAAGGCCCACGTTTCAGGTAATGCGCCGACGCAATTGTAGACGATACGTAACTCCAAAAAAAGATACCGGTCAAAACGAAGCAGTAAGCTAACGCGAAGTACTCTATAAATCCAGAACGGAGGCATGTGAAAGTGACAGATAGGTTAACAAACAGGACAACGCGCTCTGTGCTATCATTCATACCGACTGCGATAATTGGAAAATTTCATAGTTATAATGACCACGACCGTTAAGGATAAAAACATCGAAATCGTGGCTGACATCAGTGCAACAGGCTGTACGTTCAACGAAATAGACAGGCGGCCGAGTAAGGGGCCTAAACCAAAGACAACATTTTATGGAAATACACTGGTGGACAATAAACACAGCTCCCGTTCATCGCAGTGATAAAGACATAACTCGTTCAAAGGCAGGGTTCAAGTCTGTATATCCCAATACATATCTATAAAGCTGCACGAATCTCCTTCTCTAATGCCGTCACGAGTACATCGTGACATCCTACCTTGTTCATAATACCTCGCCAACATATTTCTTACCCATCTAGCCCTTAGTTACACTACCTTGAATCAAAACGCTGTAAAATGATGCAGCTGTGAAAGATGGAGGATGAAGAAGGCGGGGGGGGTGGAGCCTTTAAAAATAGTTTTCTCCTTTCTCTTCGCGACGTTCGCCTTTGCCTCTCCTAGCCACCGCGACTAAAGCCGCCAGCTAGTAAAGCCTGCCGCCTGGAGAGTATTGGGCGAATAAAGTCCACGAAGGTCGAGGAGGATGGGGCGGGTAGGGTTGCGGAACCATGAAGCGAGAGTATCCAAAGCTAGAGAGGCATATTCTCGGTGGGGCACAGCCACTATGAGCGCGTCGAGATTCCTGAAGCAATCTAAGGACAGCAAGTCGATGCCATACTCACGGTGAGCCTCTTTGGCCATAGCGTAGGCATCATGCACCAATGACTTAATGCCGTATTCGGCCAATTCATGAACCACATCAATAACTTTAGTATTACGCAGATCTGGAACGTTCTCCTTAAAGGTGAAGCCGAGGATACCGACGCAGCCGCCGGACACGCGACCGCCGGCACAGGCTATCATTTTAACCGCTTGCTGGGCTACATGATGGGCCATAGCGTCATTTATGCGACGTCCGGCCAGAATCACCTGGGGATGGTAGCCCAAAGATTCGGCTTTGAATGTAAGGTAGTATGGATCTACGCCGATACAGTGGCCACCTACGAGGCCGGGTGTAAAGGGAATAAAATTCCACTTGCTGGCTGCGGCCCCAATGACCTCTAAGGTATCAATACCCATAAGATCAAAAATTAGAGAAAGCTCATTCATGAGGGCGATATTTAAATCACGCTGAGTATTCTCGATGACCTTAGCAGCCTCTGCTACTTTAATGCTCGATGCCCGGTACACGCCAGCCTCGATGATAGCGCCATAAATACCGGACAGAAGGTCAAGAGTAGCCTGGTCCTGTCCAGCCACGACTTTAACAACCCTTTCCAAGGTATGGACACGATCGCCGGGATTAATGCGTTCAGGGGAGTAGCCGACAAAAAAATCACGGCTACCAGCCAGGCCGGAATATTTTTCCAGCAGTGGCACACAAATTTCCTCGGTGAGACCAGGCCAAACCGTAGATTCGAAGACCACAACAGTACCAGAAACCATGTGTCGACCTACGGTGGTAGTGGCACTAACGAGGGGGGTCAAGTCAGGTCGGCGGAATTCATCTAGAGGTGTGGATACAGCCACGATGACTACACCGGCATTGACAAGCACGGCAGGGTCGGTAGTGTAACGGATGGCTGCGGCAGCCAAAGTGTCGGAGCCGACCTCGCTGGTGCAATCACAGCCTTGGGTAAGCTCGGCAACGCGCTCCTCAGCGATATCAAGACCGATGACGTCAAAATGACGAGCCAAAGCCAAGGATAATGGCAAGCCGACATAGCCTAAGCCGACAACTACGATATAGGACTGACGAGCAAAGAGAGAATCAAGAGTGACCATTGAGAGTTCCTGACGACATTGACTCTGGGCCGAAAGGGCAGGAATAAATTGAAGAGGAGCTATCCGGGCGCCGTATTGCCATTGTCCTTACCTGTTGGCGTGATATTTGCGTAGAACTAAACAATCGTTCGAGGGCAGCCTTACTTGCCAAGAGGTGCTGTTTGATTTTAGCATAGAAGTCATAGCTTGACTTGCGCTTCTTTAATTACTCTTGTATTGTTTTTTGTCCTTGGAAAAATTGTCTTCTGTTGTCTTTTGCTAAACATTTGTCTATCGTGTGGTACAGCACATTCTGGCTGAGCGCTCGCCTCGGGTCCTGCACAGATTAGACTTCTTGATCATACTTGCGGACCTGTTACTTATCTTTTTCGTCCAATATTACTGACGTGCCCATTATTTTTTTACACCTAAATTCTTCCGATATTGCAAATTAACGGCTTATGGCCAACATGCAGATATACAATGCCCGAAAGCAGTGGCCGGTAGCTGATCTCACTGAAACCAGTAGCCTCAAGCTCAGCAACCAAGTTAACAGCGTCGGGTAAGCTATCGATACTCTCGACTAGGTAAGTATAAGCGTTATCATCTCCTGAAAATATACAACCTAATGCCGGCACGATGTGGTGCAAATAGAAATTGTAAAGCCCACTCCAAACTTTACGGTCGCCGCCGCCAAACTCCAGGATACCCACCAGACCACCAGGAGCTAACACTCGGAATGCCTCAGCCAAGACTACGACCCGAGGTTGGATGTTGCGAATGCCAAAGGCAATAGTTACAACGTTTATACTGGCCGCAGGTAGGGGCAGAACGCGGCCGTCGGCTAGAACGGCCTGAATACGGCGATGCTGTCCCGCTGGAATTTTAGCCTGTCCTCGTTGGAGCATAGGCAGAGAGAAGTCCATCGCTAGAACTTTGAGCCTAGGATAAACGCGTAGCATCCTTAGGGATACATCCAGGGTGCCAGCAGCCAGGTCGAGCATGTAGCCAGTACAGCCGGGCGCCATCACTTGCACTAGCTCCCGGCGCCAGCCCCGATCCAGACCCAAGCTCAAAAAATGGTTGAGAAAATCATACCAACCCGCAATACGGCCGAACATGCCACATACAGCGCGGCCTTGCGGATCTTGGGGCAATAAGAAAGGAACGACAGATTTGGACATAATGCCTCTTAAGGGCCAGAAAGTAAATAAAATAGCAAACCTCTAGCGTCCAACGGGGCTGACACATTTTGGTATCCAGGAAGGGGTTAGTGCTAAGACATCTTGCTCAGCTGGGGCCCAACCAAAGGACTCGATATCGCCAACGGTCTGCTAAATCTGTTTAAAAATCAGCAAAAATGCTCATAAAAATAGACAGCGTAATGCAGCTAACCTCGACTTCCTTGATGAATTGTCCATAGCTACCTGGGCAGCCTGTTTCTTGTTCGAGTCTGAACCCATTTCTCCGATCCTCAGTATTGGTCTATATACAAAACCGCTTGTAAATGGAAGTAACGTGCCCATGCGCGAAGCACACCCGCATGGGGAAAAGAAAAACTTCTGTCGGATCTTCCTTGTTTACGGCTTCCGTCGCCATCTCAGCCGACTATTCGTCGAACCATACGCGGCCATTTTAGTGCATCAAGGCTACTGGGCGATCTTAAGACATTTGGTTCTCAAGTACTAAATTCTTACCTACTGACGGAGCCGATGATGCACGCTATAATATGGGGTTAACATATTATTTTTTTTAACCAGACTTCCAACTCGAATTGGCCTGCTCCACCTACGTGCTAGGCCGCACAGTCGCCGTCATATAGCTACAGTTGTCCTATGTTAAACATACAGAACTATTTCGCCTGGCCCATATGAAAGACATGCGCACACTAACCATGACATGAGTATACACATGTACACTGGCCATGTAAACAATAACCAAAAACTAAACACATAACTACCAGGACAGCTCTGTATCTAGATGCGGATCGCCCGACTACCTTCTACTTCAACCCCACGACCCACAATAATTGCCTAATTCTTCAATGCCGCCCAGATATAAGACTAACACACTCTAAGAAATACGTCCCAACTCATCGCTATGCTAATCACAGAGCGACTCACACTCCAGATCATTCTTTAATTTTATATATAGTCAATGCTTTTATGAACGACGTGATACAACTTGATATACCCGACTACAGACCATATATCCACGTACGTTAAAGCCTGTATATAATCTATTTGAAACGCTGGGTACCTTACCCGCAACTATCTTAGAGTATTTGCCTGGCCACGAAGCCAAGTCTCTCAGTGCAGCCCAATTAACATACATCAGTGGTAATGCCACAGAAGCACTAAATCATCTCCCTTTGATACTAATATGGCGCTACCAGGTGTCACTCAAATGACGTCAGACATCAGCGCGCCCAAACATCTACAGACTGTCACGAGTCAATACTGCATATAGCGACAAAACGCGTAAGCCACCCGCCGTCCGGGTACCACAAAAACACTGCCTGGCCACGGCTCAAACACGTTATTCAATCGCTTCAGACGCAACAACTTAGCCAATGGTAACGCAAATCGCTCAAAATGTTTTTTTTATTGCGAGTAACAGATCCGTTCCGTGTAAATAAAATAGATAAATACATAATCGTACTGTCCACTATCCAACAGAATGCCTTCCAAAAAGTCCTCTTGCGTAGGATATCTCAAAGTTGCCGAATCTTCAAAAAAACTTCTCAAACGCAAAAAAAATGGCTAGCTTTGGTAATCATTCAAATACTTGTTGTCTAAATTCAAACAGCGTCAAATTCTTCCGATATTTATTCGCTGCTTAGCCTTAAGTGCTGTTGAATAAAATAAAAAATAACGCACTACAATGCCTTTTTCGATTTTTACCCATACATACTTATAGTCCTATGCCGACAAGTGAACTCAAGATTAAAGTTCTTGCTCTTGATGACTAAAATTTACTGGTAAATTTTATTATTCAAAACAGATGCTGATAATTTTTTTTGGCCCAAAAATTACATACAGATTTAGTCAGATTGAGGACGGACAGGCTATTAAGGTTAATATATGACTACGGCCAAAGATTAATAGGTCAAGGCCGGTCAGGTCGCCCAGTACATGGTAGGAAACAGGATTGGATGCGAATTCTATTCTCCCCGGGTCCGAGATAAGAGATCTAAAATTGTTTACTGCACTAAACGCCATTCACCATGCTGGTCACGGCAGGCTTTAGCATGCACTACCTCACGGCGGCCATCTACATTGGCTTCTAGGGTAACATCACGGTAGACACGGCCGTCCTGGTTGTAACCCAAGGACGGGGTAACCATGTAAGTACAGCCAGTGTCCGGATTAGACCAGGAGTTAGCCTGGCCAGAACGATTATATTCCAAGGTCTGGCTCAGGCGTTTCTGATCGGATTTGTCCCATTCGTTGCCAATAATATAGCCCAGACCTAAGCCAATACTAGCGCCGACGAGGGCTCCAGTCCAGGTGCGGCTAGCTGCACCACCGATGGCTGCGCCAGCCAATGTACCTACGCTACCAATCTGTTGAGCGCGGTTAATGTCGGCACAGGAAACGGCCAAAACTAGCAACACACCGGCCATAGTAGTGGGTATAATTTTTTCCCATATTATTAATGGCATCATATGTACGCTCCTCTCTCTTGAAAAATATTCTAAAATTTCGATAGTTTTTTTTGACAATAAACTTAAAATTACCTGAAAAAAAACGCAGAGAAGGCTGCAAACATGGGAACTTAAGTAAATCCTAAATTAAGAATATTAGTAAACATGGACTATAAAAATATAGAAATAGAAAAATTTTTATCTTATTGCCCTTAGTTACATTAACGCGACAGACAGCCTGCCTGCCATGACATTACTCAACTGGAATAGTACGGAACAAATTCTGTCCTTGGCGGCGGGTTAAAAACATAATTACCTTGTTCTGCTTGCCTTCCTTATCCACTATCATGCGTAGCTCATCAACCGTAGCCACAGGCCGCTGGTTTACTGTTAGTATGATGTCGCCCTTGCGTAGGCCGGCCTCGGCAGCGACAGAACTAGCATCTATATTCAGAACAAGCAGGCCTTTGTCGCCTTCTATGCCCAAGTTGCGGGCCTCATCCTTATCCAAGGGTCGCAGAAGCAGGCCAAGGACCATATCGCCATCGCCATTGTTGTCGCCATCAAAGCTGAATTCATCCTCGGCTTTGAGCTTTTTCGGGTCGCGTTCGTCAAGTTTGACGATTAAAGTCTTGGTCTGTCCCTTACGGAAGAGGACAATCTCCACTGAATCGCTTGGAGCCATGGCACCAATGCGACGAGTTAGGTCATGGGCATCTTCCACAGTCTTACCATTGACCATGGTAATGATATCGCCGGGCTCAATACCGGCCCGCTTAGCTGCACCATCAGCCATGACCGAGGCTATCAGGGCGCCTTTGGGCTCCTTTAAGCCCAAAGCCTTTGCGATGCTTTCATCTACATCTTGAATGTTGACACCAAGCAGGCCTCGTCGGACTCCCTTACTGCTCTTGAGCTGAACGACTACATCTTTGACTATATTTGACGGAATAGCAAAGCCGATACCTTGACCCGAAGCCACGATAGCCGCATTCACACCTATCACCTCGCCGTCCAGGTTAAGCAACGGGCCACCGGAATTGCCAGGGTTGATGGAGGCATCGGTCTGGATAAAATCATCATAAGGTCCAGAACCAATGATGCGACCCTTGGCACTAACAATGCCCACGGTGACCGTATGAGATAAACCGAATGGATTACCGATAGCCACGACCCACTCGCCCACCTTAATCCGGGAGGAATCAGCGAGAGACAGAGCAGGCAAATTCTTGTCCGCCTCGATCTTGATTAGGGCCAAATCGGTTTCTTTATCCTGTCCAATGAGCTTGGCCGGGTAAGTCTTCTTGGAATCCTGGAGTTTGACGAGAATTTTGTCGGCCTTTTCCACTACATGGTTATTAGTAAAAATATAGCCATCGGTGGAGATAAGGAAGCCCGAACCCAAGGAGCTACGTTTGCGCTGCAGCCCTGGTTGATCACCATGACCGAAAAAATCCTCGAACTGCTCAAAAAAATCTTCGAAGGGGTTCTGGCCGTGAGGAAAGGGCATAATGTTACCTCGTTTGCCGCGGTTACTACGTCCACCCAGGGTGGACTTTTGGGTGACTTCAGAGCTAATGTTAACCACGGCCGATCCGGCCTTCTCAGCCAGGGAAGCGAACTCGGGCAGCCCAGCCCGGGCCAGTGCGGCGACAATGGTGAGATCTGCCACCAGGGCCAGCGCGAGCCACCAGAAACAAGATGAAGTTTTGAAATAGATATGCATAATGACTCCTTTGTCTGGATGACCCATACAGTTCTTGATAAACCTAAAGGTAGGATGAATTCAAGAAAATGAACGGCGAATTACGATTTTTTTTAAGTCACCATGACACAGTACTGGCCTAGACTCAACCGGTGGAAAAAGGCGAAACATACGCACAAGCCTGTCCCACATCTACAGGACTCAAAATCCTTAAGAAGTGCCAGCCAGATGTGATGTAATCTAACCACCGCGACTAACCGGGAGAAGTTGAGATTCTGCCCAGGGCGCTTCTCCTCCAGCCTGAAAAAATATTAGAAATCTTGATGTTACAAATAGGCAGCCCGGACTGATATAGACCATATAGAACTCTACGTTGACAGTCCTGAAGGCACGGTTACGTTTACTTGGCTACTGATAGGAGCATTTTTGATAAAACTATTAGCAAAATTAGCCTTAGTCTAGGCCAATAGTTGCCAATTGCCAGCCAACGAAATATTGAGCTACCAGATAGACGCGAAGACCAGCTCATTTTTTTTCTATCAAAGTTTTTTATAGAGCTCGACCATGTCCTTAAGATTAGTCCAACTAGTTCCAACTCGATGACGTGCTTACAGCTAACATAGGCCTCAGCCTGAACAGTATGCAGTATGAAAAGATCTTGCACTCTTATTCATCACGGCCATAACATGTCCTATAGCTTCTAGCAAGACCCTCTGGCCTAAAGCATCACGCGCAAAGCCCCGGCTAGCAATAGATACGCGTCAAAGAACATATGATCATGGATAAATAGTAATATCCAGGACCGAGGTGGTATTGGTGAGCAACTGTTCGATCTATTCAAGAATATCATTAAATCTCAACCAGTGGGCATAGGTTATCGTCGATGCCAAGCAGCGGCATACGACGAGAAGACGTAACCTACTGGTCTCCCAGCTGGTATAGTTGACAGCGCCCAGTCGCCAAATCACATAGTCCAGGATATTGCCACTCTATCCAGACAACAAGAAAAAATAGAATAGTAGCATCACTCCGAAACGACGCAATGCAAATGAGCCGTACACTATATACTACCCGCCCACATTGCGGCTAATTTACAGATAGAAATCCATATAAGGAACAGAAATCTGCGCATATATGCGATCTGATGCCGCCATCCAATGCTAAGGATCTTTACCGGCAGCCAACCATCACCGCAGGCCTTAATATCGAGTCAATGCCCAAATCGCCAGATGTAGTTAGAAGTCAATATCAGGCAACAGGCATAGGCGACTCCCAAGAAGTCGTTGGTCACGCGTTTCAAGATGATTTAAATAAGGACGGCCAGGCCATCGGATACAATACAGTTCAACAAAACTTTAGATCTCGATCTTGGTAGTCTCTTTTGGTTACCGTTTAACTAACCCGACGGCCATTTGGCAAATGACACCAAAAAACACTGATATACAACATCCTGAGGAGCGCCATATACAGCAAGAGACAGACCAGAAGATGAAAAATAAAAACTGCACGCGCCACATTCATTATATAAACTGTGTCCAATGATACGGAGGGCATAGAAGAACAACTAATTTAAGTACTTATCAATCTTTTAGCACAAATAGCTCAAGTACACGTAGACGGTGTTAATTTTGAGGTCGTAAGCAATAGTCTCTATGTCTTTTCTAACAGCATACTATATACGACTACCTGCCCAGTTATATAAAAGCCTATATACTAAAAATCAATAAACTGGCCAACAAGAGTGTCCCACCGAGCCACGAGAATACATCCAGATCAGCCAAATTTAATACAATATCAACGGTCAACCCTTTACTATGGAAAATGGGGATCTCCGTCCTAGCCATAGTTCTATAAAGCTTAGGAGTTTAGTCAAAATAGTCATCATCGACGGATTTAAATCCTGGATGCAGTCCCGGTCATTCTAAGCGGAAAAATGAATATTATGATCCCATGCACGTATAATGGTGACGCCGAACAGGCTGTCTGGACCTAAAAACATACGGTCTACAGATAATATCATAAAGACGTACCCTCAGCCATGACTAGACTGTCCTTGCCGTCGGATATATAGTCCAACGCGCAGGCCCATTTTATTTGAGGCCATTAACCATGTCGACCGCTATACACTAACTCGATAACCAATAAACGAATAGATTGGGCTCCTTGTTCCGTTCAGATCATCAGAACTAACTGCTTAGGATATGCTGATCCAGAACTAGAAAGCTAACAAAAATACTAATCCCGTTATACAAGCTGGCCTAGCAGCTATTTCGCGATAGTTTTTTTCACCTTTAAGGCATCTTCAAAGAAGGCTGCGTCCTAGCAATCAACGCTACCGGAATGAACATAGTCTAAAATGCCAAAAAATCGTCGATTTTCCAAAAAGTCGTTAAAAAAATATCGCTTGTTTTCGATGTTGATTTTTTAATATTAGGACAAGCCGTAGGTCATGGTCAAGAACTCGTATGCTGTCCTTAGATTATTAATTAAGTTCAATTTCATGCAGTTCGTAGCGCGTGCCTCATGGAGTTACGCTGAAATGATAGGCCTCGACAAAAAAAATATAATAGTATTTGATATAATAATTTATTATATAAAAATATTTCCCCGAAAAGCTAAGCCCGTGCAATGATCTAGAAAGTTGAATAAAAAAATAAATAAAAGTGGTCTTAGCCTAGCATTCACCAAAATTTTAGGCTGTCGTAGCATCGCACCATCTCCTCTCGACTCCAGTAGCTGAGAATACATGTTGCTAATCATTAGAGACTTGCCATATCACTCCGTCCTGGTCCCAGCCTTAATCCTGGCCTAGAAATATAAAGTCTTACGCTGAACCTATACAGCTGGCCTGATCACCTCCTGTGTCAACCTAACTCGGCACCCGTGCTCTTTTTTCCGACCCCGCTAGGACTGTCGGCAAATGCCATGAATGCGCTTTGATAGCCATTAGAGGACCATAGTCTGTCTGGTCGCGCCGAGTCTGTATCTCAAACACATAGCGATAGACACTCTCCCGGCCCCAGCAATGGCCAGGGATAGCGCGCCTACAGTGTGGACGAAGACTGTGAAGCCAGTCAAGGCTGCTTTCGTTAGAATGAACCTCCCGTCCTCCGTAACTTTTCAAATTCCCGCAGAAACCGCCTCGGATCCGAGAAACCAATAGACGACTAATATATCCACTTTTATCATCCTCACAGTATCCTCCTACAGTATTTCATACACTTAGCTGGCTCCCTTTTTTAGATGATAACTTCCCATCCTCGCCTGGCTGCACTAGACTTGAATAGCTTTATCACCTTATTTGCCATTCAGGCCTGCACTTTTTTTTACTGCTGCACAGTACTTGCCGTGGGTCCCTCTATAGGACCTAAGAACAGACAGAGACGAAAAAAAGAAGAATGGTGGACTAAAAAAAGCTTTTTTAAAATTCCTACCCATCTTTTATTTTTTTTATTGCGGCACGACAAACTATTCAAACCACCACCACCACTGATGGCTCCGGATAGTCCATCATGTCAAATGAATATATAGTCTAGAAAAAAGACCCTGTCCTCCCGACTGCCAGAAACTATTCAAAAACTGATCTAAAATAAAATCTAAGCCTAAGGTCACTGTCATACGCCGAGCCTAGGCATGGTCCCAGGATTCAAAAAGCCAAACGCCAAATCTACGACCAGAATCTAATAAAAAGGTTGCTGAAATCGAGGTCGACGCGGCGTCAGACCTCTGAATGCAACAAAAGTAACCAACTGTTGAAGTAGGTCGCGCAAGATCTAGATATCGAAAAAAACTGACCAAGTCACTTTTAATAAGAGTGACACTCTTGGACTCCCTTAGTCACGGTATTGCCGAGGTATCGAAGCCATCGAACTGAGCGACAAGGCGACTATTGTCATAGACGAACTCAATCGAACGCTGGATACTCAGCGAGCCTAAGTCTCGTCTGAAGTGACGCGCACCACGCTATGGCCAAGGAGTCGGTACGGGTATGAAAAGTATTCACGCCACCTTATCGGAGGATATCATGTAATTCCGCATCCTCTGAAATCCCAAAAAAAACTGACGCCGCATGTTGACAGTCCGGAAAAGCCATATGGCCATTAAGCTTGCGTAGGCCGAATATGTTGCCAAGTGAATTATTGCAGCCTTGACTAAAAAAAGCAGTCACTAGGCTTAGCTTATAGTAAACGTTTTTTTAGCACCGGTAACAAAAAAAACGGGCCAAACGCAAGGAAGGACGGCATGAGAAACCAAGAAGACATCAAGCGGGCCGAGATAGACGACATAATCAGGTTGTCGTAAACCGAAAATTTGTATAAAGAATACAAAGCCACACACATCTACCAGAGTAAACAAAGACGAATCTAATAGCGCCAACAACTACAAAGATCACTTATGCACATCGCCTCTCGTTTGCAACAGATCAAACCTTCAGCCACACTAGCCGTCAGCACGATGGCTCTAAACCTCAAGAGCCAAGGCCGAAAAATCCTAAATCTATCGGTGGGCGAGCCTGATTTTCCAACTCCGGCCCACGTGTGTGCCGCAGCCCAGGAAGCCATCAGACAGGGCTTCACTCATTACACACAAGTTTCAGGTATCCCAGAGTTGCGTGAGGCCGTGGCTGGCTACTTCCAGCGAGAGTATGGAGTAGCAGCCGAGGCTGAATCGACCATTATTACTAACGGTGGCAAACAGGGACTCTATAATCTCTTCCAATCGCTACTGGAACCCGAGGACGAAGTACTCATCCCAGCACCGTACTGGGTCAGCTACCCAGCTATGGTGCAACTAGCCGGTGGGGTACCCGTTCCCGTACCTACTCAGGCAGAACACGGATTCAAAGTCACAGTAGACAATTTAGCCACGGCTACCACACTGCGCACTCGCTGCCTCATCCTGAACAGCCCTTCTAACCCTACAGGCAACCATTATACCCAGGCAGAATTAGAAGCTCTAGCCGAATATGCTATTTTTAAGAATATCTTTGTCATTTCCGACGAGATTTACGACCAGCTAGTATTCCCGCCAGCAACCCCAGCCTCACTAGCGCCCTTCTGGGTCCGGCATCCACAGATGGTGGCCGTAGTCAACGGGCTGTCTAAAAGCTTTGCCATGACCGGATGGCGAGTGGGCTACGTTCTGACGCACCCTGATCTGGTCAAAGCCTTAGACAAAATCCAGGGACAGTCGACCTCCAACATCTGCTCCATCGCCCAAAAGGCCGCCCTGACCGCCCTCACTGGTCCCATGGAACCAATAATAGCTATGCGGAAGGCTTTTGCTCGACGACGAGACCTGGTCATAGACATCCTGAACACCTGGCGCGGGGTAGTCTGTCCGCGACCAGACGGCGCCTTCTACGTCTTCCCTACAATGGACCATCTGTATACAGCAACCTTCCCTGACTCAACCAATCTGTGCATACGGCTCCTGGAGGAAGCCGGGGTGGCCCTGGTGCCCGGTGCAGCCTTCGGGGAGGACCGCTGTATCCGCATTTCCTACGCTTTAAGCGAGGAGACGTTGATACAAGGGTTAGATAAAATCGCGGCCACTATGGGGCTCAACTCCTAACCCGTGAAATACTCCGAGCATATACCAAAGGTCCTAGAGGGCAAGCCCTCACCAATTTTGACCCAGTCCACTCGGAACGCCACGCCCGTCGCCTCTCCCAAACCGGCCCTCCACCGCCAACCCGGTACAGACTTCACCAAAGCGCTATCCATTAGCTCGCTTATTCTCATACTTGCCTCGGGTATGTTCCTCTCCATTGTAATCGCAAACTCCGCCCGTCAGACGCTACTTGCCAAACAGCAAGAATTTGGCCTCATACTAGCCGAAAACCTCAACCACCAAATCTATATCCGCTTCATAGTTCCCACCATGCAATACTTCCAGCGCATCGCCCTGCGGCAACCGGCCCAATATGAAGGACTCAAGAAAATTATCTTAAACACTATTCACGGCCTGCACATCCAAGAGTTGCGCATCTACGATCCTGATCACGTGGTCTCCTTTTCCACAAGCCAAGAAAACGTAGGCAAAGAAAGCCTAGCCGGCCTAACCGTATGCAAAGCTTTTGAAAAGGGCGAACACGGCTTCGAGATTACAAGCCATACCTCCCCTTTGGGCTCATTTTTACAGGGTACCTATGCCCCAGGCAGCGTAATACTTAAGACTTTCTACCCACTACGGCTCAAGCCTGAAGGCGACAAGTCTATACCCAAGGGCACTATTATTGGTGTGTTAGAGATAGCCCAAGATATTTCAGACGATTACCACACCGTGGTGCGTTTCCAATGGCTCATCGTCATCACTACTCTGATCTCTTCCGTAGCCCTGTTCCTAGTACTGCTGGTCATCATACGCAAGGTAGACCGGCTCAATGCCCAGGGTATAAGCGAACGAGAACGGCTGGAGCGTGAGCTGCACCAAAGCGAGAAGATGGCCAGTATGGGCCGCATGGTGGCCGGAATTGCACATGAAATCCGTAACCCACTAGGCATTATCCGTTCCAGTGCCGAACTACTACTCAAAAAATATGCCAGCCCGGAAGACCTCAATGGTCGCATACTAAAAGCGATCTTCGATGAGTCCCAACGTCTATCCCAGACTGTAAGTGACTTCCTAGATTACGCTCGACCCCGGCAACCTAAACAGGAAGTCGTGGACCTGGCACGATTGTTGGATCAAGCCCTGATGTTTTTAGAGCAAGATAGTGCCAGATCTAAGGTGATGGTGGAACGGCGTTATCTCCTAGAAATGTGTAGCATGCGCGTACTGGGCGATAAAGACCTGCTCTATCGAGCTCTATATAACACCCTGACCAACGCGCTCCAGGCTATGGCCAACCAAGTTGAGGCTGAGAACAAAAAACAAACAGGCCGTCTAATTATAGAATCCTCAGCTACACCGACAGAATTAACCCTGACCTTCACGGACAACGGGCCAGGTTTCGACGAGGCGATCAAAGACAAGCTTATGGACCCTTTCTTCACCACCAAAGACCAAGGCACAGGCCTAGGGTTGGCCATCACCAATAATATCATACGTAGCCACGACGGAGACCTCTCGGTCGAAAATGCGGCCAGAGGTGGTACTCGGGTCACAATAAAACTGCCACGTATACTTGAATCAGCCCTGCCCAAATATAGGCCAAGCCGTTCTTCCAAAAAAAACAACCCTGTACATCCCACAACGCCCCACCGAGCACATACATGACCTCTATCCTCATCCTCGACGATGAATCCAACTATTTGCTCATCCTCGAGACTATACTCACTGAGGCTGGCTATGCAAC
Organism: Desulfovibrionales bacterium; assembly: GCA_965112965.1. Lineage (GTDB taxonomy): Bacteria > Desulfobacterota > Desulfovibrionia > Desulfovibrionales > Desulfovibrionaceae > CBCOTE01. Next base: position 64,732 of record CBCOTE010000026.1, on the reverse strand, counting down.
CACAGCCTTATCTGACCCCGAAATGGGTTTGGCCTACCTGGACGAATCCGAGGTGGATGTAATCATCACGGATATGAAAATGCCCCGACTCTCGGGCCGCGAAGTGCTCAACCGAGTACACCGCAATTATCCATACATACCGGTATTAATCATGACCGCCTACGGGAGTATTGAAGGCGCAGTGGAGGCCATGAAAGTTGGAGCCTTCGACTACATTACCAAGCCTTTCTCCAATGAAGAATTATTACTCTCTGTGGGCAAAGCCACGCAGATGGCCAGGACACAGCAACAATACCGGCTCCTGCAACAGAATCTAGAGGAACGCTACGGGCTGCACCAGATCATCGGTAAAAGTAAAGCTATCCAACGGTTATTAGAGATGATAGACCGGGCCGCACCATCCAAAAGTACGGTGCTCATCACGGGTGAATCAGGAACAGGCAAAGAAATGGTGGCCCGTGCTATCCACTTCGCCTCACCACGCAAGAACAATCCTTTCGTCTCAGTGAACTGTAGAGCCTTCAATGTGAGCGTGCTAGAAAATGAACTCTTTGGCCACGAAAAAGATTCTTTTGCCGGCGCAATAACGCGTAAGCGCGGCCGCCTTGAGTTAGCCCATGAGGGTACTTTATTCCTGGATGAGGTTGGCGAGCTAACTGTAGATTTACAAATCAAGTTCCTACGCGTGCTCCAAGAGCACCGCTTTGAGCGCGTGGGCAGCACCGAAGAGGGCGAGGTGGATATCCGGGTAGTAGCTGCCACCAACAAAGACCTGCTGGCCGACATGGCTGCGGGCAGCTTCCGTGAGGACCTCTTCTACCGACTTAACGTAGTCCAATTGCACTTACCTTCCTTGCGAGAACGACGAGAGGATATCCCCCTGCTGGCCGCCCACTTCCTCCAGAAATACGGCCAAAAGAATAAATTGTCGGCAAAGACCTTCAGCCCCGAAGCCGTAGGCTACCTCATGAGTTACGAATGGCCAGGTAATATCCGCCAGCTAGAAAATGTGGTTGAACGTTGCGTTGTGTTGGCCTCTACTGAAACTATCGGTGTAGATGATCTACCCTCGGAAATTAAGGACGAGGAGGCCCAGTTCAAAAGCGCCGTAGATCTTCTGCCCGTACAGCTCAATATAGCAGACACTCTGGAAAAAATCGAGTCCGCCCTCATCCGCCGAGCTTTAGTAAAAAGCGAATTTGTCCAGGTAAAAGCCGCCGACCTACTTGGCATATCCAAGAGCTTATTCCAATATAAATTAAAAAAGTATAAATTAACCGGGCATTGAACAATATTCTATAAAAGGGGGCAGAAGTTTTTTTAAGAAAATTTCTCTCCATCTATTTTTAAAAACTTTTATTTTTACTATAATTATAGGCCTTGCATTAGATTCCGATTTTTTCCAGATAAAGAAGATCTATCGTCCTTGGCCCCCAATATAAAGGAGCTCTATGAGGGAGTAGTCCTTCGACTGGGACGAAGAAACCCAAGAAAAATAGGGACAAAACTATCACCCTGGTCGCCAGAGAGATAACACAATTACGAACGAATGCTTGGTACCTGAAGGTAATGTAGTCGAGTATGCGACGGCACTCAAGAGGTCGAAACTGGCAAGTCGGTTGGTGCGTGCACCGTCGGGAGAAGCCAGATCAGAAGACTATACATGAAGAGACAGAACAATCCTGACCCCTCGGGCCATAACGACATTCTAGAATGATTGCAGGAATCTGTGGCACCAGACGAATGTGTTTAACCAAGTTCGTCTGATGCCGATACACAGTAGTAGCGACGCCCACAGCCATCAGCAAGACGCTCATGTACAACCTGTCGGCCATGGAGAGAATTCTAGTCGCTTCCAAGAGCTGAATGCTCTAGTCTGTTCCCGCTCAAGACTCTGACGCAAGACTAACTCCGAGCCTTCTTCGGATTGACAGCTCATTGGTCCAAAAAAGCTTAACCACGGATGGCTATGGTGATGCACAATAAACTTCCTCAAAAAAACACGCTGCAATTATATTTAAATACTTCTAACGAATTCAGACATGTTCCATCTTTTGCTCTTGCCTCTTCAACGACAAGCAAGCCACTTTCTGAGCCGGGCTCAGCTCGTGGTAAGGGACAAGGTGCATATCTACACGATGGGGCGATCGAGTTCGCTATGGTCCAAGTATTCCAACGGCTGAACCAAATGACGGCGCACTACAGGTCGTATCCGACCTTCCATATGCGACCACAGCGGGGTAACTCCGAAAAACTAACATACACTCACATGGCAGACGATGGAGACAACGACCGCAAGCTGGGCACCGTACAAAGGCACTTATTACTCTTGGAACCGCGAAGAATACAGTCCGACATATGTGCCATCTTACTATTGCAGGCGGCACTATAGCTGGGTCTCAAAGCCATCATATACAGCCAGTCACATAAAATGACAACCTTATTAACTTATGGGCTAGCCAACGGACAGGCTATTTTTTTACAGTCGTATTAATGTCTACCGAGTCAGATTTCTACCTGAACGACGAGAGACCGAGATAAAAATATCCAGCTGGGAACTACTAACAATCGTTTCCACTAATGCGCTGAAGTTGGGACCGACTAGCGAACTAGACATATACATCCTGACGAACTAACCAGGCACAGCAACGGCTACCATGCAGCGAGGCAGCCGGATGGGAGCCAGTATGTGTGAAAGCAGTTCTAGTTGGGCAGACAAATACCTTAAATCAGCTCCATGAACATCACGAGGAGCTATTCCAAGACCACCAGAAAGCGTGATAATCAAGCAGGCCAACCCCGGCAATCCTAGATCGACATCTAAAATACACCGTAGCCAAACTGCCGCTGTAGACTACGCCAAAATCATCCGAACTGCGATTGACCAAGGCCACTACAGCCGAGACCGTACGACAGATGAAAGCCTCTGATCATCTGTTACGAACTATAGGAATGACATACGTATGCTCCATGGGCGACAGCCAACAGAGAAGTCAATCTACTTGAAGTCAACGTCAACTGGCGCATCGAAAATATGACCGGTGGAATCATGGTTAGTCAGGTGGATGAATGCCGAATCTTTAGAAAAAAAATACATCCAGGCGCAGTGTCCCTACACAAGGGCCACAATTATATGACGAGGAGCTGGACTGTTCCAGCTATACAGTAGTCAGTCCTCATAATATGGTATTATACAAGCGCCCTGGCTACCAAACAAAATGAGATCCTGCCCAGCACACCCGGCAACGAATCTGTGGCACGATGATAAGCCTGGACCGGTTCAATGTCACGGAGCGAACTATAGATTATGAAAGACACAGCATCTATAAAACTAATATTAGCATCCCTGGATCTGCCCGGACTGACATTTGAGATTAAGAACTGCGGTTGAAAATTCCTTGAGCCGCACAGTGGGTAGTCGAGAAACAATTTCTATATTTTTATGGCGCTTCACGTTGGAACACTTAACCATCTACATAATATTTCTAGCCTATGGATAACCGGAACGGTTTCTGGACATCGTCAGCCCGTACATACCAAAGGGGGGGCTGGCCACGGTGTTAATGTATAATGCGGTCCCGAGTGGAGTAGCCCAATAGCTACGGCCTTCACACAAGCTGAGGAACTTCTAACAGCTACACATGCGAATCTCACAGAGTACCCTGCGAATGGGCGCCAGTTACGCGTATACTCATCCAAGTATAATCTAATAAATGACTTATTAGCAAGATAGTAGCACAATTCCTGCTTGAATGGTTGGCTATACAGTTTTAATCGAGACTGCAGCCGAAGCTAAGGAGATCGAATATCTTGGTCCCACTCCGTTCCGGCACCGGTATCGCCGTAAGCCTGGACGACGTTGTCCAGCTCAATAGCACTACCACGTAGCTGCCAATATGTATAACATTATCAGAAAAAGTTAATTATTCTATATCACGTCTGCCGCCCAAATTCACCTTACTAGGCAATGCAACAAATAAATATTTTCAGCGGCAGGGCCGAAAAAAAATCGTTTCGGATTAGATATGCCGCCCAACCGCCACTCCAAATACAGCCGCAACTGAAATGCAACCCATTGCCGTAACACTATGCTACGGCATCCTAGACGTAGAGCCCCAGTCGCAGCTAGGGATGATAGCTTTTTTATGTCTACCAAGAGCATGGGCTGCTCGCCATGTTTGAACATTTGGATGACCTAGGCCTCGCATTTCCTGTATTTCTACTACCGTCCTTGATGAAATAAAAGGGCTTGGACCTGATCACCAAATATTGTACTCAGGACCTGACCATTAACCACAACCCCTACAGCTATGGACACGCCCAGAGCTGTATGTATTATAACGACAAGACCAGGACTATAGTACGCGTCTTGGTAGACTGGTAAACAAAAATCCCATGTATTTACGATATAAAGTAGCGTTCTTTTTTGCCGTGCTTTTTATATGTTTTGGGCTCATTGAATTACTGTCATATATATATTATAAAATAAATACAGAACAACTGCATGCGGCTGGGATCAAGGCCTTTCTGGCCACGGATACTACCCTCACTCCAGCCATCCTCAATCACGACGAGCTGCTGGGTTGGAAGATACAAAATAAAACACTTTTCGGCGAACGGCCACCTGCCCAGAGTTGGCCAACTTCGCTGCTAGCCGCTTTTGGAGACTCCTTCACCTTCGGTGACGAAGTGGATGATACTGAAACCTGGGAAGAACACCTTGCCGGCCTGGTCAGTCGTAATGTCTTTAACTTCGGGAACAACGCCTACGGTCCAGATCAGGCCTACCTACGCTTCTTGAGCGACTGGCCCAAAGTGCATACTCCGATAGCAACCCTGGGGTTAATTTCAGAAAACATCGCCCGAGTGGTCAACGTCTATCGCCGCTTCTATTTGACCCGGGCCTTCACATCCACTAAACCACGTTTTGAATTGATAAACGGGACTCTAGTCTTCCTCCCCAACCCTATACCGAACCCAAAGGATCTCTTTCAGCTCAAAGACCCCACCTTCCTCGACCGACTGGGACAACACGACCATTGGTACAAAGACAGGCACCAGCCAGAACCCTCATTCCCATATAGCCTTCTACTCGTCGATCAGCGTTTCTGGATTGAAACCTTTAACCAGTATGTTAATTGGAAACTATGGGACGATCTAGCTACTCGAGAGCTTCTCCTGGCCATACTTGGCCGCTTCTGTGATGAGGCACGACGCATGGGTACCACGCCCTTGCTCTTTGTATTCCCTACAAAGTACGATCTGCAATACGCCTACATGTACAAAAAACCTCCACCATTCGCAGACCATGTACGCCAGGTTGCTACCAAACAGGGCGCTCTATACTTTGACGGTATAACAGCCTTGGTTGCCCAGGCAACAGCATCAGGGGAACGCAGGACCCTAAAGGCCTTACACCGACAGTTTCATTTGAGCCCCAAAGGCAACCTATGTCTGGCCGAGGCTCTATTTGAATTCTTGCGGCGAGAACGGCCGGACCTACTACTACCTTTACCCGTGACTCGTGGCCTGGAGCGTAAATAGCGCTATGAAGCGCGGGTCCAGAAGCAATAGGCGCAAGATTATGGCTGTCGTCCTAACCGCGTCAGACATCGTTGTAGTCAACTTTCTGAATAACTATGATGGCTTGGATGGAACCATGAATATTTGGCGTTATCGCCACCGGAGCCAATCATATTCCGGCTAGTCATCGCTAGTCCTTGGCCTTCTTCGTTCTCCCAAGCCACGGCGATTCAGTTTAACTAGCACATCCACAATCCTGGCCATAACTATCGACCGGCCGGATGTCACTCGACCACTAAACTCAGGAATTACACGGCGTATAAATTTTTCCACGACCTAATTATAATAGTGTGCCCCCCCACGACTAAGACTGTTACAAAGAGAATCATCACAGGTTTAAGGCGAGTGGTCCACGGTAATTTGAACCCGAAGCAAACCTATTAGACCATCTATTCCTTTTAATTCCCCGCATGCATAAAGCTTTTTTTAACTAGCTCTTGATCACAAAACGGGCTAGGCTGTCGCCTTGTAACACAAACATTTTCCCCAGCTAGGCTACGTCGCGGCCATGGATGAAGCTAACCAGAAGACTACCAAACCTACGGCCAAAGGATTCCTACTTGGGCAGCATCTCCTACCGGCATAGAGCAAACTATATTACAAAAAAATCGCTAACACTTTAAACAAGCCAAAAACATATTGGTCTACCTATCTCTATGTCTGACTTACGGCCTATAACGAACTCGCATCCCGCCTTGGCGCGGTTCACCTCGGCCGAAACAGTATCCACCTCTTGGACCTAAATTTTAGTGTCCTTTTTCTTTCTTAGACTACCAGGAAGTCGACTACAACGCTGGATTACACCCACACATGCCTAATACGCATGCATTATGTCAGACGAATAAGCCACTGGCCCATTGACTGCCGCCCGCTCTGACGGCCACGCCGGAGACCATAGCCATTACAACCACGGTCTTCTTCAATAATTTTTACTTATACGGCTACAGTGGCTTAGTCGCTAGCCTTTAACGCCGGTTGGACTGCATCCGGTCGTCAAGAAGTTTGATGATGACGAGATAACGAACCAGCCTACCACGAAGTTCAATAAGCATGGGCGCACGATCTCCGCCCAAAATGACTAGAAATTACAAATGCAAGCGGCAGTAAAAATTACGTAAGGCAATACGGACGCCATCTATATTTTTTTTGATTGGTTTTGTAGAGATAATCAAAAAAAAGATGAATTCATAGGACCATAAGGACGATGCCTTTATTGCAAGATGCAGATGAGTAAACTAAAGATTGAATAAAAAAATTATTTAAATAGGTATGAGCTTAGTAATATTATAGATACCTTCGAAGCGTATATGAAAAAATAACCTTATCTCATGTGTCAACCTAATGCTGTCACTATACGCTGGGTAGCCAGTGCTGATTTCATGGTTAAGAATACAAAAAAACCTCAGATATACTCTGTACTCGCCATAAACTAGCCGTTTTATGCCATGTCTACTTAAAACCTAAGTTTTTTTCTATACCGTCGCTACCATTTTTTGATAGGCGGATTAAGTAGTAGCTAGTATACATGCAAACGATAAAAAGCGCGCTGTGTTCACAGCTGTTATAAATATCTATGTCACAACCGAACGTGAAAAAATGTTGGATTCCAGCCTAAAGATAAATCAGTCTCGTACTCAAGCTGGCCTTAAATACCTAGGGGGGGGGGACAGAATGTTCCACCCACTTAAGGTAAAAATCGGTGACATTAGTGACATTTAGCTATCTGGTCCAGAATATGCTATTCGAACGCAGTAAAAACTATGCTGTGATATATAGTTTACCTGAAACAATAAATATAAGAATACAGGCTAGAAGAAAATATAGCTCACAAGCCAGCGGCTGTCGGTTCTGGCTATTGTGAATTTATATTTTTTTGCTGGCCAACAGCGTAGACGGGTTAATGGAATAGCTGGTCGCATACGTGGGGATAGATTCTTGGGAATAAAACTAGCTAACGGGTAGTTGCCGCAGACATAGGCAAAGCAAAACGAACTCATTTGCGATAGGAGGATAGACCTAAAAAAATACCCACAATATCGAGCCTATAGGCCAAAAAAATTAACGCTTGAGTTGACATTGTGGAAGTGTCTGCCAAAGTGACGAAAGTACTGTGGACGTGCCTGAGCATAGCTTATGGTGCAAGAATAGAACATTTCCGGCATCCAGTCTAGTGCATATTACCGTTTTATTTATTGCGATCATTGTTATTTTTATCGTATCGGTAGAGAAATAACCTTATCGTTCCTATTTTTTTAAGCCAAATTATGTCGGTAAATCAGCATGAGTTGAAAATGTCCAGCGAGATCGTCCTACTCGCGACGACTACAGACAGCCATCTTCACTGATGTTGTCGGTCACTAGTCAACTATCCTAAATCTGAAGTATGACGGCTTTCGCAACTGAGAGGTAACCCCGATTTACCCAAACTAAATTCACAGCTACGTTCCAAAATGTAACAGGCAGATGAATTTTAGATAAACATACTTGTATAGCTAGATTACCTTGATATGCCTAAACTAACTGGCTGTGTGGTTCTTCTAGTTAGACAGGCCGCGCAAACGCAAGGAGCTGAAGCTAATCTGGTCATATCAAACTTTGCGGTACCGCTAGCTAATGAAGTGACCGATGTTTAACACTGACGTTGCGTCGATTGCGTTATCCAGCAGAGACGTGAGGAGCCAGGCCACTGATTCAATGGGGAAAACAGTCCGTCCGACCGAACGTCTGGAGCTCAGTGCCTGACGGAGTGTATTTCCCGGTCTGGAGCAACAAAAAATGGCGACCAACAGAGTTAAGAATGAGCAGCAAAAAAAACACGATAGCTGACGTGATTCAAACGAGTTAAATCTAAAAAATATAGTCCGCTCTCCGCGTGTAAATCGCGAAGCCGAAAGAAAAAATATTATTTCGATTCTCGTAATGAATTCTAGGAAGAAACTTAAGATCATCCACGCCATGCCCTACGGCCTATTTAGCGAGGATTGTAAAAACATAATTCATTTTACCCACCGACTGACGGCAAGGTGCTATTTTTTTTAAACATCAAAATATTAACATATAGAGCCTTTGGATCGCCTACAGACCAAAATATTTATATGGATCAAGAACTGTAAGGATTAATAGCTGCACTCTAAAATGGATAGATCGGATTTACCGCAGCATATCGCATCCGCTTATCGCGCAAAAAAGACCTACGTATTTTTTAGGTCTATACTGGCCCATACATCTGCTAGTTACTAGTAAAGCCGCATTTTTAACTCTAGGATATGAATTTACAATCTTAGGCCTCAATATCCCAGCTCTACTATACTTGCCTGATAATCCTTACCCCCCCATTACAGACAAAAAGTGATATTAATACGGACCACACTAGATCGGACCAATATTCTATCCATTGTGTATGCTATACATGTCAGCCTAATCATTACCAACCAGACTTTGAGGCTGGAACAGTTTCACAAACACTTGCGTCTAGTCGATTCATATTTTTTCTCTGAATCTAAGTTCTGGCGATTGTCAATACACTTAAGCTAGCCTACAGCACCAACGTTAGAAAGTTGAGCCATATATTTGTAGACATAGGTTCCTGGTACATCTGGCTCCCTATGTCTACTATGACCTTACACACAAAACTACTGTTAGCCTCATGACTCTTTTACCTTTAAGACTCCTATAGGCCGAATTTCTGACCCTCTTGCAATTCCCATCCTTTTTAGTAAACTTTGCCCAGACATCTGTAGTCTTGGCCTATCACATTCTGACTACAATTACGACCAAGGCTACTTATTAATCTGATTACAATACATGCTTATCTCGTCCACCCAACCCATTCTTATCAAAAAAATTCCAGCAAAGACGTCATATGCTTCCATATAACGACCAAAAATTTCATGAGCCCCTTCAACTACTACCTGCTCCAAGCTCTAGGCCTGACCCACAAAAAGTTACCCAGCCAGCAATAATTATGATAAATTTAGCGATAACGTTATCTCAAATATATACCCGAACACACCCCAACAATCAAAATTAACATTCGTCTATCTGACAAAATGTTCTCGCAATATTCAATCACCAGCATATATAATGACTTGGCTATAAGCATTAAAAATATACGCCTCTATTCGCCAAGTTGTGAATTTGTAGCTGCTTCCATCGAGGTAATAGCTATAGAACATCCTGTTTCGATGCTAAGGTCTATATTTCCATCTACAACACAATTATACTCAATATGTCATAGCTACGCTGCACATAGACATTTAGACTCTGATTGTAAGCGACAGCTCTATATTAGCTGGCTATCAGAATACCAGCGAGAGAATGTCAACCAATACCTTCAAAAAGATCAGCTATACCGAACCCAAACTGCAGGAAAAAGATTAAAAAAAATAGCCCAATGCGACTACTTTGTCTGCAATTTCTGTGTCGACGTATTCGCAGCTCATTACATAAAATATCTGTCCGAGACTAATAATCTGGCCTTATCAAGTGACAGCAACACCTTTACCGTAACTGCGATATGGCTGCACCTGGCCAGAATCACTGGCACACAAATCATACTAGTGTCATGGCAAGGAATTACCACCCCACGCCATATCATAACTAGCCAAAACATGGATAACATCATAGTCTTAGATACAGTCCTAACATACTCTACCAATATCATTCTACCCCTATCGGCTATATTCTTTGTGACCTGGCCAAGCAAGAATCTGAAGATTTTAGACCACGTCATCCGGTGCACCTTCAAGCCGACATCCCATAAGACCGTCGGCATTCTAGTTGTACTGGCCGAGTTGGCCATAATCAACCACGCAGGCACTTTACTTTTCATGGTCACGGACGTAATCCTGGACAACAAACTGATGATATTTAAAGACGATAACAGAAATCCCACAACTATCCAATTTCTAGAACAATTTTATATCGGAAGGAGCGACATAGCTGTCCTGCCCGATAGCCTCAAACTGGAAGCCACTGCGGTCAAGCGACCATTTGTAACTCCGAATATGCTTATGCGTAGTGACCAAGTGCAAATTTTCAGCGACGATGAGACTGCAGCAGCTACAATCCTTAGAAAGGCTATGCAGGCCGAGGACACAGGTCTCATCCGCAATAAAGCCCGTTACTTCGGTCCAGATGTAGAGAAGACACCAACCCCCACTGTAGCCACTGCCGGCCTAGAATTTATTACTAGCACAGCCCCTACCACTGATATCTTGTTTAGCGACGACACCCAGAACACTACTATCAATTGTGTCTCTCACAAATCTATTGAAAGTAGCCCTACCAGCTTAGCCCTGAATGGTGACCACATCAATATCGACACCCCCAGCAGCCCTCTTAACTTGATAGTCGAACCAGCCATATTAAAACCCTGGCGCGTCATCCCTATACCAGCTGAAAGCTCGCTGGCTTCACCCTTTCGAGAGCGCTGTAGCTATGAAAATCACTTAGCCGCGTTGGGAAGCTGCCCAAAAGTTTTGCTAGTCCCAAGCCAAGGTGTAACATGTGGGATGCCGTAGCTATTTCCGCCTACCAATATTGGCTCCAGACCCGCCATGGTATCTTCGCCTTCAATCATAAAAAAATGTTATTAGAGCATTTAATTTCTCCATGGCCACGGCGCAATCAACGCCTTCTGGAGATAGGATGCGGCCTAGGAATGTTCTTGGAACTCTTCTGGAAATGCGGTTTCGATGTCACCGGGCTCGACACTTCCGTGGCCATGTTGGAAGCCACCCGCTCACGACTCAGCAATCGGGTAGAGCTCCGCTTAGGCTGTGCCGAGCGCTTACCATTCCAGGACAACGAATACGATTTTGTCGCCCTAATCACCGTCCTCGAGTTCGTGAATAATCCCGACGTAATCCTGAGCGAAGCGGTGCGAGTAGCCCGCAAAGGGCTCTTACTATGTTTTCTCAACAAGTATTCCTGGCACTACCTGGCCAGTGGCTTGCCGACACCCTGGAATCACTCCACTTTATTCTGCAATGCCCACTGGTTCGGCCCTCTAGAGGTGAGGCGGCTTCTAAGCCGGATTTTAGGCCGACGCCCCATATACAGTCGCTCTATCATTCCCGGTCCTCCGTGGACTTGGTGGGAAATACCAAGCCTACGTTTTTGCAACAGTTTTCTCCTACCGCCCTTCCTGGGTGCTTATGTGGGCGTCCGCATCCACCTACTAGAGGACAAACCGCTAACTCCACTCTGTGCCTTCACTACCGAACCGCGCATGTTACATTGACTATGTCCACCTTATTTTTTTGACAATGTTATGCATGTAATATATTGTAATTACTTATTTTTTGTCACATGTCCCCACAGACAACAACCTATCCAGCAAGACGTTCATGTACAGATTTAACCATATGAATGCCATAACCCACATCAAAGGCTTTGCTGATCTCTTTCCGCCTTACAGTCAGGCCATGACCAAGCTAGAACAGGCTGCTCAGGATATTTTTCAACGTTACGGCTACCAGGAACTACGGCTTCCTCTTCTAGAAAAAACCGAGCTCTTCTGCCGCTCCATCGGCGAAGAAACCGACGTGGTCGGCAAAGAAATGTACACTTTCCCCGATCAAAAAGGCCGCTCCTTGACCTTACGGCCCGAAGCTACTGCTGGCGTCGTGCGGGCCTATATTGAAGGTAAGATTTATACTCAGGCTAGCTCATCCAAATTCTACACATTTGGGCCCATGTTTCGCTACGAACGACCACAGAGAGGTCGAGTGCGTCAATTTCACCAGATCAATGCCGAATGTCTAGGCTTGGCCGAACCCCACATCGATGCCGAGATAATTGCCATGCTTTGGGACTTAATACAGACACTCGGCATCGGAAATCTTTCTCTACTGGTCAATTCTCTGGGCTGCCGTGAATGCCGGGCTAACTTCCGTACCTGCCTGACCGAATTCTTCCACGATTTGGACCATAACGGACTCTGTAAAGACTGTCGCCACCGTATCGACGCCAATCCTCTCCGTGTACTCGATTGCAAGGTTCCCAGCTGCCAAACTCAGATTGTGGCCGCACCTTCTATTTTGGAGGCAAACTGCCCATCCTGTAACGAACACTTCGCTGTAGTCCTCAGGCTCTTAAAACAACTGGATATCCCTTACATGCTAACTCCTCGCTTAGTTCGAGGGTTAGACTACTATTGCCGCACTACCTTCGAAATCGTGTCCAACGTCATTGGGGCACAGTCATCGGTGGCCGGTGGTGGCCGCTATGACGGATTAGTAGCCAATCTAGGCGGCCCGGATATCCCAGGCATTGGTTTTGCTTGCGGCATGGAACGACTGGTCATGCTCCTACCACAACTAGCGTCTCATAACCCTCATTTTTTTATTGCGGTTTTACACACCAATGCCCAGGATTCAGCATTCCTCCTTGGTCAACAGTTACGCCACAATGGTCTACGCGGAATAATAGGTCATGCTACAAAAAGTCTAAAGAGTCAGCTTCGTGCTGCAAATAAGCTTAATGCCGCTACCTGTCTGCTCTTCGGAGCCAACGAACTGGATACCTCCACCATACAAATTAAATCCTTGCGGACTGCAACCCAGATTGTGCATCCACTACAAGACCTTACTGGCCTGGTTGCCCTGCTCCGCTCTCTTGCCGATACTCCATAGCTCATGCCTAACCCTACGGATTTACCCATGGCAATATATACCCCCACCTCAAATACTAAGTCTCTAAATACCTTATCCAGCTGGAAACGGAGTCATCATTGCGGCGCCCTACGCCGAGCGGATGCCGGTAGCACCGTCTGCCTTATGGGCTGGGTCCAATTCAGACGCGACCATGGCGGCCTCATCTTCATCGACTTACGTGATCGTCATGGCCTTACTCAGATAATTTTCAACCCTGATACTAACGCCGAGGCCCACGTCCGTGCCCACGCGCTGCGTAATGAATATGTCTTGGCCATACAGGGACTAGTACGCGAACGGCCCACAACAATGGTTAATCTTAAACTATCTACCGGCGAAATAGAAGTTATGGTGCAAGAATTTAAGTTACTCAACACAGCCAAAACTCCACCCTTCGTCGTCGAAGATCGAGAAGACGTGGCCGAAAATCTCCGATTTCAGTACCGCTACCTTGACCTACGCCGGCCTGGCCTGGCTCAGAACCTCCAAATACGGCACCGCACCGCTCAAAGCGTGCGTGCTTACCTCGACGAACTTGGCTTCCTGGAAATTGAAACACCTTTTCTAACTAAAAGCACTCCTGAGGGGGCCCGAGATTTTTTGGTGCCTAGCCGTCTAGCCCGTGGCAGCTTCTATGCCCTACCTCAGTCACCTCAACTCTTCAAACAGCTGCTAATGATATCCGGAATGGACCGCTACTACCAAATAGTACGCTGCTTTCGCGACGAAGACTTACGCGCCGATCGACAGCCCGAGTTTACCCAAATCGACATAGAGATGAGCTTCGTGGACCAGGAACAAGTTATGAATATAGCTGAAGGCCTAATGGCACGACTCTTTGCTGATATCATAGGACATGTGGTCACGACACCTATTCCCAGGCTAACTTATGATCAGGCTATAGCTGACTACGGGCTAGACAAGCCCGACGTCCGATTCGACCTCAAGCTCAAAGACGTAACTGATGCAGTCAGGGGATCCCAGTTTCGGATCTTTGGGCAAGCCGAAATGGTCAAGGCTCTACGTATCCCAGGCGGCGAAGCGTTGTCCCGCAAGGAAATTGATGAATTCACTGAATTCGTTAAAATTTATGGCGCCCATGGCCTGGCTTGGAGCAAAATCAAAGAAGGCGAATGGCGGTCGCCATTCGCTAAATTCCTTTCCGACATAGAACGCCAAGATCTAACCGAACGGTTGAAGTTGGCCGCAGGGGACATTGTGTTCTTCCAGGCCGGCGCGGCGAATACTGTAAACACCGCTCTCGGATCATTACGCCTCAAGCTCGGGGAACGCTTCGGCCTCATCCCTAAAGATGAGTTTAGTTTCGTCTGGGTGACGGATTTTCCCTTACTGGAATGGGACCCCGAGGATCAGCGTTTCGTAGCCCGGCACCACCCATTCACAGCAGCACAGACCGGCCAGCTGGATACCTTGACAATTAATCCATCCACCGCCGGCAATATCAAGGCTATGGCCTATGACTTAGTACTCAACGGCAACGAGATCGGAGGCGGGCCCAGACGCAACCATACCTCAGAGCAGCAGCGGGCTATATTCCAGGCTCTGGGCCATGCTTTAGAGGATGCTGAACATCGATTCGGCTTCTTCTTAAGTGCTTTAGAATATGGCACCCCACCTCACGGTGGCATCGCCTTTGGGTTCGATCGCCTCGTAATGTTCCTGTGCCGCACTACTAATATCCGGGACGTCATCGCCTTCCCCAAGACTCAAAAAGCTACCTGCCTGCTTACCGAAGCCCCGAACCACGTAGCATCCAGGCAATTAGAAGAATTAGGGATCCAACTTTATGAAGGCATGTCATCGACCACGCCCGACAAAAAGCTATAGATCGATCTAGTTTGTTCCAATTTTTTTGTAGGCTACTTTTCCAAGACCCAAATGAATTCTTATGATATTATTTAGGATATTCAGTTCCAAATTAACCAGTATGCGAACAGACCCGCAGCAAGTATGCCTTTAACGATCCTCCATTATCCCCATGAAATTTTGACTCGTCGCGCCGCTAAGGTTGAGATTATAACCCCTAAACTACTCCAGCTGGCTAAATGTATGGCCGCATCCATGTATAACGACCGCGGCATCGGGCTTGCTGCACCACAGGTAGGCCATTCTATCCGACTCATTCTGGTGGACATATCTGGCCCAGGGAAACGCGAAGAGCTACTCACCTTATTTAATCCCGAGATCCACACTAGCATGGGTGCTGTAGAATCCGAGGAAGGATGTCTCAGCGTCCCAAATTTTCGTTGCAACGTGGACCGCGCTGAACGGATCACTGTCCGTGGCCAAAATCAAAAAGGCACTATCGTAACTATCGACGCAGAAGGCTTGCTGGCCATCTGCCTGCAGCACGAAATTGATCATCTAAATGGATTGCTCATCCTGGACCATGCCAGCCGGCTCAAACGTATTCTCTATATAGGTAAAATTAAAAAATGGCAGCGCAAAGAATGCAACGCTTAAAAGCAGTTTTTATGGGTACCTCGACCTTTGCCGCAGTAATCCTAAGAGCTATTCTAAATTTTCCTTTAGTAAATGTGGTCGGTATATTCACTCAACCCGATCGGCCAGCCGGACGCGGCCGACATCTGCAAATTTCTCCAGTCAAGCGGCTAGCCTTACAACAAAATATAGCTATCATCCAACCCGAGCGACTGCAAACTCCAGAACAACAGCAGCTTGTGGCCGCACTGAATCCTGAAGTCATTTTGGTAGCCGCTTACGGACTCATCTTGCCCCAAGTCGTCCTCGATATACCACGCCTAGGCTGCATTAACGTCCATGCGTCCTTGTTATCCCGATACCGAGGCGCTGCCCCAATCCAACGTGCTATCCTGGCCGGAGATACCACCACTGGCATCACTATTATAAAAATGAACGCACAGCTTGATGCTGGCGACATCTTGCTCCAACGCGCTTTAGTTATAAGTTTCGAAGACACTGCGTTGATTCTACATGACCAGCTCGCCGTCCTTGGAGCTCAATTACTCATCGAAGCCTTACAGCGCCTGACTGAAGGCACTTTACAGAGCACTCAACAAGACCACAGTTTGGCTACTTATGCGCCAAAGTTAACTAAAGCAGAAGGGCGTATTAATTGGGACCGGCCGGCCGTAGAAGTACACAACCATATTCGCGCCTTCCATCCTTGGCCAGGCGCTTGGTTCTTCTGGGAGAGATATGGAGCGGAACATTTACGGCTGACATTGCAACCAGGTCGTCTCGGCCTAGCCATTGACAGTCCCACGACTCCTGGTTGTCTACAAGGACTAGTGGAACAACAACTGGCTATTGCCTGCCGTGACCGGATGTACCTAATACCAAATCTAACCCCAGAAGGAAAATCTGTTATGGATGCCCGAAGTTTCTACAACGGATATTTTATTTGTCAGAAATAGTCTTCTCCTAACTTTTTATACCTTACTCTGTAGCTAAACCTACGTACTCGACCTATAAGCTTTATATCTCTAACACTGTGTTTATAATTTTTTCACAACTTCCTACTGATCCATTTGGCAAGGATACTGCTATCAGTACTCATAAACGCTTGTTCATTGGCCTCACCAGCGGCATCTGCGGGCTCACTGTTCTAACCTTAATCTTATTGTGGGTCGTGCCCTATATAGGCTTACGTTACATTCATCCTTTAGCTCCCTTCCTGCTAGGCACATTACTCAGTTTAGTTGGGTTGGTAGCAGTCTGGGCCTGGCTAGGCCTTATACTCAGTATACTATATGGTCAACCAGCGATCTACTCCAAACGCCTTCGTGGATTAACTATAAAACACTTCCTACCGCTCATGATAATTTTAGCTCGATTCATTGGTATATCAAAAGAACATGTCATGAATTCCTTTATCAAAGTGAATAACGAGCTGGTCAAAACCGAGCACCACTATTACCCGGCTAATAAAATCCTTTTGCTTATGCCGCATTGTCTACAGAACAGTCATTGCAGCATGCGACTAACCTATGATATTAATAATTGTAAATGCTGCGGGAAATGCCCAATCACGAATTTGCTGGCTCTCTCTAAAAAAATTGGCGTGCATCTGGCCATTGCTACGGGTGGTACTGTCGCACGTCGCATTGTGGTCAAAATCCAGCCCAAACTAATTATTGCCGTAGCTTGCGAACGCGATCTAACCAGTGGCATCCAAGATGCCTATCCTATCCCCGTTTATGGGGTGCTCAATGAACGACCAAAAGGACCTTGTCTAGATACTCTTGTGCCCATTGCTAGGCTAGAGGAAGCCATAGATCTTTTTTCTAGACGCGTTACGACATAAAGAAGAGTAGCCACTATTATCACACCCCTGACACATCACATAAGATCATTTGCTTGGCTACGGATGATTCTAGTAATTTTTTTATCAAGCGCTATATTATTATCATATGTGACTATAAGTTGACCGTGCCAAAAAATAAAAGCCGTATGCTATAGACCCACACAGACGTCAAAGTGCTATCTGGCCTAGCGACGCTGAGTTGTGAACGTGTATCTATTAGATTGTCTTGTCTGACTAGAAGAAGAATTCCTGATTTTTTAGTTTTAATAGAAAGTTTTTTTTACATTACCTTAAGGATATCTGTAATGTTTCCCGTGAAACATACAGCTGACGTTAAACATAATTATCTAGCTGAAAAAATAAACAACTAAAACATTAAGTTAATGGCGTTATAAATAAATATACCTGGCCTCATTCGCTCAAAGATTGCGAAAACTTAACACATAAGATTACGATACATAAACTAGCCGCAATAGTTTTTTTTGCAGAGTAATTGACCGATAACGCTGTCGTGAGCAAAAAAATAACTGTAGCCAAGCCTAGTCTACGTGTAGCAAAATCATACCTCAAATATTACCGATATTTTTTTATAAACAGGATAGTAAAACTTCTTAAATAAGGCTAGCCCAGCTATCACTATCTAAATAGTGTATGCATTATACGTTAATAAAATAAGACTTTAAGCCAAGAGAAAAAAATGTTCATCACCGTATCATCAGTCCTCCCCAGAAAGAATGTTCTCCAAACCAAAAATTAAAAGTAAAGATCGAAGTTCATCCGGAGTTGCGAAGCTAAAAATAATCTGACCATTCTCTGATGTACCGCATAATCTGACACGGACCGGCAAAACATCAGTCAGGCGCTGCTGCAGCCCGGCCAGGTCACCGCTATAAGGAGTCTGTGACTTACTGCGGACGCTACGGCCCCCTGCTGAAGCTTTGGCTTCGAATTCACTTAAAGGAAATGACCGATGCTTATGCCAATAGGTAGCATAAAATTCAGCCTTGCGCACGCTAAGTTCCAAACTCTCGATAAGCCGCTTAAGTTCTAGCTGTTGAGTCGGATCTTCGATAGATAGCAAGGTACGTGCATGTCCAGCCGATAGATGTCCGTTCCGGACATCTTCCTGGATAGCAGATGGGAGTTGAAGCAACCGAAGTAAATTAGCTACTGCTGGCCGACTTTTGCCCACCTTCAGGGCCAGATCGTCCTGAGAGAGCTTGAGCGTATCCTGCAACAGGCGCAACCCCTTAGCCTGATCCAAAGCATTGAGATCTTCGCGCTGTAAATTCTCGATAATGGTAATAATAAGACTATCTTCGTCGGAAATATCACGCACAATAGCTGGAATAACTTTAAGTCCAGCCATCCTGCTAGCGCGCCAGCGCCGTTCGCCGGCAATGAGCTGATAGATAGCGGCTTCTCCAGAGGGACTTAAGCGGACCAGAATCGGTTGTAGCACTCCTTGAAGCCGAATAGATTCGCAGAGTTCTCCCAATGTATCGGTAGAAAAATCTTTACGTGGCTGATAAGGGTTGGGGATAATGGCGTCAATGGAGAGAGTACGCACCTCTATTTCATTCTTATCATCAGGTACCCTTTTTAAGAGAGCGTCCAGTCCTCGACCAAGGCCGCCACGTTGACCTGCAGTCATAATTATTTCTCCTTAACAGTTAGCTACAGATCTTTATCTTCAAAGAAAAAAAACTACCGATGTATAGTACAATTCTCAGATATTCAACCGCTAAGCCTAGCAATGATATAAAATGAACCAACTGTAGATTAAGAACAACTTAACGTATACTAGGACTTCAAATACTCGCCTACAGCTGAAGAGATCTATATCAATAGTGATAACCAGACAATAGACTGGCCAGCTGACGAACCACTGCTTCCTGCTCAAAGTTTACAACATAGGAAGGTTAGCTCGTTTCGAGTGCTCTAACTGTAAGGCTCAGTCATCAAATTAGACTGGCTTATTGTTTTTTTTGTTTTAAATAAGGTTTATGCAAAACCACTTCCTTGGCTAGAGAAAGATAAGATTCAGCCCCTTTAGATTTAATGTCATATTTGAGAATGGTTTTGCCGTAGCTAGGTGCTTCGGATAGCCGAACGTTACGGGGTACAATAGTCTCGAACAAATAGCCTGGAAAACATTTATGTACTTCATTTTTAACTTGTCGCGAGAGTTTATTACGAACATCATACATAGTTAGGAATACGCCTAAAATAAAAAGTTTGGGATTAAGTCGACGCTTAACTTGGTCAAAAGTTTGTAACAATTTTACGATCCCTTCCAAGGCGAAATATTCGCACTGCAAGGGAACCAGAAGCTCCTGTGCAGCGCACAAGGCGTTGACTGTCAAGAGACCAAGAGACGGCGGACAGTCCAAAATAATATAATCGAAATGAGATTCGATAGTTTGCAAAACATCTCGTAAATAATATTCACGGCCGATCTTGTCGATAAGTTCGATCTCAACGCCTACAAGATCCTGGGTTGATGGCATGAGCCAGATATATTTACTGCTAGTCTCATATACAGCTTGTTCAGCTAATTCAGGATGAAAAAATACCGAATACAAAGTATTCATTACAGACTCAACATCAAAACCTAAACCGCTGGTAGCATTAGCCTGAGGATCGCAATCTACTACTACTACTTTTTTTTCCATGACAGCCAAAGATGCGGCTAAATTTACTGCAGTGGTAGTTTTACCCACACCTCCTTTCTGATTAGCAATAACAATAGTACGGGTCATGGAATACTCCTTGGCTAAATCCAACAAAAAAAGCCGCAATGTTTCACGGGAAACGCCAACTAAACTTTCCTAAGGACAATATTATAATATTCAATATACCACCTCAGAAACTTTTCAATGCCAACCTCAATAGGTGTAATCGGAGCAAAGCCTATATCCTTATGCAAGATATCAATATCAGCAAATGTGGCAGGAATATCGCCGGACTGAATAGGTAATAATTTTTTAATTGCTTTGCGGCCAAGATAGTGTTCGATAATGGCAATAAAGTGGTTGAGTTCCACCGAGCTGTGGTTTCCGATATTATAAAGCCGATATGGGGCTGTGCTAGTGCTAGGATCAGCGATGTTACTATCCCAGTGTGGATTATGAGTCGGTGTACGCTCGGTCACATATTCAATGCCTTGAACGATATCGTCAATATAAGTAAAGTCGCGCTGCATTTTACCATAATTATACACGTTGATAGGCTGACCTTCAATGATGGCCTTAGTGAAGAGAAAAAGGGCCATATCGGGCCGTCCCCAGGGACCATATACTGTAAAAAAACGCAAGCCTGTGCAGGGCAACCGGAACAAATGAGCATAACTATGGGCCATAAGTTCATTAGATTTCTTGGTGGCAGCATATAGACTGGCCGGATGATCCACATTCTGATGTACACTAAAAGGCATGCTGGTATTAAGTCCATATACCGAGCTAGAGGAGGCATATACCAGGTGCTCTATGCCGTGATGGCGGCAACCTTCTAGAATATGAAAAAAACCTTGAATATTAGATTGTATATACACCTCAGGACGGATAGAGCTATAACGAACTCCAGCCTGGGCTGCCAAGTTAACCACATGAGTGAAGCGTTCCCGCTGAAAAAGAGCGGCTACAGTTGGGCCGTCAACCAAATCAATACGTTTATGACGATAGTTAGAAAAAGCTGCCAGTTGTCGTAATCGGTCTTCTTTAAGCTGGACACTATAATAATCGTTTACTATATCAAGACCCACAACTTTAATACCACGCTGGAGGTAGGCCAAGGCCAAATGATAACCAATAAAACCGGCGGTACCGGTAATGAGCAGCTGCATAAGATAAGGCTCCATGTTTTGAAAACACAGAAATGGAGAACCGACTAACTTCGTCCATGTACCCCAGGAAGATTATAGTACTTGCAGATCGATAAATGTGCAAGCTAACTGTATCGTGAAATTTCGACGAAGAGTTAAGGTAGAAAGACCAATTCTAAACTGCGTAAGGTATCAATGCAGGCGGCAAAACCAACTTCGTCCATATGGTCTAACGTAAATTCCGGAAGAGAAAGTCGAGGCAGTTCTAGTAAGACCGATAAAGAACCAATGCCGGGATCGGACATAGCTGCCTGTAGTGCCTTGTCCCCAAAAAACACCAATGCCATAGGCGCCAGAAACCGAATGCCTTGCCAGAAATAAGCAGGGGAGGCCACGAGCAAATTTACCTGTGGTTCGCTCACAGGCCACCAGGCGATACTGCCCTTAGGCCACCCAAGGGACTGGATAAAACGCTGAGCCAGTGCCCGTCGCCCAGCATGAGGCCGGCCAAACACATCGTCTCCCAGATGCCAATAGGTCCAGACCGTTCGGCTTGGCTGCTGCAACTTGGTCAGGTAAGATTTCCAAAGATTCGGGAGAAACCTAAGGGCCTGCGACTCCTCAAACAAGTGCAGCGGTTCAGCTAACCAAATCAAAGTTATCCCGGCTGTCTGCCAAAGCTGCCAGAAGCTAGGAAGCCTTATAGGGTAACCAGCCAATCCCAAATCCTCCAGGCTACCTCGGTTTTAGGCAAAAGTGGCCAAGCCTCTTGACGACCATTACGGTCCAGA
Organism: Desulfovibrionales bacterium; assembly: GCA_965112965.1. GTDB lineage: Bacteria > Desulfobacterota > Desulfovibrionia > Desulfovibrionales > Desulfovibrionaceae > CBCOTE01. The sequence continues at coordinate 42,568 of CBCOTE010000026.1, read as the reverse complement.
ACCAGGACGCGGTTCGTAGCGGACTGGAACCCGACGCCAAGCTCTATAATGGAATTAGCTACTAATAAATCGCAACGCTTAGCCGCCAACTTATATGCAGCATGTTCCTCAATACGATCAGTTTCGGCAGCAAAACCAACGAGAAGTTGATCTGCTCGCTTTCGGACTCCAAGGCGTTTTAAAATATCAGGATTAACAACGAAAGAGATGGAGAATTCTTCAGCCAAGCTGTACTTTTTGAACTTATTTGGTCCGTAGGAGACTGGAGAAAAATCAGCTACTGCAGCGGTCAAACAACCGATATCCATACAGGGCCAAAGATCTTGAGCGGCTTCATCCATGTCTTTAGCAGTATGCACATCACGGCGATCGATCTCCGGAGGCAACCACAGGTCACAGGGGCCACATATAGCGGTCACTGTGGCGCCGCGCAGCCAAGCGACTACAGCCAAGGCAGCGCCCATACGCCCGCTGGAAGGGTTAGTCCAGTGTCGAGCGGCGTCCCATGGCTCATGTGTAGGACCTAAAGTTAAGAGTAATCGTTGGCCAGCTAAATCTTGGGGACAGAGCATCCGTAGGCCATGGAGATGGATATGCTCTAATCGGGCAAGACGTCCTTCTCCCATTTCGCCACAGGCTAAGAAGCCAACATCGGGGCCAACAAAGATGTGACCGAGTTCTCGAAGTCGGGCAACATTGGCTCGAGTCTGGGAAGCCTCCCACATCTTCTGGTTCATAGCCGGAGCTAAAACAATGGGCCGTGAAAAAGATAGGGCTTGGCAGGATAGAAGATCGTTGGTTAAGCCGTTGGCCAATGCAGCCAATATATTGGCCGTGGCCGGGGCAATGACAAAAGCCTCGGCCTGCTGTCCTGGATAAAGATGGGCAAAACAAGCCAGCGGATCGAACATAACATAGTGCACAGGGTCGGCGCCCAAAACAGTAAACGCCAATGGGGTTATAAAGGCTTGCGTGGCCCGAGTAAGAGTCACGCCAACATGGGCCCCAGTGCCAACCCATTGCCGTACCAGCTCCAACGCCTTATAGGCCGCCGCGCTCCCAGTAACGCCCAGATGCAGGCGTCGATTGTGAAGGCCAGTAAAAGTAAGATGTGTTTTCATGATAAAAAAGCAAAAGTGATAGGCCGTTGCCAAAATTTACATTGGAGGCCAATATGGCTACCGACCCAGCAGCAGATATTAAATTAGTGAACCACTCGTACAACCTATAGCTAAACGCGTGTGGGAAACTTAAGCCTGCAATAGGGTATGTAAAACCTCATTGTCGATATTTAGTAGTATAATTTTCATAGACGCAGACAGTGTGCGTAAAACTTGAAGACATAGCACAGGTTCCAGTTGTCTTTTTTCATATGACAAAAAAGATGGCAACTTAATCTAGGCTATCCGATAAATACTTAGTATCTGACTTAGCCTTGAAAATCTCAAATATATTAGGTAACTACTCCATAGAACTTCATGTCCTTTAAAATCATAGTATAGCTATAGACATAAAAATATCTAGCTCTCGGTCAAGAACATCAATAAATCCAGATCTATGATAATCGACAGGCCCTCTAGCTAGGTTGAAAGATCCAACCGGAAAAAAAAGTAAGCAAATCGTACACAAGGCCAAGCCAGATTGAATCGAGATGTGAATACAGTCAGGCATATTAAGCGTTCACGGTTCCTCGGCCGAACCAGTAGAACCGCATGGCAATAAACGCAATGCTATAATATCACGCAAAGATAGCTAAACCTAATAAATCGCAGTTCTTTAAGATAAATGAGCCGTAATAAGGCGTTAAATACATGGAAGTCGACATACAAAATATAGGTCACTACCTGAAATAAAACAGGCAACATCCAGCAGGCTGAACTATTTTTTTTCGTAAGCATACTGCTACAAGCTGTCTAGAAACTCGTCTCTCAGATTCTGAGCATGACAAGGTAGCGCTCATGACTTCTAATTCTACACTTGGACCTTGGGAAATCTTTTAACTTATCTCATTTTTACGAACCCAAGTCAACTATCTACCCCAGACGCGCCCATAATGATATAGCGCTAATGTAATCCGACCCAACTCAAAGAAAGAAATCTGAAACAGTATCAGTAAGATTCTGTGCCTTTCTGCCATAGGCGATGAAGTCTCCCCCGTTCTAATTAATATCCCGCCGAACAGCCGGACCACCCGGCATTAGCAGAGTAAGAACTGCGACGCGGTACGATATGGACTATATACCGATCGGCCTAACTGCTCAGACCCGAAGGCTAACTGTGCCTAAAAACTCGATCTTTTAAATGTTTTGGCTAAGACGACCGAGCCAAGGCTCTATTTAGTCCGGCATGGGAGAACTATACACAATGCTATATAAACGTCATGTCGGATAATTCTGCCACCATATATCCAACTAGCTAAGGGGGCCAGAGGCCATAAATCCGAATGTTACCAGATATCCTAGCCATTGCAGATCAGCCAGAAATAGCGACCACATATATGGCCGAACTGTGCTTAAGTCAGAACCTGCGCAAGAACTCTTTGGCCAAAGGCAGACAACAAGCCAAAGTAGCCCTCTTGCTGATTGCGACATTTTAAACACGTAGGCTATAGATATTCGAAAATACCGGACGCACGTCGAACTAGTGAAGATATCTACGGGCTTCCTTGACGGCACAGCAGTGGCTAAACGAGAAGGGCACCTAAGTAGCGCGCTTGGATACTACTATAACTAAACCTGCATTTGATCGAGTCATATCTAATTATGCTTGAGGCGCATTTTTTTAAAAAATACGACAGTGCTAGCCATCACCGGCACATCGTATCTGCCCGTTACCACTATTTTTCTATGGCAGTGCTATGTTCATACATTGAAGATAAGGCATACACTTTTTTCCTTTGAGTAGAGCGCATATTTAGTATATTCAATTGCACATGCCCGCAGGCCCGAATTTTCTAGACGAAGACATGCGCCTGACTCCGACCCACTCATTTCTTCACTTTCCAAGCTAAGGACCTTACTATGCCACGGGTCACGTTTTTAGATGAACGCTGCAAAGGTTGCCTCCTGTGCGCTACGGTGTGTAAGCCCGATATCATCACACAGTCTACGCGCATTAACCAAAAGGGATACAAAGTGGCCGAAGTGGTCGGAGAAGCCATGACCAGATGTACGGGATGTGCCTCATGCGCTATGATCTGCCCAGATTTTGCCATCCGCGTTTTTAAAGAGATAAAGCACGGCTTAAGATAAAAAAAACTAAAAAATGATCAGGGATATTTAGGCCAAATAAAAATAGTTTATGGCAACCAAAACTACGGATAGAATGAACAGAAATCCAACAACAAAACGTACGACCTTATCACTGAAGACCACTCCGGCCAGACAAGGCAAAAGCATGTTCGTAAAGGGAAATGAAGCCATAGCCATGGGTGCCCTGACAGCTAAAGCCAGATGCTACTTTGGCTATCCCATAACCCCGCAGAACGACATTCCCGAGTTCCTTTCCAGACACCTGCCCATGGCAGGGGGCGAGTTCGTCCAGGCCGAGAGCGAGATAGCCTCAGCCAATATGCTCCTCGGGGCTGCAGCCTGCGGTATCCGCGCCTTCACTTCGTCGTCTTCCCCGGGCATCTCCCTCATGCAGGAAGCATTCTCATACATGGCCAGCAGCGAAATCCCCGGTGTGATAGTGAACATAAACCGAGGCGGACCAGGTCTGGGGGACATCGGTCCGGCTCAAGGAGACTACTTCCAGTCAGTCAAAGGCGGTGGACACGGCGATTATCATTTGCTCGTCCTAGCCCCAGCCACCTGCCAAGAGGCATATGATTTTATAGTCGAAGCTTTTAACCTAGCCTATAAATACCGCAATCCGGTCATGGTTCTAGGCGATGCTATCCTTGGACAGATGAAAGAACCCATTACGGCCTGGACATCCGACTATGTGGACCTGAAACAAGGGGCAGCCTGGCGGCTGGAGGGCGCCGTAGGGCGACCGCCTCGCATTCTTAAGTCCCTATTTTTGGAAGAAAATCTCCTAGCCAACCATAACAGGCACCTGCAAAATAAATATCGTGCCATGCAGGCTGAAGTACGCGCTGACATCTTCGAAACTACTGATGCCGAACTGGTAGTCGTAGCCTACGGTTCTATTGGTCGTATTGCCAAAAGCACCGTTCGCACACTGCGTCGGAATGGCCATAAGGTTGGCCTGGTCCGGCCTATCACTCTATTCCCATTCCCATCTGGGCTCCTGCGTGACTTAGCAGACCAGGGCAAACACTTCATAACTATCGAGCATAACACCGGCCAAATGGTCGAAGATGTACGTCTGGCCGTCCGCGGCTTAGCCGACTCAGACTTCTTTGGAGCCTACCCCGGCGATTTACCCAGTTCGGACGATTTCGAAGAACCAATTCTCAAAAGCCTGAAGAGAGCTATATGAGCCTTGCCACCCGCACTGCCACGGAAGACAAAACTGTTGCTGCCTTAGATACAACTGTTATTAAAGAAAAAGAAGTTTTCTGCCTACCCCACATACTAGCTGATCGGACTACCCATTACTGCCCCGGCTGCCACCACGGCATCATACACCGTCTAGTAGCCGATTGCCTTAACGACCTGGACATTGCGGACCGCACTATCGCTGTAAGCGCCATCGGCTGCTCTGTATTCCTATACAACTATCTGCAACTAGACACAGTAGAGGCACCGCACGGCCGCGCGCCAGCGGTGGCCACAGGCGTAAAACGCGCCCGACCGGACACCTTTGTATTCACCTATCAAGGCGACGGTGACTTGGCTTCCATAGGCATAGCCGAAATCATGCATTGCGCCAACCGCGGTGAACGTATCAGTGTAGTCTTTGTCAACAATACGGTCTACGGCATGACCGGTGGCCAGATGGCACCCACTACCCTTATCGGCCAGAAGACCACAACTTCGCCCTTGGGCCGCGACGCCTCCCGAGATGGCATGCCCTTCCGCATAGCCGAAATTATGGCCAGGCTGGCCGGGGTGGCCTATGCTGCAAGAGTGGCCGTAGACAATATTAAACATCTGGTAGCAGCTAAAAAAGCCATTACTAAAGCCTTCCAAGTACAGATAGAGGGAGTAGGTTTAGGCTTTGTAGAAATCCTGGCCGCTTGCCCCACTAACTGGCATATGTCTCCACTGGCGGCCAACCAACGCATCGCCAAGGAAATGATTCCATACTTCCCCCTAGGTGCGTTTAAAAACTATCCTACAGCCGACATAAATATTCTAAAAAATACATGAATGGTTACCAAAACATAATGCACCAAAATGTCATTATCTCCGGCTTTGGCGGCCAGGGAATCATGCTTATCGGAAATCTTCTGGCCTACGCCTGTATGGAGCAAGGCTTTCACGTAACCTACATGCCTATATATGGCCCTGAGATGCGCGGAGGGACGGCCAACTGTACCGTAGTCATCTCATCCGAGGATATCGGCTCACCCATTATTAAGCAACCTTTAAGCTTAATCATAATGAACCGGCCTTCCTTAGATAAATTTCAGCCACGCCTGCGTGACGGCGGAATACAAATACTCAACGCCTCACTTATAGAACCGACTCTGGCCGAAACTAACCGCATCAGTACCTTTGCTATCCCCTGCAACGAAATCGCGGACAAACTAGGTAATGCGCGCATGGCCAACATGGTCGCTCTTGGTGCCTACATAGCCGCCACCGGCATCTTACCATTAGAGACAGTGCAGCAGGCCTTGCCCAACGTCATCTCGTCCAACTACGCAAATATAATTCCAAAGAATGCCGAAGCTCTATCCGCCGGAGCCGGCCATGTGCTGAAGAACAATACATTAGGCGAGTAACGAATGGGCGCTTTTTTTTGGTGAGCAACATGTCTCCAGAACGCCTCTATGTCCAGTAACAAAAACAACTACCCATCATAGCCCCGGTCTATAACTAAATTTATGAACTGCCTCCCATACCAAAATGCACTCGCTCGGATCTTTGCAATTATCAATTGTATTGCATATAATCTACAAGGCATTTTTCAGAAAGAAAATACTGACTACTTAGTCTATACCGTTCAAAATGCTATAAGCTTCATATGGGCCGTCCGGATTCTGCGCATCACCAGCATCAGCGTAACCACCATACACAAGAGAGATATACTACTGCAGCTCAATAAGATCACCCCGTAGGCACGGGGTAGAGTACGAATACGGCTATTCTAAGAATCCGGCCAGTTCATCAGTAATAATACAGACTTGTCCAGATTTATAATATTTATACAATCGCGGGACGTAGCTTCGGCAAGCACTTTTTTTTAAAATTGGCGGTACAACTCGAGCTATAAAATAAACCTAAAACTAAACGTACCCGCACCGCGGTCGTGGCAACCAACCAGTAAAATAAACACGCCGCGGCCATTGTATTAGAATTTGGGCTCATGTCGATTATATGGTAAACACCATGTCGTTCAACATAGCCAAGCCAGAGATGGCCAATGTGCCCAAGCCCTAACATGATCTGGGCCCCGAGCATGATGGCTTACAACCGATAAACAAGCACAGCAAAAAATCTTATTAGCTAATGCCAAGGAGATAACTATGCATCATAACTCATGGCCTGGAGATGCTCGTAAGACCCCCGGCGCCATACAGCCAACGCTGGGTCGACCGTAGCTTTGACCTCTTGACCAACTTAGCTATCCTCCAACCAGGATTACTCAACTAATCCGCATTATATTCCGTAGTCCTCTTGTGGGAGCTGTCATATTCCTTATTCAGGCTGACCTGTCGGCCGGGCAACGTCAGCCTGATCAGGTCTCCAGGCTTAAGTATCTGACAATCATTTCGGCCGTTCCATTGCATGAGATCATACGGGGAGACTAAGAATTGTCGAGCAATGCTCCAAATAGTATCCCCATTTTGTACCTGATAGGTCAAAAAGATTGTACCGACGCGAGCCTGGGCCGGCAGGACAACCAAGCCTTTCTGGACGTTTGCACCGGGTGCCTTGGCGTCGGGCCGGAGGTTGGCTAAAGATAAGGCGTGTGAAGCCCTCAGGTCACCAAGTTCTTCGACAGCAAGAAGGGCTTGAGCTTGTTTTTTGTCTGGGTACGAATTTTTAACATTGCTAATGCTAGAGAATCGGGACTGCATAGCGCTGGTCGATTGTGGGGTATAACGGGATTGCGATAAGACATACGGATCATGTTGTGGTTCAGATTTTTGCACAGCGACATAGGTAGAATTCTGCGTCTGCTGAATAATATTTTTTTGACCACTGTGCGTACAATTAACGTTACTATTATTTATATTACGGATTTCACGAGGTCTCGCCTGGTAACGCCGAGTCAGATTCGCCATATCTCTGGCCTGAACCACGTGCACGAGAGTATCTAAATTAGCTGACGGACGGGATAAAAACTTCTGGGCCACGGCCACAACACGGACGGGCAGGATGATTGATGTGCTGCGGTTGGGTGGACTCATATCACCTATTAAGGAAGGGTTCATCTGCCTAAATTCCTTCCAGTCCAGCCCGCAGGCCTTAGCCAAGCCACGCAGATCTGTGTTCGTCCGTAAGACTAGTTGCTGGAACTCCGTTTGATTACAAGGTCGGATGGCAGGGAAGCCTAAGCGGTCTAAATTACGTACAAGCTTAGCCATGGCTAGGAAACGCGGCACATATTGTAACGTCTCCTCTTTGAGTTGATTTTCAGAATCCACGTAGTCATTATTCTCCGCCAAGTGAAAGAACTCGCGACTGCCAGTCATGGCTATGGCCCGACTAACTTTGCCTTCTCCAGCATTATAAGCAGCCAACACCAGGGTCCAGTCGTTAAAATGACGGTAGAGCTTAATTAAGTAGTCGGCCGCAGCCTGAGTAGAACGATAGACGTCGAAACGCTCATCGATCGAAGAATCTACGGCCAGACCATACTGCTGGCCAGTAAAGGGCATAAACTGCCATAGTCCAGCCGCGCCTGAACGGGACACGGCCTTAATGTTATAACCACTCTCTATGAAGGCAAGACAGGCTAATTCTTCGGGTAGGCTGCGCTCGCGAAAGACGTGCTGAACATAGAGGATATGCTGCCCGGAGCGCTCCAGCCAGCATCGGACTACGTCCGGAATAGTGCGAGTAAAATAGATCAACTGCGCCTTTATGGCCATCCGAGCCGCGGCGTCCTTCCGGTGGGGAATGCGTAAGCTAGTGTCTAGAGCAACTCTTTCCTGAGGCGTCAGAACCATCGACTCTGTATCCGAGAGCTCTAAAGCTCGATGCAACTTTTGATCCAAAGGTACGCGGATACTGAAGGCTCTTTTGCCAATAGGCTCATTGGGGCCGTTTTTTGGAACGCAGGCAGAAAGCATCAGACAGTAAATTGCTATATAGCATAATGCCCGGTAGACGCTAATAGACGATCGGAATTTGGATCTAGTTCGAGGCATAAGCAACTCTAATAACGGGATTGTTAGTGCCCGAAAGTAGGCACGCCAACAAAATGACGTATAGTCAGTTGTAAATAAATCATTCAACTTGCATGCCAGGTTACTTTTTTTCATACAGAAACCTAGTAGACATGGGAGCGAAAAAAAAATGATGAACTCACACGAGATGGTGATTGGCAAAAAACCAGTGCTAGAATTATTGCGTACTCGGCCCGAACAAGTGGACGGTGTATTTGTGCGTGAGGGGACGCTTGGTCCAGATCTGCGTGAACTCAGAGATCTCTGCCGTCAGGCCAAAGTACGCTACCAAATTTGTTCAGCCGGTCGTATAGAAAGAATGTTCGGTAAGGGAACCCAGGGCTTCGCCGCCAGAATCTACGCACCAGGTTTTCTTTCGCCAGAAATTCTTTTCCGTCTGGTCCTGGAGGCCCCACTGCCTCTATTGCTGGTCTTGGACCAGGTGCAGGACCCCGGCAACCTGGGTACCTTAGCCCGTAGCTGTTATGGCCTTGGGGTAGGGGGGCTGCTGCTGCCCAAACACAACAGCGCAGCTCTGGGTGAAGGTGCAGCCCGCGCCGCAGCCGGCACTCTTGACCGTCTGCCCATCGCCAAGGCGACCAATCTAGGTAACGTCCTTGGAGAGGCCGCAGACCTCGGTTTTACAGTCTACGGGACCATTGGCCACAAAGGAGAGAACGTATTCGTGGCCCAACTCACACTGCCGGCGGTATTAGTTTTGGGTGGCGAGGAGACAGGTGTCCGGCCCGGCGTGGCCAAGCGTTGCGACCGATTTCTATCAATTCCCTTGGCTCGGGAATTGGATTCACTAAATATGGCACAGGCTGGAGCCATACTGCTAGGGCAGTTCGCCGTAGTGAACACTTCAGTCACGCCAATCAAGCTCCGCCGGTGATAGGGCAAACAGAACAATTCGGTCAGGCAGGTCGAATCGTAGCCATAAACGGCTCGATGAAGCTAAATTGTCTAAAAAAATAACCTAAAGCCCTTGGTGTGGTTTGAGCAAGTGTGCCGGTATTTACCGAATACAGTTAGACCTGTTAATGAACACTTCCGGCAGGCGTCGGCCATCCTTTTTTTGATCCAACAGCCAAAATAAGAATCATCACGACGACGATGGAGGTCGACTTAAGAATTAAAGATAGGATCTTTTTTTAGATTTCGATCTACGTCTATACGATACTAACTGTGCCTACCGTTAATCCAATCAAAATATATACGGGCCATAGTAGATCCAGCTCAACAGACCTGATGGATAAAAATTTATAGTGAATTGATGGATATGTTGGGCACCCTTTAAACCATAAACCTATTGATCAGAAATCAGTGAATAGCTCCCAAGTCATCCACTATGGATAGGTCTTTAATAATGGCGAGAAAGAAAGAGAGACGACCATTTTTTGTCAGTAACAACATCATACTAATGGCCAGTAAAAATATTATCCGCGCTATGCCCAGGATGAAGAAAAAGATATAGGTAAATATAACAAAAAAATCGGTCTCCAAGTTGCTGATTTTGTACCGTTCGCAGACATAAGGGGCAAGTGTGTCCTCTCTGCTTTTGGATTAGCCAAGGCCAATAATATTGTAGAAACATGAAGAGCAAGATATACAAGGGCTAAGCTAACTTTCCTACACCCTCCATGAGATGAGGCCGGCCTCTGGCAGATAAGATTGGAGGAGTTCGACATTACTAATATACTTGGCCACAGACATCATGATCTACGCAGGTCATAGAGATAGCTCTGATTATAGGTCAGCTACTGAGTGTTCAGTTCGATCATAAAAAATGAAAAACGGCAGTAGTATGCGTGAGAAAATAGCAGCAGTATAATTGCCAGACACAAAATAAAGAACGCCGTAAACAAAAATAAAACTCGGGAAGTATAGTAAAATTATCTAGTCCAGAATGGGCCTACTAATTAGATTGATGCATAACTCGTATATACAGTTAGGCCTTGAAGGACGATCATGAGGACGAAAGTGGAGACGAAATATATGATATAGGAGACCAAATGTGCTTGTTGCAATCAGAGACAAGGACAAAAAAACTATGACCGTACCACACCTGCTATGTTCAATTCAGTGGTTAATTCTTGACGGCGGCCCCAAAAATATATCCATAACGGCCTACCTCAGCCATCAAACTAATTCGGACATCGGTGGCGTCTAGTGTCGCCCGCTTGCTAAAAAACATATTCATGCATGATTCTTACGCTGCCCCTAGGACCAACGGCTATTATTTTTTTCTAGCGGCATATAACTCCAGCTTGGCCTTGAACCCGTAGTATTGGAACTAGGCAAAAAATAGAATACATAATGCCCAGAAATAAAAAAAGGTGACATCCGTGGTCTAAACATGACTTCTCAGCCAAAACTTGATTTTAAGGTATGACGACGTAGCATTGATCTCCGTCCAACTACATCAGCTAGACCGGTCCAGACATCCGAACGAATGACCACCAGACTAACCAAGCTGCTTTACCCTCGCGATAGGGCTGATAATATCAGTAAGACGTACGCCTAATTTTTCTTTGATGACCACGGCCTCGCCGCGGGCCACCAATTTTCCGTTAACATAGACCTCTAAGGGTTCACCGATAAGCTTATTGAGTTCCACTACGGATCCTTGGCCAAGATGTAGAAGCTCATTGATGAGCAATCGGGTACGGCCAAGCTCAGCCGAAACATCTAGAGGGATATCCAGAATGAAGTCAAGCTCATGCCGGCTAGAATCCACTGCTGGCGCCTTAGTTTCATCAATCAAGCCTTCGAATTCAGCGGCCTGGACCTTATACGAATAGAACTCTTGATTCCTCTCATTAAGAATACGGTCGCCTTCCTCGCTTGCCAAGGCCGCCGCCCACTCGTCAATTAAGACGTCGGCTTTAGGTTTAACTACGCTATCGGGTGGCATTGCGGTTGACCCCAGGACGTTAAAGCCTAACCGATCTCCGCCTTCACTACCAGCCAATGCTGTTGCCCGCTCTTTAGTCAAACCATCTTGGTCAATGTCGTTACCCATGTCCATCTCCTTAAGCCCTTCCCTTTATGATTCTTCTCTACGTCGACATTTATACAGCCAATTGATGAACCTGGCAATCCCGAGTCAACGCATTGAAGGTACGCACCGATAAAGGGCATCATTTAATGACCATACGATGAAATAAATACTTACCACGGTTAGGCCCGCCCAAGGATCTAGCCAAATCGTTGTACGACTCCATCCTTTAGCACAACCCTGGCTTCAGCAGTTAAGAACTCAATGTCAACTTGCTGAAAAAAAATACCCAAGTTATAAAGTACAGATTGGTTGAGTAAACCGGCTGCGAGCCAGCTATATCAAACTGACCGACACGGTCAGCTTGATATAGCGCCGGTCCAGTGAGGGCTTGGTCAGGTTACTTATAGAAGGGAAAGGTATTCTTTTTTCTGTCCCATTCCTATACTTTGGTTGCCACAATAAATGCAGTCTTGCCCATGGCGTCTTTTACTAGCCACTGGCCTTAAACGTATAACGAAAATCCGCTTGGGTACACCGTTCCTTTTTTCTTTTTTATTTTTTCTTTCTTTGTGGCCATGATATGCACTCATTATTCAGAGCACCGCTGGTCGATAGACCGCTGACAAAACAGTCAATCTTGAACAGAATTTCACTCACCGATTGCTATATATAAAGTCTGCGGTAGTGAGCAGTAAGTCCGGTCTATAAGTCGTTACAAAAAAAATAGTACTGCAGCAACTTTTATGCCGTAAGATATCCAACCAGGACCAGACAACCAAGAGTCGATAGTTATCAAAACGCCCGACATGATGAAATTTTTAACTAAATGGCGGCGCTACGCGGCCATCCACATTAGCATCGTTAAACAAACAGTACAGTATTTCGGTCATAGGCATAATCCTTTGACGTAGCCCCGAGAAGGACCATAGTGCTATTCTAGCTAAAACGCGGCTTGTCTATGACCAAGGCATATCTTAGGCCAGCCAAGATCTCTAGAGCCTCATGCAGTTTTTTTCGACGCAGGTCCAGGATCAACTAATCATTAGGAAAAGCAAATCCAAGGATCGACCGACTCCCACCGTAAGTTCTTAGGATCGCTCTAAAGGCTTAATGAACGATTGATATAAGTTAAAGCCCAATGGCCACTCGGAAACTTATAAAGCTGACATCATTCCTGAACAAGTTAATCTTGATCATAATGCCCAGCTCCATGGGTGATATAACTAGGAACGTATAAAGAAAATGTAAGAACAACATGGTCCGAATTGTCCAATGTCTACTAGACTAACTTAGGGCGATACAAGGACAACAGGTAGTGGCGGACCACAGTTAGAGCTAACGAGACCAAGCCAGAACTAGCTGAGGGGGAAGCCGGAAAAAATAAAATTAAGCTGAGATTTTCGCATTTGTAAATGAAAGTAGCGCTTAATCCGATAGAGTATTTTAATACGCTAGCTCCAGATGTCGTTATACTGGTTAAATATAGATATTCAACCGCCTGTTGTTCTGCCTGATTTAAAGGGAGTTTTAATGTTAATTTGAATTAAAAAATCTAAGGGCTCGATGCATATCTTGCTCTATCCATGCCTTTACTCAACAGACAGCAAGACAAAAAAAGACTACAGTATAAAAAAGTTCACAAAAAAATAAGCTCTTTATGATGATCATGCTGGCCAAAGCCAACTAACTGTCGTCTAGCTTGTAGTGTGGCGCAACGCTAAGGACAAAAAAGAGCATAATCCTATCCTACTGGGCTAGGACCCCAGGCAGTAGTTTAAAAACTTATAGGATATCCGGTCATAAGTTAACCTCCCCTGTAGAGTCCTATAAGACCATGAAATACGTGTAATGCCAATTTTCCAGTAATTTCTCATTAATTATGCATAAACTCTCACGGCGAGAAATATATAAATATATCATCGCAAAGGTAACCAATAGCATCCTACGGAGCATGCAAAATATTTAAACACGTCTTACGCAGCACTGCAACTATGCCTAAACTCTACTGTAAAAGATGACTGGCCAAGACGATACTGCTCACGATGAACACCGAACAAAAGTTTAGCAACAGATATCAGTTACCAACGGTCACTATTGCGCCAACGATAAGACCAAAAAATGATTAGGCTGGCGCAGTTGAAATCTCCATACCTGAAATTATATTTCGTATCAAGATGCCACATATGCCTAGGCTAGTGGACCGGAAACTTTACGTGACAGGCTGGCCTTTCCCCAAAAATATCTGTACCGATGCGTACCATAGTTGCACCTTCTTCTACGGCCACCTTGTAATCATGAGACATGCCCATGGAGAGCACGGGCAACGGTCGCCCTAAACGGTTAGCTAGATTTTCTCGTAGTTCTCGTAAGCGGGCAAAAGATGGTCGAGAGGCCTCTGGATTCTCCGCATATGATGGTAGAACCATGAGCCCTTCCAATGCCAGCCCGGTCAGGCCAACTACGGCCTCGGCTAAAACCACTAAGTCGTCTTCGGCCACTCCGAACTTTTGCGGCTCACGACCCACATTAACCTGCAGCAGTATAGGCAGAGGCGGACTATCGGATGGCATATGTTCATGCAATGATTTAGCTAATTTGAATGAATCTACTGTCTGCACCACAGCAAAATGACCAGCTATAAACCGAACTTTATTCCTCTGTAATCGACCGATAAAATGCCAGCGTATGGGTAAACCAGCTGCCAATCCAGCCAGGCCCTCCTGTTTAGCCAAAGCCTCCTGCACGTAATTTTCCCCGAACTCCAACTGACCAGCCCGAGCTAGCATCGCCACCGACCTTACCGAACAAAACTTAGAGACTGCCAGCAGCTGCACCTTTCCCGCCGCTCGACCGGCAGCTTGTTCGGCCGCAGCCAGATTTTCTCGCACTCGAGCTAAACGTTCCAGAAGAGTCGAAGTGCTTATGATGTCTTCTCGGCCATCCGCCACTACAAGGTCCACTCTATCCGTCACGTTCCCTCCTGCTCACCCAGAACCAAGGTCTGCATGAAGCGTTCATCCTCATTCCATCCCGTACGCACCTTCACCCACAGGCCTAAGTATACCCTTTGCCCTAGGAGTGCCTCAATCTCCGGACGGGCAGCGCTGCCCGCGGCCTTGAGACCCTGGCCACGCGTTCCAATGACTATAGCCTTATGACCTTCCCGGGCCACATAGATTACCACGTTGATGCGAGTGAATCCACGTAGAACATCCTCTTCCCACAGTTCCACATCCACAGCAATGGAATAAGGTAGTTCCTCACGCAATTGCAGGAACAGCTTCTCGCGAATAATCTCGGCCACCAGGAACCGTAGTGGGGCCGTGGAAATCTGGTCATAGGGAAAAAGCGCTGGCTGCTTGGGCAGTCGGACCACAAGCCAATCAAGTAGTGGATCGAGCCCTTCGCTCTGCAGGGCCGAAACAAGAAAACACTCAACCCCAAGCAACATAGCTCCAATTTGCTGCAAAAGCGGTAGCAAACTACTCTTAACCCCCACTAAATCCACTTTATTGAGTACCACGCAAGCCGGTAAGCCAGTGCCCATAATCTCTCTAAGCAGCGGCTGTACTTCGCTCTCAAACGTCCCATTTTTGACTAGGCAATGTCGACTATCCACAATCAGAGCCACAACATTAGCACTAGCTACAGACTGCCACGCCATGCGCACAAGCAATTTGTTTAGCGTCCCGCGTTTGCGGTGTACTCCCGGGGTATCCAGGAACACCACTTGAAAATCCGGGCAGGAAAGAATGCCACTAATTTGATTACGAGTCGTTTGCGGTCTGTGCGAGACAATTGCCAATTTTTTGCCCAATATCGTATTGAGCAACGTACTTTTGCCCGCATTAGGAGGCCCAATAAGTGCTACACGCCCGCACCGAAACTCCTTCGTTTTTAGAATATCTTCGGCCATACCGTCCTCCATAGTCTCCTTATCATACCTGCAACTAGCTATCGGTGCAATTAAGGGCCAGAATAGCCGCTTCGAAATATGTTTCGCAAAATTATCTGTATATTATAACACGCAACAAAAGAAAATAGTTACTATATAATGCGAAAATTTAAATTTATCCATGTCCTTAAAAAACTTTATTTTTTTATAGAACCTATTATCATTAAATAATGCAACGTTTTCTAAGTGACCTAGAGTCTGCCTTGTACTTTTTCCAGCCCGAAGGTGGTCAAGAAAGAGCTAAAGCACTACTCACGACCACCAAGCTAGCCTGAGAGCCGCATCTAAAGCACAAGGCCCATCGCGGCAGAGGAGCAGAAACGGCAGCCCAGGCTATTACATAGCTACCCCCTATCCTTCAAGCTTAGCTTCCTTATCTATCTCTACCTTGGCCGAACACAAAGGATCGCCAAAAGACACCAAAAAATTGGCTAATTCCCAGTGAAGCTGGTGGGATAAAAAAAATAAAAAACAATCATCTAATATTTTTTCATATAAAAAAACGACATATTTAGCCAAGTCAGGTAAAAATGTTACTATGGCCAACCTAGACAATGTGACGCTTTGCCTAGAATATACCACAAGCAGGAAGTATTTTTCTCTTAAAGAAATATTGCAGTTGCCATATTCCGTCTCAATGCCAATTTTTTGGTTTAGCACTGCTATTTATCGCCTGCCAGGCCATAGCGAACAATAAATACGCCCTGCGTATAACTAGTTGATCGACTGAAGGGGCCATAGTAGCTGAATACCTATTTTTCAGTTGGGGGCATAGCGAGTTCTGGCTGGACACCGCGCACAGAGCCTAGCGACTCTATCGGTATAACCGCAACGCCGAGGTATTTTTGTCTTCAGACGGACGACATTTGACCTCGAGTAGTTGCAGACTAATAGCCTCGCACATAATTTTCTTTTTTTTTCAAACAGACACACTAGGACTGAGCAACGCCGCCTAGTTGTTGGTCTCACGGCTAAAAATGTGGCGCTCGGCCGCAAAAGACAAAACTGTCTGTGTCCTACTAAAAAACAATCAATACTTATACTAATTAAGTTAAGTGAATAGCAACTTACGGGCAGTAATTTTCTCTCTGGTCAGCACGACAGGCACAGACGGGCACTTCCGCAACTGGATCTATGGTCTTAGCTTAGGTGATCTTAGGTTCTAAACGCTTAGCTAGAGATTAAAGCGGTGAGTCTTTATAAAAAAAATGACGTGCATGGTCTAGTGGCAGTAAGAGGGTACAACTGAAAAATATGTCGAACGTAAAAAAATAATAGTAGCGGGAAGCAGGATGGGCGTCGTCAAGAAATCTAAGATATTGCCCCCCAAGTTTTCTACCGGTAGTTACTCCGCGCTGTGAACGCATATCTTAAAAGGCCATAGCATAACCCCACGTCTCGGCTAGTCGCCATTTTATACACTTGTTCGTCCCGAAGTCGAAGGCGAAAATAAAAAATTTTAAAGACGGTCTTATGCTGACCTATTCCACCGGCAGGCCTGCTATGAATTCGGTAGAACAGCTACCAACGTTCAATGTCGGCCTTGAGAACCTCAACTTCCATAGTATGATGAAGTAACAGCTGACAGATATTATATGAAAAATTTAGTTGACGCAAGTATATGCCGTCCAAGTCTAGCGACGACCCCTCAGTCGATAATTAGCTGGTGTATAAGCTCTCCGTCTTCTAAGTGCAAGGGCAGAGGTCTCCAGCCACTGGAATTAATCTAAGCAACAGCTCCAGCCAGAATGCCAGCTCCACTACCAATTCTTACGACATAAAAAACTAGCTGTAGCACAAAAAAAGATAATACAGTTAGCGTAGTCCAATTTCACAGAAGCTCTCTGCGCTCGATATAAATCTAGAACACGCATAAGGTGATTCCACTCCTCAAGATTATGAGTTTTAAAAAAATATCCGGTCGCTTGACGACTCAAAAAAAACTTGTCTGTGAGATTGATATAGACCAATGACTCTCGATATATTAGAACAAGATATAAATGATGGATCGTATCCAATTGCTATACTGAAACAACTGCGTTCCAACCTAGCCTAGCAACGACTGTGGCTATCGCCTTGGTGCTTAGATAGCTACGCTACATATATATGATGACTACGGTCCAAAAAAAAATAACCGCCAGTCCTATAATGAATAGCGTAATCGCTATGGATACCTGGTATGCGTAAAAAGTATATACATTTTAGTCATATAATATCAATATTTACAGAAAAACTTAGTGCCGGCATTGAAGCCCAATACAAAAAAATAAGGGCGCAAGTATGCGCCCCAATAGTGGAAAGATTCAAAAGCCTCACGGTCTGTAGATCTGGACGCCTCTGCCCTGTGCTACCCGTCAATGCAGGACTCAATGCGCTCCATAGAACCAGGCCTTACCGCCATTATGGAATACTTCCATACAAACTAAGCTAGTTTTTTTCAACTTCTCCAGACATCCCAAAAAAAGACAAATAGATATCGCCATTAAATCCCTTTAGTCTGGCTAGGTCTATTACGATTGGTGCCGTCAGAAGCTATATACTCAACATAGGCCAATTCCATGCCAGACACTTGATCCTCATGGACTGAGTCGCCCAACACGTGTTGGCCGCCCGTAGTCCGTCATATCGAACAAGGATTTAGCCGCCTACCTTCGCCCACTCCAAATACAATATCAAGTTCAGAGGCCGGCATAAATCTGCCCTTCACCATACACTCCCAGAGCGCGCATATTAATGGCCAAGTTCATGCCACTCACCCAGACCGACGTCATGGCTTTCGACTAGCTGGGCTAGCAATAATGGCTATCTCGGAGCATAGTCGCAGACCTATT
Source organism: Desulfovibrionales bacterium (assembly GCA_965112965.1). Lineage (GTDB taxonomy): Bacteria > Desulfobacterota > Desulfovibrionia > Desulfovibrionales > Desulfovibrionaceae > CBCOTE01. The sequence goes on along the minus strand of CBCOTE010000026.1, from coordinate 24,308 downwards.
CATCTTCATCCCTGTGGCCACAAGGGGCGGCCCATAATACGCGAACCCGACAATTTTGCTGCCGCCACTGGGGAATCGATTACCTGGAGTTCGTCTAGCTCAAGCAAGTTCACCTTATAAAAAACATTGGCTTTATCAACCCTCGCCACCGCTATCGGCCGCAGCCGGCCTGACTTTGTAGATAGCTTATTTTTCATATCTAGCAAGACAGTGCCCTTCCTTCAAAAAAAAATTCCTTATGTCGGTACTAACAACACATTGTGCCTTGAATATCTGATCCCAGGCGTTTACGGTTGGCCTCGCAACGCCGGGACGCCTGTTCTGATGCTATCTTGACATATGTTTTCCCGGCCCGACAACCGGCGGCATTATCCCCAACAGTGTATACTCAAAGGAGGGCAATCTATGGTCCCCACAAAAGGAAAATATTATTTCACGTCTGAATCGGTCACCGAGGGCCACCCAGACAAGGTCGCTGACCAAATCTCTGACGCGGTGCTAGATGCCTTACTTACCCAAGACCCTAACTCCCGTGTAGCATGTGAATCACTAGTCACAACTGGCCTGGCCTTCATCGCCGGCGAAATCACCACCAATGGTTTCGCTGACTTCCCATGCATAGTGCGCCAGACCATCAAGGATATTGGCTACAACTCCTCGGATATGGGTTTCGACTGGGAAACCTGCGCTGTCATCTCCTCCATCGACAAACAGTCCCCGGACATAGCAATGAGCGTAGATCGCATCAGACCCGAGGACCAGGGCGCCGGCGACCAGGGCATGGTGTTCGGCTTCGCCTGTAACGAAACCCACACCCTCATGCCTGCCCCCATCTTCTGGGCCCATAAGCTATCCCGCCGCCTCTCTTATGTGCGTAAGGAAGGCATCCTCGATTTTCTCCGGCCTGATGGTAAAACCGAAGTTTCCTTCGAATACCATGACGGCAAGCCCGTGCGCATCGATACCATAGTCATAGCCTGCCAACACTCTCCCAACATTACCCATGATGACCTGTGCGATGCTGTAAAGGGTGAGGTCATTTTCAAGACTCTGCCTGCGGAATACATAGATGACAAAACTCGCATTTATATCAACACAACAGGACGCTTTGTAATCGGCGGTCCAATGGGCGACTGTGGCCTCACCGGTCGTAAAATTATACAAGACACCTACGGCGGCATGGGTAACCATGGCGGGGGGGCATTCTCCGGTAAGGATCCTTCCAAGATGGACCGCTCAGCCGCCTATATGGCCCGTTACGTGGCTAAAAACGTCGTGGCTGCCGACTTAGCCTTGCGATGTGAGGTCCAAATAGCTTATGTTATCGGCGTAGCCGAGCCGGTCTCGGTCCTAGTTACCTCACAAAATACCGGTAAAACACCCGACGAAATTCTGACCAAAGCCGTGCTCCAAGTTTTTGACATGCGCCCCTACCATATCACTAAACGACTAGACCTCAAGCGGCCCATATACCGCAATACTGCCTGCTACGGCCACTTTGGCCGTGAATGCATTGAATTTTCCTGGGAACATACTGACGCCGTCAGCGACCTCCGCACCGCCGCAAAATTATAGAAACATCAGGCTTCGTGTGAGAAGAAGAAGAAATTTATAAAGTTTTCTTTTATCTTCTCACCTAAGCCCTTCCTTGTTCCATTAATTCAATTTTTTATCTGCTCGCTGTAATAGACTGAAGCCGACTGGTACTGGTTGCTCCAGACATAGTTTACCATAGCATCGCGTGAAGGTGAAAGACCTAGAAGGCCGCAAACTCTTAACTGCTTATAGATATATAATTCCTGACAAAAAACTGCTCACACCGGTAACCGACAATAGATGCTGAGGCTCAACTCAATAAAACAAACCATAACCAAAATCATTTATTTCGCTATGTTTTTTCATAATACTTAGCCCATCTCTCAATGGCCAAAAACGGCCGATATCGTTTTTTCTATTAGGCTAAGAACTTATGCTAGTCGTCCTCCTCTCCCCTTACGCTAACCTCAGGGCTGGCTAACGTTTTTGACATTTTCTCTTATTAGGCGCACATAAAAAAAATATCTTTTACGATATAAAAAAAGGAGATCGGAAGTGTCCAAAGTCTGGACCAAGGCTAAGCGCAGTAAATTTGCCCGCGACGTCTTCAGAGACTTCTGTCTTGCCGTGCGCGGCTCGAAGAAAAGCTCAAGAAGTTCAACCAAGACGGCTATAGACTTTAAGCCTTGCGCGACCTAGTAGGCGAGGAGATGAATAAGGGTTTGCCCTGGCGCCTTTAAGGACACCGCACATCTGTTCTTCCGCAACGAGCCCGATAATATACCCATAGGTAAATTCCTCAACTGGGCTATAGGCTATAGGCTATATCTTCCACGAAACAAATTAAACTCAAGGAAGATACCTACCAGCAGCAGCGTTACGCCTCTTAGCTCAAAGATTACGGAACCCGCTTGCCTGAACTGGAACTTGTCTTCTTCCTGTAACTCTCCCGAGTCATACTATAGACCCGAGAGAGCGTCGCCCATAAATTTACCACATCCGCTTCGTCGTCATTGAATGTCGTGGCATGTCTCCCGTCTATTTTATACGTTATCGCGACAATCCGTTGCTGGCCCGCTTTCTCATTGACGACCAGCCTATAATCCAGAGCATATTCGGGAAAAATCAACTCACTAATCGCTACCATCTATTAGAGCCAACCTGAGAGTCTCTACATCCTCGCTGCCCAGGACCTGCACCAGGGCGACTGGACCCACAAGGCGGCTAAAGCCTTAAAAATAGCCCTTAACATCAACCAAATTGCGAACTCGACCGCACCGAGGAACGCCTGCTCGCCACCAGCCAAGGCATCACTATTATTCAAACGGAGCCCAGAACATTATGAAATTCCTTAATATCAATCACGGCGCTATGCCTCGCATACGCCTAGACAAACGTGAGGATCCCGAACTCTACCGCGACCTCTTTCCTTATACTAAAATCAGCCGTATTACCTTCGACGACGTTTTTTGTATCCCGCGGCCAGCCGATTTCATGTTCATTACCGACACTACCTTCCGCGACGGCCAACAAGCTCGGCCTCCTTATACCGTCGAACAAATCACTCACATTTTTTCCCTCCTGCATAAACTCGGCGGTATGAGCGGCCTCATACAAGCCTCAGAATTCTTCATGTACTCTAACAAAGACCACAAGGCCATCGAAGCCTGCCGAGCAAAAAACTACGCTTTCCCCAGCGTCACGGGTTGGATCCGCGCCAACCTCAATGACCTCAAAATTGCCCGCAGTATGGAGTTCGATGAAGTGGGTATGCTCACTTCTGTCTCGGATTATCACATATACCTCAAGCTAGGTAAAAACCGCCAGACCGCCATGAAAGACTATTTGGCCCTGGTAGAAAAGGCCCTGGAATGGGGTATCGCTCCTCGTTGCCATTTTGAGGACGTAACCCGCGCCGACATCTATGGCTTCTGCCTACCCTTCGCGGTTCAACTTAAAAAATTATCCGATCAGAGCGGCCTACCGATCAAGATCCGCCTCTGCGATACACTAGGTTACGGCGTACCATACCCCAACGCCAGTCTGCCCCGTTCCGTACCCCGCATCGTACGCGCCTTTACTGACGACGCCGGTATCCCCGGCAAATGGCTTGAATGGCACGGCCACAACGATTTTCATAAGGCACTCATCAATGCCTCCACTGCATGGCTTTACGGCTGTGGTGGCGTCAATGGCACCCTCCTTGGTTTCGGTGAACGCACCGGCAATACACCCGTCGAAGGTCTAGTTATCGAGTATATCTCCCTCACCGGTCAGGACGATGCAGCCAATACTCAAACCATCACTGAAATCAGCGCTTATTTTGAAAAGAAGCTCGGCTACACCATACCGGACAACTACCCTTTCGTCGGCCGGGACTTCAATGCTACCCGTGCCGGCGTCCATATGGATGGCCTCTTCAAGAACGAAGAAATATATAATATCTTCGATACTCGCCTCATTTTAGGCCGCCCCGTGTCTATAATCATCACTGACAAATCTGGCCGTGCCGGCGTCGCATATTGGATCAACCAACATCTTGACCTGCCCCAAGATAAACAGGTCACCAAACGCCACCCCGCTGTGGGTAAAATCTATAATAAGATTATGGCCGCCTACGAAACCGGCCGTATTACCTCCTTCTCCAACAAAGAGATAACAAATCTGGCCAAACGCTACTTACCCGAACTTTTTACATCGGACCTAGAGAAACTTAAACAGATTGCCCAGGAACTCGCCGCCCACATTATTCTTAAACTCTCGGAAAATCCTTATATTCAGACCTGCTTACAACAGCACAGTGAGGAAGAAGCCGCCATATACATCTATGACTTCCTCACGAATTACCCTTTTATACAATTTATGTATCTAGTCGATACTAAGGGCAACCTCGTAGCCTCTGGCATTGCCCAGCCAGAAGACGTCCAGAAATATAAGCCTCTCATTGCCGGCGAAAATTTCTCTGACCGCGAATGGTTCGTCATTCCCTTACAGACTGGAAAGATGCACATCACTAATTTCTACCAGTCCAAGTTTACTGGCCACCTATGCCTCACAGTCGCCATGCCCGTAGCTAACGCCAATGATGACCTCACCGGCATCCTCGGTGCCGATATTCGCCTCGAAGAACTCCTAAAACGTCAGGCCGACCTCGAAGACGAAGTCAAAGGCAAAGTGTAGCGGCGGCTATTATGGCGAAGCAAAAAAATATTTATTATTCTTTTTTTTCGTCTGCCCACGTACCTCCATTTTTAAAAAATTTGTCCTTTATTTCTCCTCTCACGCGCTCGTACTTTTTCTGCTTCTCGTCTCGCTGCCCTATCTCCACCTTCCCCCGTACACAACGTCCAGACAAAGAGAATCCGTAGAGATAACTACCCGAGTCAAAAGCCTAATAGCAGGAATAACACAACAAATAATAAACAGCATTGATCAGCAGACGCTAACAACAGAGCGTAAAGTATTGCCGCTGGGAACATCAAAGCAGTGCACACTTACAAACTAGAAAACAAAGATAGTGTGGAACATATAATGATAGATAAATAGTATAATCAAAAAATTGTCAGACTAGAAAAGGTAAAATGGCAGAGAAGGCCGTGATAAATCATATCGGCTTGGTAAAAATTATTGAAACTGTCTCTGGTGCAGGTGAACGATTATCACCGTCCGTTAACCAACCACAGGAATTTTTATACATCATTAGTCATTCAGGATTAAGTTCAAAACGAAACTTACGGGAAAGGCGAAAGACGACAATCTTACGCGGAGGCAACGTGATGGTTTCGTCAGTCTGTGGGTTGCGGCCTTTACGAGCGAGCTTGTCGTAGACTTCAAATTTACCAAAGCCACTAATAAGCAAGGCCTGATCCTTTTTGATGGCCTGCTTCATGATGCGCAGGAGTGATTCTATAATATTTTTAACCTCAGCACGGTTATAATTGGTCTTTTCATAAACAGCATCAACGATTTCGGCTTTAATGAGGGTTTTAGATCCCATGATTTTTGCCTCCGTAGGAGAGTATAAAAGTCGAGGGGGGTGCCGGGATATTAACGGTATACGAGTGTACTTAAAATCAACTTCTCTCCAATGGATCAAACAATGGCATTCCGTATGGCGGCAGCGAGAATGTGCATAGTATCAGGGCTACTGTAAGGTGTTTGGGTCCAAGGTTTAAAGCCGTCCCCTAAGTGGCGGGGAATTATGTGAAAGTGGGCGTGAGGCACGAGTTGTCCGGCAGCTTCAAAATTATTCATATTAAGATTGAATCCGTCAGCGTGAGTAACGATCTGTACAGCACGGGCCACTGTTTGCTGAGCCGCGAGGAGGTCAATACCTAGACCGGTTGGCAAGTCAAGGAGCGTAGGGTAATGGCCCTTAGGAATAACCAGGGCATGGCCCGGCTGAACGAATGCTATATCCATGAATGCGAGGATGGTATCAATCTCAAAAATTCTAGCACACGGGATAATACCGGTGACAATCTTGCAGAAGATACAATCGACGCTAACCATAAACCGTGTACCCCACGCAGTAACTGGTATCAGTGTAATATGAACGGCCACAAATATCTACCGACAATCGACTAAACAAATCTATAAATATTTTTAGTTAAACCTGACTTATTTTACAAGGTCTTTTTTGCTTGAAAACAAGCTAATTGGCAACGTTGTTCAAGGTTTAGCATGTTCGGCCGTAGAAAAATAAAATGATAAACGTAGCGTTCGAAATCACGATCTGCCACCACAGCGGTTGCGGGTATGGCCGAGGTTCTGACCCAGGCGAGTTACTCAGAACGCTGTATATTGCGACCAAGCCCGACGAGACTTAACATGGAATCTAAAAGCTGCTGACACGACTCATAGAAGATCTTAAGGCGCGGTGATAGCCCCGCTGCAGCTAAGTTCTGCAGAATATCTTCACCACGTTGCGCCCTAGACATGGATCGAAAAGTTCAGCTGGTGTGAGCTCTAATCACGCGTGCCTATAAGGCTGGATGCAGTAACGCCAAAATGAATAACGACGTTAACCAGGCTAAAGTTCAAGCGGTTGAAGTTTGTATTCAGGGCTTTCTCAACGGGCCCTGATCGCTGCGGGCCGAGGCCATTTATAGATGCGGACGTTAAGAAAGCTACTAACAACCCTAGTCATTAAAACACATAGTACAGTTGCTGGCATACTGAGCTGTTACTGATTCCAAGACAATTGCGCACGGATCCAAAGCGAACCTGACGCCCTTGTCGAGGGGAATGCTATTACAGTCTGGACTCATAATATTAAAAAAACTTAAGCTTTGGAGAGGGCAAATGCTCCTGAAACTAATACGTCGTCAGGTAATCCGACTTAACCAGGACCCATAGCGCTCCTAGTAATGTCTGTGAGAGCTATAAATTCAGATCGAGAGCTGGTGTCGGCTTATGCGTGGCTAGAATTTGGGCTAAGTACAATATTTATTGCTTTAATAAATATTTCATCTAAATTAATCAAAGCTTCCAGTTGACTTGTCGCAAGCGCTGCTCCCCATGTCTCAAAGGATCCACCGCGTTATATGACCTTATTAAGTCGACTCCTAATTCCGACTCCAGGGCACGATTAATATACGTGTTACCAATAAAGATATTAGACTACAGCATGCTAATATAAAAAATAAAACAAATAAAATGTCCAAGTTTAATATTTATCAACGAAACGACCCGCCTTGGTATACTGTATCTTGCCATAACTATCATCTTCAGCGTTTTTTTGCCTGAGTCTATTTTTTTAGCAGGCGGCCAACATTCAAATAAATATTCCACAGTTAAATAAATTAAAAAACAGTAATTAATTCACTTTAGTTAAATACATATCGAAAAGCTGGACCATACTGGCTACCGCCTTTATCGACTTATGTATCCACGACCTTACTAACGTCCTGGCCACTTCTTTCGATTTTAACCAGTTCGCCTTCAGCCTCATTTCCTTATCTCTCTTGTTTGCCGTCTGTTGCCGACATTAAGTCAACTTTTTTTTACCCTTGATTGCTGCCTTCAATAGCCCAAAATGCTATCTTGGAACCGTCATAGTCCACAACTATGCTGGACTTTGGCCGGCTGCTATATCCGCACGTACTCCTTAGACACCGGCCTAATTCGACCAGCGACGCCTTGGATGGGCCTAAATCAAGGACCACATCCTGACCATGTTAGCACCACGTCCCTGGTTGGCGATTCGAAGATTGCTATCGAGAATCGTCAACCGTCACCTACTTGAAAGGCTCGGTCTATTTATAACTATTTTTTTGCTCGATATAACCATCATCTTAGCCTTGGCCCCCCCAGGCCCTTCTACTTCAGCCTGCTCATGGTCATGTCAACCTATTTATTATGAGCAGTGACCAAACTTACATACTCACCCACACTCTATAAAAAACATTCCTTCCAACAGAAAACTTAACCTGCCACAATCTATGGATAATATTGCCCAAAACTAAACGTTGCAGTCCCATCGCAATAACCACGGCCTTAGTCAGCCTCTTGATGGCCAGCCTGTCTGAACTGACAGTAGACTGGGCCCTATAGTATACTTATTTTTTCATACTTCTTCCTTAAAATAGCTACTATAAGTTTCGTGGGTCGTCTAAAAACGGCTATCCTCAGACAAAGCGTCTTATGCAGGTAGTATTACATCTCTTGTGGGCTGACTTGCCTCAGTCGTGATGCGCATTACCCTGGCCGTGCCCTAAGTCGAATACTCCTGACTCCCCAATCTTGCTAAGGTCGACCAACTTTATCGCTTTGCTGCACAATCTACCATCCACGACCATAGTCATGTTAGAACGGCACCAATCCCCTGCCGACTTTAGGCAATCCTTGACTTATGGTATCTGGCCGTAAAAAAAACGGAATGCCCCTTATCAACTTCTTCCTCCCTTAATACCGACGGGTCGCTGCTTCCCGATGGACCAACATCATGCCAAAAAAATTATTTCGCTTCTCCATCCAATACATGTTCAATTCTCACAGCTAACTCAAAAAGAACAGGGCAAACTTATCCCAACCTAAAAATATAATTATCAAGTCCTGGTACAGATCGTATATAGCATCAGCATATTACCCACGAGGAAAGAATCTAGCAGGAAAGCGCGGCCAATAAGCTCAGGGCCTGGTATAAATATAAACATCTAAAAAATAACTACGTCACACTGAGCAAACCTTCCTGGCCCTAGTCGCAGAGCTCAACGCCCACCAACGCGAAGCCGTATCACGGGCCATAAAAAAATACAGGCTCTTTAAAAAATAAGACTACCAAAGTCTTTTGTCATTATGATAAAAAAACTAAAAATGCTTAGAACAAGAAAATAGTTCTACAAATGACCGCCAGGTCACCAATTTTAAATAGTTAGTAGTGTGGTTCAGTCTAACCATTGTTATCAATCTAACTGGATTCTCCTCGCTATTCTTAAGGCACTCATCAGCCGTTTTAGTCACTTCAGCTCCGCTCGTCGTCGTTGCCTCAGCCGCATCTTGTTTTATGGGACCAGAGGTCGTCACTATAGCCGTCATCAATATCAACATCGTCAAACCGCCCGCCCACAAAAAAAAAGACAACACCTGCCAACAACCAGAATAATAGTAACTAGCTCACTTGCATTAAAAATGCTGGGCTCTCCACGAGCAAAACCTCCCGATCTAAGAAATCTACATAAACTTCGTCAACTCACCAAATTTGAGTCAAAATCTCAGGAGGCCAAAAAGGTCAAATACCAAAGACTCAAGCACCTTATCGACGTCTAGCCCAATATGAAACTCAAATAGGACGACGCTGTACTGGAAACTATTGATAAAAAACGCCTTCGACAAAATCCTGGCCAATATGCTCTGACCTTTAGGCCGGCGAAGCCTTCAACAACGTTAAGCTCGGTTAAATTACCGAGATTTCTAAGAATTACTAAAATGTAGAGCGTATTATTGCAAAAAAGAGAGGGAGTCATGAGTAACGGACAGACCAAGGAAACAATCGTATGTCGAGAACCAAACGGTGTCGTGCCCTCTTGGCCACCAAAGTTATCTGTGCTCAATCCAGCGGAAGGATTCGTCCGACTACGGCTAGTGCTCGCCTACCTAGGAAATCGATTTCACGGCTGGCAGACCCAAGCCCATAAAACCGCAGACCAGCCCATTACCGTCCAATCCTGCCTGGAAGCCGCCTTCAGCCACATTTGCAGTCGGCCCATACGCGTACATGGCGCCAGCCGTACTGATGCCGGAGTGCACGCTCTAGGGCAGGTAGCTCATGCCGATGTGCCTGCGGCCAAAGCCGGCATCGACTGGTGCGCTGCCATCAATGATCATGTACCCAAGGCCCTCTGCGTGTTAACCGTAACGTTGGCCCCGGCCGGTTTTCATGCCCGTTTTAGCGCCCGAGCCAAAACCTATCTCTACAGCTTGTGGCTTTCTCGTCAGTACGTCATACCTCAAAGACGACCGTACGTGTGGGCCGTTGGGGAGCTCGACTTAGTAGCCATGGAGGCCGCCGCGGCTATGCTTCAAGGCAAACACAATTTCGCCTGTTTTATGAATCTAGGCACTCCGGTCAAGTCAACAGTGCGCACACTATATGAGGTAGCCTGGGTACGTCCGGTGGCCTTTGATTTACAGGCCGGCGCAGCCGGTGAACTGAGCATAGCTGGACCGGAGCTAGTATGGCAGCTAACAGGCGACGGGTTTTTGAAGCAAATGGCGCGCAATATTATGGGCTGCCTGGTGGCAGTTGGCCGTGGCAGATTCCAGGCCGAAGCCGTGCCGGAACTCTTGGCTGGCCGCGATCGCAACAAAGCGCCCGCAACCGCACCAGCGTGGGGGCTCACCCTGTATCGAGTGTATGATCAATCTCTCCCCCTCCACACGTTCTTGACTAATTTCCACCGATAAATCGACGCGTTCTTATCCCGTCAGGCAAAATTGGGCCACTGGAATATTTTTTTTAGCGGCCTCGTCGGACACAATGGCCATTAACAATAACCCCTATACATCGATTTTGAACAAAATCTATCCAACCTTAAACTGACACTATTGTGCCACACCTGGAAGCCAATATCAAACAATTCCAAATCCACCCCAACTCAAGCAATTCACTAATATTTTCGTCGTGGCTTCAAAAAATATGCAGCTGACGACCTTCAAACAGGCCCTAAATGACTCCCAGTAGCCAGACTACAGCTTTTCTTCAATGCGACTTGTGGTTAGTAACCAAATATTACAATCTAATCAGCTATATGCTGCAGTCCCATTTCTCTTTAGTACGTAGTTATGAGCTATTTTTAATTTTTTTTTCGAAAGTTTTGAATCCGCCACACATGCCTCGATTTGAAAAAACTATGCTGTAAATCTAGCCCTAGATGATAGTTCCAAAACCACAAGCACTAACTTCCATAGACTGACTTTATTTGGCAAAAAATATGCTTAAAAAATCACGGTGTAAAAAGGACAACGCCAACGCAAAGTTAAGCCAAGCTGGTCCACAGCACAGCCTAAGCCGACGCAGCAAACGACTTGTACACACGTGCATTATTCTCATTCTATTAAAGAAATGCGACTACACCGACAAGATTTCAGTCTAAGTGCCTGCCATTCCTATATACCTACCTATTATTTTTTTTCAGACCCCGACTTCAGCCACGGGCAGGCTACCTTCAAGAGATGCTAAGTCGAGGCTAGCCTATCTTCGTCCAGGCTGTATCTCTCCCAACCTCCTGCTAATATCTGGCTTTGAATGAGACTATACTACTATAGAACCAAGGATTTTTTTGACCCACTAGGCAAGCCTTGTCCGCCTCGTCGATAATCAGAACGCTTGAGTGGACAGTGCCACCAACGTTGCTAAAGACTAAAAAATAAACTTCGATGTAATGGCAGCCAATATCTGGAACATACCCAGTCCGAGGACTAGCGTTACCTTTCAGGACTAAATTATCACTAGCGTTTTACCCAAAATACATGGAACGCGATATTTACAACATCTTGACGAATACTTTCGGCCTGAACGTAGCCAGCCGCCCAGCGGGGAACGCCCGACTTATGGCACAACAGCACTCTTGTCGATCCCTTGTATATACATCATTCTCCCACATAAACTTCAACACCATCTCAGCTACAACTAGATGCACTCTTTACTCATATTCGGCAGGGAAGTCTTCATTAGACAGTCCTTGACTGGTCCCATCGCCTTGGCGTGCACTCTAAAAAATTTACATAGTTCTAGTTTTATTGACATGCTCGATTAATGTGGGGCGGCACACTATGAGGAACTTTTTTTTAAAAAATTTCTCTTTTTTTTCTTTTCGTGCCCTATCCCGTCCGGAAATTTTATTCTGCGTAGCAATAAGTAAACGAAAAACTTGAGAATCCCAGCCAATAGAGGTATCCAAAGCCAGGCGCTGGATAGCAATCTTTTAAATAAATAGACAGAATAGGTAAGAAGAAGATGACGACTAACGGTGTTATTGTGACACAAGAAACGGCCCGACTACAGCCGGAAAACAGACACTAAGGGCTTACGTATTTTTCTAAAATATTTTTAGCCTGATCTCAAAGTCAGACCTACAAAAAAAACTAAACTACACACGAGTCTTAGCTTTTTTTGCACTAAAAAACACTAAATAAAGAACTTTCTGGCAGGCACAACAATCAATGTAGCTTTCGGTCTTTATCCGATAGGTAGTCAAAAAAATCTGTAGGTGTTAGTCAACGAAATTTTAAATTTGGCTAACAACAGAAAAATACTAAACCTGGTGCAGCTTCCGAATAAAAAACATAAACAGCAACAAGTTACTAGCTGTATAGCACATGGACAAAAGTTGATAAAGAGTATGCCTTAAGCTATAGAAACATAACTATGAGGCTAAACACCCTACGCAAGTAACAAAAACAACACCTTGGCGCTGAGATTTTTGGACAAGTTTTTGGTCCATTTATGCCAGCTCTAAAACTTGGACAACATAAGAACAATTGTAGCGATACAGCCCCTCGCTGATATATATATAAAAAAAGCTGTCTACTGTCGATTTTCTTTTACTATTTTAATTTTCTTTAGGCTAGTCAGAAGATTCATTCCTCCTTAAGTGCTCGGGTCATGAGTTCTTTCATCGTCTTCTGCGGGTCCTTGCCCTCGTAAAGAATGTTATACACGGCAGCAGTGATAGGTAACTCTACCTTGAATTGCCTGCCCAAAATATACACCGCCTCAGTAGTTTTGATACCTTCAGCCACGGTCTTCATAGCAGCCATGATATCTTGTAGCATCTGTCCTTGACCAAGGAGTAAGCCCACCTGACGGTTACGGGAAAGCTCGCCCGTACAGGTGAGCACCAAATCTCCCATGGCGGACAGACCCATAAAAGTCGACAATTTACCACCCATAGCTCGGCCCAAACGGCCCATCTCAGCCAAGCCGCGAGTGATAAGCGCCGCCCGAGCGTTATAACCGAAGCCCAGGCTATCGACTATGCCTACCGCAATAGCAACGATGTTCTTAACCGCCCCACCCAATTCTACACCACGCACATCAGAATTGATATAAACTCGGAATGAATCGGTTGCGAATAATTTCTGAAGTTCGCGGCAATATTTTTTTGCCAGGCAGGACAGTACAATGGCCGTAGGCAAACCACGGGCTACCTCCACGGCAAAAGATGGGCCCGAAAGCATGGCGAAAATCGGATTGAACCCGTCAAGCTCCTCTTCGGCTATCTGGGACATAGTCCGCAGCCGTTGTACCTCGTTACCTTTACTAGCGCAGATGATTACTGGCTTTTTCGGCAAAAACTCACGCATGCGGCCGTAGGTAGTGCGTATATGTTGGCTAGGAACGGCCATAAGTACTACAGTAACGCCCTTCAATACCTCGGCTAGGTCATTGCTTGGAATCAAAGATTTGACTAGGGGAATGCCCGGTAGATACCATGAATTCTCATGCCATTTGTGCATCTCAGCTACCAGCTCACGTTCCAATACCCATAGCCCCACAGAATTGCCTTTTTTAGCTAATAAGTTAGACAAAGCTGTACCCCAGCTGCCGCCGCCGATCACCGCGATGCGCATGGTTCGGTCCTTTTGACTGGATATGTCGACGCCAATTTTTATACCACTCTACTACAGCTCTTGGCAAGTCCGACCGCTATTACCTACCTGCAGCCCCCGTTATCCGGTATAATCCAGAACCGGTCAGGCTTGCTAACGGTTGCAGTGCGACCTATTTGCAGATACTATTTTTAGTTAGCCACACGGAACAACCGAACAGGCTAAGGCATCCGCCACAAGGAATCGCCATGCGTAAATTCAGCCCCATAGAGATCGAAATCCTCAAGCGCGTCCAGGGCAACCTGCCGGACAGTGTCACCCCCTACGCCGATATAGCCCGGGAGGTTACCGCCGTTGCTGGAGTCACCGTAACCGAGGCTAACGTGTTTAGGCTTTTGCGCCAACTCAAGGCCGACGGTACTATCCGCCGATTAGGCGCCACCTTACGGCACCAAAAGGCCGGCTATAACGCCAACGCCATGGTTGTTTGGAATATACCTGAAAAGTATGTCGAGGCCGTAGGCCGGACTATGTCCAGTCAGCACCAGGTCTCCCACTGCTACTGGCGCCGGCCCCAGCCTGACTGGCCCTATAGCCTCTACACTATGATCCACAGTAAATACCGTGAAAATTGTCTAGCGACCGTGGATATCCTAGCCGCCCTACCTGAGGCCACGACAGTGGTGGATCACGCCGTACTCTTCAGCATAAAAGAACTAAAAAAAACTTCCATGCTCTACTTCTAAAGCCAACTCAAGGACTATACGCTATCTCCATTCTCACAATATATACAAGGAATTCCGATGTCTAACTCTAAAGACCTCTTTAATCGCGCCCGACAGGTCATACCTGGTGGTGTCAATAGTCCAGTACGCGCTTGCCAATCTGTAGGCGCTGAGCCTCTTTTCATCGCCTCAGGCCGCGGTAGTCGAATACTGAGCGTGGACGGTCACGAATACATCGATTATGTTATGTCGTGGGGGCCTTTAATCTTTGGCCATTGCCATCCCGAAATTGTTTCGGCCGTAACTGCAGCCGCAGCCACTGGCACCAGTTACGGCGCCCCCTGTGCCACTGAAGTTAAATTGGCCGAAGCCATAGTAGATGCCCTGCCCGGTATTGAAATGGTACGTATGGTCAACTCTGGCACCGAGGCCACCATGAGCGCCCTACGTCTAGCCCGGGCGATCACAGGCTGCAGTAAGCTCGTCAAGTTTGTGGGATGCTACCATGGCCATGCTGACCCTTTCCTAGCTGCAGCTGGCTCAGGATCAGCCACCATGTCTATTCCTGGTACACTAGGCGTGCCATCAGACACGGTCAAAGACACACTGTTAGCCCCCTACAACGATCTCGCTGCGGTGGAAGCACTTTTTGTCGTTCATGGTCGTAATATCGCCGCAATCATAGTGGAACCTGTGGCTGGAAATATGGGGCTGGTTCTACCGATTGAAGGTTTTTTACCCGGCCTACGAGCCTTATGTGACAAGTACGACACCCTACTCATCTTCGACGAGGTTATCACAGGCTTCCGGGTAGCCTACGGTGGCGCACAGGCCCGTTACGGCATCATTCCAGACCTAACTACATTGGGCAAAATCATTGGCGGCGGATTGCCCGTAGGTGCCTACGGCGGCCGACGGGAATTCATGGAAAATATCGCCCCCTGTGGCGACGTCTACCAAGCCGGCACCCTCTCAGGAAACCCGATGGCTATGGCCGCAGGCCTAGCCACACTGCGGCTGCTCAAGACGGCTGACTATACCGGACTGGAACTGCGTACCGCAAGCCTAGCCCAAGGTCTGAAGGATATCCTGCGCGACAAAGGCGTCCCGGTTACAGTAGTCCAATGTGCCTCTATGTTTACCATCTATTTTACAGGTCAACATGTGACCAATTTCATAACAGCCAAAAATTCAGATGCAGCGGACTATGCAAATTTCTACCGACAAATGCGTAGTGCCGGCGTGTACCTAGCGCCTTCGGGCTTCGAGACAGCGATGGTCTCCTTCGCTCACACTGACGCAGACCTGAAACAAACTCTAGATGCAGCACAAAAGGCGATTTTTTAAAGATGCCAGATTTGTCTACTATGGATAATATTATAGCTCTAAAAAAAAGATTTCTATCGGCCTCTATATTTTTCGGACTAGCATTTTTTTGAGCTAGGCCAATCTGACACGTAGTGGACAAAAAACTGTGATCTGTTGGTACTATAAAAATGACCGTTTCGGCATCCGCTATAACTAATCTCTGAGCCGGAGCCTTAACCGTCTCTAAAGCCACTGGCTGGCTAGTAGCCTATTGCATCAATACTAAAAAACTTTCACGGTCCGGAACATAATTACGCTAAACCAAATATTATGTTCTGCATTCTGTTCCTAGACAATTCCCATAATTTCGATTTCAGCGTACCTAAACCAAATAGTATAACTCACTTCTGCCAGGCCAGCTCAAAGATGTGGAGATGATAAATTTAGAAGTCAAAATGCTTAGACGTAGACAAAGAATACTTGCTGCTTCATAATGACTGCTTACGCAGGCTGGGTATAATGTGGTACTCTACGATGTACCACATTATACCCAGCCTGCGTCACCTGCACTTTAAGCCCTGAATGTATAAATAAGCCATGCTTTCAGTTTATTTTGAGAAAGGCTGGTTCCGGCTAGCCAAATAGCTAGTTGCCAACATTCCTTCTGACTCAAAGATGGTATCGGTCTAAACCGCTCTTCTGGCTCGGATGAGCCAGACTTATAGACTAAGCCGCGACTCCGTACCATATGCTTCACGGTATAACGCAAAAGCCTGATGGACAAGATACCGGACTCAGCTATCATAGCCCAATTCTACGAGCTGGATCAAATAATCATAGCAAGTTATGGCCTTGGCTTACGAAATATGACTTAATTTTAGCCAAAGCACTCACACTGAAAAAAATAGCCATTTTCATCCTCAAAATCAAGTTCTACTACGTATGATAACTTTTGTTTGCCGAATACTAGTCCTAGCCAAAAAACTCTATTAGCCGCCCCAAAAAACCGATGTCCAAGTCATTTTTGGCCGTGAGACTACAAACTGTAACGGTCTGGGACTAGCTAGAGGCCCGACTAGCCACACCTTTAAACCGTCTTTTATATCCGGAACGCTTTACTACAATGATAGCGGTACAGTATATACTCCAAACTAGAATTAACCGACCTATAGAAATTTCTGACTAAGTTATTCTTTATCTACACAACGCCACGCATTCATGGTCACGGCGGACATCGTAGTCCGAACCATGGAACCACTGAAGCAAGAGGCCTGTAGTCAGTCCATAGCCGTCTTTAGCCGAACCAGCCGTTCTGCCTCGAATTGCATGTCGACACCTAGACGACGTGACGCCTTAGCTCAAAAAAATAGTAGCACTCATGTAGGGAGACAGATAGTTATCGTCTCAGCTGCGGACATGGCCAGTCGTGTAGGCCTGCTAATAGCTATAGTCGGATTATGTCACTAATCTGAGCAGCAAGTCTCGACAAGGGTGAGCGTCGCGGTACTAACTAGAGCGTATGCTGGTAACGACACTAAGGATCGATTAGACCGCAACCCCCCCCCTGGAAGCGGCCTTGTCAAGGTATTTTTGCTGGACTAAAGAGACCGCTACATCACCCACAATGGTTATCGCGCCCAAGAAATCGGAACGGATAACTGTAGCTAAATAAAACATGATATAACTAATATATGCAAGATCGTAGTGACTATGTTGCCTGCAGATACAGCTTGCTACATAAAGGTACATAGTCAAAGATCGTGACTGTGGTCCTAATCTATGTGCCAGCAACCGTACTCTCCCAAACTCATCTAGCTCAAATCGAAGAACGACCACTGTCTGTCCCTAGAGTTATGGTCCTGAAGAGATCAAATTTCTAATAGGCCGTGCCTCTATCTGGAGCAAATGCCAGCCACTTTACACCACGACAAAAAAACAAATAAGTGGGCCTTGACCCAAACAAGAGACCATGCCCGAAACACCATAAAACTAGCCTTAGCCGGGATGATAATATAATCACATGAACTGGACGGGTATCTATAAACTAGCCACCTTAGTATTGATCCAAGGAGTACCTGGATTCTAAAAAAATCATCCAATGATATCATATTCTGCCGAATACGTCTTTCTTGACAGACTCGGCGGCTCGACTCAAGATACCATTAACTCACTATTTTTCCATAATTATCATGGGAAGATTTATTCATATATATACCTTCATTTTAAGCCGTACGAAAATGTAGCGACTCTCTATTATAGACCGCGGCATACCTCAACCAAGGCATACTACAACCATTAACCATATTGACATAATAAAACTTATGCTGTACTAGTATCAAATATATTCAATATTTTTTAGTATAATAAGGAGGTAGTGGAGCCATGAAAAAGTTTATAGTTGTTTTTATTTATGCGACCATAGTCTACGCGTTTGCCTTTTCGACGCTGTACGCCGCTCCTGCTATACCCGCTCTGGTGAAAATAGGCGTCAAGCAGGTTCCTTTTGACCATTCCAGGCACGCCAAAGATGACTGTAAGGTCTGTCATCATAAGTGGGATGACAAAAGCCCCGTGAGCGGCTGCAAAAATGTTGGCTGCCATGACAAGCCCAAGAACGATCCTACCGGTATGGATGCCTACAAGGCCTTTCATAATTCCAAGGCAAAAATCAAGACCTGCGTAGCCTGCCATATCGAGACCTCTGCGGGCGATGCCGAGAAAAAGAAAAAGCTGGCCAGTTGTAAAGGTTCGGTTTGCCACATCCAGTAAGTTGTAACTTATCTTTAGTTTCTAAAGGCCGCCTTAAAGATGGCCTTTGTGTTTGGCTAGAAATATGCTTTTAATTTCTGCTGTATAAAAAATTTTATTTCTTATTCAGCATCCCGGAAACTACTAGGGACAAGGGCTGTCGGCAATCTTTTTTTTGACACCGGGCCTAATCAAGCCCGTACGGCCGACGACAACCAAATCCAATGGACCACTCTGACCGATCGGCGTTACCAGAAAAGAGCCGTTTATCTAAGGTTCATCTGTAAATGCCGCCGATGTGGGCATGAACTTCGAGAATGAGTTTAAAAAAACTTTTTTGTCAATGGTGGTTTCAAAGCTTCTTCCACCAACATCAAAAAATGCTACCGAAGAGGATCTTTTGGCCGAATTGGATAGTAACCTGACCCTTCAGGCCGATCTCATAATCAGGCCGGCAGCTAACCTGGATGCCAATGCCGAGGTAGGCCTGAACGGATGCCTGAGCCTAGGCCTGGATAAAAAGATGAAAAAATTTTTTGGCCCAGGCGGCCTAGATGTTAAAAGCTTGAGCAGTCGTTGGGACCCAAAAAGGTCTTATGCAAACGAAGAGGAAATTCTAGAGCTCGATGCCGCCATGAAAATAGAGGCATCCGATCCGGATGCCGAGGCTGAAGCTATTGCCGAAGAAGAATTGTTAAGCAAACTCAACCTGAACGATCTGAATGTTACTGCCGCCACTCTGAAGTCCGTAGCCCTTGCCAATCCCGCCAGCTTGGTTGGCTTGTGGGAAGAACCTGAAGGGAAGCGTAATCTATCTGTAGCATCGGCAGTAGTCACAGTTGCTATGGCCTCTACGCTACCAGGTAGAGATGATGAGAAAACAGATTTAGCCGATCTCAGCGCCTTCATTTCAAGTGACCAACTTTCCGAACTTTCCATCTCTACTGAAACGTCAGCCACACTGGCTCTGGACGCCAACGAGCCCGACCGAACCGACCTGGAGGCTACATTGAACCAGGGGTGGACCGCTACCGCATCTACCGCGTCCGTTATATCCGGCGAAAACTGCACCCAAAAAACTACGACTAAGGCTGTCCTGGGTATGGAGGATGATTACGATCTGATCAAATTAGACGTCATCTCGCCCGATAAAATAATGGTCGCGACCGCATTGACTGCTCCAGTCAAGGAAATATGTCTTTCGGACCCTGATGTGCTCATTAAGAAACTGAAATTTCCCAAGTTAACCCCGGAGCAAACCTTCTTCGAGGCCACAGGTCAGCAGTTAACCGATACAGTCAGCTCCAATATGACGCCGACTGCCAAGGATCTCAGTTGTACTCCTACTGACTTTGATCAGGCTATCGGATACCGGCCTGGGGTTAATATGTTGGTCAGCACTGCAGTCGCCACCGCCACTGCACTTAGGCCTGTTACGCCTGCCGCATCAAATCTAAGGGGGGCTGAACTATATACAGTTCTAGCTGACCTGGAACAACGCCTGACCGAGCAAACAATACATCTGATTGAGCTAGAATCCAAAGTAAGTCGCCTAGCTGACCTGGAAGCTCACTTAGCCGAACATGAAATACGTCTAACTGCTCAGGGCATGCGCGTGGTCGAACTTGAATCGCGCCAGACCAATGCCACTAATACAGCTAATCTAATTTTGGAAGGCATAATGGCCAAGATTTTTCTAAAAATCGATAATTGCCAAGATGCCCACCACACCGCACTCACCATATATCTCGAAGGTTTGGTAGCGCAGATACTGGAACGCCACCTGGCTACGGCCCGCAGTAAGTTAGATGCCTTAATAGCCAAAAAAATTGCCATCATTTTTGCTAACGATTTCCCGGTCCAGGACAAAAAGATCGGCCGACACATGGACAACCCCTTGGCTGACCGATGCCAGACACTAGCAAAAGACTTTACCAGTCAAACTACAGACCTCGCAATACGACTGACCCAACAGTTGGAGGAGAAACTGCAACGCTGTCTGGACAAGCTACCCGGCGAAAAAGTTCTATACCACCTAGCCGGGGAGATGTTGACCGAGGATATGGCCGCGGTCAACAATCATAATACCGCCGATGGTCAGGCCCGTACAGCCATCGAGCAGACAAAAGTTACCGTCCAGAACTCCACAAAAAGTGCCATCTCAAACCTTATGGCCGCGCAACTACCTACGGCCGAGTACCAAAACGCGACGGACATACACAACGACCTAACTCTGTTTTCTGACACCCCGACTTTAGTCAGTATTGTCGAAACTGCGCGCCAGGCCTTTACTTCAATACTGGCCGATGCCATCTCCAACCTGGAACAACGCTTTGTCGCCCAAACCGAGTGGAAGCTTTTTTCTTTAAAGTTCAAAGAAGAGTTAGAAGTTGGTCTAGATAAGGCCCGCGCTGGTTGTGAGGCCATCACCGACCGCCTGCGCGAAGAAGCTGAAACCCGTCTCGAAACTCTACAGACTTCCATATCAGAACGCCTGGATCAAGCCGCCGCCGAAGCGACAGCGCGTGTTATCCGCGAAGAAATTTTTGCAATCCTACACGAAAAACATATAACGAGCTGATCTTCTTTTATCGAACAGGCATAGAATAAGTCCGCTTTGTCCTATGCAGTAGCAAAAAAAGTTAACTCTTCAGCTTGGTATTATCCTTATTTTTATAGTCTGAACATATATTATTTTATCATGAGGGAAGAGTTATGCGCCAACCAACTCCCATTTATGTAGATGCAAAAAAAAAAGGAACTAGGCCGCCATGAACGGACTTAATCTGTATGGCTCCAAATACTCGCCGACCAAATCAACACCGCGGTCTTGATTTGGCAGCACTAGGACGGCTTTGCCGTAGCACTACTACCTCTATAATTATTGTGGTGGGAATCTAACGAATCGACAGCCAGGCAACCTTGCAAAGACCTAATGGATATATTATCCGGCCAATCTAGCTGTATATTTAGAACAACCTATCACCTAAGTAACTGATATGGCGTTAATCATTCATGCTGCCTTCATTGTCAACTATTGGACGACCATGCCGAGTAACTATACTGACCCGAAGACTCCCGGCCAAAAATAACGATCTGTCCACTGACCAAGTTATATATTCCTATTTTATCAACATCAACGGCAGACAGTAAGTAGTGCACAATCGGTGCATACACCGCCCTAGTTCAATGCGCTCTCATTACAGAGCCAGGCATATAATGAACGTGCTCGACCCACCGGCCTCCTTGTACTGCCAAAAAACCACACCGATTCGAGAAGCTTCGGTAGAAAGAACTACGATGTTGCTAAGCACTTTTAAGGCATTAGCGCGACCTCAGGGTCGCCTGCACTTGATGGCAGGCATATTTTTTAGAATTTAGGCAGCACTGTAGCCGTGGTCTAAAAAAAATAATACTTAGCATACCAAGTTATCTAATACAGGATAAAAAAATAAGCAAGCCATGCTAGAAGTAGCCGAAAAGACGCTGTAGCATACAAGATTCCGTAAAGCCAAAAAAAACTACGCACTCGTCCCTATAGCCTCCAGTATCTCTAATATACCAAGGATATTGGTCCGCCAAGCCGACGACGGTAGACGGTTCGAATTTCAAAGCATATGAAAAACAACCAGTTCTACTGCGCTTCTAGCCCGAAATACATATGAACGATTTTCAGGAAATAAAAATGTTTGTTGTCACTAAGACAGGCTGTAAAGAAACGGTTATCTCTCCCAGTATGTGATGGCATTTAAGTCAGTGACTCGGAATCTAAAAGGCCCACATAGCCTAGCACCTCCGTGAGACTAGCAGACCGGCGGCTGAAAAAAAGGACTTCTGGACAAAAAACACGTCAGATACAGCCAGACGGACAGTCGTTCTACGGCCGCACGCATATCATTAAACCGAACCACGAAATAACACCTTTCCAGGCACATCGATGCGCACGAGGGCTACCCACGCACAGTAAATCCATAGCTCAAGCAGTTGCGGTACCTCATGAATCCACACAACTCAAGTTTGTCGAATATACCGTTATCAACCAAGTGCTGAAATAAAACTGGGCCTAAGCAGGCCTCTGGCCGTACCCAGAAGCATTATGCGCGTGCTTACTTCATCACATGAGCATGATATCGACAGATCTATGACTAAATAATATAAATCTGCCCAGCCGGCTAGGTGACATTCTGCCTGCGGTCATACAGAACGCGACACCTTCTGTTGTGTCACTAACCTGCCAAATTGCACACCATAGCTCCGCATGGCGTACCATTTTATATGACAACAAATCTGCATGAAAACTTAAGTTCAATTGCATACGTTATCTATCCACTCTTAGCACGTCCTTTGGACCTGTTCCTCCCACAAGCTGATATCTCTAGCGGACCGAGCATTGTCATAGGATACGATAGACGAATTTTGGCTATACTAATCCAAACCACAGCATATCTCTCTCGACCCATTCAATTAAAATTGAACATCGCTACAACCCGCCACCTCAATTATCCAAGTAACTAAAAGCAATGTAGAACGCTGTAGCCTGGATAAGACATGCCTCATAGTGGCATTTGTCCAGTAAAAATCCAATGCGCCATCCTTGTTAATGATGGAGGAGCAGATAAAGACGGGTTGATAGCCAGCGTACCTCAGTATCAGGGATAAAATATAACCCGCAAGGATTCCGTAGCACCTTAACTATATACAACCGACACTATCCAGCATAGTACCGTAACCATTGTTGTAACATCTTCTATATATAATGCTGGTTACTATGCACTTACTTCATAAAAGAAATTTTTTATCCTCTGTCGCTGGACATTTTTTAAGGATAGCCCTTAGTCCGACCGTCGACAAATTGATCCCGAAGAACTTATCACCGCCCGGATCGGATCTATCAATAAAAGGAAAAGCTTTGATATTAATGAACAGTCGCAACCGGAAAGACTGAGCCCAGGGTATACTGTTGGACAAAATGCAGCAAACATCGAAGAACGGGTACAGCTCCTTGATCTAAACAGCCACAGGTCATCTAAACAGCCGAACTTGGCAGCGTTCAGTCTATCGAGCAATACTCAAGTTTATGGTAAATTTATCGCTCCGAGCGATGCTCTCTCTGTCAATATTCAACCAGCGTACCAGGCCAGGTATGGCTGACGTTATGATCATATGCAATTATAGTCGTATGCAGTCAGAATTAGCCCTAGCCAACGGACGTAGGCATTAGCTGGATAACTCTATAGACGCTGCATATGTCTTGCCCTCTACCGCAAACAGACAACTATCTACACTGTGCAGTTTCGCTAGATAGAGCCGGCTGGAGCCATTATATCGTAATGAAGGACTTGCGCAAGAGCCTACCTGACCGCGACGAACGGCGGGGCTATTTTTTCTTAGGTTTCAATAGCCCGGCATCTTTTGAGTTGTAGACGGTTATCCATCAGACTTTGGCTAAGTATATCGCCGCCATATCCATACTTAACTTATATTGTGTCCAAAGAATTCATCCAAACGAGTGGAACCATATATATCACATGAATTTCGGCACCACGCACCTGTAAAAAAAGTCGTTAGCTTGCTGAATCGCGTCCGCTCGAAACAAATTTTTTTCTCGTTCATTCACGCAACACCATCGAGCAGATTTATCATGTATTGGAGGCCCTTGGTCCAACGCAACTTTAAAAAATCACTTTATAACGGCTAAAGCCATGCTTATCAACTATTGTCTGGCTGATCGACTGAGGGGCATTATGACATGAAACATATCGCTCCTCCTAGCCGACGGCCTGTGTTACCATTCTCGACATATTATTCCCTTTTTATTTTATCTAAATCTAACACAAATTTTCCAAAATAAAAACAGCCAAAACCAACCCCACCCCCCCCCCCCAAAAGCTCTCCACAATTTCATTTTTTGCCTCTCATACATTATAATTATTAATA
>CBCOTE010000025.1:0-77607 GCA_965112965.1 Desulfovibrionales bacterium | reverse complement strand
ATCGGCGGTGACGCCCCAGCCGTTGCGGTAGATCTTGGATAATAGTTCCAGGGCCTCAGGCTCTTCAGTAGCGGCTCGACGTAGCCAGAATATGGCACTACCTATGGCCGGAGGCCAGCCATATTCCCCTAAGTAGAGGCGGCCGAAAAAATGTTGCCATGAGGCCAGTCCTCGACAAGGCCAAGTCAGAACTCGATCTCGGCATAGTATTCGCGCCGGAGCTTCCTCTAGGTTAGCGCAGATCAGACGGGCTAGGTCCGATAGGTCGAAGATGCCTTTCGGTTCCCGTAACCCTTGTTCGAGGAGTCGAGCGGCATATTTAGGATCACGCGGCGCGTCCGGATCTTCTTCAAGGAGGTTTACCAGCGCCAATAGTCCGGGTAAACTTCCACGTTCCACAGCCTGTTGAAAGAACCTGGTCGCGGCTATAGCACTGCGCGGCCGGCCGTCGCCTGCCGCAGTTAATCGGCCCAGCCGAACGCAGGCCGATTCAACTCCGCCGGCGCAGGCCGGCTCTAGCCAGTATATCGCGTGGCTGGAGTTGCGCCAGCCAGTTAGACCGTCGTCCCAGGCTATTCCGAGCAAGGCCATGGCCATAGGATCCCGTGTGGCTGATGCTTCTTCTAGGAGTACTAAGCCCGTCTCGCGTCCGGCCTGACCGCGCCACCCCAACAGCCCTGCCCAGCCGGCCATGGCTTTGGCCGGTATGAACCCTTTAGCCGCTAGCCATTCGGAGGTAGCTACGGCTTGGTCTGGGTCCTGTGGTACGCAGCGGCCTTCGAGCTGCATCCGGGCTAGTAGCCAGCCAGCGGCCTCGCGTTGTGCCGCGGCAGCCTCTATGTGACGCCGGGCCGATATACAGGCTCGTTCTTCGCCCCAACCCTCCAGTTCTATGCGGCCCATAGCAAGTTGCGCATCTGGATTTCCTTGCGTTGCCGGGCTCTCTAAGAGTTCGCGGGCTTTTGCGAAATCCTGCGGCCCGCCCTTGCCTTCGTTCCATAGGGAGCCCAAGAGAAGCTTAGCTTTAGTGCGGTTGGCCGCGGCTAGTGGGGTCAGCAACGTCCTTGCTCGGGTATATTCGCCACAAGATACAGCTTGCTCGGCCGCTTCCATCCGATCGCATCCGGACAAAATTGGCAGACTGCAGAGTAAAATGGTCAGCATGATCCATGTAGTTTGGGTTATTACCTGGAAGCATAGGGCTAGAGATCGGGAGGTATTGACGGACCTCACTTCTTCAACCAGAGTTTGGTAGGCAGGAACATTTAGTTTAGCGTGGCCATACCGACAGTGGTGTATATATCCTTGATCACTACAACATGGGTATCTTGTCTGGGTGGGATATAGTAGCATAGGGCTTCAACTGCGTTGCTGAATAGCTTACCGTGAGCATGTTTTTTTTTGTTGGTAGTCAGAACAGTCAGGGCGCGAATTAAAAATATATATCAGAGTCGACAGGCCCAAGTTGAGACTGTTATGGCGTCTCCGCACAGTACAAACAAACCTTTCGAGTAGCTCTGTGCATACGACGCAGTGTATAGTGGTGTTTGCGATGAATTTATAAAGTATCTGTGAAATTTTAAGGTAAGACAATCAATCTCTTTGACAAGCCTAGTATGGGCCGACATAGTCGCCAGACTATAACGTCCGGATTACTAGGCCACCTCGACAAGGACATCTGATTCGTCGTATTGAGTTTTGATGCCCCTCTCGGAGTTTCTTCTAGGCAGAGCTGGGCTGGGTAGCTAGAATGCCCAGAGATTTCTTTGGCACCGGATATTGTTTTTTATTTAACAGAAATGGAGAATTTGATCTAAGTTGGATGCAGAATGCGCACGTTATCGATATTTTTCTGTGGAGACGGTTCGAGGATGATCCGAAAGCGATCGTGCTCTGTAAGTGTTTTTTCGTAGCGAAGGTTTTCGATATTCATTTGGCTTAAGACGCGTGGTATTTATAGAGATTATGATCGGCTCGTGTCGGATATCGTTATTCTGGATGCGTTCCTATCTTGGCGCTCGGACACGGGCTGTGTTCGAGTATATCTGAGAAAGTACGTCTATTCTAAGACTATAGTCACCATAATTATGGCCGAACGAGATGAACAGTTTTAACCTGTCCTGGATGAACTCTCTATCTAAGGTTATCTGTTTCCGTAGTTGATGGCCAGGCGCTAGGCATCTATCAGCGCTATATTCAGGGTTGATTCTTGTAGATGCTGCACTGGGTGTGAAAGGCACTCGGATGACTCGTTCAAAAGTGTTCGTGATAGAGGACTATCTTAATGTTGCCATGCGCTATTATTTTGCATTACGCTATGGCCTTTAAATTCTGACGATTCCGGGGCGTTGCAGTATTGTATCGTCATTATTGTGATTGTGCAGGCTAAAAATGAATATCATATAATTTTAGTCAGGAAAGGATTTGCTATTTTAGCCGCATATTTAGATAATCGTATCTCTTACTATATTTAATATACCAAAAAAAACTGTAGTTAAGCGCTATTGTTTTATGATTTTGGCCGAGGTGATGCGCGGTTTTTTTGAGGTTCTTGACTACTAAGGCTAGCTGAATGGTAGATAGGTTTTCGTTTATTTGCCTCATGAAGAAGGGATCAACTAGGTTGTCGCTAATATAATATTGTATTTTTGTCTATCGACATTAGCAAAGGGCCGTAGAAAAGGCTGGATGACCTGGTATAGCCGTGGCCGGGCAGGTTATAGCAACGTCATATGATAGGCGTAGTCTTACGTATTAGTTTTTCCATAAAAAAAATAGAAAATATCGTCGTTGTACAGTGCGCTAGTTCTGCGATCGAGTTCTATGATTATCATCTTTAAACCCATGACACAAATTTTTTATAGTTCGATGGCAATATTGACTACGGCCCCTTAATTGTTGGTTGAGATATTCTGGTATACTTGGCGTCGCTTAAAATTGCTCTATTATTTTGCAGTTGGTCGAACAACCATCATCCAGCAGAAACGATATTTGACCTTTGGATTTCCTTGCCGATAGGCATATATAATGTAGATCAAGAGATAGGTGGGTTAAAATCGAGTCTCAAAATTCAGCCTTACATGAGGTTGCATAAGCGTTTTATAATAGCTAGATCCAGTCTGATTGTCGTCGAAACAACGAGCATTCTCATATCCGACCTGGTATGAGCACTTAGGTGTGGCTTTTATTTGTTTTTGGGCGGGATGTTAATGTCTGCATCTAGGATCCGGAAGGCGTAGTGGTCTGGGTCCGCCTGGTACTGACCTCAAACTCCAAGTTTATTTCGTCGATGGTAGTGAATTGTACCGCTTTTTCCAAGGAGCTGAGCAGAATCGGTTGAAGCCGGGTGGGGACGCCTAGGTGTAAATGCGTGATATCTAGGGATACCCGGCATACTAAGTCAGGCTTTTTTCTTCAGCTATATAGTCGAGCATGTGGCAAGCATATTTTACCATTGGAAGATCATGTTTAAGGTAATGTTTTTTGAGCACGAGATAACAGATATTAAGTGGCAATCTATTGCTATGAAGCCGAAGTATTCGGCTTCATAGCAATAGATATGTAGTAGTAGTTTGAGTCTATATTATGAAATAAAAAAAACAACTAGCCTTAGATTATAGGTAAATTCGGACATACATGGTCCTGCCGTTAGTCCCTGGCCGAGAGAGAGGTATTCTATATTCTAAGGATAATATTGTTAGATCTAGAGTATTAATAGTTAGTTTTTTCGATGAGGCAGCTGAATCTATTGTTTTAGCTGGCATAGGTGAAGCTGGCAGTCCATGTCCATGCCCTCATTTGAGAAAAATTACCTCGACATCTTGGATGTGGTATATATCAAGATTTGTTCTATGACTTTAGTTGAGAATTTATGTTATTCTGGACCTGTAGGCCTAGAAAAAGTGTCTGACATAATTTGATTTGTAGCATATAGTATAAGCGATGACGTTCATGCTGTGAACAATGAAAGCGCCGACAATGTTTTGTACACTCAGAAGTCGATTGTGGCATATGTCTCGCGTTATAGGGGCAGCAGAATTTTTTTTTATTCCTGAACAGAAGTCCACTGACTCGGACTTGATCGTAACCTAGTATCTCGCGTTTGGTTATACCTTTCTATGTATTACGATCTAAAGAAAAGCCGGTTCTATATACTCCGCTAAACTACTATGTCCTAGTTATTGAAAGAGCGCTGTGGAGGGGTGGGAGCAATGGTCGGCAGCTATACCAGCGCGAAGACGATTGCTAAATTAGACTCTTAGCTCATTATGAAGTTTATATTTTTTATTTATTCAAACGCTTCTTTGATGTGCTCTCTTAATTCTTGGTTATTGCATATAGACGCAGGGGGCTAATAGGTAAAATATACTATTCTTTCGGCCGTTATTTTTTGGTTCATGAGTCCTGGCGGATGATAGCTACATCGATACTAATGGGTGCATGGAAGAAGAATAACTAATCAGTGTAAAACTATTTTTACGGCATGGCAATGGCTTTGACTAAGAGTTGAGCGTAGCACTCGTCGGCTTAGGACAGGAAGGCGACGGTTTTTTTTATTGCTGAGCAGTCAGTGAAGTCAATAGTGAGTATAGTTTCCGCGAAGATTCGGTTTATTTTTTTGAGTATAATGTCGTCTGGCCTATGGTTATATGTGCCATTGTTTTGTTTAAAGTAGTTTTTAGGTTTAGCATGGGCGTCTGTAACGTTTGTATCCTTCGTTCAAGCGGCGACCAAAAGAATGGAAGTTGTTGACGTGAATGAGCTTGTCGTAGCTTGTCTTACTGCTTGCCAATCAGTAGCGTAAGGAGCTGAGTAGGATTGGCGGTTGGAGGCTTGAAACTGACGATTTCTATCTAGTCTTCTCTAATATGCTGTAATAACTGCCTGATAGCAGAACGAATCAGTTGAAGATATTGAATAGGTATGTGGAGGTAGAGGATCACAATATTATAAAGCTAGCTGCAGAGTTGTGATAGTAGAGGGCTTGGCATCGGTGGAAGATAGGCTATACAGAAGTCGTGGACTGAAGTAACCGGTGAGTTTAGTAGCGTTTCAAAAATAGTTTTCTCCATTTACGGATAGCTTGAGGAGGCGTCGTTATTAGCTTGACTAGCAGTAACAGACTTAGGTCTAGACAGGCGTTGGCGAGGATTGAGAGAATATCTAAATCTTTGATAGCGCAGGATAGAAAGCGATTAAAAAATATTAACAATCTTATTTTACAGGTTTAATTTTTAAGATCTAAATATAACTATTAGGTCATTTTGAACACATCGGCATAAACGGTTTAGATTTTTTTTAAGATATTTTGAGACTAATATAAAAAGGTCATGTGCAGTGAGGGCGTATGCACGCGACATTTAGAAGTCCTGGTCTATGATTGGTCAATCCTAGATGAGACAATAGGCCTGGCATCTTAACCAATTTTGGGCGGGATTTAGTTCGAGGTTTCATATCACAATGAAGAGCTGGACGCTGCGCGTCTCAAAAGTGTTCCTTTATGTGGTAAAAATATAATTTTACCGTCGCGCATGGTTCCGATATTCAGTACCGTCCTAGTATAAGTATTTTTACGTCACTGTCAGTATTTTATATTGGCAGAGAGATAGTCAGGTAAGGGCGGTAACAGTAAAAGCACAGTCAGAGTAGTATGTCGGAAAAGTAATCAAAAAAATAATGTCTGTGGTTTAACAAAGTAGAAAGTCCGTGACTTACCTCTAATTATGAGTCAAGCGGAAGGCAAAAAAACACATTTAGCCACTTTTTTTTGTAGAGGTCTGAAGATTTTATGAGATTATCAAAGTTACACAAAACTTTCTAGACACTTCTGTCAGTATATATTTTTACGCCTATTATTATTTATGTCCGTCATGTGTCCCGACCGGTTTGGCTTTTTTTATATGGAGAAGGAGCGCTTCGCACTCTTAGGGCTGAAAAAAGATATTCTCTAGATATGACTGGTGAATCGGTTACGAAGTGTCCACTTCACTGATAAAATATTGATATTTTTTGTTACTTCTTAGACTATACTACGTAACTTGTTCGGCCGGGCGTTTTTTTCATAAGTGTTGCTCACTATAGTGCAGATCGGTATAACCTAGTTGGGTTGGGCAGAAAACGGTATTGTGTCCTATAATTTAGTTTTTACGCAGATGAGCTAAGAAGCGCAGGACCTGGCTAGCCACAGCCGGGTGGTAAAGCATGGTCACATGGCTGACGGGTATCGTTGATTCCTCGACCCAGCCGATGGCCCGGACGTTGAGGAGCCGGCTGCCCGTGCTGGGCAGAATAAAGTTATCGGTCGGGCTGTAGAGTGATAGGGCCGGAATTATAGCTGGTTGCTCGTGGTCCTCTAAAGAGCGGATAATTGGCCCGCGGAAGTCGAGGCTTCGGGCCAGTCGGCCGATACTTAGTCTGGCTAGTTTGCTGCCTTGGTGCGGTGCCCCCAGAGTGATCACTGCAGCGATATGGCTGCGGAGTCCCGGTCGTGATAAGGCTGCCCGGACTATTAGCCCGCCTAGGTTATGTCCTATGAGCACAACACGTTCACCAGGAAATCGGCGGCATAACTCTTCCACTTGTCCGGCAATTTCGTCTACTAAAACAGCAAAATTTGGACCAAAGGAGTTGTAACTAGCTGCAAATACCCTGGCGAAGCCAGATAGTCGAAGACGCTGTCGCAAAAACATCCACGCTGCTGCATTGTAGTAGAGTCCATGGACTAGCAAGATCGAAGGCATTTGGCCAGAGCGTGAGGCAAATTTGCCTACTGACGGAAACCAGAACCCCCGAGCCAGACCGACAGGATATAGGCAATAGGTGACGAGCTGGCTAGCTATATTCATAGCCAGTAACCTGACTATTTCTCCTATAGATGGGACATGAGCAGGGGGGTTATCTACGGTAGCAGCGTTTGCATTTTCATAGTAGAAGAGTAGGTAGGTCACCAGAGATACGGCCATAGCTATGATAACTAGAAGCCAGAGAAATAGGGCGATGAGATGCATAAATATATTTTTAATCTTGATCGTCGACATTGTCAATATATATGCTTCTACTTTGGATGCTGGGTACGTTAAATTAATTTTTTTTCGGTATCCTGTCTATATTTTTACTCAGAATCTGGACCTTTTATCGTTGGAGTCGATGCGTTGATGTTCTGTGGGGATGCATAGACAGTAGCGCCTATCCATATTTTTTTGAGTACATGATCGTCCGATGGAAAACTTTTCTCAGAAATATATGCTGTTAAACAAGATTATAAATTTGTCGGTAATTAATGGCCAAATTAGCTAGTCCTACGGTATATTATTGAGAGAGAAAAGTGTTGGACGACTAGCTTGATTGTACTTGAAGCTGAAAAATAGGCATATCGTAGTTTCAACATAGGATAAATTTTACTTTGGTTTTTGGTGTTTCCTTGATAGACTCTAGATTCGGAATGTTTCTAGTTAATGTGGGCATTATTTATTTTATTTTATTAGGTACATATTCCTGCGGGTCTTACTTTTTTTAAGGCTCGTTGTCTCTGTTCTTTGTTGGATCGACATTTCAAGGAATAAGATCGCTTGCTACCTGCAGCGGCTATCGCGTATTGCATACTAGCAATACCAGCGTACATTGAAGGAGTGGCCATCACGGGAGCTAAATAGATGATATATGTGATACTTGGGAGAGAAGCACGGATGCTAAAATATTTTCGTGCCTATTGTTCTACCGTGTAGCGACAGATCCTCTGGAATATTAAGCCAAGAAAAGACGGATCTTGAAGTATTCAGTGATACGACGAGTTTCGTTTTTTAATACGAAAGCCAAGAAAGAGAGCCAACGGATGAGTGCGAGATATATATTTGGAGGTTTATAGAATAATTATATGCAGAGATATTCCAATAGAGTATGCATGAGTCTATATTAAATTCGATGTTCGATGAAAAATGAGCTGTTGCTATAAAATTCAGATACCAGTTTTTAAAGATTAGCATTGCTACAGTGGTGTGATGGAGCCGGATTAAGAGGTGTGCGCCGTCAGGTGCGAGATAGGATGAGTTGTTCAGATTACGTTTTTTAACATTGATAGAATGGCTACTGCAATACAGCGATGTTATAGTGGCGAGGCCCAGAACGGTGTCTCAGACGGTGAAGGCATAAGGTGGTATTAGGAACGCAGATCGCGGGACATAGTTGGGGGGGGTCGGGCGCTGGCTGTCATCCGGATTATATACTTAGTGTATTGAAGCTGTTGCATGGCGAAAAACGCGAGAGTACGTGAACGATATATTCGCGGGTCTATGGCAGGAGGTGATGTTTTGTCCTTAGTCGTATTTTTTTCTAGCATGTAAGCCAGCCGGGAATCGAAAAGGTTGTGGATATTGTCTTCTAATCGGGATTTTTAGGTTATGATCGGGCCTTTGGCTCTAGATGAGGGTAATGGTGGATCGTGCGTAGAAATCGGCTGTGATTAGATCTAAGAGGTTGTCGATGGGCCACCTAATGATATTTGAGTGTTTACTGGAGCTGTTTAAAGTCGGACAAGAAGGGCCAGCATATTGGCAATTTCGCGCATCTAGGCCTTTATAGAACTATACATCCCGCGAGAGTTTTTTTGGCTGACGCGGAGAAAATTAGAGGTGTCCCCGTGCCGTAAATTTTACAACTCAAAGGCCATGACGGACTAAAGGATCAACGCGATGACTATGAGTGGGCAGACGAGAAGAAGATAGAAAAAATCAGGCACGACAAGCGATGGCCATGGATGTAACTCGTTAACTGCAGCCGGCAAGTCAATAGAGCGCGGGCATATATCGTGGGCACTTTGCGGGGGCACTCTTGTTTAGTTGTAGTGGATACCTCTAGTCGAAATTAATAATCTAACGATATGAATAAAGACCACCAATAGCTGTTGATTTAGTTTTTTTGTCCTCGCTGCATCTTCGTATCAAGAGATCGTCATGCTTATGCTATAAAATGAAAAACTTTGGTTCGTTGACAGTTCACTTATTCATTTATGGTTCTGATCTTTGTTGTTGTGGTCAAAATCTTTCTACTCTTAAATCGCAACTATGTGCGCAAGAAAAATATAGCGTAAGGCCGCCTTGGTTAACGTCGCTAAGGTCGCTTGGTCTGACCGGCATACCTATCTGAAAGTTATGCTTAGCAATGCCACCGAGACCGTCCCAACAGTAGTTTTTTAGATTCGACGAGAATCGTCGGTAGTGCGTTAGCTTTTGACTAAATTCTTGAGAGGGCTGGCTGTGCCAAACCATGGTATGGATCAGATTCCAATCTGCACCGGTTGATGCCGATAATCCCTTACTTGCAAGAACGGAATATACGGAATATAATATATGATTCATTTAAAAAAAATGATTTGTCGGGATCGATGGTGAATAACTGATAAAATTTGTTTTTGCTTTTAAATTGGAGTGTTCGTATTAGTCAGGCGACTTTCTATACAGAGCTTATGATCAACAGTGCCTTTGGGTTGGGTAAAAATTTATATCGTATCCAGCGATCATATCTTGGATTTCGGCCGATGACGTCGTGCTTGAAATTGTCTGAGACCGAGACTGACCATACCCGATTTCAATTTTTCGGTCTACTACAATCAAAAGTTTTTTTCGTATAGACGTTAAAATTCTGGCGGTCATGTACGTTAATGCCTAGTGGCTAGAACTAACTTATAGATTACGTCTACCTCAATAACTTTCCTATCTTTTTTTTGCCGTGTACATCTGTAGGTTGATTTTTTCCTTTCTCAAAGATATTGTTGTTAATTATTTTATAGAGCATATTATTGACAACCATCTGGCGCAAAAAAAACTACTATTATGTCGAATAAATTAAAGCCAGCCTACAGTGTGTTGTTCTCCTTAGAGAAGCATCTGTCGACTTGCGAGTCGGATCTTTGCCGTGGTTTACATTAAGGTGCCTGGGGGTATATAAAATGATATGCAGCGCTGGGTGCTGGTGATTGATTTGTGGCCTGACGATCAAGGAGTTGCTGGGCGATACAGCGGTCCGGGCTGCATTAATCGACAATGTTTCTCGAGTTTGTATCAAAGTGCGGCCGGTCATAGACTAGACCCTCTCATTGTCGAAGACGAGACCGATGTTTGTGCCTTGTAGTACGTCAAGAATATTTGATAATTATTCGATAAAAATGGTCGTGATGACCATGTGAAAAAAGTAAGGACGGGGCTGCCCTATTATCAAATTAGTTTTTATTTTTATTTGCAGCAAGTGTGATTTCTTTTACCCTAAATGAGACCATCCAAGGCCAGATTTTGGGTGAAAGGTTGTCTCCAAGATTACGTTTGCTATGTCTTTGAAACTAGAATAATTTAACCTCCAGGATTTTTTAGCCAGTAATGATTACAAAATTGACTACCCTTAAGTCTGCTTGTACTGCCTATGCTTTACTGGCCGTTATACCCTCGAGCTTTGCGCTGTGAACAGACATGCTGGCGAATACCGCAACAGGTTAAAGATTTCTATCTGACACTTAAGTTGAGGCCATTGAACTGACGGACAAAATTGAAAAAAATTCTATTTTTATGATCAAGATCTGTTGCCATTTTTAGTCTGTCCGCAGCTAAGATGAAGGTTGAGACTGCTTCAGTATTGATGTGACTGAGTTTTAGGCTCTAAGCGGCTTTATGGTTGGCCACTATCAAGAGAATATTTTTGGTTTGGGACAGGAGTTTGTATAAATTATGAGTCTATTTTTTTTAGTGAGCGCCGTACTTTTTCTCCTCCCGAGAAGTCGTAATGGTGCCTGTGACCGCGCTCAACGACACGGGTCATGGGATAGCTTGGCTAGCGTCTCTCTCAAGACCGAGGACCCGGACTGAGTGGTGGAGAGTATGTCAAAATTATCTCTATTTCCAATAGATACAGAACACCTTACCTAATTGATGCGTATAAATTGCAAGGAAAATATATTTATTTTGTGGAATCTTATCCATTAACTGTGTGAGAGTACCATGGAGTAGGTCGGAGCTATTCGTTTTTTGGATCGGCTTATCTAGTCACTGTAGTCTAAATTAGTAATATAAACAATAGAGGTCTAGTTTTGCCCATCTCCCAGATCTAGACGGTAGCTTTAAGGTTACGATCTGGAAGATGTACATCGACGACTATCGCTCATTAACTACATCTATAACCTTTATTATCTGTTCGTTTATCCACGTGACTATGTGGATCAGGTCACCCAATCAGCCTTTTTGTTCATCCGTTTTAGAATGTTAGTTAAAAGGAGATCGTCTCTGACTAATTCGAGGACGTCTTGGCCCCAGCCAATATCCAGCCCAGCATTCCTTCTTGCAGGCCTTTTGGGTTCCCAATAGGTATCTTCGGCGTGTGGTCGGATACAAGAGATTTTACCTCTGGGACAGCATGTGCGCTAAGTATTTAATTGCGGAGGCCAAAGCCGGTATGACTATGTTTTATTTGGATAAAACTATGTATCTTGCATGACCTAATTGGTCACGATTTAGTAGAGCTGAGAGCAGCAGGATTCGGCGGCCTAGCTTTTTTCATCTTAGCTCAGCTGGACTTGTCCAACTGCAGCACCACGGACTCATTTAAAAACAAGCAGAAAACAATTTAAGCGTTAAAGTGTGAGCATACTTTTTTTGATGTGGCTTGCGGCCTAATTAAGGATAAAAATAATCCATAAAAGAGCTGCTTGCGTCTGGCTAAATTGAGCAGGCGACTAAGTGATATGCTGGTAGAAACTTTAACTTCCCAATACACAATACGGGACCAAAAAAACTACATCATCATGAATGCCAGCTCGGACGACAATTACATTATGGTTCTGATAAATGACTGCATGCGCCTATTCAAGATCGATGACATTTGGTCCATCCATAAGGACTCTTTCAGTATTATCAGATAAGGACTGCTTCTGGTTGATATATATAACGTTTATGGGATTAGTGTGGACATCTACATCCTGCTTACTCTCTGGATATCCTTGCGTCGCGATCTACTAGCCGTTAGCCAAGAGGTTGGAACTTTGCCAGGTTTATCTGGACTGCAATGGTGTGTTTCATGAGTGATTGGTCTTTGGTACAGGTTGAATTTATCGCGTTGGAAATTTTTATTTGAAGCACATCAAGATCTGCGAAAAAATTTTTTAGTGCAGGCATTCTTCCCGTGGGCCCGTAGGTAGAGAGAGTTCGCGTTTATCTTTTTTTGGAAGGCCTGCCTTAGCTGAGCCAAGAATAACTTTCCTTAGCGCATCAAGGCTTATACGATGATCTAATAATATTTATCGTTAACCTGACGGACGAAAAAATAGTAGACTAGTTATCTGAAATTATGGGCGGTGACGTCAGGCAAATTCCAACTGCTGTTATCCCAGGTGAAGGCCGTGCATGCCTCGAGTTGGTAGCTTCTTTGAATCCGTGGATGCTGCAGGTCAAAGCCGATTCACGGAATCAGGCCGAAGTGATTCTGGAAACGACATAAAAGTTGACCAAGAAATCTACACTAAGTCACCGATATCGGCCAATCATGATTTGGCTAGAAAGAAACTGTAAGGTCTAGTCTGGGATGCTGCAGGCCTAATTTTTAGATTATGGAGTTTTTAAGGGCGAAAGGCAGGGTGGAATGCCCATAGAATGGTAATAGTAGTAGCCCCAGCTGTGTTGATAATGGTTGAGATGGGGATTCATCTTGCTCATGCAAGTCAATTTTTATCCCAGCTTCTTTTTCTTTGTGGGCTCCTACATTTGAGTCATCCAGAATAGTGGAATTTTTATGGTCACCAAGGATTATTTTTTTGTACTCGAGAGTTAGTCTTGGGCTGCGTTGCAGGCTGTGTGGCCAATCTAACAACCTACTGCATCATGCTTAGTGACTCCATCATTAATGTAGTTGGTTTGAATCGTCGAGTACAATTTAAGTACGCTACGTGTCAAAACTTATATATTTTTTTCACGTCCTACACTAGAATGGTCTTTTTTTCAAGCAGCAGGGCCGTGAATGTCATTTCAGTCTGGGTTTTACGGGGTAATCTAACGTGTGCGGGGTGAGTATGTGACTGAGTCTAGTTCGGTAAGGGCACTAGAGATTGCCTGAGTTCGGGAGGCGATGTTTGTTAGTCATTTTGTCAAAATCATTAAATTATTGTCGATCTTAGTCTAGCATTTCTGCTATGCTGGTAGGCAATCGAAAAGTTGCGCTATGTTTGTCTTTACGACAACCATTTTTATTATGCTACATCTGGCT
Organism: Desulfovibrionales bacterium; assembly: GCA_965112965.1. Lineage (GTDB taxonomy): Bacteria > Desulfobacterota > Desulfovibrionia > Desulfovibrionales > Desulfovibrionaceae > CBCOTE01. The sequence continues at coordinate 64,371 of CBCOTE010000025.1, read as the reverse complement.
GCATGCCTTATATATGTGTATCATATCTTCATACGCTCGATGTAATTCAGCTTGGGGTCAAGTGGCCAACAGCTGGATTTGAGGATCAGGGACTTATCAATATGGCTATAGTGGTTGAAACGGTCATTTATTAAGGTGCATATTTTTTATCGGATTAGCAGATCACTGGGCCGTATGTTTCATGGGCACGGTTAATTTGGCATCGACACTGTCGCCCCATAGCTCGATCCTTAAGTCCTTACTTTGTACTCAGACTTCGACTAAGAGTAGTTGTATTTCAGAATTGGTTGCCAGATTTATTCAAGGACTATGTTAGTTTATATGATGATAAACTATTACGATACACATCTACCATTGGATTGGCTGCTCATTAGATCTGTTTTATTATCTCTGATAGTAACATGTTACACTATGTGAATACTATGTGAATACATTGGACCTTACGCCATCATGGTCGATAATGAGGTTTATTATCTACTCTTACTAGGCCTAGTGTTGTCGGACGTTTCTGTAGGGGGGCGTCTTGGTCGAGGCGGTCTGACTGGTCTGTTAAAGTCTTGGCTAAGGTCATTGTCCGGTTCGCCTTTGACCCGGTAACTTACTTGGTTGCCTTTGTTTGCGGCCTGGAAGATCAAAATGCCCTGTGGTCATTTGGTATCTTGACTGTATATTTCTCTGCTATGCATCTACTAGTATATGGGTGTTAATTTAGACAACTGGCCGGACAAATGGTATGTTATATTCAAGTACACCGATATGCTCTTCCTCATCTGTTTGTTTTACACTTAAGCAAGACTGGCCTGAAATGTTGAGACTATGAAGATCTAGATATTGCCAATCCGGAGATCTGTGCTAAATTCCGTGAACTATTTAATTCAGCCCATCTTAGGCGTATTCATTTAAGCATGTCCTTCAGCCATAATTCGCCTATTAATAAGCAAAGGACACAGGCGGTTGATCATGGACTAGGTAACTAGTTTATGTGGAAAGTGCCTTCGTAACCGAGCAGTCTTTCTGATTGGTCATGTTCCTGAAATATTTTACCTGACTTATTGTCTGGTGTCATTCTTAGGGGGCGCTGGTTTAGAACTTGCCGTCTTTGCATCCAACCTACCAGAATGCGCCACTACAAAGATAACTTAGATAATTTTTTCGTTTTGGCCATAATACATTACTGTCTTGTGCCGCGAGACCACGGCCGCGTTTCACATATTATTCTTGTGACTTGAACTCCTGCTGGTATAGGCCAATTTGTCTAGCGCTAGGATGGCGCCTAGCCTGTAGTTGATCTATAGGCCGAGAGGTTTTTCTTGAATTTACTTTAGATAAGCATCGTTCAGTGGTTCTAAACAAATATGACTACATGGTTCATCTTTTTTTGTGGCTAGTAGGCTATCGCATAGGCGCCGTAGCTTGTCCTGAACCAATAAGCGGTCCGTCCTATACCAGTCTACTTAGTCGTCGGTAGAGTCAATATCTTCTGCTGAAAATGACGTTGTAGTTCTTTCTGTTGCTCGATGAGGCTAGGTAGCCTGGAGAGCAGGCTGCTGAATTCTTCCTGGATGTATCGATCTTGACATTTTGGTTTAATAGTGAATGTGAAGAGGAGCTTCATAGCTTTTTCAATGTTGTCCATGGTTACAATGTTACGCGTGATTTCGTTAACGATGATACACTCAGTTTCAATATAGTTATCTGTGACCAAGCTATACATATTTAGTAACGTCATCATATTGGTAATGCAGACATTGATATCCATATAGTAGCGGTTCAGCCTGGAGAGGTAGTCGAAGCTATCCACTTGCTGTTTGTTATTATATATTTGAAGCCGTTCGATGTGTTCATTAATTTTGCGGCCAAACTCTTCGTTAAGCTTGATCATGGCGTTGTACTTGGCCATGCTGTTCTCGTTGATCCGTGACTGACCCTTGGACGTAGTCTCTCCTGCTGTCGGGGCGGCAGCGTAGGCCTGAAATAAGGATTGGCCCTGGGTTGGAAGAACGAGGGTATAATACAGGGCCAGAGCAAAACATTGGGCCAATTCGAACTTGAAAACGGTAGGTCGGTAGTTTTTCATGTCTGAGATTCCTTGGGGTTTGGCGTCGGGATATTGCAGTTGGGATAAGTAACATCATAATTACTATTATACTTACCTGGTCGATGGCTGTCAAAATTCGGTAGCCGGTGCTGGCTTTGGAGGAGGCATCATGCGGATATATTGATTTTTCTATAGCTGTAGGACGTTTAGAGCTTCCAAAAAAATAAATCGGTCTGGCCGGAGTACGGCCAATTTGTTTATTATGGGGCTGAGTGGCTGTGTAGGCTGTGCGAAGGCCGTTTGTTTGGCTATGGTGAGATACGGGAAACTGTCGCCACTTCGATACCGCAGCTATGGCCTGCTGAGCCGAGTACCGAGTATACAGAAAATTTTTTGTCTATTCCTTAACTGTGTTTAGGTTATATATTTTTGGTCAGGAGACCTTCCGGCAGTGTATAACGAAGATGGGGGCGGATGCCGCCTGGTTTTTGATTGCTACTTTTTTTACCACAATTTAAGTGAAGAGCGGACCATTGAAGATATTTATGCCGCGGCCTATTCCGTCCATGATGACCAGGCCACGAGTTATGATTTGATAGAGTATTAGTGGGGTCTTGATTATTTTTTAACATAAAAAATATTCTAACGTTAGACTAGCTTAACTGAGATGTCCATGCTGGAGAAGGTGTATATAGCCGTCAGTATTATATTGGGGCTGACAGGTCAAAATTTAGCTGCCTAGTTAGGCTAATATTAAGTGATTATGGCAGTCTGGTGTAACAGGTAGTTTTACCGGTTATGTTCGGGTTAGTAATGAGCTGGATAGCGCGTGGTTGACGCTTAAGGGCAGGTTATTGGAGATGAAATACGCGCAGCCCTGCACAGCCTTTATCACCGGATACAAGCCGTCGCCGATGGTTTACCAAAGTCTTTAGTGGATGGTCGGCAACGTCCAGTTCTAGATCTGGGTAGCTTCAAGAGCGATTACTAGTAATTCAACATGGTTAATATATCTGCCGTGCAGAATATGCGTGGCTATCCAGTCGGCTATGGTTTTATACATAGTGCTGAAAAGTTTATATGTCATGGCTTCGTGCTTTTTTCGCAACCACATTCAACTTGTATTCCAGATTTTTTAGGTTCTCGTTGTGTAGTGTTTGTAGTTGGTCACGTTTGATGTCGTACGAAGTGGTCGGATATCTGGGAGCCCGTTGTTTTGGGGCGCCCTGAAGAAGTAACTAAAAAAATATTATACTCGGACTTGAGGTGAGGCAAATTCATCGTTTTAGATTCCTATGAAAGGGCGCTTATATTTTTTTATTTTTTTTTGTTCAGATAGACCTACCGGCCCATTGAGTTGAGCGGCGTAACTTGGGCTGAACAGTTATCCATTACTGATGGCTGGATAGTGATTTTTTTTGAGCACCAGAACGAGGAAAATTGACTAGGCCATTTCAACCGGTCAGTGGTTTGGCCAGGGTTTTGGGCAGTGTGGCAGCCTCAGGTTTTTGGGTTAGGATCTGGTTTAGCTTGGGGAGCAACTACAAGCTAAAGTTTGGAGCTATAAAGTCTTTGGGCGCGTGTGGAACGTTCCAGATCGTATAGATGGTCTTGAGCCATACGTATGATGCGGCGCATAGGTCATCCGCGGGCTACTAGTAAGGTTGGTCACCGGGCTGGAGTAGTAGACATCCACGGAATTATAGGCGCGGTTCATCAATCTGTCAGAAGGTACTGGACCGGTTCGATTATCTAGGCCCGGAAGATTTTTAGGTTGTGCTCCGTAGTTTTGTCTAGGAGTAGATGCTAAATTTAAAAAAATGGGGAGTGAATGCGTCTAAGGTGGACAAATTTTGCTTTTGAACCTATTCTATTTAGATCAGAACGGCGCTGCAGGATTAGACTAGTTCTGGTTTGCTTTTTTTTAGTTCCGAGACCTTGATTGATGTTGGTTACGTCCTGGGCTTGTCAAATACGGTCTGTGACCGTGGTTAGGTCATAAAAAAGGCCGCATATAGCTGTCAAGATGACGCAGATGAGGTAGTCAGTTATCTTGTTCATGACTTTGCTATCGGCGAACAATATTTCATTGACTTTGAGTTTGGTGCCCATTGTCATAGCCAGTTTTTTTACGGCTGGCCAGACCTAGATTATACTCTAGTAGAATATTCGAATAAGACTAAATTTTGGTATGATGTACGGCGATGTCTGGAGAGAAATACCTAGACCATAGTTCGTTTGGTCAGCCCATTGGTCTGATGGGTTCCTGGTTTGATTGAAGGTGGTAATCAAGGGGTTCCTGTGCAGCATTGGCTGAAGTAGGTTTAGTCCTAGTAGTAAGACATATTTATCATAGACACAGACTGCCTAGGTGTTTTAAAAAAAATAATTCGCGAAAGTTCCCCGTACGAAAAAAAATAGTATTTTGGGGTGTTCTTATGTTATGCGTAGATATTGCTTAAATGTAGAGTGAGCTTGAACGAAATAGGCCGGTCCGAGTCCGGCATGTCCGTCGCCTGCGGATTAGAAATGAGTATTAAAGGACATCAGCTGCTCTGGGGTCTATAGCGTAATTTCGGGGGGGTATAAAAAAGGCACGTTTATTACAAAAATACCTTAGAGAGGGCGGGACTTAGATGAATATTTGAATACCGACGCGGAAATCAATGTTGTGCCAGCTCTGGCAATGTAGCATACGGAGAATGCTGTTGGTGCCTGATGGGTCGTAAAAAAACTGTTTAAATGGTGGCCTGAGTTATAAAAAAAATTGAGCTGGTAGAAGACAAAAAAACAATAAAATTTTTTTGATTAGTCAGAGCTATGCATAAGAGCTAGTGGGTAAGCTTGAAGTTTAGCTTAATACCAGAGTTTTTTAGTTAAGTACAAGTCATATCTGATATAGCTACAACGCAGAAGTAGCTAGGCGATTTATAAAACAGCACCTCGTTTTTGAGTCTGGATCTCGATGACTTGAGATGAGTATAGTGTATGTTTACTATTTTTTAGAAGTAAGGCTGCTGTTTACGTAAAGGCAGCTATTAACTCGTTTTCTAAGGTAGGGGAAGAGTGAGGTCGTTGGGAATATTCTACCAAGGGAAGGTGAGTAAATCTTCTAAGGGTAGGTTTTTGTTCTACTGATAATGCGGCCATAGTATTCAGGGCTAGGGCATCAGATTTTAGATTTTCCTCGCTAAAAGTCAGGGCTAAGGTATATAGCCAAGCTATGGACGAGTTCAAAATGTGCTTTGAGATTTGTAACACTCATTTTGTGCGCCCTATATTCATCCTTTATTCATCCTTTTTGCAGGACAATGATGGCCGTGTATAAAAAATAGTGTGCTTACGTCTAAACCTGCCTTGGGCTGATAAAATAATCAACTGCGGCTACGAAGTTGTAGTTTTTTTCACAGAGAGGCGGGCCAATTCTGGGAAAGCAGATAGACAATTTATAGTTAAAACCAGATCCTCACGGTAAGCCTTTATGATTTTGTTAACGAAAACGGCGTATTAGAAACCTAATTCCAGCGTATAGTTGGTCCGAGGTCCTGATTGATTATTCAGGTTGGAATTGTCCATTAGAATCTGGCTGATACCATAGCCTGCTTGATTTTTCTTCAAGATAGGTCTGCACGGTATCGGAATATATAGTGCTAGATAAGTTTTTTCGGTGGGACCATTGTAGTGGTTTATGAGGTATAAAATGTAGGTACTGCCGCTGTATAAAATATTTTATCGTAAAGCTAAAATTATAGGTATTGGTGGATTTAGCAGTTTTGTGCATGACTGCAGCTAGGAGCGCTTAACCAGGTCACACACGGGTTCCCTGGCTTTAGTCTTGGCATATGATATCATTGTTACTGTGGGTGTCAGTCGTTATGTATGAGGATGTTTTATATTCGTAATTTAAGGCTGAGGCTGCTTTTTTTTCCAGTTCTGTAGCCTTGGCCTGAGCTTCTTTGAGCTGTCTGACTAGGCGCATTCGTTCTAATAGGACGCAGGCCATGACGAAGATGCTGCCCACCAGGAAGGCTATGAGGATCATAAAATAGAAGGACAGGGGGACTGTACGCCAAGCGGAGAAATAGAGATCGAGTCTGAGGCTCATGGTCTGGGACAGGATTTCATTGTTCTGCACGAAGAAAATCATGGACACAACGAAGAGCAAAATGAGTGCAAAGATTTTGGCAAAGCGCATGGTCGGGCTCCATTAGTAGGGAGTGGCGATAGCCAGGTCCCCGCAGGTTTTATGAAAACTTGGCAAGAGTTTATTGTATGTGGATAGCAGATGTTCAGGGAGGACGCGGGTTTCGGACATGACGGCCATAAAGGAGGAATCGCCATTCCAGCGCGGCACGATGTGAAAGTGCAAGTGCTCTTGGATTCCGGCGCCGGCGGCTTTGCCCAAGTTTAGACCCACGTTGACCCCCTGAGGCTGAAGGTCGACTGTTAGGATTAAAATGCAGCGTGTTAGTAGCTCCATTATCTCCCCAGACTCTTCAGAGTCTAGCTGGGTTAAGCACATGACGTGTCGATATGGGGTGACCATGAGGTGTCCGCAGTTATAAGGGAATTTGTTCATAATGACTAGGTTGCGGCGGGCACGTAGCAATATGAGATGTTCACGGTCTTCACGGCCATGCTCGGGCAGGCAGAATACGCAGGTATCGGGTTTGGGCCCGAGGATATAGTCAATGCGCCAGGGCGCCCAGAGTACTTCCATTAGCGCCGACCCTTCATAGTTAGTGTTTTAGTATTGGTTGGTTCATATTGTTTTTTTGTAAGGTAACTTTAGAACAGGTCGGAACATCAGATCATGTTTGGGCGAGCTAGTTCTGTAGTTTCGCGAAAGTAATCTTTAACATAACTATTTTTTTAGTCTAAGCCAAATTTAAAATATTTGTCGTTGGCGGCGGCCTATCCTATTAGAAAAAATTAATATTATTCATATCGATGACTATGGTTGCAGGAGGGGGTTCTATATTTGGGGTTAAAATATTCACTCGTTTTTCTTGGGCGTCCAGCCCTCCAGCCTCGCGCACTGCCTGACGTACCATGGTTGGGACGGCCCAATATGCATGGGAGGCATAGCAGTTGTACTCGTCGTAACGGCATAGTTCGCCCTGGAAACGGAAGGTCTGGTCTTGGACTACGGTTATGTCCTGAGTCTGGGGTCCAGCGGCGGCTAGGCGGCTAATAAGGTAGGCCATTTCCATAGAGCGAGGTAGGTTTAGACGTTTTTGGATGTTCTGTTGGGCAGCTAAGAGGGCTATTCCGGCACTGAAGGCAAGTAAAAGGTCCAGGATGCGGCCGACCATATGGCGGCTGGGCCGGCTTAGGTGGCGAGCAAGCTGGTTGGTTAATTCCGTGGCTAGGCGGTATAGCAGTAGCACCAGGATACAGCCGATGCCTGCGTTGTTCACATAGCGGGTATACTGGAGCGGAGTACATAAGATAGGGAAGTAGCTAAGGCTCATTAGTAATAGAAGGGCCGGTAGCCGTAAAATTATGGGACTGCTGCGAAGTGGTAGGTTTAGCGTCGCGGCTGAGCCGGTTAGCGGTGAAGCCGGCAGCAGCGCTCCAGTCAGGGCAGCCAGACCTATCAGCCAGGCGTACCAGACTGTTGGAGAGATATTCCATAGGTTGAGGATGGCTTGGAACGGCTCTCCGGCGAACCAGCGTAGTTTATTTAGGATGATGTCCAGGAGTACGTTCGGCTGTGTTATGGCTACGGCGCGTGCATCATTTTGGATATGTAGTAGGACAGTGAGGCCTTTATATAGTACTAGATGCGCCGGGATGGCCATCAGAGGTACTCCGACTAGACAGGCCATGGGGCCAAGCCAGGGACATCCGTTTTTTTTGTTGTCGTCTGGCACAGGCCAGCGCCCCATGGCTATGGGCACGGCCAGGAAGAACCAGTAAAACATGGCTGTCTGTTGATGGATGAGCAGGGCCATGGACATGCAGACAAATCCGATTAGCCCGGCCATGGTTCGTGATAAACCGGTGCGTCGGAATGTCGCGGCGTCTAGGGTCCAGGCTGCGGTAGCCGTCAGGATACAGGCCACAGCGTAAGGTGTGCACAAGAGCCAGGCGGCCATCACTTGAAAAGGGGGCAGGGCGAAGCAGACTAGGGTTAAACATAGGGCCCGTCCCCGAGGTTCACCCCAACGCAGGAGCCAGCGCCATAGTAGCCAAGCAGCAATGGCGAGTATACCAATGGCGGCTAGTCGAATTTGGTTAGCATCGGCTAGGGTAGTAATGATTAGACTGTAGACTTTGAAGAATGGGATGAGAAGGGGTCGGCCCAGTGAGATGAGAAAGCGGTTATGTTCGGCCATGCCATCACCCCAGAAGACGAGGTAGTCGTCCCCAAAGGCGTAACGACCAAAAGCCGGAGTGAAGGCTAGACCGAGGAGCGCCAATATAGCTGAAAACGATGGAATATTGAGGCCGGTGTGGGTAGTATAACCACAGTAGGGAGAGGAATTGAACATGATCGGAGTTCCTTCAGTTCTTGATCCTGGATGCGATAGCGTTAGGGAGAGCATTGGTATTTACCGGGATAGACGGTTAAGCCAAACTTTTCCGGCCGCAGCCTGCATCTGACTAAGTGCAATGTATCCTCTAGGTCGAGCTCATGCACTAGTTTTTGGGCTACGCTTTGCTGGACGGATAGGGTGGGGGCAAGGCCATTCAGGCGGACGGTAAAAATATGGCGCAAGAGTTTGCCTACCATCGGCCCTGGTGGTACACCTAGTTTCAGTAGATCGTCGCCGGTTATCTCATTACGCAGATCTTTTAGCTGGGTCAGATAATGATAGATGGCTTTGCGTACTGCCTCATTTTTGGTCTGTGCCATGAGTAGGAGTACCCCTTCCACGGCAATGGGCTGGAGCATTTCGTAGAGCTCAGCATGGCTAGCGTTACTACGTATCCACCAGGAAAGTTTGTCTTCTAACGTATCTATGGTCGCATGAATGCCCAGGAATTCATACCTGGATTTAAAAGACAGATGGAACAGACTGGCTATCCTTGATAACTCATTTCCGGACGTGCCACGGGTGAGCCCCAATAAGTAGACCAGCCAAGTGCGCAGTGGCGGCTCTAGGGAGAGGAGTCGGTACCAATGTAGCGTCCGTTCTACCTTATTGAGCATGACCTTTTGGATCGGAGTGAAACTGAGGGCCGGGTGTATTGACTCCAAGACGTGGAGTTGTTGGAGTCGGTGCAAACAGGCCAGTGGTTTTTTTTCTTCTAGAACGAATTTGAGCTCACGGAGCACCCGCGTGCCCGAAAGTTTTTGTATGGGGTCCAGTTGTAAAGTGTTCTTAATAAGCCGTTCAGTCTGTTGGTTGATGTAGAATCCAAAGCGTTGTTCAAAGCGTACGGCACGTAGAATGCGTGTGGGGTCCTCCTCAAAACTCAAGGGGTGCAACACGCGTATTCTGTGGTCCTTGATATCGCGTTGAGCGTCGAAGAAGTCTACTATACGGCCGAGTTGCCCTGGATTAAGGTGCATAGCCAGGGCATTGATGGTGAAGTCGCGGCGGTAGAGATCTATCTTGATAGAGGAAGGTTCCACTATGGGTAGGGCCGCCGGGTATTCATAGTATTCTAACCGGGCCGTGGCTACATCTACTCGCTTTAGGTGTCCTGTAGTAGAATCATTGAAGAAAACTACAGCGGTTTTGAACTTTCTATGGACGCGTAGCTGGCCGGAGAGCTTATGGGCTAAGACTCGAGCGAATAGTATGCCGTCGCCCTCTACCACTAGATCTAAGTCACGATTGGGTCGGTTTAAGAGGATATCGCGTACGAAGCCACCCACGGCGTAGACTTTGAAACCTAGGTTCTCGGCCAGCCATCCTGCCTGCTCTAGAAGCGTGTAATACATGTGCGGTAGACGTTTACTCATGATTGTACGCATATCGTGTATTTTTTTGATTCTTCTCTGGTAGCAGGGTTTTAAAGATGCATGCTGGCTCTTCGATGGAAGGGTAGCTTGATGAGATCGGTGTGGATGATTATATCTATCACTTTACTATTTTTCACTACGGACACAATGTTTTTGCAACTTGTCCAAAATAATTTTTATGACTAGATAGAGATTGGATTCGAGATTGATCACTGTGCAGTCGCGCTGTATGCGTTCGGCCACGAGGATATGTCCCAAGCTGTGGGTCTAGGTGTAGTCGACGATGAAGCAGTCAAGGATCGGCAAGAATTTTAGCTGTAGTGAATCATAGTTTCCCTAATATAGTTGATGATGGCCATGATATCCTATGGATACGGTCGGCCAGCCCAGGAGTTTATATACCAAAATGGTTGTTGATTAATATTTGAATAGATCAGCGCGAGGGGTTCATTTTTAGTCTGAGATAGGGCGCAGTCCTTGATAGCTAAGACTATTATAGCTGTCGTTTGGGGAGGTGTAAATCTGGACCTCATCCACATCCGGGGTGCGATTATTCACTGTCAGGTGAAGAGCGCTCGGATATTCATCATCTTTATCATTTTATGTGTCAGCAAGGCAAATATGTCTATATAGCGGCTTAAGCTTATTTCGTCGATGGGCATAGACACCTATTTATTTTATTAGGTAGCCGTAGATTCGAACAGGGTGTTCGAGACGGATATCTATTTTTTGGCTAAGTTACGGTGCAATAGCTCGGTGATCACTGTAAAGTCTATTTGTTTCGTTTTTATCCAGGTTATGCGGCGAAATCGTTTATGTTGGTGTATGCGAAGGCGAAGAAGCCGGTGTCCCTAAATATATTGAGGCAATAGTAGTAGTTTTTTTGTTTGTGGGTCTTCATTTACTTCTAGTCTGGAGCTCAACGGCGAATATAGCGGTAGTGTAGCTTAAAAGGCTTGATAATGCCTCCTGTGTGAAGGAGATATTTTTACCCAAATCGGGATGGCAGTCGTAGACGTGTATTTTTGGTGTTTGGCTTCTGGACATGTGTTGTATGTGTTCAGCTAAGGAGCATTATTAGATATTTTTGAACACTAGATGTTTTCATTGAGTTGAATTGATGTCTTTAGTATTGAGGAAGTTGAAAAAAATAGTGATACCTTGGATAAGGAAGTTGCGTAAGATTTTTTTTGGCTGTTAGGTAAGATCTGGGCCGTATTGGGATAGGGCTTGGCAGTGGTTATGGCCACCAGATATTCAAAATCGGTGTTGTTGTGGCTTATAACGAATGTGGTGGTCGGGATAATTTTGTATTGGGGGAGAGTAGTCGTGACTGGGACGGTTCATATGGTGACCAAATACGCTGTCATCCCCGGTCCGGATTCCAACCGGACCGGGGATGACAGCGGCGATGGACCTCCAAGAGCCGGCTGATTTGGACGTGGGTGTAGATTTCCGTAGCCGCAATATCTTCATGGCCGAGGAGTAGCTGCACGCTGCGTAGGTCAGCCCCGCCCTCCAGCAGGTGAGTTGCGAAGCTATGGCGTAACGTATGCGGAGAGATTAGCCGTCGGATGCCAACAGCTATGGCGCAACGCTGGACTAGTTTAAATACGGTCTGCCGCGTCAGTCCTCGGCCTGATCGGTTGCAGAATATGCGATTTTCTGTCGGTCGGAAGTGGGGCCGCCAATAGCGCAGGTAGTCGGCGATGAAGGCCTGAGCTAAGGTATGTAACGGCACCACTCGTTCCTTGTTGCCCTTTCCCCAGACCTGAATTAAGCCGGTTTGGGCATCGAAGTTTAAAGGTCTTAAACTTATCAACTCTGAAACGCGTAGGCCCGCGCCATAGAGTATTTCGAGCATTGTTCGATCGCGGAACCCGAGCTTGTTGCACAAGTCTGGTACGGCCAGCATAGCCTCCATTTCGGTTTGGGTAAGCACTTCGGGTAGGGAGCGGGTTAGCTTAGGATTTTCTAGTAGCTCGGCCGGATCGGCTGGAATCATTCCCATATCCACAGCGAAACGAGTTAGGCCGCGCAGGGCTGCCAGGTGGCGCGCTACCGAGCGTGAATTGAGCCCTCGTTGTCGGAGATGGGAACAGTAAGAGAGAAGAGTGGTCTCGTTGAGATTGGCTAGGCCTGGTGAGACCCCGGGGGTCGATTCTAGACTATCTGGCAATTTTGTGAAGAAGGCATTGAAATCAGTCAGGTCCGTGGCATACGCAGTTAGCGTATTTTCGGCCAGTCCCTTCTCTACCAGGAGTTGTTCGAGATGTTGGTCCACCATATAAGCCAAATCCATATAATTCTCCGACATTAAAGTCCATGTTTTGAGAAGCTCTTGTTTGGAAAGCTTTGATAATACCATATTCTAGATTACGCAGCTTGGGTATCCTGACTAAGTAATAATTTGACAGCTGTCGATTAAACTAGCTATAATATTTTTAGAATTATTTTCGATCGCTATGTCATATTTCAGAAGTAGTCTTATGCAATGTGAGGGTGTAGCTTTAAACATGGGAGTGAATGTTATGTCGAAATTCCAGATTGCCGAACGGTTGGTCAGGGTGCCGACATATCTTTTTGCAGAAATTGATCGGGTTAAGAATGAGGTTAAGGCCCGAGGTGTAGATATCATCAACCTAGGTATCGGCGACCCAGATCTGCCCACACCTAAGTTCATCGTCAAGGCCATGCAAGAGTCAGTAACTCGGACGGCCAATCATCAGTATCCTTCCTATACGGGCCTTCTATCCTTCCGCACGGCCGTAGCCGACTGGTATCGGATCCGTTTTGGCGTGGTTCTGAATCCTGAAACAGAGGTGATCAGTCTTATTGGTTCCAAAGAAGGAATTGCACATTTTCCTTTTGCTTTCATCGATCCCGGTGATTTGGCTTTGGTTTGTTCGCCCAATTATCCAGTGTACAATATCGCCATCTCACTTGCCGGCGGAGAGGTGCAATTCGTACCCCTGACCGATAGCTATGCTTTTTTGCCTAATCTTGAGGCTATTCCCGAGGAGATTTGGGTCATGGCTAAATGCATCTTCGTTAATTATCCCAACAATCCAACAGCAGCCACAGCCTCGCGTAATTTTTATGAGCGGCTTATAGCCAAGGCGCTGGAATATAATGTCATTGTAGTACATGATGCGGCTTACTCTGAGATCTATTTTAATGAGTTTAATAAGCCCTGCTCTATCCTGGAGTTTGAGGGCAGCAAAGATATAGCAATCGAATTCCATTCTCTTTCCAAGAGTTACAACATGACTGGTTGGCGTATCGGCATGGCTGTTGGGAATCACGCGTTAGTGCAGGGTCTAGGCAAGGTCAAGGAAAACATGGATTCTGGTATATTTCAGGCTGTACAGGAAGCCGGCATTGTGGCTCTTGTCCAGGGCGAGCCCTACACACGTAAGATGCGGGATATTTACTGCAAACGGCGGGATTTAGTGCTGGATGCCCTAAAGAAAATCGGGATCCAGTGTCGTATACCTGAGGCCACTTTATATGTGTGGGCTCAAGTGCCCGAAGGAGCCGGCAGTTCCACGGACTTCGTTACCTGCGTACTCCAGGAAACTGGTGTGGTCGTCACTCCGGGCAATGGCTTTGGCGCGGCCGGCGAGGGGTACTTTCGCATCTCGTGCACTGTGGATACAGCCCGGCTGGAGGAGGCGGTATCGCGCATTGTGAAGCTGTAAACTCTACGTTTCTTTTGAGCTGGTCTGCGGATCTTGACTTAAATAGCTGTTCTTACTGGTATACGTCCGGCTAGGGATTCCAGCAGCATATCTGATTTAGTAGTATGGGGGAGGATTGAAGGATTAATGTAGGTCGTTAATTTAATAGTGACGCTGGCATATATGCTGATCGGGTAGAGTTTGGCCGAGGTTATCATTGGCTATGTTTATTATAGAATGTATTGTTGGCCGTTGAGATAGCTATATAAAAAATGCCGGCCGCGGAATATTTTTTTTGGATTATGTGTGATTGACCTGACCTATTTTTTTGTTTTTAAAATTATAGCATAAAATCTAGTTGGAGTTGAATGCACATTATTTATGCTTTGTCGAACGTTTTTTTATATTTGTGCTTTTAGTCGAGCTGACTTTTAATTTTATGTTGCACTAGTCTTTTTTTGTGGAGGCTTTGTTTGACCAGTAGTCTCGGGAGGGCTAATATATTGACTCGTTAGCCGTATTATTCGCAACGACTCGAGACGGCGACATTCAGCCCAGAAGGAATTATATTATGTGGAAAGTCATCATTTTTGTTGCTGCCGGTTTTTTACTTTTTAAGTTGATCACTAATGAACGGCGGCGTGCTATCAAAATCAAGAAAGACAAGAATGAAAATCTCATCGCCACGGGGGAGATGACTAAGGATTTGATGTGCGGCGCCTTCGTTTCTATGGATAGCGACATCCGTGTGAACAACGATGGTAAGGTGTTTCATTTTTGCAGCTATGACTGCCGGGATAAATATTTGAAGCAGATCGGCGTACACACGGTTTCCCCTGAAGAATCCATTAATATTTAATGGAGACGAAGCCTTCTAGGTGGGTAGTTAGCCGTCTAAGCCGGATTTATTGCTGTCATGTCCGACCAGCATGATCTGTGAATGTCTGCGTTTTTTTTGGATACGTATAATTTAGACGAAATTCGTTTGATTTGTTGTTGGGGACTGGTGGATGGCGTTGCCAATAGTCTCATCTTAGTGCGTCGTAAGGCTATGAGACGCATTAGATGGATCTAAATTGACTTATCACACAATTAGATATTTTTATCGACTTCTATGCCAGCGTATTGAGAAGATGCTATGTATTATACTGGCCTGTATTTTTTTTGAATAGTTCTTTGATTTTTGAAGATGTGGATTCATGGAGTGTTATCCGATACTGCCTAATTCACGGCTGGCAATCTCTAATTCGAAGGCCCTTTCGCTGATACATTTTTATTGATCGGCTTTTTTGGCTGTATTGGCCATATACAACAGTTATTTTTTTAGATCAGATAAGGATAGCTAATAGTTACTGTGTGACTATACCGTCAAGGCTGTGAAGCTTTGCAGAAAATAGTCGTTATTTATACTGAGCTTGGTCTGGCGAGAGGCCGAGACGGTTACGTTTTTTTGGAGTGGAAGCATAAAGTGTTTTTTGTCGAGGCAACAAAAGACTTTTTTTGACGATGTCGACATCTGAAATACTTGTAGATTGGCCCTGTGGCTCTGGAGTTGTTAGAGATGCTAAGATCTCTATTCGGGGTGTCCCTAGATGGGGTATATTGTGGTTGAGGACCGTGAAGTGTTCGTGGAACGAGGTGTATTGCTATGGTTTTAGCCAATTGCGGCTGAACATTGTGCACGTTTCGTGGTAATGCCTTTCTTCAATTTTTTAATATTGGACGTACTGACTTAAATGTCTGAAAGTTAAGCAACACAAAGCTAAGGAGGAAGATACGGCCTAATCGGTCATTAAGACTAATAAAAGTAGCTATATCACTGCTTTCGCCACGCTCTATTCATCCACCACCCTGATGATTATTCTGAACCTGATCGAGATCAACACCGGTGCACTGTGGATCCGGTCATAAGAGAACAATTCTTATAGCTTTTAGTAAAGTCGGCCGGCAGTGGATAGTTGTTTGGTCGAGCTGATTTTTTTGCGGTGACGATCCAGGTTGATCTGGACCAGTGTAAGATGAGAAATAGTCAGGTCATTATAGATCGTAAATGTTTTGGCCGTAAGCAGTTATTTTTTTATGTTCTTAAAGATCCGGACCACTGGATACAGCTGTTATGTTTTGTATCGTTAACGAGAATAAGCGTTTCCAGGTTACAGGGCCATTAAAGACTCTTGCCGGCCAGCGTATTTTGATTATTGCCTATTAGGCTAAATATATATAGGGCTTGTGACTACTGTGTGGTGGGGGTAGACCTTAGGAAATATAGTCCCACTATTAGTTTGGTAGTATGCTGGCGCTGGTTCAGATTATAGACAGCGAGGTGTTGTTTAAGCGCTGGAACTATGCGACATTGTTACGTTAGTGGAAGATTTTAGTGGGCGTGTAGAATTGACCTTTCCCAGGACTATATGTGGTTATGCGCCAGGAGATCTGAGTATAATAGGCCAAGGTCGTTGATTAAATATTTTTTGGGTAACACGTATGTGGAGGCCGTAGGCGTGTCCGTCGGTCGGTAGTCTAGCCTTCAACAAACTCGATGTTTAACTGGCTTTCACCTGCAGTAGTGGGCGCTGTGAAAGAATTGAAGATAAGGGTGCACTATGTCCCAAAGTACGGGCAACTGTAATAGCTACGATTTGTTCTCTGGAGTTTCCGGGACAGTTATCTTTATCAACAATTATACCAGCGATATCATAAAGATATTTTCTAGGATTAGCTGCCATGATCGCGTGGCATTGAAATCCATTCTTTCTATCATTACAGAATGATGGACCATGTGGATACCTTTGGCTGGCTACGATGTCCAGGTAGAAGGCCAATATGATGTGAATAACATTCTGCAACCGTGTTGATGTTCAAGAATCTGGCCATTTTGGAGTTAGTCTATATTTTGCTAGCATAAAAGGCTCTAGGCTATGATCCGGTAGACTGCACAGAGTATTGGTCGGCTTGACTCTGTAGTTATCTTACCTCTCTTACCACAGCTGTTCAATTTTTTATCGATATTTTTTGTTTATTTCAATTCATATTCTATACACAGTTTAAAAATAAAAAAAATTATTTTTGGTTGATTATATTACAATTGGCTCGGGGGGTGTTTTTTTTAAAAGGGCGTCGAGCTAACATTTGAGCCGTCCATTGCAGAGATCATTTTTTATGAACAAGATCATCTATTCGTATCCGCAAGGACTATCTTCCATCGTCATTTGAGACATAGCGGCCTAATATTAGAATAAACTGGACGCCCGGCCGTTAAGATTGGTGTTTTTTTGGTCGGTCTACCTAGAGCAATTTTATCAGCCTGGATAATAAGGCCAAGATGGTCGACAACTACATGGTCTACTGCTAATTTTCTAGTACCTATTTTTTTTGATAGTTCTCTGTCGAAAACATTTGTCGAGACCATAATTTGAGACTATCGCATCGCCGGTATAACAGTTTTTAACTATTAGCCGGCGTAGTTTAATATTTGGTTGAAGACTTATCCAGGCCGAATTGATCTCTGCTGCCTGTCAGATATTGGTGTTATATTACTGCTGTTATTCACGCATTACACTGTCTTCATTAAGTTTTTTTAGATGATGACCTCTCGGCCTGTAAGTCCACTACGATCTATAGAGTATTATATGGATCGGCAGTATCAGCAACGTCCTATTCACTGGGGCAGCTGACCAAGTTTAAGAAGTGGGATATTTATTCTCCCAGGACGAATAATTTTTTTGGCCGTCGAGGCATGTTAGCTATTTGATGCCCTACTGGTTGGCGACCGGCGTAAAATTCAGTATCTGCATTCTTGATCTGGCCGAATGGTATCAGCTAAAGATTTATATATGCAGATGTTATAATCAGAGCTCTACAAAGTTGGCTGGCCTTAGCAGTCGAACTACATTGCCTTAGTCTAGAATATTTTTTAACTACATTCGGTTAGGTGATTATATTTTAGTTTTATAAATGTATTTTTTGTCCAAACGTAAGGATCTAATCATGGTGGCGACATGTGTAGGCAACGAGCTGTATATTGAAGGTGTTGTTAGTTATTTTTTTTGGTGTAGGTGCTCCGTTTTTTTACTATACTGAAAGCCTTGTGCGAGAAGTGGTTATAGCTGTACCAGTCTCGCCACTATGTCCTATTCAAGGATGTGGTC
Organism: Desulfovibrionales bacterium; assembly: GCA_965112965.1. Taxonomy (GTDB): domain Bacteria; phylum Desulfobacterota; class Desulfovibrionia; order Desulfovibrionales; family Desulfovibrionaceae; genus CBCOTE01. The sequence goes on along the minus strand of CBCOTE010000025.1, from coordinate 46,587 downwards.
GATGCAGTGACAATCGTTCTGGTGATGTAGGAGTTTATGGTCGTTAAAATTATTGTAGTTGTTATTTTTCATTTATTTTTTTTGGTTCTGGTAGGAGGGAAGGGCGAACGATTTGGCTCGGGATGTTGTGTAAGCCATGCAGGTGACAGAACTACATGAGAATGACGTCCTCCTCCTTTTTTATATCCATTTGATTTATCTTTCTATATCGCGCTATTCTAGACAAGAGGTCTAGCCCCTACTTTGCGACTAGCACGGGGATATCCAGTAGATGCTGTACGATACATGAACTTTTTTTATAACTTCGGCATGTCACCAGATGAGCTTGTTCCTAGCATTACTTGCCCTTATCGACATTATCTTTTGGGCCAAAGTCTTGAGTTTTTAGATATTACTGTCGCAGGCTGTTAGCTATTTTTCACTGATATTTGATAGCTTTAGACAGAGGTATACTATCTGTATGATTCAGGCCGAGATAATTTGGTCTCAACCGGGTCTTAGTTGAAAGCTTGAATAGTTAGCATACGCTTAGAAGCGTAGACTGGCGTATTCACCTTACTCCTCATACAGGCCAAGCTTACCTAAGTCAAAAATAATTTGTTGAGCAACGCGGTTAAGTTTTTCTCGGATGAGAACACGGTCACGATCCAACTGGATGATGAGATTGGAATGGTCATGACCTTGGCACAGGTTATGGTCCTAGTATTCCCGTGGCTGAGAGTAGCGAGTTTTTTAGGCTTTTACCTAACAGTAGGGATTGGAGGGCTGGCTAGGTTGAAGGAGGGGTGGATTAAGACGTTATTGTGCACAAAATCGTTGCCGTTCAGAGCGGTATTGTCTGGGCAAAAGGCGAAGTCCAAGGGGTAGGTTTGGTAGTTAGGTTGTCTATAGTCATAGCTTATGCATATGCCTCGGTGGCCTTCAGTCAATGGTTTTGCCCTTGATGTTCTGATGTTCTTCGGATGCAGTGGGATACTAGCTTTTGGATTAAGATGTTAGAGTTGAGGATGATACCAAATTAGTCAGCAGATGCTGATGCGTTTTTTAAATGGGTTGACAATGTCGCTATGACCGCGACAGATAGGAAGAGGCATTCAACTGAGCAATAATACTGGCGAGGAGTACCAACAAGGTTTTTCGTTCATCCGGTGCTAAATACTCCCTAACCAAATTCATATCTTTTTATTTTGACTATTAGTCATACCTGAGTTTATTGCCGCTGTCAGCGAGAACTATTGACAACCATGCCTGTCTTTGTAAATTTTTTTAACATTATGAATACCGTTTTCACTGCTAGTTTTTAGTTTCCGAAACTATGGTCTCGACTTCTCCGGCTACCGACACCGTTCCATCCGACAGGGACCGCGAAGCGTCCTTAAAGTTGTCCGGGAGCATTGAACGGATCACCTACGCCAATCCTGAAAACGGTTTTACTGTGGTCCGACTGAAGGTTAAAGGGCAGCGCCATCTAGTCACGGCTGTGGGATTCATTGCCCAGGCCGTTCCAGGGCAGATAGTGACCATCGTCGGATACTGGAAGACGGATAAGCGCTATGGCGTGCAATTTCATTTTCAGGAGTGCCACGTGGTCCTGCCTGCTACCACTACAGGGATTCGGCTCTACCTGGGTTCAGGTCTGGTGGCGGGACTGGGTCATAAATATGCTGACCGCATCGTAAATTATTTCGGTGACGCCACTCTCGAGGTGCTCGACATGCATTCGGAACGATTGACTGAAGTGCCGGGCATCGGGAAAAAGCGTCTGAAACAGATCATAACAGCTTGGCAGGAGCACCAGGAACTGCGCGAGGTCATGCTTTTTTTGCAATCGTATGAGGTGAGCGTAGCCTATGCGGTGCGTATTTTCCGTTTTTATGGGAAAAAAGCCTTGGCTGTAGTACAGACAAATCCTTACAGGCTGGCCCTAGATATCTCTGGTATCGGTTTTTTAACGGCAGATCGTATTGCGCAGCAGCTTGGTTTTGCCCGTGATTGCGACTTGCGTGTCGAAGCAGGGATTTTCTACATCTTGACCACTATGGCGGATAAAGGTCATGTATTTATGCCCATGGATAAGCTGATCGCCCAATCTGATATTACTCTGGGATTGGATTTGGCCGATCCGGTTGTCGGAGAAGCCTTACGAATTGCCTTCAGCAATTTGGAATTAGATCGTCTGATAGTAACAGAAGATTTAGGCCAGCCTCTGGGCACAGGGGTATATTTGGCCCCATTTCACGTGGCCGAACGCGGTATCGCGGCCCGGCTTCAGTTGCTGGCCACTGCCCCACGCACGGTCAACCCGGGGGAGGTAGAGACGGCTATTGTGCGTTTCCAGACGGAACAGGGATTGATTCTGGCCTATCAACAGGCCCAGGCTATCTACCTAGCTGCGGCCAGCAAAGTGCTCGTAGTTACTGGTGGTCCGGGTACAGGCAAAACCACAATTCTCAAAGCGGTACTGCGCACTTATGTTAGCGCCGGGGTTGAGGTCATGCTCGCCGCGCCTACTGGCCGGGCAGCTAAGCGTATGGCCGAGGCCACGGGTATGGAAGCTAAGACTATGCACCGGCTTCTGGAGTTCTCTCCTACTAGTGGCTGTTTTGAGCGCAACGAGGATAATCCTTTGCCCTGCGGCTTGCTTGTTGTAGACGAGGCCTCGATGCTCGACTGCATCATCACCTATCACCTACTTAAGGCCTTGCCGGTCGGCGCTACAATGGTCCTCGTGGGTGACGTTAATCAGCTCCCCTCAATAGGTCCAGGCAACGTGCTCGCTGACGTTATTGAGTCTAATACTGTGCCCGTGGTCCGGCTTACCGAAATTTTTCGTCAAGCCAAGGAGAGCGCCATTATTATGGCCGCCCATGCCATAAATGCCGGCCGTATCCCTTATTTAGAAAGCTCGCGGGAACGGTTTTCAGATTGTTATTTCATTCGGCGTGAAGATCCCGAGGAAGCAGCTCGGCTCATTGTTGAATTGGTTCAACAGCATATTCCACGTCGTTTTGGCTTGGATCCTATCGCAGATGTCCAGGTGCTCACGCCTATGCACCGGGGTGCAGTTGGGACAGAGAGCCTCAATGCCCGGCTGCAAGAGGCCTTAAATCCGCAGTTTTCGGCTATGACCTTCGGAGGTCGAACTTTCCGATTAGGGGATAAGGTCATGCAGATTCGCAATAATTATGATAAAGATGTGTTCAATGGGGACTTAGGTCAGATCACCGCCGTGGATTCAGAGGCAAGCGTGCTCAAGGTGTGTTTTTGTGGTCGGGAGGTGGGATACGAAGCTACGGATATCGACGAGATCATGACCGCCTACGCCGTTTCCATCCATAAATCACAGGGCTCGGAGTATCCGGCTGTGGTGGTACCGGTGATGCTTCAGCATCGTATCATGTTACAGCGCAACCTTATCTATACTGCAGTCACACGGGGCAAGCGGTTGGTGGTACTCGTGGGTACCAAGCAGGCTTTGGCTATGGCTGTTCGGAACGTGCATAGCAATCGACGCTATACCTGGTTAGCTCATCGTTTGGTCGAGGTCTGTCCTGATATATAGTCCTTATTCTTTAGATTCTTGGCCCTGGGTCCGGCCTAATGGTCTGGGACATAGGCTATTCGGAAGGGAGGAGACTTTGTGGTGAGCATAGCAAGAAATTGAGGATATGGTTATGGTGGTCGCGCAATTATGTGAATGTGTCGCTGAGCCAGACGTTTCTGTGAATATTACCTTTCAAAAAAATATTTCGGCCTTAGCCGCTCTCGCGATTTTTTTTGGGAAATATAAATCACAAGCTACGAATGCCGTTCAAAAACAACATTCCGTAAAATTAGTGATTTGTTATTAAGGACTTAGGTTAAAAGTGGTTAGTTGATCTTTCTTGATGCAATGTTTTTTATGGTGTAAAGCGGCTCGTTAATACAGTTAATATATTTCTCTTGTCAGTTTTGTTGAAACCGACAAGAGAAATAATCTTAACTTCCTCTGTTCGAAAGCTCGTATTTATGGGCGTAGATAGGTCTTAAAAAAATAAGGTAAGTTGATGACTTCCAGTAAATGCGCCGCGATCCCGGTTCAGCCTGTACGTTTAGTAGTCCGGCTGGCTATTTTTGAGTTTTTTTTAATCCTGCCAAAAAAATCCTCTAGACAACAGGATCGTTTGCAGTACTGATTTCATTTGAATATTTAATGTCGTCAAGACGGTATTAGATGGCTATCCGTCCGCAATTTATGGTCTGGCTGCGGCAATATCTTGCGGGGTCTATTTTACTCTTTGATGAAGATGGTCGTTCCGATTGTGGTATAGCTGTGGGTTATTTTATTGCTTAATAACGAACGTATATTTTTTTAGCGGTACACGGAAGACGACTACGCAGTTCCAGACGGGAAAAGGTGCCCACGGTGATGATAGCTATTTTTTTTAAGCTGCTATGATGTTAAGACTTTATTGGGGCAGATGGAACAATGAGGATAATTTAGAGTATAACAAAAAAAATCGTACAACAAATGTTCTTGGTCGTTTCGACCGAAGCGAGCCACTTGTTTTTTTATGCCCTGCCCGCAGCCCTATAAGTTTTTTTTGCATAGTATCATTTTCTGTGGACGGGATGGTAGTTTATTAAAAGTATATTTATGCATGAGTTATCTATTGTAATGAGTTTGGTGAAGATAATCCAGCAGGAGCTGGAAAAACACGGGGCCATGAAGTTATTTCGGGCCCGGGTAAGGTATGGGGTCTTAGCTAATGTGATGCCCGAGGCATTGACAATGGCCTTTACGGCCACGGTGTCGGGTACGTCCTTGGAGGGTGCAGTATTAGAACTAGAGGTGGTGCCTCTTGTGGTAGTTTGCAGTAAGTGTGAGGAGGAGTTTGCCCCTGAACATCCTGAGCTGTTATTCATGCCTTGTCCAGCCTGTGGTGATGCATTTGGGCACCGAGTGCTTTCGGGCAAAGAATTGTATCTAGACTACCTTGAAGCCGAGTAGCTACCTTTTCTGACTTATTCTTTAACTTTATGATCCCCAGCCGGACGTAATGCTGGCGCGAGCATATAGGAGATGTCATGGACATACCAGTGGTACGAAATATTTTGGAAACTAATAGCCGGATTGCACAGCAGTTAAAAGCGTTGTTCCGCGCGCATAAAATCTTTGTACCCAACCTTATTTCTTCACCTGGGGCGGGCAAGACGACACTTCTGGAGTGCACGCTGACCGACCTTAAGGGCGAGTTCAAGATGTCGGTCATCGAAGGCGACTTGATGACGGACAACGACGCGCGCCGAGTGGCGGCTACTGGGGCGGCCGCGGTGCAGATAAATACTCGGGGTGGCTGCCATCTGGATAGCACCATGGTCCTTGAGGCGGCGAGCAAGCTTGATCTCGTTGGAGTAGACATTCTTTTTGTGGAGAACGTGGGTAATCTTGTGTGCCCTGTGGAGTTCGATGTGGGGGAGGATTGTAAGGTGGCGCTTTTGTCGGTAACAGAAGGTGACGATAAGCCTGAAAAATATCCATTGCTCTTTTCTGAAGCCATGGTGATGGTTCTGACCAAAATAGACCTCTTGCCTTATGTGGATTTCAACGTTAGCCAGGCGCAGAAATTCGCCACGGCGCTAAATAAAAAATTGGCTGCCTTTCCACTCTCGTGCCGCACCGGGGAAGGGCTCTCTAGGTGGTACAATTGGTTACGGGCTAATGTGGCGATAAAGAAGGCAGACAATTAAAAAATAATGCGTATAATGAGTGGTAAAAAAAGACTTCGGCTACGATCGTTCTTGCCAGAACAGCAGTATTTGCGGTATACTATGTCTTAGAGGACATCGACCTAATGTTATTTTTGATGTTCTTGATAAAAATGCAACTTGAAGCAGATTAAGCATATGTTTGTTGTTTTTCTCGATTAAGAACTATGTGGGCAAGAGTGCCGTGGCTGCCAATATTATTGTGATCCTGTCCTTGGTTGGTAAGGTTGTGAGTCTGCTGGATCTGGATATATATAACTGTGACCTATTGCGCCTACTGTCTTTCACCGATGTCCAGCTTTACTTGGAGTTTGGCCATATCAAGCCTATATTTTTGAGCTGTATTCCACAGTTGGGCCATGTCCTGAAAGCTTATGATCATCAAGGATGGGCTAGGTCATTGATTGGTATATGTCGGCCAAGGTCGGGTTTGTCACTAAGTTTTCTACGTGGACATGTTGAAGCGCAACTTATATTACATGGTGATAGATTTTCGGACGCGATGGGAGTGCCTACCTGTCGGGCTCTTCAGACTTTTGGCCTGAGCCTGCACGGTCATCGTTAACACGGCCTAATCGCTAACGTAGATTATATGCGTCGCTCATTCGCATTCTGCAAAAAAACTGTATATCTTGTTTGGTATCTGTGGAGTATATATTTTATTTTTGGCAGCTGAGAAAATTGGCCCTACAGGAAAGATGCGTCATTGCTCGGCCGTATCTTTCCTGTAGGGCCTTTGTCCGGGGCGGATTAGCCTAATTTTCTGGCACCAATGCCTTGATTTTGACTGAGAAATAGCCCTAGCTATCGTAATCTAACCCGTTGTTCGTTAGTATTCCCATACCTAAGGAGGTTCTTCCCATAGCAACTTCGCTCTTCGACCGAGCTCTGGCCATTGGTCGTCCGCCCAACGTAGTGAAGCTCTTCCCTAATTCCCGTGCCCTCATTGTCAGTGGTAAGGCTATTGATCGGGCTATGTTGATTAAAGGCAGGGCTATGGCCATCGCGGCCAATGGTCGCAGTCATTTAGTTATCCGTGGAGTGCTCGCCGCAGCACAGCGGGCCGACGCTGCTGTAATTATTGAGATTGCTAAATCTGAGGGCGGAGCCAATGCTTACTGTTCCACTAGTCTATGGAATGTGGCCCGTCAGGTTGATGCTCTATGCAATGAGATGGGCATCACTGTGCCCGTAGCCGTACACTGCGATCACTACAGCATTAACTCATCTGCTGATTTAGATAAGGCTAAAGTAGAAATTCCTTCTCTTTTCGATTATGGGATCACATCAATTGCCATCGATGCTTCCCATTTGACCGATGACGAAAATCTGTTGGTCAATATTGCCCTCAAAGATTACGTGCCGGCTTGGGTTGGTTATGAGACTGAAGTTGGCGAGATCAAAGGTAAGGTCGGACTTTCCACTCCTGCCGAAGCCTGTTACCTTATTAAAGGTCTTAATGCCCATGGCATCTATGCTGACTGGATTGCCCTGAATAATGGCACTACTCACGGTATAGAGGCCAGCGATATGGGTATTCAGGTTGAACTTACTGCCTCTATCCATCAGGCCTTGGCGCCCTATAAGGTCTCGGGTGCACAACACGGTATTTCGGGCAATAATTATGGTCGACTTCGCCGCATTGCAACTGAAAGTAGGACTACCAAGGCGAATGTGGCCACTGCCCTCCAGATGATCTCCTGGGGCATCAAGGTGAACGAGTATGGAAATGTTGAGCTGAGCGATCAGGACGAATTCATCAAAATTTCAGGCCAAGGGCTGTCGGACGAATTGTGGGCTGAGATACGCAAGTATGCGGCCGAGCATGATATCAAGGGCAGCAATTACAAGAAAGTTAACTTGCTCTTCGAAAATAAGATCCTTGGTCAGTCCGCCGTGGTGCGTTGTCGCATGGTTAAGGCTGTAGAAGATTTCGTCTTTACGTTGTTGGTGGAAATTTTCAATGCTCGGGATACAGCGCCGTTAGCCATTGAAGCCATAGTGGCTGCGGGCTCCTACGACTTGGGTCCTAAGGTGGACCGTATTGAAGATCCAGCCGAATGGACAGAGGCTAAGTTACGGGCGCGAGCAACGAAACTTTATAGGTATAAAGGGCCAGAGGGTAATTTTGATGATTGAAAAGTAATACTGAAATATTCGATAAAAATAATACGTTAGTTATTTTTTTAGGATAATGTCGAGAGCAGAACTATGTTTTTTTATAGTTAGTTATAAGCTCTTAATGTTGTAATAGTTATGCCTTACTTATTTTAATAAAAATTAACTAATTGTTTGTTCTCATAATAAATTTTGGGCGGGACGACTGTTAGGGCTTACGATTAGTATTATTTTTTTTGTATTTTAATATGGGTAACAGGAGTATGGGGTAATATACTGAATAATTATATTGACATATTGCTACCATAGATAAGAACAATAAAGCTTATAAGATTTTTTTAAAAATAAGGTCCGTGTCGACGGGTTATTGTTTGGTTGTATGTCTTGATAATAACTTTTAGCTATCCGTCTCGATCGCTTCGTGGATTAAGGACCTGACCCAACAATAGCACAGCTATTGGGTTTGTCTTTATCTCAGCTACCCTAGCTTTAATCGTGACCACTTTGGAGCAAGAATATATTTAGAACTATAGCATGCAGTTTTTATGGTTGACCTAGTATCTACATCATTTGGATTGTGATTGTCTATTCTCTGTTCTTCATATTGGCTTAGGTAGTTGATAGGTTTATTATCTAAAAAATTTTAATTTTATTTTCCTCCTATGTTTACGTCGGCCATTCTACGGCTAAAATTATTTTTTATCTAACCCTTGGCTAACTTGATTTGAGGCGTGGTTAGCTATTCAGTTGCATGTCTTTGACTTTTATTAACAGCGCGGTGAAGTACATGAATAGCGGAGTAGTCTATAATTATTGACTCTTTGGCGCGGCTATGATCAGGAATTTTACATATCGTATGGTCTGCCAGCGACCTTTTGTGACATGAACATCATATGATTTAAATAGTTCAGTTTTACAATGTCGGCAGCATCTCTAACTACTAATGCCTTAGTCGTTATCTACCTAGCCATGACTTTAGCCAGGTGGGCGGATCATCTCTAAAAAATGCACGCCGCTAAGGCTACAATTCTGATCGCTGTCTCGGACGCCTCGGCTGGCCTGGTAGCTATGACTAGATCGTCGATTTATCATATCTCTATATTTTTTTCTAGTTACTGGTTTTATCGGCGGCACAATCTGCTACAAACGATGGAATCCCAGTACTATTTTTTGTCTCGTCGAGCTAAAAAAGCGACACTATCTTAGATTAGTAAGCTGACCTGAGGTATCGACCATGATTATATTCACCCCCTTGTTGTTCATTTTTATTGTAGCCTACCTTCTTGTCGTGATTCTATTTTTTTTTGTAGCTATATTTAATTCAGAAGTTCCCTAATCAATATTCAAAAAAGACTTCGCTGCTATCATGTTTGCTATCGTTTGTTCTAGCTTTTTTCAACATAATCGTCATGGACTATATTTGGTTCAACAACAGGCTTGATACGCTAAGGTATATTTGTTCTATTTTTTTGATTTGCGTAACGAATCTACTAATTCTGCTGTTAATGTCTTTTTTTAAGATATCCGCAATGTTGATCAAAAGATGAATCTATCGTTTATTCTATGGGCAAAATTGTCGAATTTATAGTGGCTATCTAATATTTTTTTACTTCGGTTTTTATTGTCGTCCGTAGCATTATAGAGGCACTGTTATTGGTGTTATTTTTTTATCAAAGTTACCTTCGACTTGAAAAGACTATCAGGTAGAAAGAAAATGTCTTCCCATTCTGATTTACTAACACTGATTATTTATATTTCTTCGTAAACCTCGCTAGTTATACTATTATTATCTATCTTATATTGACGATTCCGTTTAGGCCTCCGCGTCACTGTATAATTTGTTTTTTAAGAGTTACTGACCTTCTGACAGCCGAAAATATACCATTCAGATACTGCGTTCGTAAATACGCCAGGTTTTATAGTATTCCGGTTTATATGGGCGTAAAGAGCGCAGAAGACTTTTATTAGATTCGGCAATAAGGGAGCAGTCGTCAAAAGTGACGCGAGGGAAGTGACGAAGCATGAAAGCTATATAATCGCTGATCATGGCATGGTGGAGATTTTTGCCTTGATATTCGCGTTTGACGCCCATTATGAGAGTGCGGGTCTTAGTGAAACGATTGAAGGCGGATTCGCAAAATAAGCGGATAAAGCCTATGAGATTGAGGCGGCCATTAAGGCGCTTTATAGTAGAATTGAAGTCAGGGATGTTAATTATGAAGGCTACAATATGGTCATTTTTGTCCAGGATGAAGCGGTTGAGTTCCATCTTGAGTAATGGTTTGAGCGCATAGATAATCTGATGAAAGTGGCGCTTTGTGAAGGGTACGTGGCCCCAATTGTTTTCCCATGTTTCATTGAAGAGCAAACGCATCTCTTCGGCCCGGCGTAATACGTCGGCAGCAACGGGCTTAATCATGGTTACGGCAGTGTCTTGTAGGATCTGAGCGGCGCGACCTTCCAAGTTTTCTAGGATACCGTTGGCTTTGTAGATACCCAGGGCGTACCAGTCCATAGCCTTGGTGAGGCCCCATGCCGTAAGTATGGTGTCGTACCAAGGTGGATTGTGTGTTTGAAGGATGACTGGCATGCGGTCGAAGCCTTTTACTAGCACGCCTACCTCGTCGTAGATAGAAAAACCTAAGGGGCCGACGATGCGCGTACGCATCCGGCCTGGGGCACGTAGCCAGGTCGCGGCGGCTTCGAGCAAAACAGCGGCTACGGCTGAGTCCTCGATGCATTCGAAAAAGCCGAAGAAGCCGGTGTTATCATTGTAGCGCTCATCGTGGAGTCGATTCAGGTGTACTGAAAGGCGACCAGCTGGTTCGCCATCTTTGCGGGCGAGGAAATATTGAGCTTCACCGTGGTCGAAGAAAGGGCTGCGAGCTGGGTCGAGTAACTTGCGTTGCTCGGATAGGATGGGTGGTACCCAGCAGGGGTCGTGTTTCTGGATCTTCCAGGGCAACTTGAGAAAGGTCTCCATATCTAAGGTGCCGTGGGTGATGGGAATGATTTCGATTAAGGGCATGAGCGTCTCATGGGTGGTAGAATTGTAGTGGATACACCGGTAATAGTCTAGATTAATCAAAAACTAAACTCAACCCTAACTCATAGTTATATCTGGTTCTGATGTCGATAAAGTTATTATATATGCGACATATTATAATGTTTGCGATTGCATAATACAGATTATGATTAATATTAGCCTGTAATGACAAAATTTTTTGAAGAAGATTGGTATTAGAATTGCCATTCAATAGACGATGATGCGAAGTTTTTTCATCGTTGGGCATGATATAAAGCTTGCATATGATCTATTTCTATATTTTTTAGGTATCTTGGTCATTGCACTCTCTGGGTTTGCAGATTTTTTTGGAAGTTGTAGTTAAGTGATAATTGTGACAGGATCAGACTAAATTATCGAATAACTATAGCAAAATATTCCTGGTGGTGAAAGTCTACCATTAGAAAGACGACGCAATTTCAATAAGGCCGGGCGGACATGGTCAATATAAAAGCGATAATTCTATAGAGGCCGAGTTTATTGATGAAATCAGTCACGATCAGTTCAGCCTCCTGGAGGAGTAGGCAGGTGATGTTCGACGGCGAAGGCCTTAGCTAGCTTAGACATTGAGTTATTTGATGTGATTTTGCTTGGTCTAGTCTAGGCAGTGGGTTAGATTAGGTAGTAAAAAATATGACAGGATACCAGTTAAGATGGTTAGCGGAAGCGTATACTGCTGTCAGGTCAGGTATTATCGTTAATCTGATTGTTGCACACGGAGAGGTAGATCAAGACTTTGACCTGGGGAGCATAGTAACATATGACTATAACTAGCTATTTTAAAAAAAAATAATATGTATTCGTATATGTTATAAATATCGACCTTGCCGCTAGGTTGCTGCAGGCAACGATAAATTATGACCAGCCTCAACGAGTTATAGAAATTAATGTATTCAAGCTCGGCTAAATCAAAAAAATAGATGCTATTAGTTGATATTATTAAGAATTTAGTGACTTTTTAAGATGTGTACTGTGTTTTTTAAAGCCTAAATGGCCAGCTGTCTCTACCACTACGACTTTGTTTTGTGCAGTACATTGACGGCCATGATTTTATTTATGTTCCGGATTACACTGTCCGAACGCAAGGTCTCAGTCATACTAGATGTATTTTAGTAATGATAGGCCATATTTTAATTCTTCTCCCGACGGTACTAGATGATGCCCACTAGGCGCCTGCCCAGATGGATGCCTATGTTGTCATTAGGGCCGGACATTATTCCAGGAGAATATTGATGAGGCAAAACGGGTATTTCGAACAGGTTGAAGAATTCTTATTATATTATATACGCAAGAGATATTTTATATGCAGGGCTACGTATATGAGTTTATAGGGATCATAGTGTATGTAGGTTAGAGTTGATTTTACCTCGTCCAGTATAAGGATCAGGTGGTAGATATAGAAGTCAGGTATTTTATGGCATATATTAAATATTTTTTAAGTAGTTTGGAGAATTATTTAGATGGCAGACCCCACTGCTCAAAATCAAGAATGAATCGAACGCTATTCTGTCCCCACAGCCGTTCCTTGTCTGTGTTGCATGCCTCCGTTACCAGGATTTTCATTTCAATACAGTACAAATAGCTGGAATTGTCAACTTGTCTGGGCAGAGAAGCTTTGCCTTTTGGATACTTTTTCCTGATGACCTGTGCATCTCATCGGCAGCTGGGGTGGTTTTAGTAGGTCAGAACAAAAGAAAGGCTTGATGATCAAGATGTAAATCCTATAAAAACATGCTGGCCATATTCATGTTAATGTTAATGTTAATATCGCAAGAAGAACCGGCTAGGAATAAATGTGGTGTAGGGGCAATTTATAGCCTGGTACCATCTGAATAAATATAAAACAGTTTCGTAGGATGCTAGAATTTTCAAGATTAGGCTGTAGTTAATGCTTTGATTCAGGCCATGATTTTATAATAGACCAGGAATACTGATAGGTTGATCATATTTTGGGTGATTTAGGTGACGAGCCCAAAAAAGAGGTCGGCCTGATGTAGAGCTAGTTGATAGCCTTGAAGAAGATTGAGTTGCCATTCAAGTCTAAAACCTGAAATATAGCCATGCTGTACAAGACTGCTAGATTTAGTTCCGCGTTAGTCATAGCAGAAATAATAAAAATATTAGCATGGCTTCGATTTAAATTTTGTTGGATTGGGATAAATACGGGCCAAAAAAATCATTACTCAAGACTATGTCTGGTACTTGTAGTATGAGCACTGTCAGCAGACTGATAGCTTAGCTCGGTCAGCAGAAGATGAGTCAGAAGTTGAGTGGTGAGAAAGTCAAATTCGATGAAGGCCTGGTAGATTATAGCTTAAGCTTCTGAAGGTCAGAAAAATAGACTATATTTTTTTGAGCAAACATATCCCGGTTAAGGCTATGTGAACGCTAGGGCATCTCGGAGAAAAAATAAAGGCTTAGGTTATTGACAAAGTGGAACGCCGTATGGTCGGGCCTGGCGAAGAAGTAGCAGTCGGTAAAAAATCTTGTTTTTTTCTTGTCTAAGACCTAGGGTGTCAGTTGGGATATTTAGAACAGTGATTAGTTGAGTCATTCATTAACCATTCACCACTGGCCTAGAAAAATTGACTAAAAATAAGGCATAGTATTGTAGTATAGCAGCGTAAAGTTGTCCTTGGTCGTCAGTAGGGCGGCCTACTTCCGTCTACGCTGCTGCATTTTTTTATGAGGATGGGCAGTGGGGTGTCAGGATGGCGTTAGCAGTGATTGAGACACCTCCTGTCTAGTTACTTGTGTGGCAAGTGCCGGGGACGAGGAGAGGTTAATGAATAACGTACGGAACGGACCGGTCTAAAAGATATTTGGAGGCTGCCACAATTAGCATCTAGGACACCAAGAATTCTAGGTATGAGTAGGGCAGATGCTTGCATCAGGACGGATCAGACCATACGAGCACGAATAGTTAGCCGTAATGAAGAATGAGGACAGAAATAAGCAAACGTCCGTCACGGGTGTCATTGAGGCAATGTTAAGCCTAGTCAGACTTGTAGTGCAGGGTCATGTAATGTGCAGGTATTCTTTATAGGCATTTCGCCGGATTATCTAGGGAATACCAAGTAAATAATTATTTACATAGCACTAAATAACGGTTTTTTTAGGCTATGCCAGATACGTAGGTCTATGATGAAGTAGATTCAATCGATGTGCCTGTCTGTTAGTAGGAGTATAGTTAGTTTAATTATTTTTAGTAGTAAACACGAACTCACAATTAGACACATTGTAGAAAAGAGTACTGTGGGATAGATTTCAATGCGCAGCAAGTAATATATAGCAAAAAGTTGCAGCGTAGGCCTGCTCAGTGCCCTTAGTGGGGCAAGGTCAATAAAGGGCGGTACTCCTTGATCTCGAGCATGTTATAAGAGCAGCCAACATAGATAGTGACGACGTTGGCTGACTATGATTGAAGTATAGATGTCCGAGACAAAAGTCACTACAATAATTAGAAATCTAGTTGCTACCTTGCAGCGAAAAAACATTGGCAATTATGCCGGTTATATCATTGGGCTGGAGGTCTGCCGATCGTTTTACAACCACGCTCCTAGCCAATTGATCTCGAACTTTGGTGGATTAATTCGGATAATTCTAATTTTGATGCGTTTATCTTAGATCTATTTGTCCGCTGTCGGGCGAAATCAGTTTTTTTTCGGTGATCTGAATATTCGGTAATCTAGACAAGAGGCTGACTGGCTTCTAGCCTGCGTCTGGCCTCGATCGAGTTTTGGCCGGGAGTCGGAGTGGGATAAGGCCTAGGACATGGCCTTCATTGGCATCCGAGACGGTATTAACGACCTGAGGCAAGAGCTTCTGGGTTGATCGCTGTCGTTTTTAGGTTTTACCGAGCACTCTAATATCTGAGCGATAAGCGTCTAGATTATTTCTTCAGAGTCGTACTATGATCAAGATTTACAATGATCGTTCTTTTATTTTAAAATCCTCTCAGGTATTTAGCAACTGGTAAACCAGTTTTTTTTGTTCACTGAACTGAACATATAGCCGATCCTTGATCTTTTTGATGATTATCATTTTGAACATTGCCTACTGAACCATATGAATAAGCGTGTGACTTGGTACTTAGATTGGTTCGTGAAATGCGAGCGACTGACCAAAGCTGATTAATCAGGGCCGATGCCGTCGGCAGCGATGATTTCAACGTATAAGTATAATCCTTAGATTCTATCTAATTCTGAGGCGGCCTAGCAGCAAACTTGGCTAATAGTTTCGGATAGGGCTTTCTTTTGTCTGGTTTTTTGTGTAAAGCTATGGAAGTTGAATTTGGCCATTAATCGTCGTAATGTCCGCCGCATATCGTGCGGGCCAGGATTAATACGCCTGGCTGCAACATTAAGGAGTCCTTTATCATGAGTGAATACGACGATATCTTCTTCTTATCCATCGTATACAGCTTGATAAATTGGAAAAATTTGGACGGCAATCTGTCTAAAGTTAATTTCACAGTCATTGCCACTCGTAATATTATGCGTACTGGTTTTTATAGTCCGCGCCCTGCAGACGGCTAAGTTGGCTATGGGCCTTATATCGGCCAATATTCGGATGCAATCAGTCTGTCAGATATATAACTCAACAACTTAAAGAGAAGATGAGAAACAAGGCGTTTATAGTCAATGCATGCTGCGTTCCAATTTACGAGTACGAGCAGCTGAGATTTTTTTGGACGAGTTTTTTTGATCGTCATTAATGTCTTCCTACCGCTAATCGCTGGATAGGCGGCCTAGTCTAAAGTAGTTTTGGGTCTATTTTTTAGGTTGCCTTACAGATCTGTCAATTCTATGGACGCCGTTATCATATGTTGTAATCACGATTCCCTGCCAGGACCTATAGCCTTAGACTGGCCCTTCTATTTTTTGCCCTTGGCAGGCCGGACTATCCTGGAACATGTCTTGGCATCTCTGGCCCGCTGTGGTTATGAGCGGGCTGTGCTTGTGTTATCTGAAGGACAGCTGCCTGGAGTTGCTGAGATCAGCGACGGTGAGACGTGTGGGATGACTTTAAAATTTGTGGTAATTCCCAAATTTTCCGGGATTTTTGAATCTTTGATTCCTTTAGCCGGGGAGTTGGGGGAGCAGTTCCTCGTGCTGCCATGCTTAGGGTTGTTGAGTGGTGATCTAGTTGACTTTTATGAAGAGCATCGACGGATCCGGGCTACGGTGAGTTACGGGTTGATGCCTGTCAGAAATGGATCTGTAGAAGTACCTGAAATTTTAGGGTTTTCACGCAAGGCTTTGGCATTGGGTCGCTCTTTGGTGAATCAAGGCCGCGGGGTTGGACTAATTCGGGCCCAAGAAGTGGTGCAGGACCTCAAGCAAGCCCAAGCGCGACTCTTTTTTTTCTCTGGTAATCTCGCTGTGTTGCGTTTGGACAATATAGCCGGCTTGCACTGGGCCAATATGGAGGCCTTATCAGGCCGATTGCCTTTGGCTAAATTTAAGGCCGAAACTTTAGTGGATGGCATATGGTTGGGCAGCGAGACGCGGGTGGATAAAAGCGCCCGCCTCCAGGCTCCGCTTTTTTTGGGCGATGGCTGTCGCGTGGCCCGGGGAACGGTTGTCGGTCCTAATGTGTTGCTGGGTGCCGGGACAAGCGTGGCTCAAGGTGCTATACTCAGGGACACCGTAGCTGCTGCCGGCGCAGTAGTATACCCTGGTGCGGTAGTGGTGGAAGCCTTTGTGCTGGGTGGGTTTATGCTAAAGGTGGCTACTTTAGAGTTGTTGCCTGCGGGCGATCCACAATCACTACCACAGTTTCTGACTACTGGCAGGCCTGATGCTATTATTCGGTTTTTTTCGGAGACGTCTACCGTCATGACAAACTCCATTGATCCGGCTTTGACTGGGTCGGAGGATGTTGTCGACCCGCTCGACACTTTGGTAGATATTGAGAAGAGGCAGAGCTTTTCTTTGGAATTTGAAACAGCAGCCGGACAGCCCCAACTTCAGCCCCAGGCCCTGGAGTCTCCACTGCAGCCGGCTAAGTCGAAAAATGAACAACTGGTTAAACCTCTAAAATTACGCAAGGTGCCATCGGCTACCCCGTTTGACGTTCCGAACCAGTTTTTGCAGCGGGCACTAGGCATGTTAATTGTGCTAATAGTTTGGCCCATGCTCTTAATGCTGTACCTTCGCAGTAAGTTGGGTATTGGTCCGCATTGGGAGCGGCAGGAGATGGTAGTGTTGTGTTCTAATTCAGACGACCCCACAGGCCAGCCCATACCCTGGCCTGTGATTATCCGACGTCTGCGTACTGACAAACGATGGATACGTAATTTACCGTCCCTGTTGGACGTGGCTGCTGGTCGATTGCGACTTATTGGAGCTGAGCCGGCCTTTGTGGATGAACTCAAAGTCTTACCCGATCCATGGATTCGGCTATCCTTAGATATTCCAGCTGGGCTCATTCAACCCTGGGATGCCATGAGCATGTTTCCGGCCTCCCCGGAGCAGCACCGAGAGTTGGAACGTCTTTGGAACGCCCGGCGTGGCCTTTTCGTGGATACAGGCATTATCATTAAGTTGGTACTACTGTTTGTGAAGAATATTGTGCTCAAGCCTCTGTAGCTGATTAGTGACCGGTTACTTAAATAAAAACTGTTCATAAGGCTAAAAATCGGTTTGTCGTATTATCTCTAGCTGTATTTGGTTTTTGATCTGAATAGAAAAATGAAACATATCTTTGCGATGAAGTCTCGTACCGCCTCATTCAATCGTGAATATCAATGAGACTGACATCGCTGTCTCACTCACTCTCGACGGCTCCGGGTATATATCAAGAATAGTATGTTTTTTGCCGATCACATGCTAATTATCGTCGCTTTCTGGACTATCTTTGATCTATCTCTTACCTGTAAGGGCGACCTTAAGGTCGATGTTCATCAGGAGGATATTGTTCTGTGTCTAGTTTATGTGCTTAATTAAGTCCTGATTGACATCATTTTGGACCGATTTGGCCGTTCTTATTTTGTCTAAGTTTATTCCGTGTTTCCAGCTATTATCACTGCAATGAAAAAGATATCTGATGTGAATTTTTCAAGCCCAATGCCACTGCAGCCTGCATAAATCTGCATCTCTGGTAATGCTTGGCACCAATGGCTATTACCTGCTGGGATCGGCCTGTAAAGGTCTGGGTTTGGCTTTATCTCAGGCTGCGGATAATGCTTGGTTCAATAGCTACGGCATACTTAGTATCATCCGCAGTACAAAAAAGGAAATTAGATCCATGAGGCAGTACTATTTTCGTTCCGCTAGTTATGTTGGTTTTACTGCTGAGCATGACCGTTGTTACTACCTCAAGAGCTAGTCCGCCACTGCTATAGCCATAAGCATCGCTAAAATTTTGGCTATTACTTATTTTCTACCCAGGTTTGCTTCGAAAATTAGCTCTTCGTGGGCTATATATTTTCTGGCAGCGAGAGTGTGCTTTCATCCGTGCTCGCCGCCTTAGACAACTAACTGGTTAACAGTCTAAGATGGCAAAGGACGTAATTCCTTACTTGCCGACCGTCAATCGTACCTGATCTATATACCGGCGGTGGACTCCAGGAAGGCGGCCGCATTGGCCGGTACTCGAATATTAGGTGGCTGTAGGTAAATGTGTCGACTTTTGACTACCATTTTATCCCTTAGGCCTAATATTGGCACGATTGGGAAAGCGATGACATGGGTGTATCCGGCCCACCGTAGCAGTTATTAAATTCTCCTTTATTGACGTGGAGGAATTCTTCTTCGTTGGCCACTCTCGCCATGATAAAATCCAAGGCGTTTTGTCTGACGGACTGCTAGTTCTAGATAAGTTCATCAAATGTAGCGGAAAAATAAGTTATTATTAATATTTTGGCCTAGAAAGGCATCATTCGCGCTATTAAAATGTGGGGTCTTAGCGTATCACTTGAGCCAAAATGGGCTGTCGAGACAGTTTTTTAGTTCTGAGATCTATCAAGATGGCTTCTCCATCCGTCGTTCCCATTGTTACCATCTTATTTGTTATAAAAAAAATTCTATGGTTCTCTACCCAATTGTAGATATTAAGAACGACCAGGTCATAAAACTAAACAAGGCCTCACCGATCAGGTTACCATCTTTGCATCTGACTTCGTGAATGTCGTAAAACGTTGGGCCGATAAGGGTGTCCCATGATTCCATATTATTGATTTCTATGGTATTTTTTAGTGGCATATCTCGTAACTTTGAGCTCGTCAGTATTATCTATGGTTGTCATCGGTATCCCTGTTCAATTTGGAAGCGTTATCTGCGATCTCGCTACCAGCCAAGGCCTATTTAAGAGCCGGCGTCTCTTAACTCCCCATAGGCACCATAGCCCTAGAAGGCCCTGATGCCTTTATTTCACTTTCCGCTGCTTTGCATGGTAAACATTGTTCTCTCTTAATACACTCGACGGGCAACTCAAAATTAAAGGCTGGGTCGTTGACTCAGAACTCACTAGTGTTAGCACCTCTTGCCTCGTTTACACTTATTAGCCGTGACAGCATATACGACGGTGTTAATATTCCAGCCTTCATAGCTTTATTAGATACTATTACTTTTTTTGTCATCGTTGTCAGTGGTATCTCTCCTTTCGTCGACGTCTGAATCCTTGTTCATCTTACCATTCGTAGCCTTGTCGGTATCATTGCTGGTCGCGCCATATACGAAACACTTTCGACTATCCCGTAACTATAGTCTGGTTTGCCACCCAATATTGACGCTCACGCTGGCACTGGTACGACGACAGTAGGTACGGCATACTGCATGTGCGTTGTGGGGATGGGAATCATATTTGCGGAAGTTTTTTCAACTATCTATTTTTTTACTTCCAATCTTTAAAAATATACCTATTGAGGTGAGATATAGATATTTTATTTGATCTGGTGGGCTCAATTGGAGCTGGAGACTTGTACTTT
The DNA here is from genome assembly GCA_965112965.1 of Desulfovibrionales bacterium. Lineage (GTDB taxonomy): Bacteria > Desulfobacterota > Desulfovibrionia > Desulfovibrionales > Desulfovibrionaceae > CBCOTE01. Next base: position 26,725 of record CBCOTE010000025.1, on the reverse strand, counting down.
TTGCAAAATGTGACGTCGTTTCTATTGTTGTCGTTCGCAGAACTGCCTAAAGGTCTTCTTGCTAAGTCTGGAGTTTAGATTGCTTCTTGGGCTAAGGTTGACCTAACTATTTTTTTAAGGCTGTGATGCTAGGCGTTCATGCCGTTGTGCTCTTGTGGCGTGGTGCCGGCCACTGCAGCGTAGCTTCGCTATAATTGCTTTATTCGTCGCCATGCCTGAGTAGGGCGTGGATTTTGTTGCCGCCAGATTGGGTGCTTTCAATTACTTACTGATAGGTGGCCCTTCTCCTTGGCTACCTTCTTATTTATGGTTGTCGCTGGTTTTGTAGAACGCTTTGGTTTAGCCAGGTAATGGCTGAATGTATTTTCCGTTCTAGCACCGTCCTAGTCCTACAGACTGTCCCGGTCACTGACTAATACGGCGAATCTAGATATAGGATATTAGTGATAACAGGGCATATAGTTACTTCGGTGCTTCTGCGGCGCATTAATGACTCTTGCATCTGAGCCGGCCTTAGTCGTCTACGTCTCACGTCCTGTAGTGCCTGCCGTATGGCTCAAATTTTATATATGCCCTGGAGTCATATATAGTCTGGCGTTTTGATTTTTTTGAGCTTTAATATGTATTATTCTAAGATTATTGTTGTTTTCGTATCTGATTTTTTGACTAAATAAGGCCATCGGTTCATAGAAATGTTGCCTACGTTCCTGGTTGGCATTTTTTTTACATTTATACTATCATATCGCGATTGTGGTGCAGTTTCATATTCAAATGGATGAATCTGGAGGCTACTAAATGTCGCCTCTACGGCCTCCTCCTTCGAACCTTTGGGGTGGTAAATATAGCGTGGTGTACCTATTTGATCATCGTGATCAATTTGGTGGCCTGCGGCTTAGTCCTAAATGTCTTTTATATCAGCTTGGGTTTCGTTTATTTAGGCGGATAAGGCTGTGCTTAGTTAGTTAGTTAGTTAGTTAGTTAGTTAGTTAGTTAGTTAGTTAGTTAGTTAGTTAGTTAGTTAGTTAGTTGAGACAGATGTTTATTTTTTTATTAGGAGTCTTACTTTTATTTTGGTTTTGCCAGTAGGAGAGTGGGTTGAGCAAGAAAGAGTAGCAGAAAATTTATTGGAATTTTAGGTGAGCGAAGTGGAGGAAATTTGGGAGGTTACGAGGGCCGGCGATCGGTTAGATTATTGGTTGGCCGAGGCATTGTCTTCGAGCGGAGTTTCGCGAGAGCGGGTAAAGGCTTGGGTACGCAGCGGGCAGGTAAGGGTGGCCGGAGAGGCCTGCCTTCGGCCCGAACGACGGTTGGTGGTGGGGGAGCTGGTAACGGTGGCGACATCCTGTCTGGAGGGATGGCTACGGAGTCGTGAGCGAGTAATGGCCGAAGATGGAGTGCTTGACGTGTTGTACCAGGATGAAGCATTGTTAGTATTGGACAAGCCGGCGGGGTTGATAGTGCATCCGGTGCCTGGTCGGACCGAAGGGACGCTGGTGCATCGGCTGGTATGGCATTATCCCGAACTTGCCGACCTTGATTCGACTCGGCCGGGAATTGTGCATCGGCTGGACAAGGACACCAGTGGGCTTTTAGTAGTAGCGCGGAGTGAGGCGGTACGGTCAGCGCTTGCTGAGGCATTTGCGGCACGACAGGTGCGCAAGGAATACCTGGCGTTAGTGTGGGGGGTGCCTGAGACGGCGTCAGGTGAAATTGATGCACCATTAGGGCGACATCCAACGTTGAAGACACAGATGGCAGTTGTAGCCAGAAAAGGTCGGTCGGCGCGTACTTGTTGGCGAGTGTTGTGGGCTGATCCGGCGGCCAGTGTGTCACTTCTGGCGGTGCGGCTTCACACGGGCCGGACGCATCAAATCAGGGTGCACCTACAGCATATTGGGTATCCCATCGTGAGAGATCCTGTGTATGGCTGGCCAGATAAAGAAGATACCAGCGATCCGATGCTGAGACGTTTAACCCAGCGGCAAATGCTCCATGCCTGGCGCCTTTCTTTCCGGCATCCTATAGGGGGGGAAGAACTATCGTTTTTGTGTCCGCCGCCGAGAGATTTTGAAAGGGTGCTACTACGAGTCACGCGCCGGCTACAGAGGGTAGTGCTAACGGGTCTGTCTGGATGTGGCAAATCTAGCGTATTGGGGAAGTTGGCTGCGTCTGGGGTATCGGTGCTGGATGCTGACGCCGTGGTAGCCGGTCTCTATACGGCTGGGGAGAACGGTTGGGAATTGTTTAGGCGTCATTTCGGAGAGCGTTTCATATTGCCAGGGCAGGGCGACATAGATAGACAAGCGCTCATGGAGGCTATGGCAGCATCACCGGCTGTGCGTTTGGAAGTGGAGGAGCTAATTCATCCCCTAGTCCTATACTGGTTAGAGGCTTTTTGGTCGGCTCAAACTAGTCGGCGAGTGGCAGTGGCTGAGGTGCCGCTCTTTTTGGAGGCCTGGGGCCGAGAGAACCGAGAAGAGCAGCCGGAGTTGTTAGTGGGTATTTATTGTTCCAAAGAGATCCGGGCGGCACGGCTGACCCTGGGTCGTAATTTGGATGCAGGGGTCCTGGACCGAGTGGATGCCTGGCAGTGGCCCGAGGCCCGTAAGTTGCGCGCCTGCCAGTTGGTACTGGATAATACTGGTGAGGAGTCGAAATTGGAGCTACGTATAACAGCGCTGCTCAGAGTATTGGCCTGGCTGCGGCGGTGTCGAGTACGTCGTTTGCTTGCTGGTTGGCGCCGGTTATGGGTAGCCTAAACTTGTTATTATACGATAAAATATTCCTTGTGCGTATTTTATTTCTGGCGCTGCAGCTGATCATTATGGCCAATATGTCTTGTTATTATGAGGTGTGAGTTAGCATATCTCTTTTATGCTTATAGCATTGTGTGGTTCAGTTAGGTAACTGGAGCATAAACTATATATAATAACTTGTCGTATAGGAAGAGCCGAAGATTGTTCGTCATTTTTTCATATTTCTGTATGATTAGTGGCTACAATTACTCTTTAGATTTTTATATGCCTTGGATTTTTAGAGATAATATAAATAAAAAAAACATGATAGTCCCTTGGTGTTTCGGTGTCTTTTATGTACTTTATGGAATCTGTCGACTTATTTATTATAAGGACATTGAGGGTTATCACTGGCACCATGGGTGCGTCCTCCAGTTTTTTTCCCCGTAAGCTAAAGCGTTATGTTTGTCCTCATTAATAATCATTTTTTTATTTATGGTGCTGTTAGTGCTCGTTTTTTTTGGTTCTGGATATACCCATCAAGATTTTTTCGTTTAGTTTGTTTTTACATCAGCTATTCACAACAAGTATTTAGGTAATTCAAGAAGGCAGTTTTTTATTGGTTAAGATGACCCAGAGCCGTTTTTATAAGCTATGGCTTCAGGCGATTTTGTTTGGCCGGCGGATGCATATTCGCCGACCAATTAATACGCAGTCGTATTTAGCGTATGATCTATTTATAGACCATTTAGGCAATTGCTATGAATCAAACGTTGGGATTAAAATTTCATGACTATGGGCCAATATATTATTTCACCTCTGGTCCTTTAGTTGTGCACGTAGGTGATCGCATCATTGTTAACACTGAACGGGGTATGGGGCTGGGACGCGTCGTGCTAGTACGCGATGAGATACTCCATGATGTAGGCCCTCAGGAACTTAAGCCTATCTACCGATTAGCCAGCGAAGAAGATCTAAACAAGCTAAGCCAGAATGAAATTTTAGCCCGTGAGGCCTTTGAGCATTGCCGTCAGTGTATCCGAAGCCGTCAATTAGATATGAAACTCGTGGATGTGGAGGTCTTCTTTGATCGCTCTAAGATTATATTCTACTTTACGGCTCCCAACCGAATCGACTTTCGCGAGTTAGTCAAAGATCTGGTTAAAGCTTATCATGCACGTATTGAGTTGCGGCAGATCGGGGTGCGGCACGAGACGCAAATGATTGGCGCTGTAGGCAATTGCGGGATGGTATGTTGCTGCTGCGGCTTCTTACGTAAGTTCGTCCCAGTAACTATAAAGATGGCCAAGGAGCAGAATTTGTTTCTTAATCCGACTAAGATTTCTGGCATGTGTGGTCGACTTCTGTGTTGTCTGAGCTACGAACAGGCAAATTATGAGCAATTTTACCGCCAGTGTCCTAAAATTGGTAAGAAATTTACTACGGATGAGGGCGACTACAAGGTCGTACGGACTAATATTTTCAATAAGGGCCTGGTCGTGGTCAGTGACACTGGCGAGGAGCGGGAGTTGATCTTGGAGGACTGGTTGGCTCTCAATCCTCGTCGGTACGACCAAGAGCGGTCCCAGGATGGCGAAGATCGTTTTGAAGAAGCCGAAGATTATTCCAGTGAAGAATGTTCCATCAAAGGACAGTTTGACCAGCTTGAACGTCGAGTAGGCGGACGTAGGCCGGAATTTGATGAGCACCGGTCTGAGAATTGCTGTCCTGAGTTTTCTCAAAGTCAGGCTGTGACTCTGTTAGGGCAAGGAAGACCAGTGGTTGAAGTTGAAGCGCTGACTAGGGCGATTGAGCCGACGGTTAAGGCCGTTATAGCCGGACCGTCTACCGCTTTATTGCTTAACGAAAAACTGGTCGTCCGTGCAGCTCCGGAGACCGATTCATTTATTTCTAACTATGACTTGAGGCTGGCTCTGGGTAGAACTCCAGAGATAATTCAGCTGTCCGCCAGCATCGGAGAGCAACCGATTTCTGTCTCTCAGCTATCCAAGGCCCAACTAGGTTGCGACCGTCGACGATGCAAGCGTAAACATTCCGTCAAGCCCAAGGCCGAGTAAGCATCCTGCCCGAGGCGGCACTATTGCTGCCCGACTAAATTAGTACTGGAGGATTGTGTGGCATGGCCTTCTACATTACTACACCTATCTATTACGTTAATGCCCGGCCTCATTTGGGGCACGCTTACACGACCATTGTGGCCGATGCTTTGGCTCGCTTTCGCCGTAGTTTTGGAGAGCCAACTATTTTTCTCACGGGTACGGATGAGCACGGAGACAAGATTGTTAGGGCTGCTCAGGAGCACAGAATTACGCCAAAGACCTATGTAGACGAGATTAGTAGTCTATACCGAGATCTTTGGTTCTACCTGGATATTGACTATGACATTTTCATACGCACTACTGAGGAACGACACGAACGTTGTGTGCAGGAGATTCTGCGCAGGATATATGAGGCTGGGGATATATACTTCGGTGACTACGACGGATATTATTGCTTTGGCTGTGAGCGTTTCTATACTGAGAAAGAGCTTGTGAATGACCTTTGTCCACAACATCTTGAGCGACCAGAATTTATTACGGATAAGAACTATTTCTTTAGGATGTCTCGCCATCAAAGCTGGCTTATTGATTACATCAAGCAGCACCGTGAATTCATTCGGCCTGAGGGCTATCGTAATGAAGTACTGAGCTTGTTGGAGAGCGGGGCGTTAGAGGATTTATGCATTTCGCGTCCCAAGACGCGGTTGTCTTGGGGCATAGAATTGCCCTTTGATCGGGACTACGTGTGCTACGTATGGTTCGACGCGTTGCTCAATTACGTTACAGCCCTGGACTGGCCTGTAGGTGAGACGTTCCAGAGTTTCTGGCCTGGGGCGCAACATGTGGTGGCCAAGGATATACTTAAGCCCCACGCCATATTTTGGCCTACAATACTCCGAGCGGCCGGGTTTGAACCTTACCGCCATCTGAATGTGCACGGCTACTGGCTGATGCAAGATACTAAAATGTCTAAAAGTCTGGGTAACGTAGTGGACCCTCGGATCATAGTCAAAAAATATGGTCTAGCAGCTTTTCGCTACTTTTTGCTCCGAGAGATGCATTTCGGACATGATGCAAGTTTTTCTGAGGAGTCGTTTATAGCGCGGTTCAATGCCAATTTAGCCAATGATCTTGGAAATTTATTTAGCCGGACATTATCTATGACCCATAAGTACTTCGGCGGCATGGTGCCGCAACCAGCCGAGCTAGCTGGAGCTAGTATGGCGGAAGTATCTAAATCTATTGATGGTATACAGGTCCTGGCTTTGGATGCCCTGCGCAACTACTGTGAGCTCTTCGAGCGAGTGGAGTTTTCTCGAGCCTTAGAAGCTCTTTGGGAGTTAGTGCGAGGGATGAATCGCTATATAGACCATATAACTCCCTGGGCGCTTTATAAAGCCGGGGATACTGAACGGCTGGGCGCGGTGATATACACAGTATTAGAAGGCATGCGTAAGGTGGCGGTGGCTCTATGGCCGGTAATGCCCGAGATGGCGGAGCGCATGCTCGGCCAACTTGGGATGGCGGTGTCAGCTGGTGATAGAGTTGACTTAGCCGTGGAATTGGACGTCTGGGGCTTACTGCCGGCCGGAGTGGCTGTGGCAGCAGGATCAAATTTATTTCCTAGGGTGAATACGGCTAAGGTCAACGGGTTGGCGCGGATACATGGCGGATCTAAAATGGTAGCGCCGACCAATAGTCAGATAACTTAGGTAGCTGCGGTTCTTATTGTTGAGATTAACTCCATCGGTTTCGAGAATTTTAGAAGGTAAAATTTTGGTGAGTACGGTATTCTTGGTGATAAAACACCCCGAGGCGAGCAAGTCATAGGCGTTGCATGTGGGGCTGGAGGAAAATATGTCGTGATAGATGATTAAGGACGAGCTGTTCGATTTTTGAATGCCAGAATCGTTAACAGGCCAGTAGATAGTAGTGGCGAACTCAATGCCGTACAAGTTGTGGTGGGGTAAGGAATGTCTAAACGTATATTTTTAGTGGTGCACCGGCAAGGTAGTCTGGAATTTGTGGCCGCGTATAGCTAATTAGTTAATGGCAATCGAATTTTGCCTTTTATTTTATTTTTTTGCTAAAAAAATAAAATAAAAGGTGGGTAAAAAATATAATTATTGACACTGATCTTTAATACAGATAAATTGTAAGAAATTGGCGCGGGGTGGAGCAGTTCGGCAGCTCGTCGGGCTCATAACCCGAAGGTCACAGGTTCAAATCCTGTCCCCGCTACCACAAATTCTAAGAGTTGTGGCTTAATTATTACAACTCTTTTTTTATTTTTTCAATCTATTCTTAATTAATTGTAGCATTTGTCTGAATGTGAATTATATTTTTTTACTTTCCCTCAAATAGCTTCAAAAAAACGAAACCTAGTGGATTTTTTTCCTTACCGAGCCTTGTGCCGTTATGGTCATATGATTTAAGATATATTTTATATTATAATATTGGCTATTGGCCTCGACGAGCTAGTCTATGCTGGTGACAATGATAGCTAATAGCGAGCCGAAAAGTGGTGGTCGGTGTTAAGCATGCGAAGAGCTTAGCTATATCAGCGACAGTTACCAGCTGGAGCAAAGACTCCATCATTTCTAATGTAAAGGTAGGCATGACTATACAGAAATAGTGTAGACTACTAATAAGTATAGTTAGCCAAATAAAAATAATATTATATGTGATTTTATGGGTGGTCACGTGACCTTAATTTTTTATTGTGTCGATCATGGATCATGCGGTCCAGAAAAGTTTTTATTGTATAATCCGGCTTAACTATTAAAGTCATAGTGGTTTAGAAGTCCTTGACGTGAAACTGGGGGGGGGGTGGGTATGAGTGCGGAGTTGGCTATTTGAGGTTCGCTAAGGTTGCATAAGGATGTCCGGAGCAGAGCAGTGAACCATACTGGTCGGCGGGTATTCTTGAGCCTGGGGCATTACGGAAGATATAAGTAGCTGACGCCTGGGAACACCGGCAGTTCTTTTTTTAGTCAGAGTATGCTTCTGCTGTACACCCTGCTAGTCCAGAACATATCCTTGGCATTAGCTAAGTCGCTGGAATCAGAACATCGATGTTTTTTATATGTTAGCGACATAGACGTGGCAGTTTATGGCAAAAAATGACATGGATGTGATCCGTCGATAGTAAGGTGGGGCAGACTATGCTCGAAAATAGCAGTCATGGTGAAAAGGTCTACCGGGGTACAGCCGTTGTCTTCCTGTTTAGCATATTCCATGAGGAGGGTTTCAGGTGTAAGTCAGTCATTAGTTGAGGTCATTGCAGCCTAATCATACTGGAGGCGTATTATAAATTCCTGGTTCAATCTTTCCAGTCCTCATATTCAAAATATCGGAGTTCTTTAAGGGAATTTGACCATTTTGGGGCAAAAAAAGAGTACCACAAAATTTTTTCAGTATTTAGCCGATAGGTGCTTCTAAATAGATTGTAAATCTAGTTTAAAGTGGCCAGCAGTAAAAAAACGAAGATCAAAAGTTAGGGCTGGATGAGAAATAAAGACTCAACAAAACTGGGGTCAGCGTATGTCTATAGGCTAGGATTGGCAATTTGCGGCCGGCGTATGATCCAGATGATGGCTAAGAGAGATAAGCATAGGATGGTCTGGGCAAAAAATACATCGGCAAAGGCTATGGCTGCGGCTTCGGTCTGTATTTTGTGATAAATTAATTCGGCGGCTAGTTGGCCGGTGTCGTACATTTCTCCGAAATACTGTTTTAGGGCCAGCTTGAGTTCCACGATACGCAAGGATAAATTGGGGTCGTAGATTGAAAGGTGATCGGACAGCCGGTTTTGGTGGAACTGGACGCGGCGGGTTAGGAATGTGGTTATAAACGTCACGCCGAATGAACCGCCTAAGTTGCGCAGTAGGCTAAAGATGGCTGAGGCATCGTTCATTTTTTCTCGTGGTACTGAGGCCATAGTCAGAAAGCTTAAAGAGACGAAAAAAAAAGGCATGCCTATGCCTTGGATGATCCGGCCGGTGATGGCTGCGGTCAGGTCGATCTGGAGCGTGTACCCGGACATGTACCACAGTGACCAGGCGTTACAGAGGATACCGAAGGCGAGCAGGAAGCGCGCGTCTATACGTTGGGTGAGTATGCCGGCCACGGGCATAGCTATGATAGCCAGTAAACCACCGGGGCCAAGCACTATTCCGGCCAACAGGGCTGTGTAGCCCATGAGTCCTTGGAGGTACATGGGTAGGAGCACAATAGACCCGAAAAGGATAAAGAAACCAAAAAACATGATTAGGTTGCCCGTGGCGAAGCTGCGATTTTTTAGGATGCGCAGGTCGAGTACGGGCAATGGATGGCGCAGTTCCCAGACGATCAGAGCGATCAGCGAGATAATGGTGACAACACTGAGTATAACGATGCCTTGAGAATCAAACCAGTTGTCTTGCTGGCCGCGGTCTAGGACGATTTGCATGGCGCCTAGTCCCAGACAAAGTAGTGCCAGACCCACGGTATCTACAGTATCTCCGGCTTGGTGCCGTATTTGGTAGATCGGGTCTTCCATAAAGTGGCGGCACATGAAGATAGCCAGTAGTCCTGCAGGCAGGTTGATATAGAAAATCCATCGCCAGGAATAATGGTCAGTCAGCCAGCCTCCAAGTAAGGGTCCGAGGATTGGACCTACTACTACGCCCATGCCAAAGACGGCCATGGCTAGACCACGCTCTCGAGGCGGGAAGGTTTCCATAAGAATGGCTTGAGACATGGGCTGAAGTCCACCTCCACCTATGCCCTGGAGGATGCGGAAACAGATGAGTTGCGTGAGACTTCCGGCCGCGCCGCATAGGAACGAGGATATAGTGAAGACTGCGATGGATAAAAGCAGATAGCGCTTGCGGCCCATGAGGCGGGCCAGCCAGCTGCTCATGGGGATGACCACAGCGTTGGCCACTAGGTAGGAGGTGAGTACCCAGGTCACTTCATCCTGACCCGCCGAAAGGCTGCCTTGAATATGGCCAAGGGATACGTTGGCTACGCTAGTATCTAGAACTTCGATGAACGTGGGGACCATCACCGCCATAGTGATCCACCATTTATTCAATGGAGCAGCATGCATGGTTTTGGTCAGTAAAAAATAAAAAAATTGGAATTTTCATATGATATCCGGCAACCGTTTCAAATCTTTTATAGTGTCCGCTAATAACTGGCGCGGGGTCATTCTGGCTGGGTGAATTATCCCTTGGTCAGGATGGTTGGTATCACACTCATGCCTATTCGCAGCTGTGGCAACTTGTGGTTTTTCTCCAGTGGCAATAGGATTTTTACTGGAATACGTTGTACTACTTTAACGTAATTACCCGAGGCATTTTCAGGCGGAAATAAAGAAAAAGCCGAGCCTGTGCCGGCCATAATGGAATCTACTGTTCCAATCAGTTTCAAACCAGGATAGGTGTCTATCTTCACCTTCACTGCTTGTCCCGGGTGGATGTGCATGAGCTGTGTCTCTTTGAAGTTGGCCGTGATCCATAATTCCTTCGGATCCATGGGCACCACAGCCAGTAGCGCTTGTCCCTTGGCCACATGCTGGCCCGAGTTTACCTTTTTTTTAGTTACGAAACCGTGGACTGGAGAGGTGATAACTGTCCAAGATAACTCTATCTCGGCTTTGACTACCTTGGCCTTGGCTAATTCTACCCGGGCACGCTGTGCTTCTACTTGGCGAGTCTTGATGGTTACTTGGTGCTTACCGGTGGCTGCAAGACCGATATCGGACTGGATGCGATCCATGTCTGCTGTGAGCGATGCCTTGATTTTTTGTATACCCTCCAGCGTAGCCCTTGCTGATTGTACTTGGGTTACGGAAGTTTTGGTTAGAGTACGGGCGCGGTCCACGTCGGATTGAGACACAGCCTTGGTCTGAACCAGCCAAGTCAGTCGTTTTAGGTCCAATAAGGCTTGTTTATTTTCAGCCATGGCCCGCTGTATTTCCTGAGCTACCTTCTCTTCTTCATTGGTCTCTTTTTCAAGAGTCTTAGCCAGGCTCTCTAGCTGGGCCTGTGCGCCTGTTACCCTCAGAGCGGTTTGGTCTGATTCCAAAGGTACTTCAATTTCCAGAGCGGCTAGAGCGGCCTCGGCCTCGGCAAGGCCGGCCTGAGCTTCTGCCAGAGCCACTTCGAATTCTGTAGGGTCCAGCCGAAATAGCGGCTGTCCGGGCTTGATTTCTTGGTTGTCCGTTATCTCCACAGAGGCTACATACCCGGCCACCCGTGGGGTGATGAGATGGATATGGCCGTCTACGAACGCATCGTCGGTGCCAATGTGGTTGCGCGTCCACCAGGCATAACTGGTTGCGGTTAGACATAGGCCGCACAACAAGATTAAAGTAAGGCGTTTTTTTGACATAACCTTATTCAAATAGGTTATATATGAAAGAACATTTCGTAATTTGGTCATAATAATATGCGTTTTGCAGACAGCTGGGTTCGTTGGACCGATATCGACCTTGGCTTCAATCTCAATCTGGCTTATATAAAAAATTGAAAGCTATTAGCCCAGCAATTTATCTAATCGGCGGCACGTTATATTTGCGTTCACTACTTCACGGTAAGCCGTGCACGCGTTTTTTTATTCAGATTCTGGGCTTATTATTTGCTGATTCAAGCCGTCCTCCGTTCTTCGTTATATTAATATCTTAACATTGTTCAACTATCACTGAGTTATTTGCGCTGACAAAATACTTGCTTTAGCCAGACCTAGACAAGCCTTACGGGCACAACGTAAAGGAGATAGTTCGATAAATTAACGAGGCTGTAAAAACGTACCCGCTTGATAGTCTCTAATACTAACGATTTTATTTGTGTCAAGCCATGAATAGTGTGCTTTTAGCGATTGGTGGTGGTCATTTTTCTAGATTTTTCATTTTTTATGTAGAGCTGTGAATATCTAAATGATTATTTAAGAATACGGGTAAATTTTTTTTGAAAGGTAGAAGGAAGATGTGGGGAACTATGCACAAAAAAAGATATCCTTAGATATTCTTCTTACCGCGTTTCTCTAGGGCCACACAGCACAATTTATTTCATTTTAGTGGTCTAAGATAAAAAAAGTCGGGGAAGACATTTGCAGTTAGCGAGATAATTGTTGTGGAGGTCGACAGTGAAAAAGGTAGATGGACGTTGGCTATAACGGACTTAAAAGATTAAGGATATATCAGATTTGGTCCATGATATTTTTCTTTTGGCCGAGATCCAGGATAGTCTGGTCGAGCCACTTACTCCGGTATCTTTAGCAATGGTACATCCGGGTTGGGCCGTAGATGTGGCGGCCCACGGCCCCTGGTACCAGACGATTAGACCGACGGGTGACTTGGCCTGGCAATCAGGCACAGGAGCATCGACAGCGCCGGTGTTGGTGTGCGGTCCCTGTGGTTCTTGTTTGGACGTAGCTTGGATGCTCTTACATGAAAAAATACTACCGGATTTTGCCGCAGTGCTGGCTGTGAGTCAGTGGGCTGGCCGCGGGCAGTTTCGGCGGGCCTGGTATTCTCCGCCCGGAAACCTCTATGCAGCCTGGGTCTGGCCTTGGCAGTCGAAGTTGGCATTTCAGGAGTTTCCGGATTTGTTATCCTTAGCAGCCGGCCTAGCCGTAGCGGCCGGGCTGGAGGAGTTAGGGGTGCCGGTCATGCTCAAGTGGCCCAATGATTTACTCGTTCGAGACCACAAGGTTGGAGGGCTGGTGGTGGAGGAACGCGGCGCGGCAGTGCTCGTGGGTTTAGGGATCAATCTAGTAGAGGTTCCGCCACCGTCGATGCTGCGTGAGGAGCATGCGATTCCGGCAGGCGATTTGGCTTGGATTCAGTTGGGCCGTGATCAGAGTGCTGGGGCAGTATTGGGACCTTTGGGGTGGTGGTTGCATCTGTCTGCAGCTGCTTGTCGATACTACGAAAATATTTTACAAGGAGCAACAGTTTCGTATATTATTCGCTTAGTTGAAGCGCGGCTGGCCTGGTTGGGCCGTCCGGTCCAGGTGCAAGGAGGCGGACTTGGTTTTGACAAAACCGTAGGAATTATTTTAGGTATAGCAAGCGACGGCGCCTTACGACTCCAGGCGGTCGGAAGAGAGCATCGATTTACTTCAGGCAGCATTGTTCCTCTGATCACTCCGTATTTTTGATTTTGTCTAATGAAAGGAAGGAGTTTTTTTGCTCCCCACTTTTTGCCAATCTTCTGGGGGTATGCCCATGAAAAAAATAACCTTTGAAGGAGTCTTATCTTTAGTCCGTGGCAAGCCTATGCTAGTGGCCAATCGCGGTATCTCTGCCCGTCGTATCTTGCGCTCCTTTCGCGAGCGTTTTGATGCTATTCCCGTGATGACCGCCACGGACATCGATAAGACTTCGCCGGTCACTGCCGGTGCCCAAGAACTTCTGCTTCTCGGACCCGATCCACGCGCTTATCTAGACATCGACCTAATCATCCGTCTGGCCAAGTCTCGGGGCATCGTGGCTATTCATCCAGGCTGGGGTTTTGCCTCCGAGGACGCGAGCTTCCCAGCTAAATGTGCGGCTGCATGTATTGCTTTCATCGGCTCTAGCGCTGCATCTATGCGCAAATTGGGCAATAAGGTGGAACTGCGTGTCTTAGCTAAGTCTCTTGGCATTCCTGTGGTGCCGGGTTCAGATGGCGCTGTGGACATCTCAACGGCCCACCATGTGGCTCTGGAAATCGGTTTTCCTATTATGCTTAAAGCCGAGGGCGGAGGCGGTGGTCGAGGTATTTATGAGATCTATTGTATTGAAGAATTAAAAGGAGCCTTTGAAAAGGCCTCGGCCATAGCTAAGGCTTCTTTTGGTAACCACCGGCTGTTCATGGAAAAATTGATTACTAGAGTCCATCATATTGAAATTCAGGTGGTAGCCGACAGATACGGTAACGCCTTTGCTTTCGACGAGCGTGATTGTACCGTACAGCGCAACCACCAAAAGCTTATTGAGATTACCCCTTCACCATGGCAACATATGACCCATGGATTGCGCGAACAGCTCAAGGAATATTCTCTTCGCCTGGTACGTGCCGTGGGTTATTTTTCGCTGGTCACGGTGGAATTCTTAGTAGATGCCACTGGCCAGCCCTACCTTATCGAAGCAAATCCCCGCCTTCAAGTAGAACACGGCATAACTGAATGTCGCTATGGTATCGATCTGGTGGAAGAGCAGATTGCTATTACCTTCGGTTCTGAGTTGCGCTTTACCCCAGATAATACTAAACCCATGCTTGATGCCGCGCAGGTTCGTATTAACTGTGAGGACCCGCAAGATAATTTTTCTCCTAACTTTGGACTCATTACTCGCTATATTTCCACGGGCGGCCCAGGCATTCGTCTAGATTCCTGTATCTCTGCTGGGTATGAGTTTCCATCTCAATATGATTCGGCTGCCAGCCTACTCATCGCCTACGGTCAGGGCTGGAACAAGGTCGTTAGTATTCTTCAACGGGCTCTGCGTGAGTATGTCATCGGCGGTATCAAATCGACCATTCCTTTCTACCGACAGATTTTACGTAACGAGGCCTTCTTGGTTGGGGAATTTGACACCAATTTTATTACCCAGCATCCAGAGCTCATGCACTATACCGATCTGGAGAGCGAGGCCCTACGTCTTTCACGGCTTGTAGCCGAAATTTCAGCCAAAGGCTATAACCCATACGTACAACTGGACATGTACCGTACCGGCGATACGCCCCGCGTGGGCCAGTTTAACCCGGCACTTCCTGAAATTGACTATGATGCTTGGAAGTCCTTTTATCCTTGCGGCGATCGCGCTGCGTTGCTTGACTATATCCGTCATGCCGACCATATTCATTTTACTGATACCACTACACGGGATATTACCCAGTCCAACAGCGGTAACCGTTTCAGGTTGGCTGAAGACGAGCTCATCGGGCCTTACCTGGACAACTGTGGCTTCTTCTCTCTAGAAAACGGGGGTGGCGCGCATTTTCATGTAGCAATGCTGGCCAACATGACCTACCCTTTTACTGAAGCTCGGCGTTGGAACCAGTTTGCGCCTAAGACCCTCAAACAAATTCTCATCCGTTCCAGCAATGTGCTCGGGTATAAACCACAACCAAAAAATCTCATGCGGCTCACGGGCGAGATGATAAATGAGGAATATGATGTTATCCGCTGCTTCGACTTCCTTAACTACATAGAGAATATGCAGCCTTTCGCCGAGGTGATCTTGGCCTCTACAGCCAATGTTTTTGAACCGACTATCTCTCTATCTTGGGCCAAGGGTTTCAGCGTACCCTATTATCTGGACGCGATTGAGGAAATCCTGGAAATGATTGTCCGGGTATCTGGCGGGAGTAAGAAAAAAGCTTCTCGGCGAATTATTCTAGGACTAAAAGACATGGCCGGTGTGTGTCCACCTCGTTTTATTACCGTCTTGGTAGCCGCAATCCGTAAGTTATGGCCTGAGCTGGTGGTCCATTACCACCGTCACTACACCGACGGCCTGTTTGTTCCGGCTGTGGGTGCGGCGGCTAAGGCTGGAGCTCATATCGTGGACACGGCTCTTGGCGCTTCAGTGCGTTGGTACGGCCAAGGAGAGGTACTCTCTACTGCGGCATACATCGAGGATGAGTTGGGTTTAGCAACTAATTTGAATAAGGATATGATCCGTACCTGTAATTTTGTGCTTAAGCAGATTATGCCTTACTATGACCGTTATACTGCCCCTTATTTTCAAGGCATCGACTATGATGTGGTCGAACATGGCCTGCCCGGTGGCGCTACTTCATCTTCTCAGGAAGGTGCCATGAAGCAAGGCTATATTCATTTGTTACCCTATATGCTTAGGTTTTTAGCCGGCATGCGTAAGATGGTACGTTATCACGATGTCACTCCGGGCTCCCAGATTACTTGGAATACGGCCTTTTTAGCAGTAACTTCAGCTTTTAAGCGTGGTGGGGAGAAAGAAGTACAGTACCTACTGGAGGTGTTGGACAATGTAGTAAATCTGAGAGAGGACCAGCTGAGTAACGAACTTCGTCAGGCCCGTTTAGGCCTATACCAGGACGCCAACGATGCTTTTCGCCACTTACTTTTGGGCAAATATGGCCGTCTACCCTTAGGCTTCCCACCGGATTGGGTCTATGAGAGTGCCTTTGGCTTAGACTATCTGCAGGCCCTGGATCAACGTACTGAGGCTTTGCACCTGGAATCTCTGCCAGACATAGACATCGCAGCCGAGACTACGGCTCTAGCTGGCTATCTGAAGCGTGAGCCCACGGCCGAAGAGGTGGTACTTTACCTGAATCATCCCGGCGATGCCCTGAAAACTATGAAGTTTGTGGCAAAGTTTGGTGATTGTAATCGGCTGCCTTTAGACGTGTGGTTTGAAGGCTTAGAGATTGGTCAAGAGATGAATTTTATCGATTCCAGCGGTAAGCCGCATCAGATGACTATCTTGCGTATCTCCCGACCCATGGCTACGGGCAACTGTGTCGTATGCTTTGTGCTCGATTCGGAGATTATGAGTATGGAGGTTAAGGTTGCTGAGGCTCAAGTGGCGCAATCGTCGAATTTTGAGTATGCCGATCCGGATAATTCTTTTCATGTGGGCGCGCCGAGCAACGGCGACATGTGGATCATGTACGTGAGTCCAGGCGACTTAGTGCATGTGGGTGAAGAACTCTTCAATATTTCCATCATGAAGCAGGAGAAGGCTGTGCTCTCGTCCGTGGACGGCCGGGTCAAGCGAGTGCTTAAAACTGCTCATTATAGCGAAGATCGTAAAATAGTATCGGTGAAAGAGGGTGAGCTTTTAGTTGAGATTGAGCCATTGCTACATTCGTGTTGTTATTGTGGTAGATCTTTAGCGTTGGAGGGGGCAGCCTTCTGTTCCTACTGCGGCCATAAAGTAGAAGGTAGCCCCTGGATTTTTGGTAAGGCTCCAGCAGGGCCAGCCGGAAGGGAATAACTTAAGTAGGCGTAGTGTCCTACAGGAAATATTTTTTTATGATAAAATGGAGGCCCTCTAGTTTATTCTAGCAGGCCTAGCTAAAAAAATAAAAATAACCGTCAGCTCGTAAGGTTGCACTAGGTCGGCGGTATATTAATGAGAGGCGCCTGTCCGCTGGTTTATGGTAGCTAGAGTCGTGGGCGTTCCCCGCGATATTCTTTGTAAGAAGGAGAATCACAATGGCCAAAGTTCAGAGCGACAAGTCCCAGCCAAATAAAAAAAAAGCGACCGTAAACGAAAGCAATTATGGGGCCAAAAGGCAATGTTCGGATCAAGAGTCTGTTGATAACGATTGTATTACGAGCAAGCTCGTCCTCAACGGGGCCGATATTATGACTATTGGAGCAGATGTTGAGCTCCTGGTGGGCGGGAAAAATTATAATACTGCTATCATTAGCCAAGTACCAAATATACGTGTTCCGCAGTTTCGGGCTATATCCTCCATCGCTTTTCATACGCTCCTGGATGATACCAGGGTCAATGCCCAACGTATACGCGCTGTGGTTAATAAAGAGTACAACCGCATTGACTGGGCTAACGAAGAAATCAATAAAGACTCTGAGTTTCTACGTAAATTTGTTCGGCGTATAGGTGAAGAGGTTAAAGTTGATATTCGGGCTAAATCCGGCCAGACCTTGGTCAAGCTACGTACCTTTATCAATAATGTGGTTGAAGGCTTCGCCACTTCTCCAGAAGGTATTGACCAGCTACGTAAGCGTTCAGTGCTCGTGCAGGTGGGTATTCTTTCAATTAATTTGCCCGATGAGGTGCAGCGGGCTGTACGCGCCGCTTACCGGGATATTTGTAAAGAAGCTGGAGTGGAAGACGTGCCAGTTGCCGTGCGCTCATCGGCAGCCGGTGAGGATAGCCGCAAGAAGGCTTTTGCTGGATTGCAGGACACCTATCTGAATGTCGTGGGCGAACAGATGTGTGTTTATGCCTACCACTGGGACTGTTCTTCAGCCTATAATCTACGCAGTATGACATATCGGCGTGAGGCTATCCTTGATGCGGTGTCCCGCGCCGAGGAAACCGGGGACGATGCTATTGCCTTAAACGCTAAACGTGAGTGGGCCATTGAGAATACTTCACTCTCAGTGTGCATCATGCGCATGATCAATCCGATTATTTCTGGCACGGCCTTCAGCGCGGATACAGCCACGGGTTGCCGTGGCACGGACCGGAATGATTTAGTATCCATCGATGCCAGCTACGGTCTAGGCGAGGCTGTGGTGGGCGGCATGGTTACCCCGGATAAGTTTTATGTATTTCAGCGTGATGATTCGGCCGAAGTGGTAGTGCGCTTCATGGGTAAGAAAGACAAGCAGATTGTTTATAGTGACAAGAGCGGTACCGAATTAGCAGAGGTGTCCTCGGCTATGGTTTTCCGCTGGTCCCTTTCTTTAGCCCAGGCCGAGGAGGTGGCTAAGGGCGTGCGGGCCATTAGTATGGCTTATGGTGGGATGATCATGGACACTGAGTTCTGCATTGACTCCTCAGACCGGCTCTTTTTTGTTCAGGCCAGGCCTGAGACGCGGTGGAACGAGGAATTTGAGGCGCATCCGTATTCAATTTTTATGCGCCGCCTAGAGGTTTCTCGGGCAGCCCTGTCCACGGTAGAGGTCATACTTCTGGGCAACGGTGCTTCTCGTGGTGCCGGTCAAGGCACAGTGCGTTTTCTGCGTTCAGCCCTGGAACTTAACAAGATTCAGAAGGGCGACGTCCTAGCAGCTGAGCGTACTGACCCAGATATGGTTCCGGGCATGCGGATCGCTGCGGCTATTCTGGCCGACGTGGGTGGTGATACTAGTCACGCAGCTATCACTTCCCGCGAACTGGGCATTCCAGCCATCATTGGTATCCAGCGACTGGAGGCTTTGCGGTCACTGGACAGCCACGAGGTCACAGTAGATGGCTCCCGTGGCCGTCTTTATCGTGGTCTGTTACCTTTGGTGGAGGTTGGCGGCGAGATCGATGTGAGTGTCCTGCCAGCTACTAAAACTAAGGTCGGTCTGATCCTAGCTGATGTGGATCAGGCCATGTTCCTCTCCCGATTACGCCAGATGCCTGATTTTGAGATTGGCCTCTTGCGGGCCGAGTTTATGCTTGGCAATATCGGTGTACATCCTCTAGCCTTGGAGTCTTACGATCAAGGGACGCTCAAGTTGGTAGTGGAGACTAAGCTCAAAGAGTATGAATCGCAGCTGACTAAAATCCTACGTGAACAGCTGGCTGCCGGCATTGTGCATATGGACCTGCGGCTTCGGTCCTATGTGGGTCGGGTCACAGGGTTTGGGCCGCGGCTGGAGGCTCTCTCAGAGAAAGTAAGCAGCGTAGGCACTGACGATGCCCTGGCTATGCATCGAGAGCTGCGAGATCTGGAACGCAAGCTCGAGGAATATGTGCACAACGCTACCCGTTGGTTGGAGGTGTTTAAGACATCCACCGATCTGGAGGAGCATGTATCCTGTGTTCTTGGACTACGCGACCAGCTAGATTGTCTAGTGGGCTGTGATCCCGATACCCTTAAGCGTCGGCAGGACTTGGAGTTAGCGGCTCGGGAGCAGGCGGTCAGGGTCAAGGACGATGCTGAGGTGATGGATACTATTGGCCGAATCGTCGCCTTGCGGGCCCAGGTAGCCCAAGTTACGGGCCTAGCTGCGGAGATGGAACAGGTGCGTTCGGTGCCTAAAAAGATCGAGGAGATTATCCGCTCCCGAGGCTATCGGACGGGCAAGGAACATTATGTTCAGACTCTGTCCCAGAGTCTTGCGCTTTTTGCCATGGCCTTCTACGGTAGGCCTATCGTCTATCGGACAACGGATTTTAAGTCTAATGAGTACCGCAATCTCATTGGCGGGATGCTCTTTGAGCAGTTTGAAAATAACCCTATGCTCGGTTTCCGAGGGGTGTCGCGCAATATCCACGATTGGGAACTAGAGTCCTTTAAGCTGGCCCGAGGTATTTTTGGCGGCAGGAATTTGCAGCTTATGTTCCCTTTTGTGCGTACTCTTGAAGAAGCGCGCAGCATGAAGCGCTACGTGGAGCAAATACATAAACTCAGAAGTGGGGTGGATGGGCTCAAGATTATCCTCATGAGCGAGATTCCATCTAATGCGATTTTAGCCAAAGCTTTTATTGAAGAGTTCGACGGTTTTTCTATTGGCTCTAACGACATGACACAAATGGTACTAGCCACGGACCGAGATAATCCGCGATTGGCATATATTTACGACGAGGAAGATCCAGCAGTTGTATGGGCCATCCTGTGTACGATCTTTACGGGCCAAAAATACGGTAAAAAGGTAGGGTTTTGCGGTCAGGGCGTAAGTAACAGCGTAATTTTACGTGGGCTGATGGCTATTGCGGGTATCGTATCCGCTTCAGTAATGCCGGATACATACCGTCGCACAAAGTTAGATTTAGCCGAGGTGGAGGCCCAGTGTATTTCTACCGCGGGTTTGGGCAGTTGGCTCAGGATGCAACACATGTATCGTCTTAAGGAATTACTCAGGGAGCATAATTACGTGCACATCCTGCGTAAGAACGAGACACCAGCGGATTTTGCGGAGTGGTACGAAGGGGAGTTGGCACGCCTTTCAGGGCAGTTGCGTGAAAACCTTGAATCGAGCCGGGAGTGGTTTTATCGTCAGGAACTGGAGCGCTTCCGGGTGATATTTCATAAACCGGTGATCTACGCTGGCTGGGATTGGGATCGCACAGTGGAAGACGCCCTGCATCAGGCTGGTTTTGCTAGTTTTGAGGAGCAGGCCCAGGCCTTAAAGGTACAGCGTGAAAAAGTTTGGTAGGTCCCGTTGCTCTTCAAATCAATTCTGCTCGCCCATTAGTCTAGCTAAGACGGCCGTGGAAAAAAAATACTGATAGGGCTAACTATAATGTTATTTATGTTTTGTAAAATCGTGATGAAAGAAATAGTGCCGTGGAGACACGGCAAGATCCGTCAGGATATGACTGGGACAAGATCGACAACAATAGCGTAGTAGAAAGTGTCTGGGAGAGGTTAGTATGTTACCTAATATTTTCGTGTATAAAAGGAGCAGAGATCCGTTCAATTCGCCTCGCGATGTTGGTACTTTTAGATCTGAGAGGAACTCCAGGAACGTTGTATTTAGGAGGATGCTCTAAGTTGAGTCTTATAGATTATAGTTATAGTTGAGTCCTGGACAGAGCACGACTAACGTGCAAGATATTTATGTTTATCGCTTCAGTGAGTTTTTTATCAATATTTTTTGTCTCCTAGTTTTTTTGATGGATGGCTCTTACCTCTGGCCTTAGTCGGTTCATTTTTGGCCTTATTATTGATCGTGGTCTGGTTATCTGTCGTGCATGGTCGGATATCTGGGATGCAGTCTGCTAGGTTGTCTTTGATCCAATGTGGGTCCCACCATTCAGTGGGGGACACGGCTAGGCCAGAAATGAGGATACCGAAATGTAGGTGATCTCCTCCAGCTAGTCCAGTAGTGCCGGTTCGGCCTATAGTCTGTCCCTTTTGAACCTCATCGTCTTTTTTTACCATAATTTCACTTAGGTGCGAGTAGAGTGATTGTAACCCTAAGCCGTGGTCTATGATCACGGTTTGGCCGTAGATACCTAGCCAGTCCGCTTGGACTACAATACCGTAATTCGCCGCCGATACTTCAATATTTTTCTGCGAAGCAATGTCCACCCCTAGATGTGTTTGTGTGTCCACGTCCTTGCCATTATATCGATAGGTTCTAGTATCGGCGAAATTGGCCATGAGTTTGCCTGTGAAACGTTGGAATGGTCCTTGCCAAAGGGGCTTGGCTGCTGTGCGCCAGCCTAGCTCGGCGATTGTTTTGGCGTTAGCGTTGCGCAGCTTGTTGTTTACCTGTAGATAACGATCGATATTGGACATAGTACCCGACACATCTTTTTCGAATTCAGGCATCTTACGGTCCAGGAAGCTATCGCTCAAGTTAATGGTGTCGTGTCGAAAATTGGCTGGGAGCGTATGCATCGTTAGATGCATCTCACGTTCATTACCCGCTATATCTCGGCCGAAGAGCACGGGCTGGAATTCACGGGCTGATAGGTTCCAGGGGAAGGCAAAAAGGCTGAGATAGTTCCCCTTTTTTTGTCGAAAGGCTGGATAGAATATATCGTTTACTCGCACGCCTGTGATGGTGAGTTCTTCATTGGCCGTAAAGGCTACGACTGCGGCGCTGCCTTGTCTGACGTTGGTAGTACAATTGATTACAGACAGCATAGGCGGGGTATTATCCAAAGTTAGCTCTCGTAGCACTACGCTCTTATTCCCACGGAAAAATTTAGCCCATGAGGCGTCACGGGCTGTGACCTCTAAGGTTATCTCGCCACTCTTCCAGGGTAGACCGGCCAAAGTGAAGCGTTCGATTATGGTAGGCTTTGGCGGGAGGAAGTTTTTTTCTAGTAGCTTGATCGGTATACTATCTTTACGTCTGGCTTCCACGCGAATTAGGGCGATGCCCATGCCCTGATCCTTAACCTCTAGGGTTAATTCAAGAGCTTTTGAGACTGTGCTGGTGGCCGGGGATAGGACTATTAATGGATCGTTGCGATCCAGAAAAAAAGCATAAGCAATTCCAAGTAAAGCAAGGATAGTTAAGAGAAAGCCGACAATAAATAGGCCTGGCCTGTGTGATGATGGATGCGGCATGATAGATCCTTGAAAAGCTGGTTTATGGGCGCGGCTAGATTTGTGGTTACGGTAACTGATATGAAAATTATTTAGAAATGTAAGATTCATATACTAAATTTCAAAGTTATCGACTGCAGGTCGTTTAAGAAAAAGAATATTAGATGATAGCGTTTTCCATTGACCTAGTCAGATGGAATGGAGTCGGCGTCTCTATCGCATGCTGATATGGTCCATATTTTCCAATAGACGGATAGTCAGCTTGAGAAAATCAGCCTCAGTCACGATACCTTTGAGCTTGCCGTGATCCACAACTGGAAGGCAGCCATACTTGTGCTGTAGGAGGATTACTGCAACCTCACGTAACGGCGAGTCCTGGCCCACGGTCTTGACATCCGTGCGCATGATCTTGTTCACTGGAATACCTGCATCAATCTCGTCTTGCACATTTTTGTCTACGTCTGCGAACTTAGAAATAGAGGCTGATAGAATATCACGGTGTGTTAAGAGACCGATAAAAAAACCTTCTCCTTCGACTACTGGGATGTGCCGGATGCGAGCAAGGGACATCATAAATCTGGCTGTATGCAGTGTGTCAGTACGATTAATAGTGAATACGTCTCGTGTCATAATTTCTTTGACTTTAAGCATTGTCTTGCACCTCAATTTTATTGAACACTAATGTATACTTTTTATAATTCTGGCCGCTCTGTCAAGGCCGAGACATTATTGCGACGCGTGTGATAAATAGCGGCGAGTTGACGCAAGTGGTAAAATCTGGTTGAAGAATGCCTGGGTCTCGCAGCTTATATAGCGTCCTGATTGGCAGGAAGGTGATGAGAATCGAGCGAGGGAATTATTGAAGTGCGTACTACATTTGGGCCAGACCTGAAACGCAATCACGAACGGATGGTCCGGGAGCAGATTGAGCATAGAGGTCTACATGACCCTACAGTATTGGCGGCTATGCGAATTGTGCCGCGCCATCTATTCGTGCAGGAGGCGCTACTGTCGCAGGCCTGTGAAGATCACTCGTTGCCTATCGGCTACGGCCAGACCATCTCTCAGCCTTATGTGGTAGCCTGGATGAGCGAACTTTTAAAGGCATTACCAGGCATGAAGGTCCTGGAAATTGGTACGGGCTCAGGTTATCAGACCGCAATATTGGCTGAGCTGGGGTTGGAGGTCTACAGTATGGAGCGCGTTCGCGAGCTCTACGCCCTGGCCTCAGATAGACTCCTACGTATGCGTTATAGGAATATTTGGTTAAAACTGGATGACGGCACTTTAGGTTGGCCTGAAATGGCGCCTTTCGAACGAATTATCGTCACGGCTGGCGGTCCAAGAATACCAGAGCCGTTGGTGGAGCAGCTGACTGATCCGGGTCTTCTGGTTATCCCTATGGGATATTCAAGGAGCCATCAGGAGTTGGTAGTTGTTCGCAAGGAGCAGGGCCGAGTGGTCCAAGAGCTCAAAGGCGGTGTATCATTTGTAGATCTGGTGGGTGTGCACGGTTGGTAGGTCGTCAACAGTTCACATAGAGATAAAAAAAGACGTTTATGACCTCAGTATGCAAAAAAAATCGTTCGAGCGGTCAAGTGTAGGCTCCGGCCGCCGACGGCGTGAATTCAAAATTTATGACTTGCACACCCAGGCGTATTATAACAAAATTGAATAGCAGAACGAGCGCATCTTTGGCGCCTTGCTACAGGTTAGTTGCAAACTTTTCATTATGAGCAGCAAGGGCGGTGTAGGCAAGAGTTCAATGGTTGTGAATTTGGCTGTGACCTTGGCCGCTATGGGGTACCAGGTTAGGCTTGTGGATGTATAGGTATTAAAGGCCCCCCAGTATGTCTAACCTCTCGGGCCTCAGGGGATGGACAGGAGGATTGGCTGGAGACGACCCATAACCCTTACAACACTATGACAGCTACTTGGCCGTGGTCTCCATGAACTTATTACTCAAAGACCAAGATAGTGCCGTGCTCTGGCGTGGTCCCATGAAGCATTCGGTTATCCGTCAGTTTATCGCCGACGCGGATTGGAGAGTTTTAAGTTATCTGGTTATTAATTCCCCGCCCGGGGTTGGGGATAAGTTCATGACCGTACTTAAAATTATCCAGGACGCTCTATGTATCGTTGTAATCGCGCTCCAGGAGTTTTCCCTGGCCGATGTGTGCAAGGCCATCAACTTTCTCCAATACGCCCAGGCTAACGTGTTGGTGTTTGTGGAGAACATGGGCGGGCTAGTTTGTCATAATTGTTGCCATGAGATTTTTCTCTTTAATAAGAGAGGGTTATAGATTTTGCTCAAAAAAATATGAGTTGGATTTTGTGGGGCTATCCCTCTGGATCCGACTATGGTAAAATTACCTGTGATCTGGGTATGTCTGTCATGTATTTACTCGAAAATAGTTCGCCAAACTTGCCTTCCTTATACTCGTTAGCGTCGTCGCAGCCATCTAATAGTCTGGAGGTAACGGCGAACGTGCATATCTAAATATTCCTTATTTTCCTGATTTAAGACAGCTAAATGGGAGTAGACGTGGCATGCAAAAAAAAGGGGCGTTGGGTTTGTTTACGGTTTAATAAGAACGGAGGAGGCACCAGGGGAGCGTGGCACTGTTGCAGGACTCCAGACAGTGCCTTTTCGGATTTTGAAGTGGAGTAGTCACTCTGGATTGGGCGCGGTAAGCGGGAAGATATTGTCTAAGTCGGTTCTAACCGACACAGGATGACCATATTCATTAGCCTAATGTACCTCCAGGACTTGAAGATTATTATAGTTTTTTTAACGATATAATACGTCACTTTTCTTTTTTATAGTTAAACAAGAGTCCATCTTAGCTAATTGTTGAGCGGCACAGCAAAAAAATATAGTATAGATCGCTATTTATTACAGGCAGTTATAGAATTAGAATCAGACTTTAAAGCTGAATTCATTGCGGTGTTAAGTGATTGTGCAGATATTCTTCAATTGTTTAGATAGATTAATAGTTGATTATGGTGGAGTAAAACACAGACCCATAAAAGATGAAACGGCACGGGGGGGACATCTACCCCATAGATGATACGCGGGATTACGTGCATAAGGCTATGGCGCGCTACGCCCGTACCAAGGACTATCGCATGCTCAACCTGGCCAATAAGATTACCTTAGCTCGCATTCTGGCGATTCCATTTATTGTAGTGCTGTTATATTTTCCCAACCGTGTGAGCTGCCTTGTAGCTATGCTGGTATTTATTGTCGCCTCCTTAACGGATATCGTAGACGGTATTGTCGCCCGCCGTAAGAATCTTGTCACCAATTTCGGCAAGCTCCTTGACCCTCTGGCTGATAAACTCCTGATAAGTTCAGTTTTCATTGTGCTGGTCCAGTTGCATGATATAAGTGGTCGCCCTTGGGTGCCAGCCTGGGTAGCTATTATCATTATCTGCCGCGAGCTGGTGGTCACGGGCTTGCGTGGTATTAGCGCGGAGAAAGGCTTAGTCTTGGCTGCAGATCGCTTCGGCAAGCTCAAGACTTTCCTACAGGTTTTGGCCCTATGTCCACTTGTCCTTCACCACCATTGGTTCAGTTTTGATCCCCGCCCTATAGGTGAAATTCTGCTTTACATTGTTCTGCTCATGACGGTATTTTCTGGTGGGAATTATCTTATGCAAGTATATCGTAACTGGCGTCAGGAAGAAAATATTAGATAGCCGCCATAGCCTGATACTCCGCCCAGGCTGATTATCTATAGTAAACGATGTCGCGTGGCCCAGAATAATTTTTTTGGAGGGGACGGGTCAAACTAAGGCTTAATGCCTGCATAGGGAGTGTTGTCGTTATGACGCCGTATGAGCTCATACAGTTACAAGTGCGCCTCAAAAACTGTCTACAGACTATCGTGGATTTGGAGCCGGATTTACGGCGTATAGAGTTGGGTCAAATGTTACTCATGGAATATAAGGTGCTAAAGGCCTTCCTGGAGCGTCTTAATGATGCTTCTCTCGTTGAGGACGACGTCTCACGCATCGAGCGTGCTACGGAAAGTTTTCTCAACGAGCTACGTATGCCACTGGCCAGTGTGTGTATTGTCTCGACTAGACTGCAGTTCATACATTAGGGCGATGGGCTGGAATCGAATCTTTCTGGGATTGCTGGTTATCATCAACTTGTTATTAGTGTACCGCTTGCTGTGGAGTGATCAAGGCCTGTTCGCCCACTTTGACCTTAAGGCCAGGCACCGCCAAATTTCTTTATGCGCATATAGAAGTCACCAATAAAAAGTTC
>CBCOTE010000024.1:0-3252 GCA_965112965.1 Desulfovibrionales bacterium | reverse complement strand
ACTCAACAGAGAGCCTTAACAGGATTAGGAAGCTTTATTTACAGCTTAATTAGCTAAGGTCACACAAAATACTAGGACAAACAAAGATTAATAGTAAAATTTTTCGAGAATGATGAGTGGGTTCGTCTAGCTGCCCTATGATTTTTATGGATGACCTAATTATTAATGAGATAGGCAACCTGGCTTTTTAAATAGGAGTATGAAGGCGAGCTTAAAGATTAAAGAACAGACACAAACTATTAGAGTAAATATTTAGGATAGCGATATGGAGCAAAAAAACAAAAAAGGCCCTTTTTATTCTGGCAAAGAAATAGGGGTTAAGGCCTCTATCTCCTGCTCTTTTTTTGTCTCATCCTCGCGTTGCCGTTTAGTCTTAGCTAGAGCTCGTCTTTCAGATAACCGTATGGCCCTTCAGCAATTTTAGCCGCTGGGTTTAGTTTAACTAATTCCAAGGCTACCCTAGCCCTCTTCCTTACACGGGTAGTTGTTCTAGAGGCCTCAATCAGGGATACGCACTACATGAACAATTAATCTTGATAGCATGAATCTGAACCTCTGCGACCACCGTGGTGAGGCACAAGAGATGCGTCTTGCTTAATTTATGCTTTGTTTGGTCATTGGGGATTGAGAAAATTCAGGAGATATAATTTTGAAAATTCAAAATTTTTGAACAGTTACACATCTTGCTAAACAAGAAAAAAATAATTTGGAATTAACTGGAACTTGGTTAGGGATAGGTTAAGACAAATAATAAGGGGTTACGGATTGTTTTCCGTAACCCCTTATTTTATGCGGGGACTGGATTAAACCAGTGACCTTCGGATTATGAACCCCCGATAGGCTTCCAACACCTCTGCTCCTTTAAGGATTCATTTCGTAGCAGCCCTCCAGAGCATAGACCTCGTTCCAAATCAAACTGAACCGTTCACGGTCCCCCGCCGCAGGCTTCTTGATCATGGCCAAACACAGCTCCATCTGTTCAGTGGTACAGCCTGACTTATGGTATAATTGAAGCGCGTAAGTAGCGAAGTCGCGCACCATAAAGTCAAAAATTTGCTCTACCAGCTCCTTAGAAACGCCATAAATCTTGACATTTTCCAGAATAAGCTGGCCGTAGGGGATTAATGTAAAAAGTTCGCCCAAGCTAAGCAAAAAGTCAACGTCTTTTTGCTGCTCCGGGCTGGGTGGGGTCTTTAGAAGGAACTGCTTCAGGGCCTTGATCTGTTCCTTAAAAATGCTCACGTTAGGAGTGTCCACGGCCCCATAGACCAAATTGTAGTCGTGGAACTGAACCGCGCTAAGGCCCTTAGTCGGGCCTTGATTAAAAATAAATCTATCATCGGCCGTATCGGCACGTTTAGGTATCTCGAGGAACTCACATGGGTTGAACAGATAGTTAGCCATGAACTTTACTACCAGGGCCATGTTTACATGGGCCGTACCCTCCAGCTTAGGTAGAGCTCGGATGTCACGAGTAGCGCTCTCAAAGTAGACATCTTTTTCAAAACCGCGCGCGGCAATTATATCCCAAAGAGCGTCAATGACCTGCTCGCCCTGCATGGTCACCTTCATTTTGACCAAGGAGTTGTAGAGTAGGTAGCGACGGTCTTGGTGGGAGGCGCTGCGCAGGTAATCAGCAGCACGTAGGGAGAAAAGCTTCATAGCTATTAGCCTAGAATAGGCATCTACAAAGAGCTGTTGCACGTGAGGGAAGTCAGTGACGAATTTATTATAAAGCCGTCGGTTAGCCGCGTGATTGATAGCTTCGTAAAAGGCGTGAGTACAGATGCCAATGGAGGCCCAGCCCAAGTTAAACTTGCCCATATTGACTGTATTCAAAGCTGCGTTCCAGGCTTCAGACCCCCTTGAAAGAATATCGATCTGACTGACTGGATAGTCGTGCAGGGCGTACTCGGCCACGTAAGACTGCACGTTAACTAAATTACGGATGCATTCGAATTTCTCGTGCTGAGATTTAGTGGCGAAAAAGACATATTCGTCGGTGCCGGCGAAGCGACCGAAATTAGAGACCAAGGCGGCTACGTTGGCGTTGCCGATATAGTATTTGCCGCCACGAGCCCGCCAGCTTCCCTGGTCGATGGGGAAAAGTGTCATCTCGCTGGCGTAGACATCAGCTCCGTGTTCCTTTTCCGAAAGCCCAAAGGCAAAAACCTCGCCCTTTTTCAATAACTCAGCGGTGTTTTGCTTGATAGCCTCATTTTGGCTCATCCACAGCGGACCCAGGCCTAGAATGGTTACCTGCCAAGTATACCAATAGTGCAGGCCGTAGAAAGCTAAAATTTCACTGAAGTTAGAGTTACGCCAGGTGTCCCAACGACAGTCGTCGCCGCCATACTTAGCTGGCGTAAGCAAGGTATAAAAGATACCCTCATTTTTCTGAAAGTTCAGAAAATCAGCATACCAGACCCGGTTGCGGTCGTCTTCTTTAAGTTTAATCTTACCTTTGTTCTCGAAAAACTCGATAGTTTTGAGCATGATCTGACGGGAACATTGATCGGGATAAAACTGGTCATAGGCATGAGGGTTCAAGAGAAACATGGCTGACTCCTAACGTGAAGGTGGGTAGGGCCGTTGCCGGGAGAAATATAATTCCCGCCAACCATATCTCTAACGATCCGGTTAACTAACTTATTTTGCTGTATAAAAATTAAACAATAACCCTAACTTCTTCTTTCATTTTCATCAATGATATTTTTTAATATAAGTAAACCACTTTTAAAAAGAAAATCACACTCCAGTATAACTCTTCCACAATATTGATAATTATACCACTATAATTCATTTTTTTTACATTAAGAGAGGAGAAAAATTTATTCATAATCAGAAAGCTAAGCATACATAAACTTGCTTTTCTAAAAATATCTGCTGGAATAACGCGATGTCTAGCATTTTTTTGGACGTAGCCCTAAATACAGCATCTATGCAGCAGAATGTACTGTATCTAAATTTTGTGCTCTTAACTAATACCCCATTCTCATTATATGGCGTGAGACCGCTACCTATCAGCTCATATAGCTGGAATAACTTGATGTTATATTTGTCAATAAATTCTTGACCCGTAAGATAATTATCCATGCCTTTGCCTGCACCGCCTTGAAGATCTGCAAAAAGTTATGGGTTCTCTAAAGGTCAAGCCCACCCTTAATTTTTGCCCACTCTAGCGATTTGTATCACTTTAGCGAGTTTAGTTGTAAATAAACTTCCTAAGCCAGTTAGAGCTCGCTGTTGGGC
>CBCOTE010000023.1:0-260777 GCA_965112965.1 Desulfovibrionales bacterium | reverse complement strand
ATCGGGGGGGGGGGGGGGAAATATTGTTTTTGCATTTGAGGGGTTACATAAAAATGATTGTTTATAGCAAACAAAAAAAATAAAGGCAGTAAAAAAACTGTACAGCTATTGTCGCCGCATAAAAATAACTTTATCATAATAAATAATATCAATATATAAATTTATATCTACATAATTACTATAAAAACTATTCGCGCTGAAGATAAACACCATGCCATTTATAAAAAAGCATTCGATCGTCAGCCTACGTATTTATTATATCATTAGATGTCTAAATAACGTATCATCATATATTAAAAAAATAGTTACTTCAATATGATTTCGAATATACCATATTTTATATTGTTTTAAATATTTGTCTGTTCTAGTTAACCATCCAATGCGATTGATTATATAGTAGCCTAACTTATTGTCGTAGATTAAAATTAACTCAGTTTATTTAATAAAATACTTTCTCTTTTTTTTAAAGCATAAATACTATTTTTTAAATCATGTGCTTTCTGCCTACACATGCTGATCAATTCTATGACATCGTTCTCGACCGTGACCTTAAGTTAGTTTAGCAAAATACTTGTTGGACAAGAAAAATCATTAAATATATAAAATCGATGTATATAACGACCATTTTGACTTAACTATCTTAATCTGTATGAAATTATTAGTAAATTAACAATTCCAATTATTTATAGACATTATATCCGACTTTTTATAGAATACGAAATGCATCGTGTTTAACCTGTGCATTTGGATTATATCGCTATGTGTTATTTATGAATCGGTACAACCTGTTGGTACTTATCGATGCTGTGGCTCAAAAAAACAAGCCACTGGTGACATATTCTACCCAAACTTCTCTTCCTGTGATGCTTTTCTTTTACATATAGATATCATTTATAGTTCTGTCGCTTAACACACATGCAACATATTCCTCAAATTTGACAACTCAAAGATAGTGCTGAAAACGACAGCATGCAGACAAATATAGACTATTATAGTAAATTTTTCGTTAATCAGACTACGTTCGCAGACTTCTCCGGTGAAGCAATAGACAGTCACGCACACAATACATAAAAAATAAATATTTAATATAATATTTGTTATACTATTTCCAATTATACAAGATATTATTTATATTTTTGCTTAGTTAAATATATAAAGGTATATTAAACTACATAGATATAACTATAAAAAAATATTTATCAGCTAACCTTACTGTCATGATACAGCTATTTCCCCATCCAGCCGCACGATTCTAAAAAGTATACAGAAGTATTCGTACTACCACTCCTGCAACGCTAAATTTATTATATGTCAATAAGATACACTCAACTCCAGAATTAAAAGACTATAATTGATTATCGACCATTGCCACCGGACACTTAGGTAATGACCATCATAAAAATCCTTATAGCCAATATTTACAGTTTATTAAAGGCTGAAACTAAAACCAGCCCCACCTTATAGATCCATTTATACCCTTCTAATAATGCACCCTCACACCGACTATGTCTGCTCTGGCGCCCATAGCCGGTCAAACCATCTAACCGTGCCGACTAAATTAAATCATCTGATGTCGGACTTCAACTACTCACAGTACGCCACTGGATTTATGAAATGCTAACGCTGGCTCAAGATTCTACAACTAATTTGCCATAGACATACTCTGGCCATCACTTTGACCATGTCTAGCTACGTCTGATCTATGACCAACAAGAAGTCAACCTAAGCGAATACTTTAACAAAAAAACCTGCTCTTCACCATCAAAAATGATCTTTTATTCTTATTAGCTCTCTCGTTGTCACACAACATCATATTTTGTTTTTACCAAACTACCGTTTGAGCAATCTCTTATTGCACATAAACGCGTATTGGCACTTGACAAGAATGCCAGCTCATATCTATAATATATTTTTTTGGAGCGGGCGTAGCTCAATTGGTAGAGTATAAGCTTCCCAAGCTTAGTGTCGAGGGTTCGATTCCCTTCGCCCGCTCCATATTATAATATGCAGTCTGATGAGTCTGACCGACGTTCGATAGTACACTGTTGTTGTTTTTTTCAAACTGCTTACTGGTTAAAGCTGTTTGCTACCGGGATGGGCCTTCAGGTCCTCTTATTTTTAGTAATTTTTCTGAATTGTAGACCGGCAATATAATCGAATCCAGCAAAAAGATTTGAGTATAGCCGCCGGTCATAGTCACTAGGAAGACGACTGACATGACGCGCAGTGTGAATATCCAGGCCCTTAAAATCGGCACAGACCATGAACGAGACTATCAGCTTCAGTTTTAGGATATGGAATTCCATGCCGTGACTAATGTTCGCTCCAGTATGTCTCGCGAGACCCCTCAATCCGGTCGTAAACAACTAGAAACGTCCAGGCCAGATGATATCCACTTTAAGCACAGCATGAACATTGATCATCTAGCTCTATTCGCGCGGCACTGGCTGTGGCCATGGATATCAAGAACATCATCGCTGGCATCTACATATACTGGATGTCTTTTTACCAAACATGGAATGTATCTTTTTCGGCCGGAGCAACCGGTAGTCACTCTGGACCGTAAGTTCAAAATCGAATATACATCGCCGCATGGTCATTCTTTTTTTTTGGCCGCGACGTCTGATCAGCTATCTGGCGGTCTTTGCCAGCGCCAAACCGGTCCTGATGGAGATCGAGGAAGAACAGGCTTAACCGCGCTAGGACGACCATAAAAAAAGATCTAACCATTCCGTTACTTCCCCGGGTTCCATAATCCCAACAAGTCAAGGGCAAAAAAAAATAATGACACAATCTGGATCCGGCAAGCCGGACCCAAACAGCCTGGCAAACGCCCGAAGCCTGAGGCTACACTCAAAACTCCACGGCCGTCGACTCGGACTATGGGAACGAAGGATGCTGCTGACAGCGCGCCTACCACAGCTGTCAACAATCAGGTTGACGCAAATCACACCTACGCCCACACGAGGGCGAAGGGGGGGCAAGGCATGGGCCTGGAACTAAAAAAAGCCGTCGACCAAATCAGCAAGGATCGCGGTATAGACCGCGATATGCTCGTGGATACCATTGAAGAGGCAGTACGCTCATCTGTCTATCGTAAATACGGCGACGAAATTGAGATCGAGGTCAATTTTAACGAGGAAACTGGCGAGATCGAGGTCTACCAATACAAAATTGTCGTAAATAAAGTTCATGACGCAAGCAACGAAATCAACCTCGACAATGCCCGCCAGCATGACCCAGAAGTGCAGTTAGATGACGAAATCGGCTTCCGCCTTTCCATCGAAAACCTGGGCCGTATCGCGGCGCAATCTGCCAAGCAGGTCATCATCCAACGCATGCGAGAGGCCGAACAAGAAATTATCTACGAAGAATACAAAGACCGCAAAGGCGAGATCACCTCAGGCATCATTCAGCGCCGCGACCGCAACGGCTGGATAATAAACCTCGGCCGCACTGAGGCTATTCTACCCAAAGAAGAGCAAATCCCCAAGGAACACTCCAGACGCGGGGATCGCATCCAGGCTTTGGTCGTCGAGGTACGTAAGGAAGGCCGTGGTCCGCAGGTCATCATTTCCCGCACGCACCCGGACTATATAAATGCGCTCTTCAAGCGCGAAGTACCCGAAGTAGACGACAACACGGTCAAAATCATGGCTGTAGCTCGCGATCCAGGCAACCGAGCTAAGGTAGCGGTCTACTCCCGTGACCGCAATGTAGACCCAGTAGGTGCCTGTGTAGGCATTCGCGGCTCGCGCATCCAGAGTGTAGTGCAGGAGCTACGCGGGGAACGCATTGACATAGTGGTCTGGAGCCCAGACATAGCAACTTACGCTAACCATGCCCTCTCCCCAGCAGTCATTTCACGAATTATGGTAGATGATGAGGAAAACCAACTTGACGTGGTGGTACCTGACGACCAGTTGACCTTGGCTATCGGACGCAAAGGGCAAAACGTCAAGCTAGCGGCTAAACTTCTGGGCTGGAAAATCGATATCTTCACTGAAAGCCGTTACTCAGAACTCAACGCTGGCCGTGACCAACTCGAGCGCTTGGCTAACGTAGCAGAGGTCTCGGTAGAGCACTTCCTGAATGCCGGCTATGAAAATGGCGAGCATGTAGCTCTGGCCCAAGATGAAGAACTCATGGAAAAAGTTCACTTAAACGCCAACCAGGTCTCTAATGTCCG
Source organism: Desulfovibrionales bacterium (assembly GCA_965112965.1). GTDB lineage: Bacteria > Desulfobacterota > Desulfovibrionia > Desulfovibrionales > Desulfovibrionaceae > CBCOTE01. Next base: position 256,588 of record CBCOTE010000023.1, on the reverse strand, counting down.
CGCCGCTATTAATTTCTTAGACTACGCACCAAAATTTAAACTCGAGCCAGAACTACTAGTCGATCCTGAAATCACGCCAGCCAGCGAAGCGCCCGCAGGCAATACCACGAACGCCGAGCAGTGATTATAAGCGATGCTTAGAACCGGCCGGAAGCTACCCGCCGGCCAGCTTATCAGTCAATAAAAGGATTTTACTGAATAATTATGGTAGTAAAGCACACACCAGTACGTTACTGCGTAATCTGCAAACAGCGTTTCCCCAAATGGGAGCTTCGTCGGTATGTTACGGCGCCGATCGTGAACCAGATAGCCGGAGGTCTCATATTTGACCTGCTCCAGACCAAGTCGGGACGTGGTTTTTATTGTTGTCGCAGTAACGAATGCGCCCGGTATTTCGAATACTACCAAGGTTGGCGGAAGAAGGTGAAGAGGATGAATTATGACTACAGATAGAATACGGATCAAGGAGCTGGCAATCGAACTGGCTGTAAGTACCAAAGATCTTATTCAGGCCCTACGTGAAATGGGCATCGAAGCAAAGAGCCAGATGAGCTCGATGAACGATATCGAAGCCAATGATCTTAAAGCCCGCTTTCGGGGCGAAACAGTTGCCACCAAAGTCGACCGCCAGGAAATCCAGCCTGGCCAGATCGTTCGTCGTCGTCGTCACCCAACCCTAGCCGCGCCAATAGTTACATTAGCCCCAAAAATCCCGATCATAGAAGCTTCTGAGACTCCCATCACAGAGATAGTCGCTCAACCCAGTCACGCCCAACAACTAGAGCCCGAGCCCGAGCCCCAAATGTCTCTGACCCGCATTATGGTCCACTCTGGCGAATACGTGACACCTATCACTGATGCCCCCTATACTGCTGCCACACCGGACGATGAAGACGCCGATCCCCATACGCCTAAGAGGCGCAAGAAAAAAAAAGAAGTTATCATCGGCCCACAGGTACGAGTTATCTCCATGCCCGAGCCGGACGCGGCCCAGCCTACTACCAGGCCGGCCTACGACAGCTTTCGTCCCACCGGCCAACGGACCAGTAGCCCTCGTCCTGGTAGTCCCACCGGCCAACGGACCAGTAGCCCTCGTCCTGGTAGTCCCACCGGCCAACGGACCAGTAGCCCTCGTCCTGGTAGTCCCACCGGCCAACGGACCAGTAGCCCTCGTCCTGGTAGTCCCACCGGCCAACGGACCAGTAGCCCTCGTCCTGGTAGTCCCGGACGCCCCATGCCGACCCCGTCCATCATTGAAAATCGCGAACGGATTCGTGATACCAATCCATTCATCGAAAGTGCTGAAGTCGCCCGCCGTCGCCGCATTGCCGGCGGCACCAATACAGTCGCAGGCAAAGGTCGCCGTATGGTAGATTTTACCCCGGCATTATCAGAAGAAGAAGAACGCCGCCGCACCAGCCTCAATATCAAAAAGCGCAAAGGTTGTAACCACAGCTGCGAACCCGAGCACGACGTCTTCGGTACTCAACCTATGAAAGCAGCCAAACGCAAAATCCGTGTAGAGGAATATATCCGCGTAGCCGACCTAGCACACCAAATGGGAATCAAGGCTCAAGCCATCATCAAGATGCTCTTCGACCTTGGTACTCTGGCCACCATTAACCATGCTTTGGATATAGTGTCCGCTACCATGGTAGCCGCAAAATTTGGGTATGAGGTTGAGAAGTCCGGATTCTCTGAGGTAGACGCCCTAGCATTGGCTGAACCAGACATTCCAGAATCACTCAAACCTCGACCACCCGTAGTCACCATCATGGGCCATGTAGACCACGGCAAAACTTCGCTACTCGATTCTATCCGCAAAACTAAAGTCGCTTTGAATGAAGCTGGCGGCATCACACAGCACATTGGCGCCTACCACGTCATGACCCGTCACGGCGAAATAGTCTTCTTAGATACACCAGGCCACGAAGCCTTTACGGCCATGCGTGCCCGTGGCGCCCAAATCACAGACATCGTGGTCCTTGTAGTGGCTGCCGACGATGGCGTCATGGAACAAACCAGAGAAGCTGTAAATCACTCTCGCGCTGCCGATGTACCAATAGTGGTAGCAGTAAATAAAATTGATAAAGAAGGTGCTGATCCAGACCGTGTCAAGCGCGAGCTCTCAGACCTGGGTCTCTTGCCTGAGGATTGGGGCGGCGATACCATCTTCACCCACGTCTCGGCCAAGAAGCATATCGGTCTGAACGAGCTATTAGAGATGATCCTTCTTCAGGCTGAAGTACTGGATCTGAAAGCCAACCCAAACAAACCCGCCCGCGGCCGTGTGATAGAAGCACGCCTGGATAAGGGCCGTGGCTCCATGGCTACACTGTTAGTGCAAGAAGGTACTTTATGCCAAGGAGACAACGTTGTGTGCGGCCTCTTTTCCGGCCGCGTGCGTGCACTCTTCAACGACCAAGGTAAAAAGGTCAAAGGAGCCGGACCGGCAACTCCAGTAGAAGTACAGGGATTAGAAGGCGTACCCGAGGCCGGCGACGAGTTCAGTGTGATCAAGGACGAGAAACTGGCCCGCCGCATTGCCACTGGTCGACAGACCAAAGAACGCGAGAAGACTTTGGCAAAGAAAGCTAAAGTCACCCTGGAAACTTTCCTTAAGTCCAGCCCAGATAAAAAAACCGAAACTAAAAATCTCAATCTGGTGCTCAAAGCCGATGTGCAAGGATCTCTAGAAGCCGTGGCCGACGCACTCATCAAACTCTCCACGGACGAGGTCAAAGTAAAAATCATTCACGCCGGCGCCGGTGCTATATCAGAATCAGACACTATGCTCGCCGCAGCTTCAGAAGCCATAGTCATCGGATTCAACGTACGGCCCGCAGCCAATGTCAAGGAAATCGCCGCGTCTGAAGGTGTAGAGATCCGCTTCTACGACATCATTTACAAGCTTGTAAACGACATCAAGGACGCTATGAGTGGCATGTTATCGCCTACAGTGCGCGAAATCTATCTAGGCCAAGCCGAAGTACGCCAGACCTTCAGCATACCTAAGGCGGGCACTATTGCCGGATGTTATATGGCTGACGGCAAGATCACCAGGGCCGCAGAGATACGCCTACTACGCAATGGCGTGGTCACATATAACGGCCGAGTGTCATCGCTCAAACGTTTCAAAGAGGACGCCAAAGAAGTACTCAAAGGCTTTGAGTGCGGTATCGGGCTCGATAAATTTACCGACATGAAGATAGGCGATATTATCGAAGCCTTTGAAAGCATTGAGGAGGCACGGATACTATAGCAGTTCGACAACCCTTTGCTAGCGCCTGATAATGAATACTAATAAAAAAAACTTTATTTTCATATGTCCTAACACCGGAGAATAGTATATGTACGGCAAATGTTGCCCCTTGGAATTCACCACTATAAGATCTCTGTGATTATTAACACAACACAACTCAGAGTCTGAAAACACAAGTTACATAATACATTTTAGCATGGCCATAGCCGAGGCTAAGTCCCAGTACAATGATATCTCCGACTAGTACTGACAGTAGTTATAGCCAAAATTTTGGCTATAACTAAGTCGTATTCGAAGAGTCTGCTAAAAGCCAAGTAAAAACTTTTTTTAAAGCCTCAGAACCACACATGATCGCCGTGGGATACTGAAGTTATCACAATAAAAAAATATATAAAATAGTCACGCTGGATATCTCTTCGGTCTAGGCACGTAGAGCATACGTCTTCAACCTCGAGTGGTATACAGACTATCGAATTTTTCTATATTTTTTGTCTAACCCAATATAGTACTTTCTTTCATTGCCCTACCTTATCTATGATGATATAATAAATGTCATTCCGTATTGGGGCCGGTGAGATATCATTCAGTCTACTAGTAAGAAATAAAGCGCCCTACTCAATAAGTCCGGAAGTTATTAATGAACCAATCTACCAGCCGGCATAACGCCCGCCTCGCCGGCAAGGTGGTGCGTGAAATTGCCGAGATCTTGCTCGATGCTGCAGACCCGCGTCTAGCCACAATCACCGTAAGCGGTGTGCGTGTCTCCGAGACATGCGCATGGTCGAAATCCTAGTAACTCATCGTGAAGGCGAAGGATTGTGGGAAGATGTGGCCAAGGTCCTAAATCATGCTACGGTCTTCATCCGTAAATGCCTTGCAGAACGGCTTTGCAGTCGGTACGTGCCGGAACTTTACTTTTTACACGATTATTTTTTTGGAGGATGTATTCTATGGTGGAGCCCAGGGAACGTGTTTGCCGACTCCTTAAAGAGGGCAGCCGCTTTCTTGTGGCCGGCCACGATAACCCCGACGGCGACGCCCTAGGCGCTTCCGTCGCCCTCTGTTTTATCCTAGACGCCCTGGGCAAAGAGTTCCGACTCTATAATGCCAGCGGCATGCCTGAATGCTTTTATTGGATTACTCTACCCGGACCAATGTATGATTCTATCGATCCTCTGGCCGACTTCGGGCCCGAGTGGATCATCATCTTGGACTGCGGTGATTCAAAACGCATGGGCCGCGAGCTCATGTTCGCCGCCGACCCGAAGCGCATCGTGAATATCGACCACCACCCTTCAAATACTATGTTTGGTGCGATAAACTGGGTTGACACCAATATGTGTGCCACAGGCCATATGATTGCCCTACTAGCCCAAGATATTGACGTGCCCCTCACTGGCCCTCTAGCTGAGGCCATATACTTGGCTATTGTAGCCGACACTGGTAACTTCTGCTACGGCAATACCACTCCTACCACTCTCCAACTGGCTGTAGATATTCTATTAGGCGGTCTTGACATAACGGCCTTCAACGATAAATATCTGCACCAATGGACTTTCAACCGCATCCGCCTATGGTCTGAAGTCTTGCAGTGCACACATATTTACTCGGAAGGCCGCATCGCCTTAGTGACAATTTCGATGGATATGATGAAACGCACCAATACTACCCATAACGACTGCGACGGCTTGGCCGAGTTCATCCGACGTATCCGCGGGGTAGACGTATCCATCGCCGTACGTGAAGAATCCCAGGACTGCATCAAATTCAGCCTGCGCTCTCGAGGTAAAATTAACGTGCAGCATGTAGCCGCGGCCTTCGGCGGCGGCGGACACGCCAACGCTGCCGGAGGCAAGGTCATGGCGCGACTAACCGATGCTGCTGTAAACCTAATAACCGCGGTAGAGCGCTTAGTTTTCACGAATATACCAGGCCCGAGTGACCAGGCCACACCCCTCATGCCCACAGACTGTCAACGCCTAGCCTCGGCCGAGGCCTTACGGCATACACTAAAAATGACGCCTGATGCCTAGCTCAAAAAACTTGCCGCAACAGCACGGTATATTAATATTAAACAAACCCAAAGGACCAACCTCAGCCGGATGTCTAGAACGCATCAAACACGTATTAGGACAGAAAAAAATTGGCCATGCCGGCACCTTAGACCCAATGGCTTCGGGTCAGCTTATAGTGCTCCTAGGCCGAGCCACCCGCCTGGCCAGTTACTATGCTGAAGGCAGCAAAACCTACGTTGGAGAATTACTACTCGGCACCACCACTGAAACTTACGACCTAGAAGGCCGTATCACCGCAAAACAACCATGGGAGCAGGTGACTAAATCACTTCTCCGCGCCGAAGTGAAAGGTTGGCTCTCGCAGAAGGTTCAAGTCATACCTCGCTACTCGGCGGCTAAGCATCAAGGCTCTCCGCTGTATAAACTCTCACGCGAAGGACGTAAGGTCCCCATTAAGACAAAGCCACTGCACGTTTTCCAGGCCGAGGTAATCAGTGTCACTTTACCTAAGATGCGTTTTCGGGTCTCTTGCGGCGCAGGCACATATATACGGTCTCTGGTCCATAGTCTGGGGATACGAATCGGCTGTGGTGCAGTACTGACTGAATTAATTCGTGAACGTAGCCATCCATTTAGGCTTGAAGAGGCCTATAACCTCAATGTAGTACTAGACGAACCTGATGCCCTACCCGAACGAATACTGTCACTCTCCCAGGCTCTGCCGCACTGGTCAACTCTGTTAGTCGGCCAAGCTACGGCTCAACGCCTAAAATACGGCGCCCCGGTAGACGCCGTAGGATATCTAGCGCCGGAAGAACTACCCATCCCGGCTGTCGGAGCCGACCCAATATCCATCCCAGACCACCAAGCCACAGCTACCCGAAGGACGCTAGTGGTAACTGAAGACGGCCAAACTCAGTGTCTGGCCGAACTCCGGCGGCAAGATGACAAACTAGTTTGGGTTGTGTTACGCGGCCTGTGGTAATACCGGGCTTCTAATAGCCTTATGGTTACAATCCCAGAACTAAAAAAGGAGATCGCTGTGATCATGACCCCCGATGACAAAACAAATGTTATCGACGACTACAAGTTGCATGAAAAAGACACTGGCTCGCCCGAAGTCCAGGTCGCACTTTTGACATCACGCATTTCATACTTAACTGATCATTTCAAGGTCCACGCTAAGGACTTCCATTCACGCACAGGCCTGCTGAAACTTGTCGGCCAGCGCCGCAAAATTCTAAACTATATCAAAAAAACGGACGTGCAACGCTATCGCGAGATTATCAAGCGGCTTGGCTTGCGCAAGTAGTTACACCATTTTTTTGCGGCCCCACCCGGAGGACTGGATTGCCTAGTACGGCCACCATCTTCCGACTTCCGACTCTCTCACACAATTCAACGCGAGAGCGAGACCAAATTTGCCTACGCGTCGAATTGTGTGAACAGATTAGGAGGTAGACCGCACTATACAACAGAATTCTCCACAATCAAAGGATCACCACTGCATGAACAGCGCTTTTGATATCACCCGACTCACCACTCAACTGGAAGATAAAGAAATTATCATAGAGACAGGACGTCTTGCTAACCAGGCTGACGGTGCCGCCTGGATTCAGTGCGGCGGCACCGTAGTGCTCGTCACTACTGTCACTCAGCCCAGGGAGTTCGACAAGGGCTTCTTCCCCCTAGTCGTGGACTATGTGGAAAAAATGTACGCTGCCGGCCGTGTACCAGGCAGCTTCTTCCGCCGCGAAATCGGCCGCCCCAGCGAACGCGAGACTCTCTGTTCCCGTCTCATCGACCGGCCTATTCGGCCTCTCTTCCCCAATGGCTTCTGCGACGAGGTCCAAATCATCGCTACTGTGCTCTCTGCTGATCAAGAAAACGATCCCGATGTCCTGGCCCTCACCGGAGCATCTACCGCCCTACACATATCTCATATCCCATTCTTAGGACCCATCGCCGGTGCCCGCATCGGCTTTGTGAACGGCCAGTTCATCATCAACCCCACGGTCAAGGAACTAACTGACAGTACTCTGGATCTGGTTATGGCTGCCTCTCGCGCGGCCGTGGTCATGGTCGAAGGCAGCGCTAAATATATACCGCATGAGCGTTTAGCTGAAGCCTTAGCATGGGGGCATAAACAAATACAGCCTCTTCTAGACCTACAGGAACAGCTACGCGATAAAGTCGGCACCCCCAAAATCAAGGTCGTCCCACCGGTCGAGGATACCGAACTCCAAGAATCCGTACGCGCCTTAGCCGAACAACCCCTCACCGAAGCTATATTCATTACAGATAAAATGACCCGTAAATCTGCTCGCAAGGCCGTCTTCCTGACCCTCAAGGAACAACTTATGGACGACTTGCGTTTCGCCGTGCCAGTCCTGGGAACCCCCGGCGTTACTGCCATGGACGTGGCCAAAGCTGAAGCACGCATCAAATACATACCTGAAATCTTCGCTGCCTTGGAAAAAAAGATCGTTCGAAAGCGCATCAAGGAACAAGGCATCCGTATTGACGGCCGTAACCTAGCCACCGTAAGGCCTATTAAAATCGATGTCGGGATCCTACCCCGCACCCACGGTTCGGCCTTATTCGCCCGCGGCGAAACTAAGACTCTCTGTGTAGCCACACTCGGCTCCGGCTCCGACGAACAACGTATCGAAACTCTTATGGGCGATGAAAACAAACGCTTTATGCTCCACTACAACTTCCCACCATATTGTGTAGGCGAAATAAAAATGATGCGCCTATCACGCCGTGAAATCGGTCATGGCGTCCTCGCTGAGCGCGCCATCGCCCAGGTTCTACCCGACACTGAATCCTTTCCCTTCACTCTACGCATTGTCTCCGAAATCATGGAATCAAATGGTTCTTCCTCCATGGCCTCCGTCTGTGGCGCCTCCCTCGCCCTCATGGACGCCGGCGTGCCCATAAAAGCCCCTGTCGCCGGTATTGCCATGGGTCTCATTAAGGAAGAAGACGACTATCTCGTACTCACCGACATACTCGGTGATGAAGACGCCCTGGGCGATATGGACTTCAAAATCGCTGGCACCGCCGAAGGTGTCACTGCCTTCCAGATGGACATTAAAGTCGCCGGTATCCCCACCGAAGTTATAACCCACGCCTTAGCCCAAGCCGGCGATGCCCGTATGTACATCCTCAACGAGATGAATAAAATCTTAGCCGCCCCTCGCCCCGAACTTTCTCCATACGCTCCCCAGCTTGCAATAGTTCAAGTTAACCCAGACGTTATCCGTATGGTCATTGGGCCCGGCGGAAAGAACATCAAGGCTATCACCACCGAAACCGGAGCCGCTATTGATATCGATGATTTAGGTAAAGTCCGTATTTTCGCCCCCAATACCGAAGCCTTAAAACGCGCCCGCGCTATGGTCATGTACTACGACCAGCGCCCTGAATCAGGAAAAACCTACACTGGCCCGGTCAAGAAAATTATCGACGGCACTGGCGTTCTCGTAGAAATTCTTCCTGGTGTCGAAGGCCTAGTTCACATCTCCCAGCTCGACCTTAAACGTGTAGAAAAAGTTACCGACGTCGCCAAATTAGGTGATACTCTTACCATTAAATGTCTTGAAGTCCTCGAGAGTGGCAAAATGCGCCTTTCCCGCGCTGCCATACTCGCCGAACAACAAGGCATCGAATTCAATGATCCAGGGCGTAAACCCCGCAGCGATCGCCATTCCCGAGACCGTGATCACCGCCACGACAGCAGCGAACGCTTTTAACTTCACTGCTCCTAACCTTGGATACCGATGCTAACGCAGCACATGTTTAGTTTTAGAATACAAGAATAATGTGATGTTAGGAACCTTTAAACTTTAATTATAGAGTATTTCCAATATATAATTAGTTTTAAACGGAATGGAGCAGGCATGGTATGATATTTAAGTTTGAATAACATAAGCCTTGATACTACTCTGGTTCAGGCGTATCCATTAAAATAGAGCGTGGTGTAGATATCTGTATAAAAAATTTTCCTGTGTCCGGTCAACATTGATGGAGGCGGCGTACGGCTGGATGTGGGCAAAGGTAGAGTACGGATGGCAGTAATATTTTTTATGGAAACGAGCAATATACAATCAAGAGAACAATGCGGTCACTTTTGTAGCGATAGATAAAAAATTGAAGCCATAGCAACAACACGGCTGACAGTTTAAGACTAGTAAGTAAATTAGGATTATTCGCAGTGAATAATCACTAATAAATATATTTTTCATACCGTATCTTTGCAGCATTGCCCACAACACAGACACTCTTATACACAATGAGGCCAAATGCCAAATAGATTAACAAGCTTTTTTATTATAGCAATGATTGTAGTTTTTTTAGAGGTTATATCGTTTGTCTTGGACGGCAAATGGCAATACTTTGGTATGGCATATTTTAATTACCGGTCAAATCTATTGGCCAAAGCTATAAGCCTAGACTGTGTTTAAAATTATAAAAATTACGTTCCAAATTTATAGTTTTTTTTCTTAACTTTGTGCAATATTTTTTTAAAAACTTAATAACCTGAGATATTTCCGTTATTAATAGGTCCATTTATTTGTGGAATATGGCAGAAAATATTATCAAAAAAAATAAAAAATTAGTATTTTTCCTTCCTCCACCTCTCTCTTCCTTCAAAAAAATATCTAAAATTACAACAAACCGCGAAAAACGTCATGCCTAAGATCCATACGCCAACTGCCAGCGCCAATTCAGAGCGTGGTTGCTCACATCGATCGTAAGTCCAAAAGGTCTGTTACTCCAGGCCGTCGTGGTATACCGTTACATCACCTCAGGTCATGCCGGCAGCTATAATCTAGATGCTAAACAAAAGTAGGGCAAGTGCTGTCAGATGTATGCTGACAGGATAGTTAGCCAGCAGTCTTTTTAGCCAAGTAAAACACTCAGGATGATAATCAAGCTAACGACCATGTCAGAGATATATTGATGGGTGAAAATTAAGAAGAACCGGTAGCACCTACAGATAGAAGCAATGCAGTCACAGGCTTAAACGCGGCGTATCACCGAATCGACTCAGCGGCCGAATAGGACCTAGTTTAAAATTACTCAGGTATGCCAGATAAAATTAAAAAATATGGTCAGAGTAAAGCAGTCAGTACTAATAGGCAGACGAGAAAATAATTTATTAGGAACAAAGACAGTAAAACTACATTAGAGAGAAAAATTTTTTTCCTTATATGACCAAAAAAATGATGGCTCAGTTCCGTCATTATGCACTGTAATCGGACCATATCCAACAGATTAAGCGACTTAGGGATAACATAGATAACTCGGGCTGCGCATAGAATAACGACACACCTTCATGATTGATTCTAGATCAAGACGTTGAGCAAAGCCAAAGCTATTCCACCCCTGCCCGGACGGTAATTCGCCCTAACAGGCATACAGCCGATAGTTGCCTTGCAAACAGACCGGACGAGATAGAAAGAAGGCAATCCGCGTTCTCTACAGCGCCTCTGCCTCCATCCAACCCGGATCACCGCCTATGGTCACAGACATTGCCTCAATTTCATATTTCGTCATTCATGCCAGACCTAATCGTCACGCCCTATTATTCTTAGCGCTGCTAGTCTTTATACTTTTTACTGCATCCTGTACTAAGAAACCACTGTCACCTTCAGACGGCCCGAATGTTCTCAATAAAGAAGACCTTATATACAGGGGTCTGATCAAAGAAGCCGATCGCGCCTGGCGTGACAAAAATACTGATCATAGCGAGATTCTATACCGTCAAATCCTAAACCAGTTCGACCTACCTAGTCAGGAAAAAACTCAGGCCTGGGAAAGATATACCTTGAGCCTAATGACTAACGGCCGCGTAACCGAGGTCAAGGCCGCCTTAAACAAATGGCAGCTCACAACACCCGAAGGACGCAACGATAAATCTTGGCAAAATGCCGCACTCCAGGCGGTCCAAATTATCTGCGACCCCCAGACCCGTCTCGTCGAGCTCAGCCGTCTATCAGACGACCCTGGTATGCCATTCCGACTACGTAACGCCGCCGGTATGGCACTGATGCTAGAATATAGCAAGGTTCAAGATGACCAAAGAATAATGGACCTCCTATATGCCTTGCACGCCGCCGCTACAAACATCGGCCCACAGGCCATTGCTGACCTAGAGGCCGCCTTTTTCACCAGCATCCAAACTAGCAAACCTGACATGTTGAACGGATTAGAAGCCCTCGTCCCCATTGACCAGCAGAACAGTTTCCCATTCACTGTCCTCAAGCTTGAACGCGCCCATCGTCTGGCTATGAAACAGATCAGCTGGATGGAAGCTATACAGCAGCTCGATCGCCTACGCGGCCAGCTGATCAATAAAAACTTGGTCAATTCCATCATTGACCAGCCTATTGCCGACATTGACCCAACTGCTACCGGCATAGCGCTGATCCTGCCCCTCTCAGGCAAGATTAGCGACATCGGCTGGAAGATCGTCCGCGGCGCTGGCGTGGCCCAAAAAGAACTCGTCCAAGACGGCCAGAATATTATTATGAAGCTGATCAACACTGAATCTCCTGATTGGCAAGACAAACTCAGAAACCTCCCAAAATATTTTACCCTCGCAGGTGGCCCATTACTCATCGATACGATTAAAACTATTCAATCCGCAGGAATGTTATCTCAGTGCGCCTTTTTCGCCTTCCTCAGCGACCTAGGTACAATCCAAGAGGGCCAACAGGCCTGGCGATTCTTTTTTAGCCCTGAAGACCAGGTCCATGCTGTCCTTAACTTCGGTGCCCGCGAGCTGCACATAAAAAAAATCGTCATCCTACATCCCGCGGAAAACTTCGGTCGCCGTATGGCCGAACTCTTTAAAAATGAAGCCCAGCGTCAATATATCGAAATCCAGTCTATATACACCTACTCACCGACCGATACCCAAACCTGGTATGATCTAGTGGGCCAGCTTACAAAAAATAGCGATTTCGACGCCGTCTTCCTCCCTGGCGACTGGACCCACGCCGAAATGCTTGTACCCAACTTCCTATATCATAAGAAAGAACGAACCATCATCCTTGGTACTGCTCTATGGAGCCAGACTTTAGCCCGTAAGAGCTACATTGTCGAACGCGATTTCCGCTGGACTATTTTCCCCGGCGCCTGGTGGGCTGCCAACACTGCCCCAGCCGTCGAAGGCCTTAAACAAGGCCTGGCCGCTACAGGACAGGTACAACCAGACTTTTGGACCGCCCTGGGCTACGACTTCACACGCTTCGCCGCCCGTATTGGCCAACTTCCCGAAGGATGGGACCACACTACAATCATCAGTCGGCTTCTTCACGCCCAGAATATTGACTGGAGTATGGCCCCTATTATCTATGATAAAGATGGTATCGCCCACCAAAATCTATATATCTTTAAGCCTAATATGGACGGTTTTACTCCAGCCTCAGCTCAGGAACTCCTCATCCAGACCTCATTGGAATCTAGGTCATAGAAAAAAAATATAAGCGTGCATAGATTAAGGAAAGATTTTTTTATTGTATACTTTGCTCATGTTATATTTTAAACAACTTACCCTTCAAAAATTTTTCTCTACGATTAAACAATAGATACCGTGAAAATGAGTTAGAATAACAAAATATAAGGAACAGGTATGAGTGAACCAAAAAAACAAGTGACTACTGAAGATGTTTCTTACATCGCCCAGCTAGCCCGTATCACCATCAACGAGAAGGAATTAAATCATTTCGTCAATCAGTTTAATGATATTTTGGCTTACATGAACCAACTCAGTCAATGCGACACAGTCGGTATCGAACCTCTCTATATACCCATGGAGCACCCAATGTCTCTTCGAGAGGATATGGCTATAAAAAGTTGCAGTCGCGCTGAGATTCTCCAGAATACTCCAGAACAGGATGATACCTTCTTCGTAGTGCCGCGCATCATATAGTCCTACCGTACATCTAAAATCTTAAAATTACCCATCGCTAAAGAATAATTATGTCTAAACTTATCCGCCATACTATTGTAGAATTACAAAGTCGCCTAGCCCGCCGTGAAGTTTCAGCTAAAGATGCAGTCACGGCCTGTCTGTCCCAAATCGAGGCCACTAACCATAGCCTAAACGCATTTGTGAGCGTACAGGCTGATCAGGCCTTGGAGACCGCGCGCCTCCTAGATCGTTTTGGCCCCGACCCATCACGACCTCTATGGGGCGTGCCCATGGCAGTCAAAGATATACTGACCACTAAAGGCACTGCCACCACCTGTGCGTCAAAAATATTAGATGGTTTCGTACCCTTCTATGACGCTCACTGCGTAGCACGGTTACGCGAATCCGGAGCCATCATCCTCGGCAAGCTAAACATGGATGAATTCGCCATGGGCTCCTCTACCGAGCGCTCCATCTTCGGCCCTACTAAAAATCCATGGGACCACTCGCGGGTATCTGGCGGCTCCAGCGGCGGATCGGCCGTAGCAGTGGCTGCTGGCCAATGCTTCGGAAGTCTAGGCACAGACACTGGCGGTTCCATCCGTCAGCCAGCCTCTTTCTGCGGTGTGGTAGGCATGAAACCAACATACGGCCGTATCTCACGCTACGGTCTTATCGCCTACAGCTCCTCTTTAGATCAAGTTGGCCCCATAACACGCACCATAGCCGACAACGCCGCCATATTAGCAGCTATTGCCGGCCATGACCCACATGATTCTACATGCTCCGATAAACCCGTACCTAACTTCATAGCCGCCGCAACCTCACGGCAAAATCTCAAAGGTATCCGCCTCGGACTCCCAAAAGAATTATGGGGGACTGGCTTAAACTCAGATGTGGAGGCGGTGCTGCACGCCGCAATAGCTAAAGCTGAAGGCCTTGGCGCTGAACTTGTGGAGGTGAACCTGCCTAATACGCAATACGCCGTAGCTACCTACTATATCATGGCTATGGCCGAAGCCAGCTCGAATCTGGCTCGCTTCGACGGAGTACGCTATGGCCTGCGCGACATGAAAGCCAATAGCCTCATGGACCTCTACGTACACTCCCGTAGTTGTGGATTTGGAGATGAAGTACGACGTCGTATCATTATCGGCACCTACGTACTTTCGGCAGGACATTACGAAGCCTACTACCGTAAAGCAGCCCAGGTACGCCGAATAATCCTAGAAGATTATTTACAGGCTTTAGAACGCTGTGACGTCATATGCAGCGCAGCCTCGCCTGTGCCAGCCTGGCAGCTTGGAACTTTTTTGACTAATCCGTTACAGATGTACCTGATGGACATCTTCACCGTTTCGCTAAATCTGTCCGGCCTACCCGGTCTATGCATGCCGGCCGGCCTTACCGCAGACACAAACTTGCCTGTGGGCTTACAACTCTTCGGCCGAGCCTTCGATGAAGTCGGGCTTTACGCTGTAGCTGGAGTGCTAGAGATGGCCTTTGACGCCCCCAATTGCCCTATTAACTGCTAACCTACTTGATAAAATCGCATAAAAAAGATGAAATAAAGAACTATCAACATCTTACCTTATTTTTTTCTGTATTAAGCCCAAATATTAATATTGTCTAATAATTGATCAAGTATTCCCGATATTCCCTCATGCTATCATTGACCCAAGATACCGGTCTATATACAGATACGCTACTGTCATCATCAATTCTTGCGCTACCCGTGCCAAACAGTTATCGCACTAACTCTCAGCCAGACTGCTGGATGCTCTTAGAGTGTCCAGCAGTCTGGCTTCCCAATTCCTAATATAAATCCACAGCTCTGGCATACTAATCTCCAACAGGCTAAATTCCGTTACACTCCCTTAACTGCATTCTCTTCCAATCCACCCTATAACAAACAACTCTTACTCCGTAGCTAAAGGTACAGTCATGGCAAGAAAAAAACTACCATAGAATTTTCCATACCAAAAAAAATTAACCTTTGTTACCAGCGCTACCGACTACGTCGACGGTTAGCTTGTCCCTATTCTGCTTAAATACAACAGATATGTACGTACTGTTGCCCGCTAACTACTCAAGCTCGCCGGCCACTATTAAGCCAAACACCAGCTCCTAAAAACTACCTGGGCCGACGTCATGAATAAATAATCCATAGTCCACGTCGCCCACGGCTATGACACCACCCGCATTATGACCAAAATAACGAAAAAAATAAAATACATCCTTTTATTCCTTATAGCCCGAAAACTCAGCCCGATAACTCTAAGCCTATTATAATTATACCCAGTGCACCAAAACACCACCTTACCCCAATATAAACACATCCTCATCGCCACCATGTACACCGACTAGACCATCAGCACTGACTGTGTCTCATTTAGATTCATATACTAGCTGACCTAGCAGTCTCCATCTAATATTGTTATCATGTGCTGGAATTGCCTACTGTATAGTTTATTTGGAATACCCAAAAATCATAGATCAAAACTACGGCATCATCGAAACCCATGTACTCACCTGCCAGGAACTTTTTTTACAATACATATCTTATGAGACCGACTTACATAGCCGTCTATTCTTGCTCCTCTTCTCACTTACCTCGGTACCACTCTGGATAGGCCTAGTCACTCCCTCGATATCCTAAATTAGCTGGTCCATTAACGAAAAGATTCAAGAGCCACAGCTACCATCAAAATAATCGCATTCAATAAGTTACCACCATACAAGCACAACGATTTTCGTACCACCATCCGCTGGACTATAAGAATACGTGGAGCGTGTCCGTACTGGACAGTGCAATTTTGAAAATCTGTTCATTAGACGCCGAACCTTTTAAACACCACAAATAGACCACCACCCCCTAGACACCCTTACGCCATCAGCACCGTCTTCAAGGAACGCTATGCCGTTATCATCCAGACCATGACTAATAAAATCAGTATTATATAATAGTTCGCGTCGATGACGAGCACAACGATATACCATTGACTGCTGCTACCAATTGTATAACTAAATAGGCCAGCACACCTGGCAAACCCCGGTCCTACACCGCAACTACTGACACCTATGCCACCTACAACTAGGCGATACTATAAGCTTATTATGCATTAATAACTATCGAACCTACCCACCGCCTGATTCTTTAGGCCAATATACGTCTGCCATGGACCTTCTTCGAATTCACTATCACCAAATACAACAATAGAACCGAACCAAATCAGTACTCCCACTTCCTCCACCGTGATCTGACCGACCTATTATACTTAGAATACCGAATCAGCCAATTTTTTTAGAGTAGACTCATCAACAAAATTGTCTACGACGGCCACCAAGTCCTCGTGTGTCACATCTCGTAGGTAAAACTACTGAAATACGACAATATATATCCTCAATAAAAATAGACCGTGGACATAGAGACAAAAGTTCTAGAGCTGTCGTAATATTTTCATGGCCAAAGCCCTGCACGCCAGGTCACAAAATTCCTTATTGTAGAAAATGTACATGTATACTCATTCACAATAATCATGACAAAATTCTCCGAATCTATTGTCCTACGCTTCATATACGGCAGAAACAAGGTACCAGAAACTATTCATGAATTAGATCGAATCTTTTAGACATACCAGCCACGGACGAACCTCAGCCTGGAGCCAGGACCAAACAGTCGCCCGTGCCTTCGTCAAGATTCGTTTTCATTAGATAGATCTAATAAAAGATGGCTAATTCATCGCTGAATTACCACTAATATCAAAAAACATCTAATACACCACTCGACTCATTACTGCGCGTAGCATGCCTTCGCTATATAAATTTTCACCTGACTATCGCTAATCAAAATTTTGTATAATTACAGCCAAATTAATGCCTCGTAACCACGGTAAGAGCTATAACTAACGCCCGCTCCACATCTGTGTACTGCATGATATGCAATGACTGACCAAAAAAATCTAAAATTACAATATACTCACTCATAAACGCCTATCTGTCCAGTCACCACATCTCATACTTATCTACCAGCTCGTACAAAGTTAAAATTAGTCTATCTATGATGCCAATGGACCACCATAACCCGCCACAACTAATCGATGACCATACAGTCAGACAAGGACCAACCAAAACTATTCAACCGGCTGAACAAAGGAACATCAGGGAAGGGTCGCACCGGCCCAATGGACGCAGAATGATATCCGTACTACCTATTTTATCCGCTCTTATATCCAAGAAGATGACTTAGCTGACGATATTGATACCCAACAAAACGAGCACGGTCTAGTCATAGATCAGAGAAACCGACAACGCCAACATCAGTACAACCTAAACTTCCAAGTTTCAAATTATTGAAGGATCCATAAAAAATAGATAAATACGGGACACCAACTACCAAACCGATAAGAATGTAATAAAATGCCGGCGATAACCTAGCCCAACGGATAGTCGAATGTTTTGACCGACGACGGTGTGATTGTAGGCCCAGACTGTCTCTAAGGGTATGGCAATTAACCTGATATGCGATATAACTACGGCCGACTGGTGCTGATAGCAGATAGCTGCGCAAGCAAGACTCGGTAGCTAGATGATATAAAGCTATAGAATAGTCCGGGAAATTACATGCTAACCTGAAAAAAAAAGTTTCTATCAGCGGTCAATCTATGACCATATGTGCTAAAGCCTTAGACAGTAATTATTAGAGACGGCAACGGATATACCAGACTAAACAAGATCAGATGATAGCGGCAGCTATGTCGGATTGCCAAGACGGCCAGCTGGCGCATAAAAAAGAATACAGCCGCACAGTACAGAAAGTCAGTGGCGTTAAAGCGCCAGACTTTCATAAACCATAGGTGCAGGTCAGTCAGAAAGCCTGTGGCAAATTTATACGACTAGTACATGAGCATACCCACGGGATTGATAATCTAACATTCTGATACGCCGTAATGCTTGTAGAAGTCGTACTTAGTGATGCTACCATAGACTATGCTGTAAGAATAAACTCCACCTTCGGACCAGCCGTTAACAGCCTTGATCAACTAACTTGGAGTAACTATAAATCACTAGCAAGTTCAAGTGAACCACAGTGTTCACCGCATTGTCCAACATGTTAATAACTGCTAAGCGTAGAAATAAAATGTCGATGGATGTAATAAAAACCCGATAGGCTACCCCAAAAAAATTAGTTAACATCTACCAGCCAGCTTCTAAAAAAATATCTAATGTCGCATGCCAGACAAAAAGACTTAGGTACAGTTTCACCTTCAACGATTTTCCAGCAATCGTCTTCGGGCTATTGATAATAGTTGCATAGACCAATCGTTCCTCAAGGTGGGTGTCCCCTGTTTACCTCCTATTCTATCGATTATGATACAAATTGCATACTTCCAAAAAATAATGTGCCAGCCAACCGAACTAACAATGGCAGGCCAACAAAAATAACTACTCATACTCCCCAGGACCCAAAAGTATTAAATTTTTTTGAGTTCGTATAAATTTTACAAGATTATAAGATGAATGACGATGTCAAAGTACAAAAGAAGCCATAGACCAGAGTCACAATATCGCCTTTTAGTCGTCACATTGTCTTAGTCAATAATGCCTAAATTGCACCTAAAGCATAGCAAATATGGCTGGGTGAATTTATCGACGAATAAGTATGCAGCCATCTAATCCGCCAAAACTAGATCAATCAGGTCCGTGCTACAGCGAACTATCTGATGTTTATATCAGAGCCAAACAACCATTACCAAGTCTAGACGTTGAAGGCTACCTATAGTCACAATAGCCGGGATTAGCGCCATATCTAAGCTTTCTCAATAAAAATATCTATTATAACAATGTTCTTTAAAAAAAAGAAGAGATGCTCAAAAAGAGTCAGTTACAGAATTAAGCGGTAGGCCGGAACGCAATGGCCGCAGAACGGCGAAGCATATCCAGCACCTCGACCAACAGCAGGCCGACGACATTTGTATATGACCCACGGATCCCTTGCACTAAAAAAGCGCCTTGGCCCTGGATAGCGTAGGCCCCGGCTTTATCCATAGGCTCACCCGTAGCCACAGGCGGCGATGGCATCAGTCGGCTGCCGGGCCATGACCACTTTAGTGCTCACACAACAGGCGTCGAGTTGGACTGGCAGCGTTCCAGCTCTAGCTTCTAGAAGCACGCAGGCTGTAACCACCCAATGGCTGCAAGTACCACCAGGTCCACCACCGCAGAGCTGACCAAGCATATTCTTAGCGTCATCCGCATCAGCTGGTTTACCAAGGACTGCCTGACCCAACACAACAATTGTGTCCGCCCCTATAGTCAACCCTTCAGGCACAGTAGAGGCCACGGTCAGAGCCTTGTTCATGGCCGTCCGCCGTGCATAGGCTTTAGCTGACTCCTTAGGGCCACGTCGAGGCTCATCCCCAAACGCTGGTTGCACATGAAAATCAACCCCAGCGTCGGTCAGGAGCTGTTGTCGTCGCGGGGAGGCCGAGGCCAAAAAAAAGAGAATGAATGAATTCGAAGATCACGGATAATGTTATGGAGTGACGATGAGGTGATGGTCTAAAGTCACCTGGACGATCCGGCTACAAATCCGGCATAACGATGTAATCAATTAAAAAAATAGTTGCAAAACATCAAAATAGTTTTTTCTACCATAGACTCTAAAATATGTGACTTAGCTTCCGGTAAAACTTGACGAAGACGAAAGCAAAACATCTGATAGTCTTTCTACATGCGCATGATATTGTCCGATTAACATAAATATCTGGGCCAGCCCGGCTATTAACGCGTGACCACTATACTTTTACCGCAGCTGACCTCAGTGGCACAGTACATATCTCCAGCAAGACTCGACGCCGTCTGTTCATGTAGCACATGGCCACAAAATCGTAAAAAATCTCATAATCGCAGAGAATAACGATCAATTAGTTATAAAAATTAAATTTCTATTTAAATTTCATCTTTAGAATATAATATATAGTCTTTGAAGATACTATAAAAATATTTATTATATCTCACCATATAAAATATATAATCGTTAATAAGCTATGGACAACCATCCTCAATACAGTAATTATAAGCTATAATATAAGGATAAATGATATAAATCAATAAGATTTTTTAGCTAACTCAGGTCCTATAGCAAGGCCAGTGTGGATAAAAACAGAGGCCAAGACAGCCAAGTCCAGAATGATAAAAATGGCAAGAAGTCACAGCGGGGACAAAGCAATCTGTTCAGTGCGGCAAAAAAAACTACGCACCAAAGCCTATGAATTGCCATGTCCGATCCAAACGTACGATGCGATAATATAAAAATCATTAAATCAACCTCGCCTACAATAGTTACTGCATCGATACGCACAAAATTACCATGAACATTATCTGTGACGACCTAGAGTTAATTAATTAACCCAACACCCGTAGCGGAACGACCATTTTTTTTGCGGCATAAACCCTACCTAGCGGACTTCAATAATCCATAAAGTGGAGTTTTGTCTTATATTTTTTCTTTTTTTTCCGCGCCAGATATGCCGACATTATGAATTCCAAAATGCTAACGGCTAGTTATTTTTTCTTTAGTGAGACACAAAATTTTACTGGTATTATATTATTGTACTAAACTAAAATAGCCAATCAGTTCAGCCAGGGATGGACTCCACCGCCCCTGGCCCGACATACCTTTATCACACCAACCGATAGCCTAGTAGTGCTTGTAGAGAAACACGGCAATCCTATGGCCATAGTCCACCACAATAGGACCTGAATACATACTAAATATGGCCTACATAGCTCTCTACCTGGAGCCAAAAATTGAATCATCGTTAAACTATCCTGGTCAAATTCCAAAACTATCCTCACAGAATCTTATAGCCGAAACGATGCACCATTGCCTTACCGAAAGAGACGCTACAAAAAAAAGGAACCGATCCTTACCCAGATATATCCTGAGGTTATCTCTGCACTATATCTCCTGCCCAATTCACATGGGAACTTTCTGCGCTACGCCGTCTAAAACAGCGAACTAGTACTTATAGAAAAGCAAGCTCGCAACCTCCAGGATGAGTCACAGGCCTTTCTACAACGCATTTCAATACCGTTGTCGACCCAATATTCATCAAACACAACGACGGATACCAAGTTATCGTTAGTCAAGGACGGGCTGTGAATCTACCGGACGCCCCTAGTGCCCTTATCCATAGCCTTAGCCGAAAGATATCACCTATTACTAAACTGGCTGTTGATATCCTCACGCACGCGATACCGCTACCAGACAGACTAACGTCTACTTATTCTTTAAGATGCAACCAATAGATATCTAAAAGGAGTTACCACAATATTTTTTATCAAACGATCCAGCATAGCCAATCAAAAAGGTATACACTACATCGCCACATAGTAGAAATGCAATCAAAATCAAGGGATCCAATGCCATCTCTGGGCCAACGAAGACTATTTATTGCCTAGTACGGCTATATGAGTCAAAGAACTTCGATCCAGTAAGTTAATCTCAGACTCCGTCTAGAACAATACCTGACCCGCACCAACAACCTACCCAGCATTATGGACTTGTACGACAAAATTAAAAATCAAAGTACGCAACATGTCTGGCCCGCGCTGATATCTTGTCTCAGTACGAAAAAAAATTAAAACCTAAGATCTTCGCCGAGACAAATAAAGGCTGACCCATAGGGCGAAGTTATGCGGCATCGATACTCATCATTCTTCAATAAACTCGCCGCAAAGTACTACGACAAGCAACACTTACATGCACACTACGCGCTGATCATACTCTCCCTAGCCGTTCCGATTCTATGCGGAAGATGTGGTTGAAGTAGTTGACAAGACAGCAGCCCTACGCTAACGAGGACGAAGCGTAACTTGAATAGTTTATACAGGACGTGCTCTAACTCCCCCCTGAAATATTACCAAAAAATAGGGCACTCCAATAAACCAAGCGTGTCACTCTTATTTTTTTCGAAACCAAAATCATTACCATGCATTGCTCACCGCGACCGATATCCGGTATCCTAACGGATATTGTTACTGCTATGAGAGCTTTTTACATAAGCCCGTGGAAATTCTAAAGCTCTATATAATCCGGTGCCATAGGCCCAGGATGGCCCAGGCTAGCAACTTTTAAACTAAGCTGGAACAACAGAGTCTAGCGCTTGGCATCCGCTTCCACCATCGTTGTAACGATGCTCTGTTCAAGGCCGATGTTATCTCAATCCTCTTCTAAACCGTCTAAAGCTAATAACGGTCACTGAGCATCTTGCGTAACATCACACCTGACCATGTAATAAAATACAGAGTCACAAAACCGCTCTAGCCGAATTACCCATCCGGCTCTTTGAGGACCTAGCAATCTGTGGTAGTAGGTACGACCTGGTTCTAGAAAAGGGAATGATCTTACATGGAGTCACCAACGATTCGTTGATATCGTCGATCCCCGTACCGACTAACTCGCCTGCACTAACTTGTGCGCCGGCGTGAAGTATGGATTTCCTTCTGCCATCTGTCCTACCCGGTAAATCTAATTAGCCCACGCTATTCTTGGCCAACGTCGGACTGGGCATACTAAGGGTGCAACTCAACCATATTTTTAAACTTCACCCAAGCCAGATAAAAGGCCACTGCTTCCGCCACACACACAAAGAGAAGGTGGAGAGAAAAAAAAGAGAGAAACAGGCCTCAGCCTAATAATCATCACTAGGTAGGTGTGGTTCATTGGACAACGATATCTAACTGGATAGCGTCACAAATAAAGCATTACCCCACTTCGCCCTGAAATACCAGAAGACGTGACGATGCTGCGACGGCGCTATCCCTATAAAGAGTGCGAGCGTTGCTGGCCGATTACAATCATGTGAGCCATATGATAACCGAGCTCTTCCTGAAAATCATATATCTTAAGATAATCGGCGTGGCCGATGAAGAGTAGACTATGGCACATCACTAGACTTGACCCTAAGGCGCCTATAAGGAAATGCTAAAAATACAGGAGTGCGGTTAAAAGAAAAGAAAAGAAAAGAAAAGAAAAGAAAAGAAAAGAAAAGAAAAGAAAAGAAAAGAAAAGAAAACAACTACGAAACGACACATGTTCGCCACGGAAAAGACACTCCATCCGAGGGCTACTTACTCACCACGATCAACACAGCTAATTGCTTCAAATAGAGATGGCCAGGTTAATACCAGTCAGTCGGGAAGAGTCTTTTGTAAGCCCACCAAAACTTATAATTTACTAAGATCATTACAACAAGTTGAAGGAGATCTTGCTAGATTCATCTGTTGGTATGCCCACTATCACGAGCACCGTTATCTGCCGAATGTTCATGATACCGAGTATATTCTATTAGACCACAACGACACATGCCATACAGTCGGTAATTAAGGATAAAAAAATCACAACAAGCCTACCCGAATACTTTATAGGTTCTGTAACGTGAGGAAAGACAAACCGTTCAGTGATTTATATGAGTGCGAGCTTATAGTATGTCTTAAACTCGATAAATATGTGAACGAAACGATCCGGTTAAACTATGCACTTATCAGCCTGGTATTAACTATCAACTAGGCTTCGGCTGACATAGTATATCGGTTGATATCTCTAATTTTAACAGCTAAAAAAACTCTGTCACTGCGCCCATAGGTGGACATCCTCCTCGTAGACAATTATATCGTAAAGAACCTCTAGGCCAATCTTGATCTACTTGCCCTGGATGCTAAACATCATTATGGCTTTGATCGTATTAACCGGGTAAAAACTCTTACTTGGGTGCCTGAATTTGATCTTTTTTTAGCTCTGTCTGGCTACCCACGGCCGTCTAACCGTTCTCAATAATAGCACCTTATCTAAAAAAAGATCCGGAAATAAATCCAGGCACTTCACGGACTCACAACTCAGTCTCATGTCCAAAAAATCATCCTTTTATCCCTGCATTAACTGCTGGGCCCGATTAATCATGAACTCGGCGATATCTACGTCCGTGTTAAAACTTATCTTTCTGATTCAAATCAGTCCAGATAAGTGCTAAAGATGTGATCTTAAAAAGATTCTTACGTTTAGTCCATGTTGACCGCAAGGATACTAGATATTTTTCTATAATATACACAGGCCAGCACGGGCACGTTATAAGACCGTCTACGTATTCGTCTCCAAAGAGCTGATAAACTTGCCTAAAATCATAAGTATTTTTTGATAGTTGTTGCCGTTGAATATCGGACTCACAAAATTTTTAAATATATAATTGTCAATATTATTATAATTGTTACAAGAGAGTTTTATCTAACCATTAGGATCTGGAAGACCTTCTTGGAATAAAGAACAGCACTGGCCTCCCAACCAAAACATTAAAGGAGCTGGCCATAGCGCTCAGAGTTACCGGTCTCTCCCCAGACAAACTAAATGTTCCGTTATAGGCTGCATGGTCGTATTAACTGTGCCACTGTCCGGGCTAGACACGTAATTGATACCTACCACCGCAGAGATAAAATTACTAAAGCGATGCATGCTGCATTCTTCTGACTGAAACTACCGTCAGCTCAGGCGTTCACGCCGACACCGGAGATCATAATATCAACACGACTGCTCCCAAGTCAGATGGTGAAGGCGAGGTTTATGTATTCTGAACTACTAAACATGGCCAGACCATGCCTTTGAGATGTGCCTTATCTATTTATCTGGCAAGTAACTAGATTGTTTAGATCGATAACGTTAATATCGTTTTTAAAAAAACTAATTTCCCAATATCCTAGTTAGTTATATGTGAGTATTATCGACTCCACAACGGTCACATGACAGGCATTAGAAATGGGGATGATCCACTCGAAACTAAATAGAGGGTCCGCTACGTGAAAATGTTGGCCGAGCCTGTAATCTCGGATCGCTTAGTTTTCGTCGTCCCCCGTATAAGGTAGCAGTAGATATAGCTTGCAGGATGACGCCATTAGGTATTTTCAATGGTGGTATCGTCCATGGTGCGATTAATGCTAACGTCAGCAGAATACCAAATATATTATTGTATAAATTTACGGTAACGCCGTTATCTATAAAAGTAGCATGAAGCATCAAATCTAATGCTGCCAGCTCACGTCACCGTTCATGGAACAACAAATGACTGAAATGGCCGGAATATATAATCCAAGATGACAGCGGTGCCAATGTGTATAGCGCCGACAGACGTCCACGAACTAAAATCATAGTCCGAGTCAGCAAGACACCCGACACTTTCAACTCACCGCGCAGTGTCTATCTGAGGACACGGATTGACAGCATTTGAAACCTAGACATTCTAGACTATAGGTCTTTAAAAATAGACGTTCAGGTCATATTAATAATCGACGATGATACTAATCTTAAAACTTAAAACTTGACAGATTGATAATTTATTTCAAAAACTACCAGCCTCGTATACGACAGATAACTACTGGGCCGAAAATAGATACCGGGAAGCTTTGCTCGGCCAGCTCACCTGGTCCAATTGACACCATGGAAACTCGAAAGGGTGCCTCGCACTGTGTCCAGCTAAATTTTGACTAAGCTCAAAACGATCGCATACTTCTAGGCGACACTAATTTGGACACGACATGCTAGATTGTACAAAACGATTATCAGACTCGTTATGTGACGAATTCGTGTTGAAGACGTATTCATTATACATATGCCACTACAGGGGTTTAAATGATAGTAGCCTTCACCCTCAATTTTTTTTAATTCTAGCCATTACGCTACTGTTTAAGATCCAGCACTATCTATAACATCTTGTCAGCGGAAATAATAGGTTTAACTACAGTAATACAGTAATTATTCGAAACTTAATGAAATTAAATATAATCCTTGCCTAAATTTGCTCCAACCACCGAATATTGACAATCCTTAAGAGGAGTCTCGGAGAGCGAGTATATTGGCATTTAAACTTGATCACGGACATATCACAGTCCATCTAGGCTAACAACGTACATCGGTTCGATGAGGTCTAGTTGGTGGTAATCTTTAAGAGACTAGCAGTATTCTTCTGACAATACCAAAAGGCAACCGCAGCCTTAACACAGCATTATCCCAAAAAATAACTGTATTGACACTATTGATATGGCTGACGCTAGAATACTTGACGTTCCCCGCCACCATATTGTTAACCTTGATATCAGAAGGCCGAAAATTGACAAAAAGTTTTCGCACCCAAGCCGATCGGCAGACCTACAGAATTAGTACTGAAAACGAAAATTATAATCGGGCCTGTCCTCTTGGTACGGCTTATTGATCACTATAAATGTAGTCATGAAAATGCCGTTGGTATTATTGAAAGCCACGTCCAAAAAAGTACTTCTCTGGTCGGATTGAGTATTTTCGAAGTAGCGCTAAAGGTGTCGACATAATATTGCCGAAGGCCAGGTTATATACGAAAACTAAGCCTAAAGAGTCGCTGCCGAAAAGAAAATAAAAACAGTCATTTACAAAGCAGTTTCTGTCCAAAAAAAAGTCAAGTGAAAAAAACCAGGCGTCTTAGCTGTATAGTCTATTGACCTCCCAGATTAGAACCAAGATCTTAAGCCGATTCAGTAGTGGCCGATACTCGTATAAACAAAAAAACCAGATTTCCAGCCATGTTATTACTAGATGAGCCGCATAAGGTCATAGGATCCGTTGACAGTGGTTGAGAACAATTTTCTTTTTTTTAGAAATAATATTTTCATACTAGCATAGGGACAGTTAAACACGTTCTCCATGCTGAGGCGCTAATCAAACTCAACGTAAAAAAAACTAATAATTCCGTGAATATCAGTATACTTTATTACTATTCAGGCTTGTATAGAAGAGCAGCTTGTCCGTTCATATCGGTAGGTCAGATCTCCCAGTCGTCCAGTAAGACGTGGACATGACCTTAAACGAAACGTCTAAATCTTATAGATTGCCTAGCTAATCTTAACTACAGCCGCAGCTTAATTAAACTCCAGCTCGCCGTCAAGATGAAGGGACGCCCCCAAAGCTAAAAATATTGATAGACTCCCAAAAGGGCTGGGAGAGGCTATCATTAATCAACCCGGCAACTGTCCCATAGCTTCATTGGTGACACTCTTATCAATACCTTAGACATCTATCTTTTTTTAGTCAACTAGTGGACGGATTATGTTCGTGAATAACTATCTATCGTTTTCATTCAGGAACTATTTTGGACCACAATCTGTAAGTTGAAGTTCTTGACCTAGTTAAGCAGCCTGTTGGTTTCCATGGCATCCGCACGTACTATATTCTTCTCTTTTTTTGGTACACGAAAACAGGACCGCTTAGGAAATTATATCATCGAACTGATTGGTTAAAACCTTTCAGCCTTAGAAGAGCCAGATCATTCCTGCATTGATGCCGTCGCTGAAAGGTCTAACGATAGGCTGTCAATACCTCTTTAGATCCAACTGCTGCATGTCGTAACGCTGCTCTATGATGAATTTTTTCAAGAACTAGTTCTTTATAAATTTAGTAAAGTATGGATGATCTTTATTCTTGTGACGCAAACATAGATCCGACTAAACTTCAAACATAGGCTGATATTTTCATCAAAGCTATCTTATACAGTTAGTAGCGCTTAGTATTAATAGGGAATTATGTTAGATCCAGTAGTTTAAATAGCTACCCAGTTATCGAATAGAGTCAACTTACCTCATTAAATGTAATATCTTTATGTAGACCTGCCTCATATGATGTCGGATTCTATCCAGACATTGATTATTCGGCCATGAGTTGAAATATTATTATCCATCTCTTATGTATACTCTAACCACTTAGGAATTCGATTGGCTCCCAACTTTAACTTCTGAGACCACCTAAATATTCTGCTAAGTCCGACAGGCGCAGGTTTCCGGTCGGTTTATAGGGGCACAAAAAACTCCTCTAGAGCCACAAGTTGGACTCTAAAAGCCTTCTTTTCTCAGCAAAAGATTTAATAATAATCACAGATATTGAGCTCGTTCAAAATGAGATATACCATATTATACTATTCACCCAGCTTATAGAACAGATCACGGATGAATAGCTCCAGCTGAATCACAGATTTAGGTTCACAATAAAAAAAAGTATAGAACTATTTATCCTAACAAATCTATAAGCAGGACGAAGATTTTTTTCTATCAAATATAATTCTCCATGTGGTACAGTTTTGTGGCATATTTTTTTTATGATGAGGGCAATTAAACTTAACAGTCTAGAGGAAAAACAGACCAGGACACACTCCTATGGCTTCCAAAGATACAGGTCATGCCGAACTGTCTGAGCTCAAAATATATAAGTATGGCCCAGTGGAACGATCAATCGAGCATATCTCAGCAACATTCTGACAGGAACGCGCGATTTCAGGGACGTCGGGCTCCTGGAGTTGTAGCCATAAAAGCTACGCCAGATGCTCTTGTATCCGCTATCAAGCTATCATATACGCTCGCCGGAAAGGACTATTCCAGCCACTCAGAAGGAACACACGCTACCCTAGCCTACTGTAAAATCTAAGCCCATGCCATATACGCCGGATAATTAAGCAAGTCGTATTCCGCAGATGCTGACATCCCATTAAGCACCTGTGCAAAGTGACATATATCCCACAGCCGCCGTACTGAAAACGAACCTATGTCAGACACAGACGAATACCAATACAGGGTGGCAAAATACAATCAGCTCAATTGATTAGAGCGACCGCATAAGAGTCTAGCCAAAAAAAATCTTATATAATAGGCCTTTGCCTAAAGATAGGCTGTCAATATCTACATGACGGTATAGCAGATAAGCGCCGATGCCAAGGACTCGACACAAAGACTGACCTATCAATTCAATGTATATATCAACCTTACTACGCGTATAGACAATATTGTCGCTGCGTACCTTAAAAGAGTCATTTTCTAAGATAGTAGCACCCAGCGGACTGCTAAACTCACCGAGGCTGTCTTGGAAAAAGTTACAGCAACGGTGATGTATACGATGGACGGTGGCAGAAACGGTTAGTCACGCAGGACAATATGGACTAAGACATATGGTCTGGACAAAATATAGAAGGTATCCTCGAAGGCCAGCTAGCCGCGTTTAAAACTGATAGTGTCAGCATTAGATGCACTATTGGCGATGATATTGAATCGGTATTGTAAATGGACGCCTCAAAAAATTAAAAGATAGAGTTGTCCTGTATGGTGGTGCCCTACTCTTACGAAAGCAAAAAAAGCAAGTTTAGGACAAAAAAATAGGACAAAAATGGGCTAAAAAGATAGATACAAACAGTGCGAGATATCAACATAATGCCACACAACATTGCAATGCTACTGGTAAAATAAAGTTCAAGATACCTATGTTGACCAACAAAAAAACTCTAATTAAGAACACCATGGCTAAATGCCATACCAGATACCCGACAACATATCCGGCTGCGGAATAGAGACTATAGCCCTCACGTTACTACCGTATGAGATTCATCATACATCACATAAGCAACCAGAACGAACTATATTACATACGATGTTAAATTATTGAACTATTGTAAACATGAATTGCATATACTACATCTCCAAGCCATCCGCGATCCATAAATAATTCTGTAAAGGCGAGTATAATGACTGTATAAAGCAAAACGAAGCCTTCAGGTAAAACTAATGAATAATCACAGATATCAAAATGGCCAAGACCTTTGACGACAAATGCTTGTCTGGCAGTTCTAGATTGTAGCTTTGGAACATCAGATTTATAAACTGATCAATATCAAAAAAACGTGGCCGTTGTTATGGCTAAGCCATCTATCAATCTAAAAAAAATTGCCACCATATTAAGGGACTACATAACCGCGAATCATATAAATGAAAACGGTCAATCTGACCTAAGAATTGTAAAACAAAAATTAACCTTTGGCCACATGAACATTCCTTATGTGGGCCACATTTCCATATTTTATAACCTGTGACATCCTTATCTTGGCCATTTTTTTCATATACCCCAAATAACAAAACAGCACCGGCCTACCCAGCCTGCCCACAACCCTAAAAGAGCGACATCCAGTACGTGCCATGTACTTTCCCAAGTCAAGAAAAAGGAGGTGTACTATGCCCAGCCCAGAAGATCTTATCCTACTCGTCAGCTCAAAGGGCAAACAATTTCTGTTCCGACTCGATCAGGACAGGGCCCTACATACCCACGAAGGACGCATTCCGGCTAAGACAATCCTAGAAACGTGCTTTGATGGGATAATTTCATCGCATCTAGGTAAGCCCTACCGATTATTGAGGCCCACTATTTACGACTGCATTAAGGGGCTACACAGGGAAACTAAGATCCTATATCCCAAAAAGATCGGCTATATTCTACTCAAACTGGGCATTGGCCCAGGCTCACGGGTCATTAGAGGCCGGCTACGGCTCAGGTAGTATGACCATGGCTCTATCCTGAGTATGTAGGCCCTATGGGACGGGTATATACCTATGACCGCCAACCAGAATTTATTAAGCCTTGCGGCCGAAATCTAGCCTGGGCTGGGCTGGGGAAAAACGTGGAACGTCGCTGCCTCGATATTACCGAAGGCTTTCTACAAACCGATGCCGACGCCCTATTTCTAGACGTACGCACTCCCTGGGACTATCTAGCTCAGGCTGCAGCAGCCATGGCGCCCAGCGCCCATAGCTTTCCTACTGCCCACAGCCAACCAGGCCTTGGATCTACTGGTAGCCATGGAAGGCCAGCTATTTGCTGACATCGAGATGCTAGAAAATTTTCATCCGCCGTTATAAGCCCATACCAGAACGGCTACGACCTGATGATCGCATAGTGGCTCATACTGGTTGCTTATTTTTTGCCCGGCAGCAGGATCAAATATGATGACAACACTAAACGCGACAGCATCTATCAAATCTGTCCCAAATGTGACTAAACCTGATGCGCATTATCTGGACATAACCGAGATGACATCTACAACGGCCAGAAAACCTAAATCATATGTACCTCCCCACCCAGAATCAGCCGACGGCCTAGGGCTTGGATAACTTTTTTTTTGCCTGATAATTCGTTAACTTATAGATTTCTACTTGTAATTCCATTAAAAATTGACTATTCATACTTAGTATCTTAAAAAAATTATCCGCGGAGAGTTGATATATGACACGCAAAGACCGCACTGAAGGTATCTACAGCCGCCGCGAAGTACTCGACGAAAGCGAACGTCGGCAATATAATATCATCCAGCTCAAAGAATTATTACTTTACGCCTACCGTTATTCCGAAGACGTCAAGAAACGCTTCGACCGTGCCCAATTCCAGGCGGATAAATTTAAAATTCTCTCAGATTTGAAATACATACCCATCCTAAAAAAAAAGGAACTCATTTTTCTACAGTCTATGGGGCCACGCCTGGGCGGCCTGCTCACTAAGGACCTAGGCGAACTCAAGCGAGTGTTTTTATCCCCAGGTCCCATATTTGACCCTGAGGACCGCAGCGACGACTACTGGGGCTGGACTGAAGGCTTTTACGCCACAGGCTTTCGCTCCGGCGATCTGGCACAGATCACCTTCAACTACCATCTCACTCCGGCTGGCCTCATGTTTGAGGAACCACTGCGTAACCTGGGCTGTGCTGTCATACCCGCCGGCCAGGGTAACCTAAACACACAGCTGGAAATTATGCAAAAGCTGAGGGTAACTGGATATATCGGTACCCCTAGCTACCTCATGCACATGGCACAAAAGGCTGAAGAAAACGGAATCAATCTACGCAAAGATCTATTCATCGAAGTAGCATTCGTCACAGGCGAAAAATTCTCTGAAAAATTACGTAACATTTTAGAAAAGAAGTTCGACCTCATCATGCGTCAAGGTTATGGCACGGCTGACGTAGGCTGTATTGGCTACGAGTGCTTTCACAAAAACGGCCTACACATCTCTAACCAAACTTTTGTAGAAATCTGCCATCCTGATACTGGTATTCCTCTCAAAAACAGCGAAGTTGGAGAGATCGTAGTTACGGCCTTTAATAAGACCTACCCCCTCATCCGTCTAGCCACGGGCGACCTCTCCTACATCGACCGCACCCCATGCCTCTGCGGCCGCTCTAGCCCACGGCTAGGCAATATCGTAGGCCGTGTAGATACTACTGCACGCATCAAAGGCATGTTCGTATACCCACACCAGGTGGAGCAGATTATGGCTCGATTCGACGAGATCAAACGCTGGCAAATTGAGGTCACCAACCCCGACAGTATTGATGAGATAGTGCTCTACTTGGAGGCTAGTAACTTCAAGCGTAACGATGAGCTACTACACCTTTTCCGCGAGAAGATCAAATTACGCCCTGTGCTTAAGGTAGTCAATCCCGGCGCCCTGCCGGCGCAAATCCGGCCTATCGAGGATAAACGCAACTGGGACTAGGTGTACTGTGTCGTCCCATCCACCATATAGGCGAGAGCCATAACTTGCTCAACGACCACGAAATTCAAGCCCATTGCTTGGACATCCTGGCCACAACTGGCCCATCTCCGGCGGTAGGGCTGGAAATGCTCGATGTTACCAGACAGCCGGCTCTAGATCTCTGGAATATTGGCCATCTGTATACGCGAACTGAAAACTATGTATTAGAGGCCTTATCCCAGGCCGTAGACTGGCCAAAGGCCTGGAACCACTCATTCGAACTCTATACCTCAGTCTTCCGCGTAGCGCTCAGACACAGGCTACCGCTCTATGCCCTAAACCTACCGCACGCCCTAGTACGCAAGGTCGGCTTCGGCGGCTTGGAAGCTTTGTCACCTGAAGAACTACGCCAAATACCTAACCCAATCATCATGCCCCACCCCGTTCAGCGCGTCTCTCTAAAAACCATAGTCAAGCATCACCAGAGACTGGCTAAAGATAAAGGCCGGCCAGTCTTCGACACGGACCGCTTCTTCTTGGTCCAAACCCTATGGGATACTAAGATGGCCACCGAAGCACTAGCATTACGCTACCGCCTGAGTCGCCCCATAGTGGTATTGGCCGGTGCCAGACACATAGGACATGGCTGAGGCGTAGCCTATAGGCTACGCACTTTAAGCCCGACTATAAAGACCTTGCTTATGCTCCCCTGGAGAGGCAACACCATCCCTGATCCAGCCAAAACCGACATCTTTTTCGTCAGCTCCATACTTTAACGCAGCCATCTAGATTTAGTTTTGGACTAAAATAGTAGAACAGTGACTATGCAAAAGCTTATACCAGGCTTACAGATGGACAAGACCAGTTGCCGGTCTAAGGGCCTGCTCCTGGCGGTCATTAGTCAGCCAAAAAAACCTCAGTTCTTTCACACCACCGTATTGTCCATATGGAAATGCTAGATCCCAAATACTCTTCGTAATCCGGAATAATTTAGAAATACTCTGTCTGGCCATCCCCAAGCTAATTCTAACAACCATCCAGACACGTCTTGGTCCTGCCACGTCGAAGATTTCCAATGCCAGAATTACCTGAAGTCGAAACTATCGTCCGCGGCCTGGCTGTCGCCTGCCAAGGACATCGTATCCAGGCCGTGGATCTGCGCTGGCCTGGCTGTATTGCTGACGATCCCACTGCCTTCGTCGCCGCCCTATCCGGCCTACGCATAGCTAGTGTTAGCCGTCGTGGTAAGCTCCTGCTCTTGGCCCTGGACGGAAAAACCAACCCTACACCACTACCAGCCACCCTATCCGGACTTATCCCACCATGCACCAACATCCTAGCCGTCCACCTTAAAATGACTGGACGGCTATTCATAGATGACCCAGCCCATCCAATAGCCCTTGATGACCCACACATCCGCGCTGTCTTCCTCACTGAAGACGAAAGCCGGCTTATTTTTCATGACCAACGCAAGTTCGGTACCTTACGTCTCATGACCCCAGACGCGCTCACTGCCTGGGATTTCTTCCGCACTATGGGCCCAGAGCCTCTAGCTCTCAACTCGGATACTTTCTCCCTCCGCCTAGCTGGCCGTCGCGGTCGTATTAAAACCTTGCTCCTAGACCAAACCGTTCTCGCCGGCATCGGCAATATCTACGCCGATGAATCCCTATTCCGTGCCGGTATACAACCCAACACACCAGCCAACACTTTGGCCCCATATCGCCTACACCAACTCCAAGCCGCCATTCAGGAAGTTCTTACCGAGGCCATCGCTGCCTGTGGTTCTTCCATTCGTAACTACCGTGACGCCTATGGCAACGTCGGCACATTCCAGAAGACCTTACGTATCTACGGCCGGGTCGGCCTCCCCTGTCTCGTCTGCGGCACCACTATAAGAATGACCAAAATCGCCAGTCGGACCTCCACCTTCTGCCCCGTTTGTCAAAGAAACTAAGTAATTTACTTCTAGCAGCTAGATGACCCTCAGTTCGATGGCTCCATCTTCTGTGAGGAGAGTAAAATATTATTCTTTATAACCTTGCTCAAATTGAAAAAAATATACTATTTTTTAAAGAGAATGAAAGTATAATATAAAAAAATATTTATATTTTTTTCATACTTACGGCATTTTTTATTACAAAAAAACATACTCCGATCCACAATGGTAAAGCAGCAATGATTTAAAATGGTATCAAATTAAACCTTATCATTATTCAAACCAGAACAGAATATTAAATTTGTCGGAATCATCCATAACAGAACCTGATCCTACTAATTGATGTCCAAAAAAAGTATTAATTGTATCATCCCTCACCATAACCCCAGCCAGTTTATGCTGCCTGCAGCTAACCTGGTCTCATAGTTACCAGAAAATACTCCATTTAAAAACAACTACTCGAAGCAGCGCGCGCAAAAAAATATATCTTTCCTCTATACACAGACTAATTAAAACGGACGCAACGAGCAATACGTCCTAGACGCCGCTAACCTACGCCATCATCATTATAAATATAAACCTGCGCATCACTTTGGTCAGCGTGACCGTTATCGTATTGTTTGAGAATCTCCCAGCCGTCCTCTTGGCTCGTCCTCTAATCATCTATCTTGACCCCCATGGATACCCGCATCTCTGTGAGATTGGACAGTTTTGTCTGCTTTCTATGACCAACCAATGAACGCAATAACACCACTAGTCAACCCAAAGGACTGGAACAACGACTACGCATTTTTCATATAGTGCGGATAATAAAGTGAGCATAGTCCTTGATATGACCCTAGAATGACCTATTTTATCACTAACGCCTATGGCCAAGCACTACACGCCGAAACCAAAACCTAATCCATAGTGAAGCTACTAAACCACACCCCATGGACCACGTTACGTCCTAACCGTTGAACCCCAGATCAGCCCGTAACCATCATATTTCTCGGACCAAAATAGCGTACCGTGAGGTCGAATATATGCTGTATTCCTTAAAACATCGACGAAATCTACCTGACTGTCTACGGGATATAATCATCCACGCCGTGACCATCCATAGGCTACTGTACAACTACGAGGAACACTACCGTACCGTGGCCGACATGCCTACAACAAAAAATATTTTATCTCCAGTGAAAAATAGCCCTATACACGAATCATCTTCTATAAAAGTGACTCACAGATACGGCACCAGAACGCTTTCTGGCTTAATCTCTAGCTATTAAAACACCTTATGTGTATCGAAGAGAGCATGGATTCTGGAAGTACTTTATATAACGCCAACTAGTGGAGCTTAAATCTATAGACACAAGAGCACTCAGAATGCCCCTTTTCTCCTCACTATCGGACGACGAAAAAGCCTGAAGTTTAGCATCTATTGGAATGATAACTGTAAATATCGAATTTTTCAGACCAACTAACGCGTCTATAGCTCTCAACAACGCTATCTCGGACTGCGCACCAACATATGTGATATAATCGAATAAAATGCATGGAAAGCCAATCAATTGAGCAACCCTGCAATCACCTCACTGGCCTTGCCTGCCCCCACTTTTTTGTACCTGGATACGGCTATTTAGCCATTCAACACTCCAGCCGTCGGACAACTACTTATCTCATCATGATCTTCATAAGCACCAACTGTTCTAATCTTCTACAACAATAATCTAAACTGAGACTTCGTAAGTCTATTCTTCAAAATTACCGACTGCCGTCTGCAAAAAAAATATTCGCATTCTTGATATCGAGGACAGCTATGATAACGACTAATTCATATTTTTCCTCAAGAAAACTATACACCCAGTATAGTGCCCCATACGCATCATAGTATTTTCAGTCGACCATTCATGATCAATAGTCGCATCATCACTGCCATCCTCTCCATAAGTACAGTACTCTCTCTGGTAGAGTAAGCCCAGACCGAAGACTTACTTCAGAACAGCCAAAATAATCATATACTGCGCTAAAAAAACCAGCCAGAACCAATATAAATCTTCTCTGGCAAAATACTGACCAGTCCGTGACTTCATGGCTCTATAGATTAATCTTAACCAGGGCCTGATGTCTTGACAATCTTAGCTTGAAATATTAAATTAATGTATTCTTAAAAAAACTTGCCCCGCACAATGTCGAAACGCTAGTCAACTGGTGACACCCAAAATGCGAACTCACCACCACAAAAGACTTTGCCCTCACAGCTGAAAAAAACAATCTTGCCATCGTATATCAGCCGCTTCGTATTTAAACCACCGGCTATTTTTCTGCTTGACGTAAGTCTCATTTCGATATCCATAAATTAAAGATGTTCATGAACATTTCGACTAAACATTTTTTTGGCTCACTATCTTCAACTCACAACCACTGCACTCTCTAAGAGGCCGCGGATAATAAGTTCCGTCAGTTTAAAAATCATCAATATCTTGGCACATAGTACTCCAACATAATCTTCAGCATTTTCTTAGATATTTTGAAGATAGGTATAACTTTCATTTATAAGATAAAGGCCGCACCGAAAACTATCAAATGCGTTAAAGCTACCTAAGTTTGACCCATACCCTAAGGCTAGAGATAATATCTGGTGCATTAAAAACGAACTGCAGCAGTACCTACTTATATCTTAGAGCTACAAATATGGCTAAGACTTACTCTACTCATTTTTTTACCGCCGGTACTGCGCTGGGATACCCGTACTTTTTTTTTGGCCTCCAGCAGATCTGGAGCTGGTTCAGCCGCCACTTGAATCATATCTGCACCTCACAGCACCCCAATTATAAAATGTACGCGACCTATTCGGACCGGTTATTGCGTCACATAGCTACTGCCCCATCCGACCACACCCAATACGGACCCACATGTCGTAAAGAGTATCATGTTTAAAGGCATGTAAAGAAGTTGACGCTACCTCAAAATTTAAGATAACGCATAAAATATATAATTAATTTGGGTAATTAAAAGAATACATATTCACTCACTTTTTTTGTACCGACGGTGCTGAAAAATATTAGTACTAAATAATTATGATCTACTTTTAAATAATTATGATCTGCCTTGCTCAGGTATCTGCTCCGTTCCTCTCCGCTCTCTACCGCCACCATTGCACATAAATAATTATTTGCCTCTGAGAAAAGAACTATTTTTTTCTACTATTTTTTTGCCAGCCAATGACGTAGCATAATCGATACAAGTGTCATGTAGTACAGAACATTATGTTTTTTACTATAACACTACTGCTCAGGCCGGCGGGCTATCCAGACCGAACTCTTGCAACTTGCGGTAGAAGGCCTGCCAGTTAATACCGCGCCCAGCCGGAGTGTTAAACCTAAACTCTACCGCAATATTATCTATAGACACCTGCGACAGCAGTAATCCCAACCGGGAACTTTATCCAAACGAATATCACCCTGTATCCTTCCGGCCAATCTCTATGGCTTCAGAATATTAATGGGTGCGATGGGACAAAATACAAAATCTCCACATTCTCCGCTACAGCCCATCTACAGCCACGGTGAAACTCTGATCCTTAAAAAACATAGCTTGCCGTGTCCGTTATAATAACATAGACTGGGTTATCGCCCTATCAAAAATGGCCAATACGGTCGCATAAGGGCTATCCAGCCTAAAATCTACGTAGGTTTATTAAGGATGTTCTGTAGACAGCAACACTACAGTCTGCCCTAAAACCCGACTAGAATACTTAGCTGTATCAAAATTTTTTAGGCAGTCTTCTTCTTGTCGGTCAGGATAAACGTAACGTTCATCCGTGCCCATATATTTCATCCATTTTCCAGATACTACAGCCACTGTATCCTAGCAATACAATCTAAGCTCGCCCAACATGTAGTTCGACCAGACCAGCCGGCCGGTTGAAATTGACTAAAAGCCCACTTCCAAGAACAGATATAATAGGGCGCCTCTAGGGACCAATGACAGTACCACGCTAGCTGACGCCAGATAGATCTTATTCCATTCTGAGAATATTTTAGATGGTCAGCCCGACCTAAAACTAGTCATGCAGGGCCTTTAGATATAGATAGTGATGTTCCATAACAAGATACAGCTTTCTAGACTCTAGGTGTCGTCCCTAGGAAACATAGACACCACAACCTAAATGGCCGATTAGGCTGTAGTCCACACGCGTCCACGAAATATATAATGCAGCCAAGAATATTATCTGAGGCCACAGCGCATACTGCCCATGAATTCCGAAAAAAATGAAGGTCAGGGATGGCCGGAGTAAATATTTTGGATGCGGTCTGAAAAAAAACGGTCAAGAGCTCCGAAGGGGTGACAGCGCACGTACCCGGTCATAAAAAAACTATAGCCTCAAACTCACCTCACCCCCCGTGCAATGCCTTGTTAATGGCTCAATTATCTACAGACAGGGCGTCAGCTTTGGAATTATTAGAGACTACTAACATCTACATCTGGAATCCGGTTTGCTTACAGCTAACTTTGGATTATAGATTCAAATCTTTATCAAAAAAACCGCAGATATCTAATGAAAGGACAATAGTTTTACTTTTTTTGTCGGAAGTATTAGTTATTACAGTACTTCTACTCAGCACATCACAGTAATATCAGACCTTAAAGGCATCCACAAGAGCATCCACAAGGGCTGGGATAGTATAATCTGTGGGCACAATATCTGCGATAAAACCATGCTTTTCTAGTGTTTTAGCTGTCACCGGCCCGATGCAGGCCAGCTTAACGCCAGGGCGAACCGCCTCCACCGTTTCTGACTGAATGTGGGCAAAAAAATTGTCTACTGTAGATGAACTAGCAAAGGTAATACAGTGTATCTCCCCGGTAGCCATTGCAGCTAGCAGTGCCTCCTGGTCAGCTTCAGCCGGCACAATTTCGTAGAGCGGCAACACCTGCACCTTAACTCCGACCTTTGCTAGCTCTTCGGGCAACAACTCCCGTGCTTCCCTGGCCCGAGGGATAAGCACCCGGGCACCGGCCATGTCTTGCTCAAGCAATCTAGTAACTAACGACTCGGTAACATATTGTTCAGGCACTAAATCCGCATTCACCCCACGTCCAGCCAGGGCTATGGCTGTGGCCGGGCCAATAGCTGCCACTTTTATACCCCCAAGAATACGCGTGTCCAAGCCGACCTCTCCTAGGTACTCCCAAAAATACTTGACTCCATTGGCTGAAGTAAACACTAACCAATCGTAGTCCCTCAATCTCAAGATAGTCTGTTCCACCTTCGCGTAGTCGTCCAACGGCCGCACCTCGATAGTAGGGAATTGATAACAACAAGCGCCCAATTCGGCTAGCTGTTCTAGGAGCTTGCTAGCCTGCTCCCTAGCCCTAGTAACCACGATGCCTTTGCCCAGAAGCGGCCGACGCTCAAAAAAGTTGAGAGTCGACGCCAGACATACTACTTCACCCACGATAATCAGACAAGGAGCCTTAAACCCATCCCGCTCTGCCGCCATAGCCACGTCGGCAAGGGTAGAGACTATTGAAGTGTGGCGGCAGGTGGTACCCCAGCGCACTAAGGCTACGGGCGTCTCTGCTGATCGGCCGCCGACTATGAGGTTCTGCGCAATCGCGAATAGATTCTTCATACCCATAAAAAAAACTAGGGTACTGGATGACTTAGCTAGGGCATTCCAGTGCAGAGCGCTCTCGCGTTTAGTTAGGTCTTCATGCCCGGTAATAAACGATACCGAAGAAGCATACTTGCGATGGGTAAGCGGGATGCCCGCACAAGCCGCCGCAGCGACAGCCGAGGTCACACCGGGCACCACCTCCACCGGAATGCCGGCCTCCAATAGCTCCTCGGCTTCCTCGGCCCCACGACCAAAGATATAGGGATCGCCCCCTTTGAGACGGGCAATGACCTTGCCCTCCCGGGCCTTGTCCACCAATAGAGCATTAATCCGATCCTGCGGCAATGTATGGTTACCACTTTTTTTACCCACGTAGATGCACTCGGCATCCGGCCGACAGAAAGTCAGAAAGGAATCATTGGCCAGGTAATCATAGACCACTACATCGGCCATCTCGAGCACGGCCTTAGCCTTGAGCGTAAGCAGCCCAGGATCCCCCGGGCCTGCCCCAATGATATATACTTTCATGGTGCCTCAGACTAACAGAGAGAATGAGGGGCTGCCTCCATCTCCTTAAGTAGTCTTGCCTAGAAGGTTGTTCCCTAACTCATCCGTAATTAGGACATTCCACATATCATAATATAATATATCATTTTGATTCAAATTGATACCATAGCTTACCATTGATCTATACAAAAATATATCCATTCCAATTCCCATAACGTTCATTATTACAACACTAGCGTTCCTTCAGGTTTAAGGAAAGACATACCGTAGTCGGGTACATGAAAAACAATCAGTCTGATGCAAAAAATAGACCCATTAATACAGTATGCAAATGCCACACTATAAATTTTGAACAAATATCCGGACGCGGTAGTCCTAGCCATTCTGGGCCAAAAATTCAAAAATTCCTGGAAAAACGCCGCAGTACTAAAAAGCTGATTCATATAGACAAAAAACACTCAGCATGTGTGATAAAAAATATAAATCTAGCTCCTCGACTATAGCCAAGACATGTTCCTCAATCAGTTTGCCCGCAAAGGCCATGCACTTGTCAACAATTCACCCTACCGGCCTACGATGCGGCACACGATATCACACTCCCCTTAACGCTCTCCTCATTTACTGGTCTCGCTCGCTCATCCTATGACTTCGCGTAGCCGGTCTTGCAGAATTTCTAGTTTACCTCGTTTGTCAACCAACTCGACTGCACGTGCCCGCTCCTTTTTCACTAACTCGGCCGGTGCTTTAACCGCAAAACTCTTCTTTGCCAGCTTACACTCAACGCCGGCTAGTTCCTTATCCAGCTTGACCAATTCCTTATCCAGACGAGCTAATTCGGCGTTGAAGTCAATGGCCCCAGCCAGTGGCACAAAAAGCTGGCTGCCCCCCCGTATGACCATAGTAGCAGCAGTTCGGGAACCGCTAACCTCTGGCCCAGCGTCAAACTGCCTCACTCGAGCCAAAAATCGGATATAGGGAATTTTCTCTTTCAGGAGCTGCCGATCCTCATCGCTCACCGTACGCACAAGCACGTCTAATTCTTTAGACGGGGCTATGCCAAGCTCGCTACGGATGGTACGCACAGCCACTACCATATCCTGTATTAAAGCCATGTCTTGTACGCTCATGGGGTTATGCCGCTCGGGTCGCATTGCTGGATAAGGAACTAAAACTAGGTTGCGCCCATACTCACTGATACCAGGCAGGGCATTCCAAATCTCTTGGGTGATGAATGGAACAATAGGATGCAGTAGCACAAGTACTTCACGCAAGACATTCCACAGACAGATCTGCGCGGCCTCTCTTACTACGTCGTTCTTCCCGGCCAGCTCAGACTTGAGCATCTCCAAATACCAATCACAGAGCTCATGCCAAATGAAACGATAAAGGCTCTGGGCGACGTCGTTGAAGTGATAGCTAGCAACGCCATCACGTACCTTCTCTTTCAACTCCTCTAGCCGGTGGAATAGCCAGGCGTGGTGTATACCAGATACCTGATGCACGGGGTAATCTATAAGTTTGGACTCAGACAAAGGCATCTCCTCTGGTAGCCGCATAATTGCGAAGCGAGCAGCATTCCAGAGCTTGTTGCAAAAGTGCCGATAACTCTCGATATGCCCCTCGGAGAGACGGATATCCCGGCCCACGGCAGCCATGGCAGTGAGAGTGAAGCGCAGGGCGTCTGTGCCAAAGCGATCGATCATATCCAGGGGGTCGATTACATTACCTATGGACTTACTCATCTTTTGGCCCTTGACGTCACGCACTAGAGCGTGAATATACACGTCACGAAAAGGCACCCGGCCCATGAAGTGGATGCCCATCATCATCATTCGGGCAACCCAGAAGAAAAGAATATCAAAGGCCGTGACGAGCACCGCGGTAGGATACCAGGTAGCTAAATCTTTAGTCCCATCCGGCCAACCCAAGGTAGAAAAAGGCCACAAAGCCGAAGAAAACCATGTATCTAGCACGTCCTCATCCTGGTCAATAATTCCACAGCAGTCTGGACAGACAGTGGGATCATCTCTCAGAACTATGAGCTTACTACAATTCCGGCAGGTCCAGGCTGGAATACGGTGCCCCCACCAGATCTGGCGGGAAATACACCAGTCGTGCGCATTGTCCAGCCAGTGGAAATAAGTATTGGACCAGGACTTGGGATAGATAACCGTATCTACGGGCACCGCAGCCCGGGCCTTCTCAGTCAGGGTCTTCACGGCCACGAACCACTGTAGAGAAACTTGGGGTTCAATAATGGTTTTACAGCGGTAGCACTCGCCTACTTTGTGGCTATAGTCCTCGAACTTAACAAGCAATTCAGCTACTTCGAGCTCTTCTATCACAGCCTTGCGACAGGCCTCTTTGGTCATACCCTGCCAACGTTCACCCGCGACTATGCAACCCTGATCGTCGATGACCTGGATCACATCTAGATCGTGGGTGCGGCCTAAATTCCAATCGTTTATGTCGTGGGCAGGAGTGATTTTAAGGCAGCCGGTGCCGAACTCCTTTTCCACATAACGGTCGGCGATAATCGGCAAACGTCGTCCTATAAGAGGCAGGATAACGTAGCAACCAATGGCGTCAAGATAACGTTCATCCTCTGGGTGCACTGCTACAGCCACGTCACCAAGCATGGTCTCAGGTCTGGTGGTGGCTATCACTAGGCCGTCTAATCCGGCTAAGGGTATCTCCAAAGGATACTTAATGTAGTATAGAGTGTCATTTCTCAAGGTATACTCTACTTCATCTTCGGCCAGGGCGGTGTGGCAGCGGCCACACCAGTTGATAATGTAATCGCTTTTATAGATGAGCCCTTCCTCGTATAGCCGAACGAAAACTTCGCGCACAGCTCGTGAAAGACCTTCGTCAAAGGTGAAAC
Source organism: Desulfovibrionales bacterium (assembly GCA_965112965.1). Classification (GTDB taxonomy): domain Bacteria; phylum Desulfobacterota; class Desulfovibrionia; order Desulfovibrionales; family Desulfovibrionaceae; genus CBCOTE01. The sequence continues at coordinate 213,091 of CBCOTE010000023.1, read as the reverse complement.
GTTCGCGGCTACAGTCCACCGAGGCGCCCAGGCGGCGAATCTGGTTGAGGATACGACCACCATATTCCTTCTTCCATTGCCAGACACGATCAACAAAAGCCTCACGGCCCATGTCGTGCCGGGATTTACCTTCGACTTTGAGGGTACGTTCTACCACATTTTGGGTCGCTATACCGGCGTGATCCATACCCGGTACCCAGAGCACCTTGCGTCCGAGCTGGCGATGATGACGACAAAGTACGTCCTGTAAAGTGATGTTTAGAGCATGCCCCATATGTAGGCTGCCCGTGACGTTGGGGGGAGGCATGACAATGGCGTATGGCTCGCCTGGGGCATCCGGGTCGGCGATGAAAGTACCTTGTGCCTCCCAGAAGGCGCTCCAGCGCGCCTCTACGTCCTTAGGCTCGTAGACCTTAGACAGCTCATATGCAGCCATGTGTTCCTCGCAGTATAAAAATCATTTTGCATACATCCTGCTACCCCTACCGCACACTCCCACACGTAACGCGCTAATAGAATAATTTTTTTAGTAAAAAACTTTTTTCAAAAAAATTTCTCTCTCACTCATATCCACAATTTTTTATCTATTCCTTCTCTTATTTTTTCACTCCACGCTTGCGTGAGTGATAGGAGTAGTGTTAGGGGCGAGCAATGGACATAGTGGCGATATTATGGGATGAATCCTATTTGTGGGGATTGCTTGTTTGGCGCGCATTACGGGCCTTAGGACTGCCACAGCGTGTAATACGTTCTAAAGAGATAGCGCAAGAATGTCTTTCAAGCAAGCGTCCGGTTGTAATAGTAGCGCCTGGAGGAGTAGCACGACGCAAGGCGGCATCTCTAGGCCAGGCCGGAATGAAGGTATTGCGGGAATATGTGGCCTCAGGCGGAGCTTATGTGGGGTTTTGTGGAGGAGCGGGATTAGGGTTGACGGGCCAGAATGGGCTAGGGTTATGTCCATGGCGACGATCTGAGGTACAGGAACGACTGTTGCATCTGATGAGCGGACATATACAAGTTCGGCCGCTGGCTGGACACCGCCTAGTGCCGACAGTTTTTAGACCAAAATCAGGACATGAGCCAAATGAATTAGCACTGGTACCGGTGTGGTGGCCAGCACGTTTTGCTCCCGAGGTCGGTGATACGGTAACGGTATTGGCGACCTATGAAGCACCTGGTCCGGACTTCTGGATAACAGATCTGCCCTTGGCCAGCCTACCAATGGGAACCTTGCACTACTGGGAAAAAACATACGGAGTGCGGCTCAGGCCGACATCGCTAACCGGACAACCATGTATCGTGCACGGAGTCTATGGCCGGGGGGAATACGTACTAAGCTATGCACACCTAGAGACGCCAGATTCACCGGATGCCAATACCTGGCTCTTCCACCTACTATCTACGTTGATAGACGGCAGCGAGACTAAAAAATCAACGAACGAACACAAGACAGTGCTAATCCCGACCTGGGATCCAGCGACGGAGCCAGTGCGCTGGGAACATCCAACCTTAGAGTCTGCGTGGAAGACCATTCAAAATGTGCTAGCTTTAGGTCGGGAACATTTTTTACTATTTACTCGTAACAACTGGCTTATGGGCTGGCGGTCTGGGATACCTGGAGCGCACCTTAACCATCTCCACGCCCTAACGTGCCAGGCTCGGACTTTGCCGGCCACAGCCGATGCTACGACCTTTCTAGAGGCACGACAAACGACCTTCCTGGAGGCACTAGCAGCATTCCAACGAGAAGCAACGGGGTATCTAATGGCCGAACGGCTGGCTATAACACTTTCCAGTACTATGCCCAACGCGGTATCTCAAGAGAGCCTCAAGCGTCAGCGCGCAGCGTTGTTCGGCCAAGCTATGGAGCAGAACGGGCTGTTCGCGGTGCTCCAGGAGGTGCTAGACGAGTTGGTATGGCGACAGCTGCAAGGAGCCGAGGTACAGACTGGTTGAAGGGATATTGAGACTATCTCAATACAATCTTAAGATATTAACTTTTTTTTTATAAATTTACTTTCTTCCTTTAGATGCTAAAACCTCGACAGTCTATATTATATTCTGATAACATTATAGAAGCCTATTTTTTTCAAGCTGAGATATCAATAGGCCCGCCCTACACTCATCAATAGTGGCCAAAGCGACATCTCGGACAAGAGCACGATAAGTTATCGCCGCGGCATTCTACGCTAGGCCATTAGTAGACAATTTAAACCGCCATCATGACAAAAAAATATTACTATAGCTCCACAATATTCGTCCCAGACCTACTAAAGGACCAGGCCTTGTTAGACATGGCCCTAGTGGACAGCTGTAAAAAGGACAAATCTAATTTTAAGGCTGAAATATCATGACACTGAGGACGAGATTTTTTCTTTAAAAAATACCAATCTCGCGACCAATTCGCATTACCTACACCTACACTGCAAATTCATTCCCATCCCGCTCATTTTACCGCCCCCGCATGAATCCCTAATTATTTACCAGATTGTAACCGGCCACAGCAGTTAGCCCTTATCTGTCTTCATAAACGCCAATATGATGTTACTATCTGCGCCAACTCCATATCCCCTTATGTAAAAAAAAGATACAACTGGATAGGTTTCAGAGAACTCACCTAACGCATCGACACTCTTTAGTAAACTAACCAGACATCCTACCCCAACTTCAGGCACAGTTACCTTAAATGCGGATTTCAACAAGCTAGAGCACCAGTTCAACACCGCATACGAATACTTTGACGATATTACAAAACTCCTTTCTCCTCACATATCCCATCTCTACTCCGCCATTATCGCCACATGGCTAATACCAAAACCATGACTATGATGAGGCGACTCGATACTATAGTCAGCAGTTTTTTATGCAACAAAAGACTCAGACAACGAGAATATGTAGGGGCAAACTCTTTGTCTTCCATATGTCCGAATTGGAAGCAGTCTTGGACACCATGACATTCTACCTAAAAAATTATGCCCCAATCTAGGCCCAAACAGGACGTCAATGCACCGCTGCCGGGATGGATTGTAAGACCTGTAAAATACCTTCGCTGGTATGATGATTTATCAAACTCAATTATGTCACCAAAACTACTATGGCTGAAGGAAATACTTCTTATTCACAGAATAGCAAGTGGAACTCTTATGGAATAAATAATCTGATCCAGGCCGAGCGACTGATATTGCCACCGCCCTGAACCAAACCAGACGGAGATGAATGGGGTTGAATCAGGCCGGCCGCTTACCTTCGTCCCACTCAGTCTGAGAAATGGCTTCTTCGATAAGCATAATTGGGATATCATCCTTGATGGGATACACTATCCCACAGATGGCACAGGTTAGACCATCCTCTGCTGGAGTGATGATAAGGCTATTTTTACACTTAGGACAAGCTAAAATCTCCAAAAAAGCCAAATTAAACACCATAGGGCACCTCTGTGCATATTATAAACAATAATTTAGAAGACGCGGAACGCCCAACAAAAGCATTGTATCACCTAGCGTAGTGGAAAACACAAGCCATCTCAAGATAGATCTGCCCACCGCCAGACTTGCTTTGTCCCTCAACTAAAAAGACTATAATCAACATAATCAACCTACGTCCAGCTCAACAATCTCAGACGGCACTATGGCCACTACCAAAGTTAGTGACCAAGTCGGCCGGCCGGTCCCACCATAATCAACCTCACAAAAACACGCTGCTACCGTACAAAGCCCTGGTCAATGATACGACCGCCATGCCATAGTCATCCCGGGCTGTGAACTCTCCATCTGGGAAAACAACCACGGCTACATATACTGCTGAACCTGTTGTATATCCCGACGTTTCGTTCGACTTTAGGAAGCCTTCCACTATTTTTTGAGCTACTACGGCCAAGCCTACATACCATAAAACAAATTATGCCTTAGTCAATGCCGTGGCCCTGCTCAAAAAAAACGAAAGAGCTTGGACGTCCTGATCCGCTTTTCCTCACCGGTATCACCAACAACCGATTCGATGCCGCCATTCGATACTCGCTCCCATAACCTAAATACTCCGGAAGCCTAATATAGCGATACTCCGCCACTAAAATCCATATCTAACTTACCTCGTCTCCTGTTACAGTCTGGCTATAAGCTACTGGCTCCGACTCCAGATGCTATCAAAAGCCCGAGTCTACTGTGGCAATGTCGAACACAATACATATCCACCGACTAAACGAACGAAAAATATTGTGTAGATGATAGAAAAACTTGTTTAAAAAAATCCAATTTATATCATATTCTTCTCGTCTCCAAGTAAAAATTATACTAATCTGAACTATCAGCTATTACTATTTCATTTGCTCTTTCACTACGTCATATTAATAAATAGTCTTATAAATCGTGAATAAAATAGTACTTAGCAGTCCCCATGTTACGCGACCTGAACCGAAAAATGCTTAATCAAAATAGTATTAGACCAACCAATAAAGATAACGGTAAAGCGCCACGATACATCTACAGCATACCCGCGCAATAGGTGCAAAACTTAGTGTAAAATTATCCAAACCAGTTTAAAATTTATTTTTTTTGAATACCAATCCAATCACGATATCTAGACTTCCTCGATCACCCACACTTTCGGCTGCATATACAAACCCCCATCCAGTAAAATATCCTACATCATCTTAGACAGCCCCATCAACTCTGGTATTCCACAAAAAAACTTATGCCAGCATGATTAGAGATCTAATAAAAAAATCTAAAGAATGCTTTGCTAATTATCTGTGCTAACAAAATAAGGTAAGTTCGATATTTTTTTCCTTTCGCTCAATCGACTCGTTTTATAACCAATAACTCATAGCCGCACCGCTTCCAATATTATAAAAGAAATCGATCTCAACTAAAATTGTTCTATCTAAAATCTAAACATCAAAATCATAGGGATGGCGTTAAGAATGATGTTGTTGTATAATTTGGGCATACCTAACCAAAAAACTCTTAGTAGGCCATGGTCCAACCCACCGAACTATTAATATCTAAAGCTGCATCCATAAGAACCGGCTAGCCTGCGCCCTGGATGTCTATCGCTCCGAGCTAGACACTATGACAGCCAGATGCTTCAAGCCAAGCAGCTGCTCATCATCTCCTTAAAAACCACCACTCAATCATAGATACAGATTTTTTTCTTACCCAGGCACCGAGTTGGCGATCTTTTGATCGAGGCTACCAAGCAATCAATCCTAAATCTTTCAAAAAAACTGCTGAACTGAGCCGCTGGCGCGTAACTATCACTACCCAACCTAGGACACAGCCGGAGCCCTATTGGCCGTACTCGCCTTAAAACTACAAGGCCGTTCCTACATCTCTGGAACTACAATTAAAAAAGAATCTCAAGTAATCCATCGCAACTACATTTATCAGACACCAATGTCCTACTCTGTATCGATCACCACAGACTAGACCGAGGTCTATTTTTCATCCAGTCTGCCACTCACGGCCTTGGGACAACTGCCAATGACCTTGCTTCCGGTCAACAGCCATTGTAAAGATTCTACGCACCAAGCTGAAATGTCCTAACGGCCATCCATTTCCGAACAGCCTAGAGGTCCTATGCGTATCATGCCCCGCCCCCTATTCTCAACTGCCATCCCATCCATGGCCCTCAGTCTAACCCTGACCATCGCTACTATCGGTTGCTCTGAGCGCAAGGACGACATGACTGAGAAGGTCCAACAAGTACTCAAAAATAATCCCCAGCTTGCCTTCAACGCCCTTAAAGCCCAGCCCGAGCAATTGCTGACAGTGCTGCGCGAATACCGCAAAGAGCTCTTCCATATTGTCCAGGCCGGCGCCGAGGAGGCCCAACACACGGCCCAACTTAAACGACGACAACACCAGCTGGAAAATCCTCTTACCCCGGCCCTAGACTTCGGCCGTGCCGTACGCGGTAACCCAGCCGCACCTATCGCTATCGTAGCCTATTCCGACTTCCAGTGTCCTTATTGCGCCCAGGCCGAACATTTCGTAGCACAACTCCCCAAAGCCCAACCAGAACGCTTCAGCTTCCGCTTCAAACACCTGCCTATGCCCAAACATAAAAAAGCCCTCACTGCCTCCCGCTTCTTCGAGGCCGCGACCATACAGAACCAGGCTAAAGCTTGGCAATTACATGACCTCTTGTTTCAGAAACAGGATGATCTAGAGAACGGTGACGAAAACTGGATCAAAAAACAGGCCATCAGCTTGGGTCTAGATCCGGTCCGCCTAATCAAAGACATGCAGAGTGACGTGGTACGGGAACGCATCAAGGCCGATATAGCTGAAGGTGACGCCTTTGAAATTCCTGGCACACCATCCTTCGTGGTAGGCGGAGTGCTCTTAACCGGCATCCAGCAACCGAAAGAATTCGAGGAAGTGGCTAGAACGGTAGAGGAGTACCGCAAACGGCCAACCATAAATAATCAGCCACAGCCAATCGGCCCGAGGTTGACCCCATAGTCACTGCCGCCGCAACGGCTGCCATCGCGGCCAGCGCACTGAAATAAACCAAGGCCTGCCACGATTGCCCGACAAAATGATAGAATCAAACGCCACCCTCAAATTAACAAGGATCACTCTATGTCCCCTGCCGTCTCTACTCTTACCTTTAATGGACTATGTACAACCCAAGATATCAGCCTTTGAGGATATAGCAGGGCTTATCCATCGACGAAATTAAAAAAATCACTACGGCCTCTCCCGAGTGACAAAATTAGCCAGCAACGAAAAACCCTCTGGGGATTTCTCATATAGTACGCCGTGTGCTCGCCAACTGCACCACCAATGTCTTCCGCTACCCACAAAGCGACAACCCCAGATTAGTGGCACTCTAGCCGATCACCTGAGCCTACCAGCTCAGCGTATCGTCATAGACAATGGATCTAATAAAACTCATTGACTTACTCATACACGCCGTAGCTGAGTCCGGCCAACATAATATTATCGCTTTCAATTCATGTTCCAGCATGTATAAGCTCCAATCCCGGCTAGCTGGCGTAAAACTGTGGCAAGCCTCGTTAAGGCTGAACTTCAGCTTTTCTTGGGCCTCCTTGTTTACTCTGACCGTCAAGCACGCTTGTCTGGCCTTCGTCACCAGCCCAGACAACCCATCAGACTTTGCCGACCTAATTAAAGAATTCATCACGCTGTCCCAGGCCACCGCAAAGTTACCTACTAGTGGTAGACGAGGCCTATATCGATTTCACCGACCCCCATGAAATCTACTCTCTAGCTGCATTCTTAGGCGAACTGTCAAATTTAGTCCTTCCTACGCACCTTCTCCAAAACATACGGTCTGACTGGGCTACGACTAGGCTATAGTATATTTCCTGACTGGCTTGCCGTTACCATATAGCGCATCAGGCTACCATTTAGTGTCAATCTGCTGGCCGAAAAAGCAGACATCACCGCACTGGAGAACGAAATATTCTGTACTAAAACTATCCGTGGCACTCTAGAGGGCCGGAAAGTTCTTATGCAAAAATTATCCGACCTAAACTATTGCGTATTCACACCTCAGACTAATTTTGTGCTCTTTAAACTACTTTCGGCTTCGTTCCTAGATTCCGGAATAATTTTTCAGCGGCTACTCAAACACGGTGTCACAATACAACACCTCACCAACTATGGCCTATCCCGGCACCTACATGTAAGTGTAGGTGCTCCACTCGAGAATCGCTACTTTCTCGACCAGCTCAAAGAGGTACTGGACAATGTCTAGCCTTGTTACTAAATGCACAGCCTTATATAAGGACCTAAAGGAAATAATCACACTGGACGGCCCGGCCGGAGTGGGTAAAACTACCTTGGCCAGACAGGTGGCCGAGGCCCTGGATATGGTCTATCTGGATACCGGAGCCATGTTCCGGGCCCTAGCTTGGGTCTTGGGCGAGTCATGTCTATCTCTAGACCAGACCGGTCTGACTGAACAGTTAGCCGCGCTTCATTTTACCCTCACTGGTACCGGCCAAGCTAGTACGCTGTTCCTGAATGGCCAACCCTTAAACTCTAATATTCGCACTGAAACTATAGCTCTTCTAGCCTCCCGCTACGCCCAATTGCCGGCAGTACGCGATTTTCTACGTATAGCGCAACGCGATATCTCCGTGGGCACACCACTCACGGCCGAAGGCCGAGATATGGGCACCGTAGTCTTCCCAAACGCACGCTGGAAATTTTTATTGGATGCCGTGCCCAAAGAACGTGCTCATCGCCGTTGGCATCAACTTATAGACCTAGGCCAACCAGCTGATTTAACTGAACTCTCTAAACAAATTTATCAACGTGATTATCTAGACCGCACACGCACCATGTCCCCTCTAATACCGGCAGAAGATGCGGTAATCATCGATACTACCAATCTAACCGTTGAGGACGTTCTAAAGCGTATTCTTCGCGTCGTAAGACAATAAAATGGCTGCCTTGAGCCCCTAAGGGGGGGGTCGATATTTTGTTTGATTGCGCAACAAAAGTCCAAACTACATTTGTCAGCCACGGCTAATTCAGTTGATTTTTTTGTGGCACATGGTAAAAATTTATCTGAAAAAAGAAAAAACGTATATATAGGAAATTGTTATTTAAAAAAGCTCACCCCACCCACACCCTACAGCGTTCACTATTCCCGATCCTCTCTCTCGACTATATTCTATAAAATATTCGATTCTGCCGGCTACAACTTCACCAGCCCTTATCCATATTGCTACAATATAGCTTCTCCATGCGCACGAACGTTTTAAAAAATAACTTGAATCCGAGCTAATATTACGTTGGTCTTAAAACCATTATAACGAACGGTATCATTGCACCCCCACTGCTAATGATAGTCATCCGCGGCCAAATAATTTACCATCGGATATCTCCAATACTAACTACGCCTTCATACCGACATCCGTAATAAAAAAAGCCAATAACAAACAACCATGATGTGTATTTTATAGAACTAAAACAGCAATATCAGCTATTTAAATGGACTAATAAAAGTTCTACCCGATTTCCTTTAAAAAAAATTAGGCTGCTAAATTTTTCTCAAACGTTTTTAGCGTTACCAATGCGAATAGTATCGATGAATCCAAAGGCCTCCTCGAACACGTTTAATAATTTTAGAGATAACTTATTGGACAAAAAATATCTAAGGATACGGATCAAGGCATGCAGACTATCAGAAATGGACAAAATTCCAAGATATGGGAAAGCGATGATGGCAGGAGACGTCATATCTTAAAGTCAAAAGACGCAAGAAAAAGTCACAAGCACGACGCCATCAGACCAAGGCAATCAATTAGGCAAAAAAATAATCGGCAATATCTCTTTCAGGTACCTAGCCAGCAATTGCACGTAAGGCAGCAAGATAGAATTCCGCAACAAAGACGATTGTGGCAAAAAATGCTGTAAAAGTAAAACTCCCACGACGCAGACAAAAGACGCCATGGCCGCACCCAAAAGCGCCCCAGCTAGATAGTCCGTCCAGCCAACAAAAATGAGAGTCAGCGCCTTATTCACTAACACCGCTACCGTACTAGTCAAGACTAATGTAGCAAAAAAAATCAATAAATAGGCTATAATACCAGCCCAATCTGGATTAAATAAAAAATACTGTATAAAAGAAATTAAAATGAGATGGTAACGATTGGCCAGAAACACACCGCCGATGGCACCGCATAACGCCGCCACCTCCACTAACAGACCATGGGTACCGCCCCTAAGCACCAAAAATCCGGCTACCACTACAAAAATAATATCCAGCATATTTATATTTCTTCCTTAGACAAAAACGCAAACTGTTCTCACCTCAATTATATTATCCCAAAAATCTATACTAGCCTATCAAGGAACCCACGTGTGCACCGCTTCGCCGCTTCCGATTCTCATCTAATAGTCAGCTCTATGCAACCGCAGTCCTCTTGAGTTTGCTCTCGACTCTAGCCGTTGGCAAATCAACTATACATTGGCACGGTTTGAATATGGTCCAGCTCCAAATACAAAATGACGCTTCCACATAAAAGACTTACCATTATAACAACCACCCCCCGGGGATCCACCGTCGTAATCTCGCGGATAAATACTACATTCTGTGTATTGACAACTTATATGCTCATGACATAACCATACAAATATTATGACCTCAGTTCGCATTGTGAGACCAAAGTCCAATCACCTTCGTCCTGATTTAAGCCACTGGACAGCCCTGTCCTACTACACCCAACGTCAGCTTTTACTTCATTGCGCTATATCAGCTAACTTCATTGGTCTTTTACATCACTACTAAAAGTCGCTTCGTTCCCATTAGACGCCTCGTAAAGGCTAAAATTTTTATATTACCATGATGAAAAAACACGATATTAAATTTGGATATTTTTTTGCTTAAAACTTTCTTACCACTCTTGCTCAATATTACCTGTCACTGCCTTTAAAAAAAATAATTGGTATAAAGATTTATAACGCTACAACTATATCTACTATCTGACCATCAACAAATAGTTAATATGCCAGCTCTCCGCCAAAAAAAATGGTGTCGCTGATTGTATAAAAAAACATGTAATCATCAGAGGCACACTATTTCACCCCATAGCAAGAATAGTCACCGCCGTCCGGCCGACAGCGACTGTACATGAGACGTAGTGGAGCCGACTATACCCATCCATTTTTCTGGCCATTAACTAAAATATATATAAAATCATAAGAATATAATATTAAAAATAAATTCGTAGCGATAAAATCACTAACAACACATCTAAAAAACTATAGAATCATATGGGCAAGGACAAAAATAGAAAGCCTGATGAACTAAAGGCGCTATTTCTAGCCACTTGCAAAAGGTCACGGCCACGCCTGCTTCAAGAGCATAAATAAATACCGAACCATGTACAAGCAGTCCATCAAAAAAAATAATGATAGCTATTGGTGGTGTACACGCCAAATAATTATTAATTTAGTTCAAGGAACCAAATTTCCAAATACGACTTTAACAAATCCGAGATCAAATAATTCCAGGGTGGCAGCTTAAGCGTCTCCTATAACTGTCTGGACGCCACCTGACAAACGGTCGCCGTAACAAATCCCCCATCATCTGGCAAAGCGAGCATGACAAACAGATCAAAATCTACATCTACCAAATGTTACACCGTGAAGTATGCTGCTTCGCCAATATACTCAAAAAAAGATAGACATCCAGAAGTGTGACCAAATAAGTATCTACATACCTATGGTGCCCGACTGGCCACTGCCATATTAGCCTGTTCCCACACTAACATCCCGCATTCCATTATTTTTACCAGCTTCTCGGCCCACAGCTTGCGCAACCGTATCAACGACTACAAGGCCAAAATCGTCATATGCAGCAACAGTGTCAACCGCAGCAGAAAATATTATTCCTTTGAAAATCAAACATTAACGAGATTCTTACAGAATGCCTAATAGTAAAACAGTTCATCGTCCACAAATCTGCGGACAACAAAGTCAATATAGTCGAGGACCGGGGCGCCTAGTAGTACGACGAGGTAGCTGCCGACTGCAAAACAGACTAATGTAAACCCGAACATATAAATGCCGAGGACATGCTGTTCATCCTCTACACAAGTAATTCCACGGGGCAAGCCCAAGGGTATATTATACACTACTGGCGACTACCTAACTTATGCAGCCTACACCTCTCAGCTGGCCTTCGACCTACATGACGACATCCACTGGTGTACAGCGGACATTGGCCGAATCACAGGATATTCTTACATCGTCTATGGCCCTCTGACTCTAGGTATCATTTACGTCATATTCAAAGGCGTACCAACTTACCGTAGTCTGAACCAATTCTGACAAATCTACGAAAAGTTCAAGTCAACATCTTCTTCTACGCCGCACCCACAGCTATCTACTCTTTGATACGTGAAGGCAAGAAGTGGACATAAATATAACTTACCTAATTTGCGTATTCTCAGCTCAGTGCATGAGCCAATCAACCCCGAAGCCTGGGTATTGCAACAAACACATAGGCAAAGAAAAACTACCCATCGTGGACACTTGGTGGCAAACAAAAAAACTAGGGGTCTCATGATTTCACCTCTACCGTTTGCCACAACTCTCAAGTCCGGATCGGCTATGCTGCCATTGTCTGGCATTCTTACACATAATGAACAAAGATGATAATTCCACCAGAGCCGACTAAGGCGACTTTCTAGTCATAGAGAAGTCTTGGCCGAGTACATGCGCATGTCTTACGAGACGATATAGCCCGCTTCAAGCAACAATATTTCCACGGCTTCCCGAGCCGTTATGAAACTAGTACGGTGCACGAATAGATAAAGGCGAATATTTTCTAAATCATGGGCCGCGTAGACGACGTAATCAACGTCTCGGACCATCACCATAGGTACGGCCAAAATCAAGTCCGACCTAGTGGCGTATCCAAAGATAGCCGAAGCCGCTGTGGTGGACGTACCCCAAGTCACCTATACCTACATCACCCTAAAATCAAATTTTTAGGAGAGCGAAGAGCCCTTGAAAGAACTCGTCTTCCACGTACACACGGAAATCGGACTTATCGCCTCAAATGAAAAATGGGCAAGTAGCCTCGCATCGTGACCGTAGAAAGACTTGACCTTTCATTTTATCTTCCAGTTATTATGATATAATTCATTACCGTAACATCACCGGAATAATCAAAATATCTGACTGTAACAAAATATCCTGGAGTAGATTATGGCGAATGTAAAAGTCATATACCGCGACTGATAGTCATACAAAAAAAATAATTAATTGTTACTCTTCCTAGACTTTTCTCTATAACTAAAATATATTCATCACACCGTTGACCAACGCTAACAACGCTAAAATCTAGATGCATAAATCGTATTTTCAATAGAGTTTATAATATTTACCTTAATGGTATATAAAACACTAAAAATCTAAAAAAAACATGCTAAAAACTAATAACGACCGGTGGTGTGTTAATCTGAGCTAAGTTTATCCTAGACGAATTAATTGGAGTCACGAGTTTATGAAAAATGCTCCTGTGTTGCAGCATCCCAGGGTCTGTATCGGCTTTGACTACGTAGTGCTCGTAGCCATGGATATGTTCTAGTTCCTACGTTTATACATTAAATTAACAATATTTTTTGCTCGACGAAGTCACATATTTTTCAGACCGAAGGCTATGGATGCTATACGACTTATTCGCGCCAGATGCCGGAGGCAAACATACGGAAAGTAGGGCTACTAAAAATTTAAAATATTAAAATCCCAAATACCATAAAATCCTGCTTTAACTTGCTAATTTCGTATTCACGGACGGAGCCTGACTCATGACTATAGAGTTTATGAAACGCTATCCTTTGAAAGATCTACAGGCCGAGCGTAATAAACAAGAAGGCAGCCAACGCGGACCGATGGGCCATAATCATATTCTTCGCCTTGACCTTAATCATCTGCAACGTTTACGGCTATAGTTCGACCAACACACCACAAAAGCTAAACAACTTTCAGTCGACGAAATCATATTGTTATAGAAAAAGAACCGAATAAAAAAAACAGCCTGCTGCAGTGGAGATTCCATTGTCATGACCGCAAAGGGAGCAAAATCTCCAACCAGTGACCCACCACCACCCCGGCCGGGGCCGTAACCTTAAGTCGAAGCAAACAGCCAATGCAGCCTGTGAACACCGATGTCTCAGCTCTCCCGTTCGGAGTCACTAACATCTCCCACAACGCAGCCGTAACTTTGGCCGCTAAACCGGGAGCGACCATCTGCATGACCCCCCCACCCAAGCCGCAACATCGACCCGAGCCTGGAAAGCGCAGCCGTTCACCCAGTACCCGATGTAACCAGACCAAGTCAAAGTCATCTGGCAGGGCGTGGCAGGGCTGATGATAACATATTGTTTTTGGCGCCCACGGCTCAACGACAAAGTCTGTCTCCCCCCATAAAAACGCCAATGGCTGCAGAGACGCAATCCAAACCTCAGCTTCTCCAGGCTCCCACAACGAAACGACCCAATTCAAAGCTGAATCGACTGCGTAGGACGCCAAGCCAGCACGACAGCTAGCACAGAAAGTTACTACAAGTGGCCGACCCAGAGCCCGCCATTGGGCGAGATTACGTTGCGCCACCTCTAATCGGGCTTCAGGCAATCCAGCGTGGCCCAAAGTGGCGCCGCAACATCCCCAACCCGGACCATCTGCCGTTGAAGCCAAACGAAAGCCCAAACCGACCAGCACCCATTCTACTGTAGCCAACCAAGGTATCGTGACCAAGCCGGCCAGACAGCCCGGGAAGATAGCTGCCGTGCCAATATGGGCCCGATCGGCCGTTATGTCGAAACGAGTAACGCGCAGCCAGGGGGCCAATTGGCTGGCTGTACCTGTTGCCCGTTGAGCGGCCGGTGGGCAATTCAGGGTCGACATCGCGACGCCATTCCAAATCCCCATAGTAACGACCGATTTCTGTAGAATATGGCCCAGACCTACAGCTACGGACCACAGACCGCCATATTCTAACCAAATTTTCCACAGCCACTGACGCCAATCCGAGTATGCTGCGCGTAGACTAGCCACAATCTCAGCCCCAGCCAGCCCTTGCGGGCAGGCTGCAACACAACGACCACAAGATAAGCACAACCCAGCCAAGTCAACTATAGCTCGACCAGACAGACCAGCGGCCTGGGGAACAGTTACCTCCGACAACGCAAGGTCAGCCAAAGCCGCGGACAGCTGCTGCTTAGCCTTTGGGGAAAGCTCCTCCCTGCCTGTAACTGCCACCAACGGACAGACCTCCAAGCAGCGACCACAAAGAATACAAGGACGGTCGACCATTAGTAGCTCCTCCGATGATAGACCGTCTCGGATATCCCGGCTGGGACACAGGCTTGGTTGGCCATTAAAATGCTTTGCCCGGATTTAGTATACCCCGGGGGTCAAAGAGCCTCTTAATATCTCGCATGAGCTCGATCTGCCTCGGCTCCAGCTGTCGAGCCACGTGGTCGACTTTGGACAGACCCATGCCGTGCTCCCCTGAAAGAGTACCGCCTAAGGATAAAGCTAGGTCCATGACTGCGGCCTTAGCCAGTTGCCCCCGCTCACGTTCACCCGGGGCATCGGCATCATGCATAACGTTCACATGTAAGTTGCCATCCCCCAGATGGCCAAAGATCAAGATAGGTAACTTATAACGCTCCCCGATAGCCCGGATACCAGTAACAGCTAAGTTTATTAGGCCCCGAGGTACGGCGATATCGTCAGAAAACTTATGAGGCCGTACTAAAAAAGAAGCTGGATTAATGTTCCGGCGTAACTCCCATAGTAACGCCTCCGCCTCTCGACTCACACCCTCGACTAAGAAGTCTGCCCCAGATTCTCTGAGCACCGCAGCTACCCGGGCTACCTCCAAAGGCAAAGCCTTAATGTAGCCGTCCAATCGCAGCAGGAGCACCGCAACTATATTTCCAGGCCAGGGCACCGGACCCAAACGACCTAGACAGTCTAATACCTCGATATTCATAAATTCTAAGGCTACAGGTAGGATGCCGGCGTTAAACACTCGGCCGGCCGCGGTCAAAGCGGCAGCTTCAGTTGAGAAACCTACTAACACTGAGGCTGTGGCCTCAGGCTTAGGTAATAGCTTGAGAGTCAGTTGTGTAATCATACCCAAGGTGCCCTCGGAACCTACAAAAAGCCGCACAAGATCAAGGCCTACCACGTTCTTGTGCGAGCGACCTCCAGGAGTGATAACATCACCGCCTGGGAGCACAGCACGCAAACCGAGCACGTAATCCCGGGTGACTCCGTATTTGACCGCACACATACCGCCGGCGCAGGTGGCCACATTGCCACCGATAGTAGAAATCTGCACACTAGCCGGGTCCGGCGGATAGAAAAGCCCTTGCGTCTCCAGCCGGACCTGAAGTCTGCCGGTAATCACCCCGGGCTCAACCACGGCTACAAAATCATCTGGAGTAATGTCGACTATATGGTCAAGTTTAAGAGTGGATATGACCACGCCAGGCCTATATGGAACACAGCCACCCACGAGATTAGTGGCTCGAGCTCTAGGATATAGAGGGACGCCCTCAATCTGGGCCCACGCGAAAAGCAACTGTACCTGGTCTTCATAGACTGGCCGGACTACAGCCAGAGGAATACCTACGAGCCGAGAAGCGTCGGCCCGAAAAACTAACATCTCCTCAGGCGTAAGTAGACAGTCCTCGGCTGAAAAAGTATCGGTAAGAAAACGCTGTTGGGCGATAGTGAGTCGATGAATATCCATGAGTACTCCGCATGCATGCTTCCGATGACGACTCCTAAAATAATCTGGATGGCTCCTGGTATATTATAAAATCCGGTAATGGGCCTAACTAACTACCGAACAGCTCACGCTCCGTATCCCGGGCTTGAGCTCTGTCCTTGAGGACGTCGCGCCGATCGTGGATCCTTTTTCCACGGGCCACACCGATCTCTAGTTTAGCTATGCCGACTTTAAAATATATCTTAAGGGGCACAACAGTGAGACCTTTTTGCTCCACAGCTATTATCAGCCGGGCGATCTCAAAATCGTGCAGGAGGAGCTTGCGCACACGCTCAGGTTCGTGGCCTGCGTAACCTGCGTTCACGTAAACAGCGATATACACGCCCACTAAAAAGGCTTCACCATGCCGGAAATCCACGTAGCCGTCCTTGAAGCTCACCTTGCCTTCCCGGAGACTCTTCACCTCTGAGCCCATAATAGCGATACCGGCCTCTATGGTCTCCACGACCTCATAAAAATACCGGACCTTACGATTGGTGCTAATAAGCTTGATACCGGATTCCCTGACCATAATGGCCGCCCGCCGTAGCTGAAGATTCAAGGTCTAGAAGTGATGCCTAGATGTCGTCAATATCCAAGAACGAAGAGAAAAAAGTCAATTCTTCTGGGAAGCGACGAAAAATAGTCTCACGCACAGCATGATTGATGCGCGCCACGGTGCGACAGGTGAGCACTTCTTTGAGCAGTCGCTTGCAATCTTCCATAGTCATCTGCCGGATCACCCTTTTAATACCAGGAATAGCCTGTGGTGTAATGCTGATAGTATCCACCTGCATACCCATGAGGATGGGGATGAAGTATGGATCGGCGGCCATTTCGCCGCATACAGCCACCTCAATGCCCGCGGCGTGGCCCATATCCACCACATGTTTGATGCTGCGCACCACAGCTGGGTGCAACGGTTGGTAGAGATAAGAGACATGTTTGTTGGTACGGTCGATGCCCAGAGAGTACTGGATAAGATCGTTAGTACCAATTGAGAAGAAGTCCGCCTCCTGGGCTAGCACATCGGCGATCATAACTGCCGAGGGCAGCTCGATCATAATGCCAACGGACATTTCTGGATTGTATGGGATGCCCTCGCGCAATAGCTCGCGCTGAGCCTTGGTCAAGATATACTTGGCCTGTTGCAGTTCACTCAAGCCCGAGATAAGAGGGAACATGAAAGCCACGTTTTGGTACACACTGGCCCGCAGGATAGCCCGCAACTGAATGCGAAAAAGATCCTCATGCCGAATGCAAAAGCGAATAGCCCGTAGACCAAGAGCTGGATTAGGCTCCTCTAGCTCACCAAACAGAGCAGGAAGCTTGTCCGCGCCCAAGTCCAGGCTGCGGAACACCACCCTGCGCGGGGCCATGATGGCAGCAAGGTCCGCATACTCTTCGGCTAATTCATCTTCGGTTGGCAGATCCTTACGATTCAGAAAGGAATACTCAGTACGGTAAAGCCCAATGCCCTCCCCGCCTTTATCTAGGACTGCCGTAACTTCCTCAAACAGCTCAATATTAGCCATTACGCCCACGCGGTAACCGTCAATAGTCTCACCGGGCAAATTGCATTCACGGACGGTGCTGGCCTGGTAAGTGCTAAACTGCTTGCTGATATCGATATAGTAAGCCAGCTCAGCCTCGTCAGGACTCACCAGCACCTTACCTTTAAAACCGTCGATAACTACTAACTCGCCGTCGGCCACTCCAACCTCCAGGCCGGTGACTCCTACCAACGCCGGTATCTGGAGCGAACGAGCTAAGATGCCAGTGTGCGAGGTCTGGCCGCCCATCTCAGTGGCAAAAGACATAATATTGCCCACTTCGAGCCTCATGGTATCAGCCGGGGAAAGGTCATGGGCCATGAGCACCACACGATCCTTGATCTCATGCATCTTGTGGTCCTGTATCTGACCTTGCAGTCGGGACATGATACGACCGGAGACCACCCGCACGTCCCCGATGCGCTCGCGAATATAGTGGTCCTCGATAGCCTCGAAGGCTAACTCTAGGTCGTGAACAGCTTTTTCCAGAGCCCACTCAGCGCCAATACTAAACTCACAGATGTTACGCAGTGATTTACTTTTAAGCTTGGGGTCCTGGCTAATCATCAGGTGAGTATCGATAATCGCAACGTGCTCCCTAAGCTCCGAGGGCACCTTATCCCGAGCTATGGTTAACCCCACCCGTTCAGCCTCAAAGGCAGCAGCAAGACGCTCGACCTCGGCCTCCAGTTGCTCCGGCAACAAAGTGACGTGAGGCACGGTGTGCACGCCCCGACGGTCAATAAAAAAGGCTCGGCCGACGGCGATACCAGCGGATACCGCGATGCCGTGAAGCACATGCCTGGCCACTACTTATCCTCACCACACCGATTCTGAAAAAAGTCTACCAAGTGCTCAATTGCTGCTAAGGCGTCGATTCCCGAGGCCGAGAGTATAAGGCCACAACCTTGGCTCGCCGCTAAAGTCAGGATGTCCAAAACACTCTTGGCGTCCACCTGCTGCCCATCCAAGCCCAGAGTGATGGTAGCCGCAAAATTCTGCGCCTCTTGGGCCAGCCGGGCAGCCGGCCGGGCATGTAAGCCTAGTTCATTGGTCACACAGACTTTCACAGTCCAAGATCTATCCTCGACAGCGTGATAAGTGCTCAAGATGCCCCAACCCCGTCCTTCAGTTACGCACACATTAACACGCCTGTACACCTCACAGCGAACCATCCTAGCTGCCATGCCCTACAACTCAAAATCAACCTATAACATCACCGCCCCAACCACTAGACAAGCTCGGGACAGCAATAAAATAGGCGATTATGGCCAGCAATACAACTTCTCGCGGCACATGCAACCGGTATACCAACCAAGCACTAACTCCCAATAAGGCCACGGATATTAACCATTCCTGCCAGGACAAAAGACTCGAACTAATCTGCTGGAAGATCAAAACTGTGAGCGCCGCGTTGACAAACTTGAGACGTTGGCCCCAGTTAATGAGGTCCCAACGCTTGAGCCAAAATAAAAAATCGAGCCCTTCTCGAAATCCAATCCAAAAAGTACCCACCTTAAAGGCCTGCAGAGCCAGGAACCAGACGACACTTAGCCCCAAAGCCACCCACGGTAATCCCCAAACTACCAATACTGTAGTGGACAGGGCCCAAAACACCAAAAGGCTCCCAGCAAACACTGAATCTCCTATGGCCGAAAGGGTATATATCGTAGTATTCTTTATATTGTCGAGCACTAAAGCCGGAAAAAGCTGCAGGGCAATTTTATCCTCAAGAGACAAAAAAAAACCCACCAGGAGAGGCGTCCAGAACATGTGGGTATTGTAATGTCGCAGATAGCGCTTACGTGCCACCTGCCGGACCCGCGGATCGGGATAGATGGCTCGGAGCCCTGGCTCCAGCGCGAAAACAAGCCCCACGTTCTGCATACCTCGCGTATTGAAGGCCGCGCCTACAAAATAGGTACGTAAAAAGCAGCCAATCAATATGCGGGTATCCAGCGAAGGACGTTCAATGGTCTGTTTCACGCACGCTCCTTAGTTCAATTCAATATTTCCCGCGCTGATCAGCGGCTAGTAGCCATACCCTCTGGTAGAGCTCTTTGGAGGTCCAGCCTGGAGCTTTGGACCGCACACGGCCGGCTATGTCCCGGAGACTCCCACCGATCACAGCTTCGAAGCGTATGGCCGCGTCCACTACGGACTCAGACATTCGTTCTTTGACAACGCTCCCAGATCGTAGAGGCCCTACGGCCACGGTGATCTCTCCTAAGAGCTCGCCGGCCGCTCCCTCCCATCGACCCAACCTGCCAAAAATAAATTCCTCATGGATCTTAGTCAACTCGCGGCCAATACAGAACTCTCTCGGCCCCATGACGGCGTAAGCCACCTCCAGACTATCAGCTAACCGACTCTTGCGTTCAAAAAATACTAAGGTAACCGGAACCCAGGCATAGGCGGCAAAAAGTGTTTGCCGCTCACCTCGGCCTCGAGGCAAAAAACCAAAAAACATAAATGGATACGGTGGTAAACCAGCGGCCATGAGCAGGGTGGTTATGGCTGAAGGACCAGGTATCGGTACCACTCGCAACCCCGCCTCACGACAGGCCCGAACCAACCTATAGCCAGGGTCAGAGAGGAGCGGCGTGCCCGCATCCGAGACCAAGGCCACCCGAACACCACCGGCCAATAAAGCTATCACATTGGGGATACGCTCAACCTCATTATACTCGTGCAAACTCTGCAGCCTGCCGGCCACAATGCCCAGAACGTGTAAAAGACGACCAGTACGCCTGGTATCCTCACACAGAATCATATCTGCCGTGGATAACACTTCCCGCGCTCGCGGTGACAGATCACCAGGGTTGCCGAGCGGAGTGGCCACTACCCAGAGGGCTGGATGAATTGAGGACATCTGAATCATGCTCCATATAAAACCGCCGGACCTAGCGGGATGACGCTAGCCACGTCGACGCGCTAAAGCCCGGGTCACCATCTTAGCAGCACAAGCAGAAATAAAAATAGACTGCCCTGGTCAGACAATCGAGTTGATCATGGCCAGAAAGACTCCGGGTCCGTCAAAGCTGCAACAATCAGACAATGTACCTCCACGAAGACCCAGCCGGTCAATGTCCACGGCATATCATATCCAGCTCAGGGCTACTCCAGAACCAATCAGGATAACCCTGTTTCGGCTAGCTGGTCTAATCGAATTATCGGACAGCCATAACTGGACAGCCGTAGGCCGGCTTAAGCCCACACCGGATGTCTTCCACTCCTCTACTCCCCAAAAAAATCCTTCAATGCTGTTGGCAAGATCCAAAAAGCACAAACGCCCTGTGCTCCGTGGTGTCGTAGCCCTTATACCGAGCTAAGACACGGCCTAAAAATGCCGGTCCAGGGCGCAGAGTAAGCGGTCACGCATGACCTTAGCTAAGATTGAGGCGAATGAAATAACCGACGCCAAAGAATTGCCACCTATTACCGCCAGCTGAAGAATAACAAACAGGCCGAATTTCTTCATCAGCCGGGGTGGAATAGTCTTATTGCCGTCATTAACCAACAAAGAATGGGACCAAAAAAAATGGACACGGCCCAGGCCATGGCTGCCATGGTGGCCTGGAGGATATTATGGGCCTCGATCTCCTTAAAGCCAAGCGCAACCCACGGCCCAAACTGCAGCTTGAACCTGAATATCCCGGACCAAGATCTCTCGCTGGGCAGCAGAAACATCCTTAAAATCAGCCAGTATGGGCAGTTTTCAAGACTGATATAGAATCACCACAATGCGAACACAAGGCCAACTATACATCCACGGCCAGCCTCATCAGGATCGACAAAGGGAATTAGAAAGTATAAGTTGACCATGGCTCAGGAAAAAATATATGTAGCCTCCAATCCAAAACTGTCAATTAGTATAGACACGCACCAACTGGATAAGGGACAACTGCCAAAATACGATACAGTACAGGCAATACAATAGCCACATACCGTTACCAAAAAAAATCATCGAGCGGCAAAGCTCTGGCTATAGCTGACAGAGTCGCACCTCGGGGACCCCAGAACGACCTAAAATACACCCCAACTCTTAGTCCCAAAGCAGCCTACCGCTATTCCCAAATATTCTTTGTTTTAATCTTAGCTGCTTTGCCCTTAAGACCACGCAAATAGTATAGACGGCTACGGCGCACCTTACCTTGAGAAATAATCTCTACATACTCAATGGACGGCGAATGAAATGGAAAAATCCGCTCCACGCCCACGCCGTCAGAGATCTTACGCACTGTAAAGGTAGCGTTGGTAGTGCCGCGGTGGATGCGCATCACAGCTCCCTGGAAAATCTGGATGCGCTCCTTTTCGCCCTCGATAATGCGTAGATGTACCTTCACCGTGTCGCCAGACTTGAGCTTGGGCAGATCCAAACGCATGTGCTCCGTTTCAATCTTACGAATAATATCCATAATGTGTCCTCATCGTATCGCCGCAGGCCAAATAGCTGAGACGTAGAATTTTTTAAGTCTTTAAAAAATATCCCCAAGTATCCTATCTATTATAATAGCTGCAGCACTGCGTACCGAAAGGTGATTATAGGTCCTTAGACCCCGCACTGGGGCAAGAAACTCGTCAGCGCCGGCAAGCACGCTACGGGCTAGCCCACTGCCCATACCCAGGAATAACGCCACCGGCCGTCGTTCCAACTCACAGCGCAAGCCAGTCGGAGTGAGCATAGTACCACGCCAGTCCTTACGACCCACGCTAGCGCCGGTGGCAACCACCAAAGGCCGCTCTCCCGCAGCCTCGACCACCCCCGCCATGGCTACCCCGATGTCCGGCGCCACATGCAACCGCGAAAGGGGCACAGTATAGTCGTGGTTACGTATACCAGCCAGGCTAGCTGTCCAGTTATCCAAAAGTCGCTGTGCAAATTGTTGCTGGTTCTCAATGGGCATAACCAACCAGTAGCCACCCAATTCATAAATATCTATAAAAGTAATAATATCATGCACGTCTAGATTTGTCAAAAACAACGGCATATTTTTTTCGCAGTCGTCCTGTACCTGGTAATGTATCAGAAATACATGAAGATTCCGCCCTAGTCGCACACGCTCAGACTCCGTCTCCAGCCGGCGCAATGTCTCGAAATCCGCTGAGGTCAATTGAGCTGCAGCCAGCAACTCAGGCCGCTCCCGCCAAGTAGATATTAAAGATGCTTCCCGCCGCCAAGTCGCCACGTCCGCATGATTTCCGGATTGCAACACCGCGGGCACGACTAGACCGCGATAGCGCGCTGGCCTCGTGTAGTGCGGGTATTCTAAGAGCCCGGCCGAAAAGCTCTCTTCCTCAGCCGCTGTCTCATGGCCCATATAATTGGGTAAGAGCCGGGCCACAGCCTCGAGCACGCACAAGGCCGCAGCTTCGCCACCATTAAGCACGAAATCACCTACACTTACCGGTTCAACAGGGAAAAGCTCTCCCAGACGTTCATCAACGCCCTCATAACGGCCGCAAACTACGGTTATGGCCGAACTATGGACCAGACGAACGGCATCAGCCTGAATGAATGGTCGACCGCGAGGCGTAAGCGTTAAGATATGGCCTGGCTCAGACAGCGATTCAAGTGCCCGTACTAGCGGATCCAGAAGCATAACCATTCCTGGGCCGCCGCCGTAAGGTCGATCGTCCACTCTATGGTGCCGTCCCGCAGTAAAATCCCTTGGGTTGACCAGTTCCACTTTGAGCAGGCCAGACTTACGCGCCCGAGCCATGAGACCGCATGTCAATGGGGAATCAAAAAAATTTGGAAAAAGTGAGCAGATGGTAAAACGCATAGAGAGTTCCTTACAGCCAGCAACAAATATGGCCAGACCATCAGACCGGTGGGACATCCGCCAGCCCGAGCATACGACGTAACTGGGCCACACTACGACTCGTGGATTCGGCTAATTGAACTAAGGCCTCGTACTCCGGAGTCGGATAAGCCTTTCCGTCCAGAACTGCTACTTTGACCGCTACCTCCCCAAAAGGTGTAGTTAACCTCGCAGGCTGTCGTTCCAGCACTACCCGTTCAACTCGCTGGCGACGGATGCCCAAAGTGAGAGTGTTCGCGAAAAAAGCTGACTCCACCACGGGCAGATCTTCAGGCCGACAGATAACCTGAAAGGTACCAGCAGGCCGATTCTTCTTCATCATCCCAGGGATGTAGAGAACATCCAGCGCCCCGGCTGCTAGAAGCGCACTGTAACAATGCCCCAGCTCCTCCCCGGTCAAATGGTCAATATTGCTCTCCAGCACTACTACATCCTCCAGCCGACGGCCCGAAACCGATCCGTCAGCATCATCGGCCGCCTCAGTCTTTGCCGCCAGCGGCTCATAAAGAAAACCGCGCAGGCCGCCGCCGGTATCTAAACTACCATAGGCCAAGCCCGCCGCCAACACCGTGCCGGTCGGACCAGGAACCCAAGCTGCCACAATAGCGTCGAGAAGCAACGCACCAGTGGGGGTAATAGCCTCATGAGTAAAATTTGTGGGTTGTACGGGTTTTCCTTGAAGCAGGAAGGTCGTGGCTGGTGCAGGCAAAGGCAACCGGCCATGAATACCTATGGTCTCACCACGGAACCAGGGCAGAACGCTTGCCGTAACCCGAGCAACCCCAAGCTGCTCTAGACCCCAAAATGCTCCCACTATATCCACCACCGTATCTACGACCCCGATATCATGAAAGTGCACGTGATCTTTAATAATACCATGGGCATGCGCCTCAGCTTCGGCTAAACGATGAAAGACAGCAAAGCTACGGGCCTTGGTCAACTCGCTTATGTCTAACGTAGCGACCATCGCCTCAATTTGAGAAAGACAGTATAAAGGTTGTTTAGCTACGGGCTCAACTAATAATCGACGGCCGGCCAGACCGTCACGAGACAGTGGCTCAGCCGCCAGGATTCGCACTAACCCATCTAACCGACCGACGCCGAATACTACAGCCAGCGGCGCCAAGTCTAAGCCTAAATCGGCCAACAAGGCCAGAAACATATCCCCACCTAGGCCATAGGCGCAATCCAAAAAAAGCTCGACCATGTTTTCCTCATGTGACATCTTCTATTTAGGGTGCTAATATTGAGATATTTCTCGAACAAAGTCAAAATACTCACCACAGTTGGAAACGAATAATAGCCTGATCCCTTGGCAAACCACACCGCTTTCAGGTAGTAAGACAAAAAAACAACCGAGCATACTACAGAGCGACTTATTTTTTTAAACAATGCCTGCCCTAGCAGGCAGGAGGATTTTATGCTCATTCACGACTGGATGACCCGTGGCCCGATCATAACCCTACCAGATGTCTCTATGATGAAGGTCGCTAAAATCATGAAGGAAAAAAACATCCGACGCCTACCCGTAGTGGACCAGACAGGTCGGCTGGTGGGCATCATAACAGACAGAGATATCAAGGAGGCTTCCCCCTCCAAGGCCACCACTTTGGATGTACATGAACTATATTACCTGCTCTCCGAAATTAAGGTGAAGGACATCATGACAAAGGATCCCATTGCCGTAAACGCTACGGATACAGTGGAGACCGCGGCTCTGATCATGACTAATAAACGCCTAGGTAGCCTGCCTGTGATAGACGAACACAATAAAGTTATCGGCATCATTACTGACTCGGACGTGTTCAAAGTGCTTATCGATATTACTGGCGTAAAACATGGTGGTGTTCAATTGGGCCTGGAATTACCCAACCAGACCGACGCCCTCAAACAAGTCATCGAGGACCTGACCAACGCCGACGCGCGTATTATGAGTATCCTAACCAATATCGAAACTCTTGGTGCGGAAACCAGACAAGCCTACATCCGCATCATGAAAATGGAACGCTCCTTGGAAAACAAGATCGTCGAAGAAATCAAAAATAAATATAAACTCATCTATTGGGCCCGGGACAGGGTACATCCGCTGACGTAAACAGCCCACGATTTTTTTGACGGGGAGGCCTGGCCTATTCAAAGTCTTCCTCGCCTCCATCCTTTCTAAAATTTTAATTATATCTATAGGAGTTAGAACAACAAAGCCTTTCATCCTCACATGCCATTGCCGTTATTCTATACTCGCGATCTCTGAAAATCTACAGCGCACTTAAGCCTCTCGCTTCCAATTTTTAAAAAAAACGCATTGGACGAGTTTAATTTTATGGTAGCGAGTATCTTATAATATAGACGACAAGCAATAATTCTCTAGGTAGCATCCAGGACATTCATATCTATGACGAAGGTTTGCACACAAATTTTGCTCTAGACAACAGTCTGATTAACAGCATTTTTCAAAGTGAATATGATGCAATTAGTTCTAACTCACCTATCAGAAATACACACATGGTCGATATTAACGCCTTTAATTATAATCTATATATAGTCCTTAGTGCAATCAATGCGATGGTGGCAGACTCCAGAAAAAAATAGCTATCTAAAATATGCAGGTTCGAAGTTTTTTAATGGAGAAGACACCTTCCCATGCATTGCGCCTATCTTTTTTTTGAGCGTATTGGAAAGCAGCACTAGAACTATAAATTTTTGAAAAATCTTGGGTGTTATAGATTTCAAGTCCGAAAGAAAAAAATTATTAAAGACATTTGTAGACTTTTTCAACATGCGTCTTGGTGCTGTTAAAAATGGTACGTTAACATGCAAGACGATAACGCCAAAAACTTAAGGTCAATGTTGACCTGACGGATGAAGTTATCAATACCGACAAAAAAATAATAATGTAGCCCAAATATTATGCGCCTTAAGAGAGATCCAATAGCCCGATCTCCTGGATATTAGGATGCGACCAAGATTAATTGGGCTGATGGCAGCATCGATAGTAACTCAGGCCTCAGATCAATTCTCTAATAGTTCGATATTACAACAAGGCCATAAACCTATATAACGCGTTTATCTGTAGTTTAAATTGATTCCTGCAGTCGGTGGTAAGCCTGTGACAAAGCACACTGTAATAATTTACGAAATCGTAATTAGGTACTATTACTCTGCTCAATACCCATGAATCGTGGCAAATATTCTGATGGTGGCTGAGTTTCGAGCTCTTCGAAGGCAGTATATCGATTAAGATAACTAAGTTCGACAATGCCAGTAGGACCGTTGCGTTGTTTACCAATAATAATCTCAGCAATACCTCGTTTGGGGTTATCTTCACGCTTATTGTAGACCTCATCGCGGTAGACGAACATGATGAGGTCGGCATCCTGCTCAATGGCACCAGATTCGCGTAAGTCGGAGAGCATAGGTCGTTTATCACTACGTTCCTCGAGCTTACGGTTAAGCTGAGAGAGAGCAATAACCGGGACGCAAATCTCCTTAGCCAGGGCTTTAAGATTGCGAGAAATTTCAGAGATTTCCTGCTCGCGGGAGTCGAAACGGCGGCTGACACGCATGAGTTGAAGGTAATCTACGACTACAAGGCTGATATTCTTTTCCATCTTAAGTCGGCGGCTACGGGCACGCAGTTCTAGGGAGCCGAGGACAGGGGTGTCATCGATATATATAGGTGCCGGAGAAAGAGCATTAGCGGCGGCGTAGAGACGAGTCCAGTCCTCATCGTCCAGAAAGCCACGACGCAGACGACTGAGGTCAACCTTGCCCCATGCACAAAGCATGCGTTGCATGAGCTGATCCTGGCTCATCTCCAGTGAGTAGATAATAACAGGCACATGGTCCATAACTGCGGCGCGCATAGCTATATTGAGGGCGAAAGCAGTTTTTCCCATAGAAGGTCGACCGGCCACAATGATAAGATCCGAGGGCTGAAACCCAGCGGTAATCTCGTTGAGCCTATGGTAGCCTGTGGGTACACCGGTAACAAGCTCACTGCGCCCGGCACGTTTTTCCAAATCAGCGAAAACCTTCTTGACCAGCTCATCGCTAGAGAGAAAAGTAGCGCCACTGGTACGCTGTGCTACAGCAAAAACAGCCTGCTCAGCATCGTCTATGAGCTGCTCCACAGGCACGGAGTTATCAAAAGCGCTGGAAATGATCTCGGTGGAAACGCCAATGAGTTCGCGCTGGACAGCCTTATCGCGCACAATACGGGCGTGGTAAGGAGCGTTGGCAGCGGCAATGACGCCCTGGGCCAGTTCAGCCAGATAGATAGCACCACCCACCTCTTCCAGCCGTCCTTGCTGCTTAAGGTGCTCAGCCACGGTGACCAGATCTATGGGGATATTTTTAGCGTATAGGTCGAGAAAGACGGCAAAAATAATACGGTGGACAGGAAAATAAAAATCATCAGCCGAAATCTGGTCAATTACGGTATGTAAAATGTTATTCTTTAAAAAAATACCCCCCAAAACTGCCTGTTCAGCTTCAAGATTCTGGGGGGGGACTTTACGGATGATGTTACTGGAAGCGCATTCCAAGGAAACATAAGGATCAGCCTCGGCGATACGGCGCTTAGCTTTAGCTGGTAGGTTAGTAGCGTATGCTGACATGACCTACGTCCAGAACAGCCTAAGTGCCAACCTCGGCAGCCAGAGCGACTTCAGTGGGTATGATATGGTGTACGTTATGGCGCACTACACGCACATGCAAGAGCGCATGCACGTCAGCGTAAAGTTTGAAGACCACTTCATAAAAACCCAAGGCACGAATAGGAGCTTCGAGCTGGATCTTACGGCGATCGAAATTGGCAGCCTCATCTGGCATCAATTTGACCAGAGCATCGGCAATACTACTGCGGGTAACCGAGCCATAAAGCTTATCACTCTCGCCTACGCGCATTGGAATAATAATCTCGACGGAAGTGATCTTATTAACCAAATTTTGCGCCTTGGAACGAGCAGCGTCCATTTTGTCCTGCAGTTTCTTACGCTCTAATTCGAAGACACGCCGATTAGTCGGCGTAGCGAGCATGGCCAAACCTTTAGGGATTAAATAATTACGACCATAACCTGGTTTGACTGAGACAATCTCACCCAAATGGCCCAAATTGTCTACATCGGCACGAAGAATAATTCGCATCGGCATAATTGGAGCCCTCCTAGAGCACGCTCTTCTTCTTCACGGCCGATGAATGGACAGTAGTATAGAACATGAGCGCCATCTGACGAGCACGCTTTATCTCCGTAGTCAAACGCCTCTGATGCTTAGCGCAGGTACCAGTAATGCGGCGAGCAATAAGCTTACCGCGTTCGGTAATAAACTCAACAAGAATATCTGGTCGCTTGTAGTCCAGAGGCAAATCATTATTGGCACAAAAACGACAGAATTTGCGCTTAGGAGCAAATTTTTTCTTGAAGGCCATTAAACTGCCTCCTCCTGGGGCTGCGGCACAAACTTGTCCGCGAGCTTAACGGTGATAAATTTAAAGATGCCATCAGTAATGCGAATAATACGCTCAAGTTCAGCTATCAAAGTGGAGCCAGCAGCATATTCGAGACGCACATAATTACCGCGTACTATTTTATATACAGGGTAAGCTAAATCACGCATGCCCCAATCATCCAGTACAAGCAGTAAGCCCTGTTCGCGCTCAATAACTCCGGTAAGATTGTCTAAAATTGCCCTACGCTCCTCCACGGCAAGGTCAGGGGAAAGCAGTATGAGGGTTTCATATTTCCGCATATCGTCTCCTTATGGTCATTATGGCCCCGTAGACAATAAATCAAACGGAGCAAGGCAAATCTTATGATTTACGCATTGCCCCCCATCCCTGTCAAGAATTTTTCACATCACAGCAAAAAAATGAAACCAGACATACACTCCAAGAAATTGCCTCGAGGACAGCCTGAACACCATCGCCAATATCTCCCTTGAAACCAACTACAAAACATGCTAAATAATATAGTTATTTCTGCCCTAAACTAACAATACACAAACCGGGCGATAGAACAAAAATATGGATAACCGCTGCAACGTAGATATATTGGACACCGGACCACCTTGGTTCTTCAAAGCATATCTAGTTAGCCGAGTGTACTGTTACCCCCCCCTGTCTGCGTCCTAAACAAAGACCTAGATGTCTCCAAAGACAGTCCTCTCTCCAAACGCAAAGCCAGCCAACATCGAGGTCAAAAAAACCTGACGGTGATCTGGCCTCATGGTCAGCCAGTGCCTCAAATATAAGCTCTGCAACATCATTTCGGACTTCAATAAGCCAGGCTCTTTTTTATACGACGAACTCAAATTCATACATGGATTGAATAAAACCGACATAATTCAATGCTTATTCTGGAATAAGGCCTAAAACTTGTCAACAAAAAACAAGGCTGCGTTTAACCACTTTGCCATAGACAAACTGGTCTTTTCTATAATATAATCAAAACTGTAGCCCAAAAGCAAACCTATAGTCACAATATCGACTTACTATTCATAAAGCATAAAACGCTGGGCAATGACAACTTACTCCAGCACATCATGGCTGATGCACTCCAGAAAACGCAAATTACACTCAACACCCACCGAGTCCCACAAACTCATAATGGATCAAAGTCCTGGTGGTTGTCATCCTCATAGACAAAGATAAAATATCACTGACTTGCGCCATCTAGACCCTCCGGATAGACATGCAATAAAATCTGGGAAATCTTTTACAGGCCCACAGGCCTAATCGTCAGGCCAACTTAGCATCTAAATCAGCGTTACGCAGAAAATACACATAAATATACTCAAAAATCCTATAGATATCAACTACGACCCCAATTTCTTCATTCAAGTCAGAAAAGTATAATAATCAGATCTTCCCACACTATATGCACCAAACATGAAAGGCTAAATCTCCCTCCCTCCCTGGAAAACTACCAAAACTTAATATGCATAAATGGTCACACCTGCACCAAACACAAGTCTAAGAACAACAATTTTACCTTACACTCCAATGCGGTGCTCGCTGAACCGGTTTCAGACAACTAGATTGATAGTGAAATCATTGGCCGCCTAACCATTTTTTTATCGGTGACGACTGGCTCATCCTAAGACGCTTCGAGGCTCTAAAATAAGCTAATATAATACTAGAAACTAGATAAAAACTAGATTTATCACAGCGACATCGCCATGGCCAACTGCACCATCTCCAACCTCATTGAAAATCTGGAGAATCTAAATCTAACATCCGTCCCATACATTGCTAATGAAAAACTCCGTTCTGCACACGGAAACCAAGCTCTTCATCCTTAGGAGAAGAATAACTGCTTAAAGGCAGCTATTTTTTGACATTTTCGTAACCGGAACGGCCTAAGGAGTATAAACGATAACTCATCTCAGCCATTACTACAGGTGCTTACCTCGATCAAAAATCATCACTGTATGCCGGTACTATAACCTCTCTCCCAAACTGCTATAAATCCTTTATGAATCCTTCTACGCCAAAACATATCCCTACTGGCACTACTCCAAGCCGCGACCTACGACTAGATCTAGCACGCGCCGCGGCAATCTTAAGTGTAGTCGCCATCCACGCCGCGGAGAACCATATAGTATCTACGGCCTTGTCCGAGCGGCTGGTGATCTTCCTGATGGACTCCAGCCGCTTCAGTGTGCCAACCTTCCTCTTTCTGGCCGGTTATCTCTTCCGAAGACACAACTTGACTTTAAACTATCTGGCCCATCGTTTCCTGCGTGTTGCCCTACCATATCTCTATGTGTCCCTGGCAGTCATCCCTTTCCAGTGGAACAAATACACCTACCCATCTCTGTTCATAAGTTGGGGCTGCGTGCTGCGTGACCTACTCCTCTGTAACGTAGTGGGTATCTATTACTTTGTATTTATTGTGCTATATCTGTACTTATTAGCCTATATCTTCCACCGCTACGGCGGCTCCGCCCGGCTGCTCCTCTGGCTACTACCACTGTTATACGCGACCAATATTTTAGACCAACAGTGGTCCAAGACTATGTTAGAGCACCTTAACCTAACAGACTGGTTCTTTTTCTATCGCTACCGTACGCCGCTGGTATACAGTTTATACTTCATCTCAGGTATGGCTTTCAAGCTCCACAGAGGTATGGGTATAATCACAAGACAGCGCCGCACGGTGCTGTCTTGCTCTATCCTTTATATTCTTCTGCGCCTGTTACTTCCCGATAAGATGGGCATTACACCTTACGAACCGCTATTCTACTTCGCTATATTATTTTTTTTTCTGTCTTTGAATGTAGACGGTCATGGTCAGATCGGTCGCTGGGTGCGCTTTTTAAGCACGGCAAGCTATACCATCTTTCTGGTACATATCCTACTGCTCTATATGGCCCGCAATATACTTCTCATGATATGGCACATCGAAACTTACCCACTCTTGGTCAATGCCAGCCTCTATGTATTTGCGCTCTTTAGTTCCATAGCCGTACGCGTCATAGCCATAGGTTTTCTGAAAATGCGGGCTACTAAAGTCTTAATCTAAGCTCATCTACTTGATCTCCACGGACATTCTAGGCGACTTCATGGAAATCTGGTCCGATCTAGAATTCGAACAGAACACGATCTCAACCCACGATCAAACCTAAATACAATGAATGGCTAACTCACAGTTTACTAGTCGTCGATGTCAATGGGGTACCAACTTCATCATATACCTAGCGCGCCTCTTTCTGGCCGGCAATATCATGGCCTACTGTAAGATCACCAATACCGATACACTATAGCCAAACTTCTCGAATTCAACAGCACAAACTTCATATCAAAAGGCCGTAATATTAACACCTTAAACAAAATTGCGTCGCATTATTAAAAAATGATCTTAATCAAATCTGACCTTAATATATAAATACATATTCGCTCCATACCACGATCCACGCGCCATTGATCTCATTATACAAATCTGTAGTTTTCTCTCCGAACTACCACCGTAAACGACCAGACGATGCCAAAATAGCCTGCCCCACCAGCGTTTACTCAATAATATATAAAGCTGAATACCAAGTTCGTCTCTATCTATTTGGGCAAGGGCAACTTCCGGTCATAGGCGAGCGATATTTGGTAAGAGCTATACGTAGTTTTGCAAAGCTTGTCTATTAAAGCTCTTATTATAGCCATTTTCCAGGGGCTTTCAGAAACAAAAAAAAATAGTATCTTACTTTAAGTCTATTAAAATCACGTCTAAACGGAATTGATCGTAAAGTTTTGGTTATTGTCGGAACGTATATAATTCAGGGACAATCGGTTAATGAACAACTCCGCCAAATGTTTTATAACATCCTTCCTGATTGAATAGTCCTGGCCACCATAAGAGCCAAGTACTTACGCATAAAACTACAAATAATTATCGGTATTTTTATATTTTGCTATCATAAATCCTAACATCAATAAAATTATATAACCATATATAGTTACACTAGTAAGGCCTTGGCTAGATGCATAACCCATAACTAAACCAAAGGTAACCAGACTTCGATCTGAAGAAAGACTGTCCTTAAGATATCCTTAGCCATACTTCTCAGGTATACTCTATGAGCGACCGAATTAATACACAGTTTACGACATTCGCCTACATCTGGTATTTTTTTGAATGGAGCAAAACTGGTCGACTATACAGCAGATTCATATTTCAAAAAACTTAGAAAACTTTTTTTATATACTCCATGTACTTACGGCAATATGTCAAACTCAAAAGTTTTCTCTGAGCACCTCCTTACGGATTATCTTATTCGGCTGTTCTCCCACTCCATTTTTTACCGCCTGATTTAATTATTTTTTTGAGTTCGCCATACTTGTTGCATCAACGGTAGTAGGACTGTTCTGTGATTTTACAAACTGTAGCAAGTCCTTTAGGCCTTCTGATCTTGTACTAAGTTAAACTTAACTTCGCGAAATTTAAATGATATGTCCAAAAAATGTTTTTTTAATATTTAGTTTGAGCCAATGCTGGGGCAAATCAAGTAAAAAAAACAAAATCCTTGCCAATATCACAAGAAGAAACAATACTCTTAAGCGGCAACTTGTGATTACTAGGCCATAGTCCATTCCAAAAAAAAATGACATAGGGCAAATAATTTTTTAAAATTTAATCGTCTATACTATCACGTTAAATGAGGTTATACTCAACGTCGTTAACAACGCCAATAAAACTAAAAAACATACACCAAGACTAGAAAAAATATATCAAAACTTACTCTAGACCATCAATAGTGTCCCGGCTGTGCCTAAAATATTCAAATCTAACATAATATAACTGAGCAAATAGGTCGAAAATATCAATAAAATCATCAATATCGTCACCGGCTTTGCCGACCAGATCTCCTCCTGGCAGTCAACACAATCATTGATGCTGGCGTGATCCGGCAAGGCCTTGGCTTCTCCGTGGTAGCCAATAAAATATATAAACTAGCCGAAAAACGTGACCGCGCTGTGAGGTAATAGAGACCATCCAAAAAATAGTGGCCACTTGCAACAATGTACAGGCACCTACCATACAACCAAACACAGCCCACAGTATACCGGCCTGGTCTAGCAGACCAGCCGGAACTCGGATAAAAATCATCTACTCAACCGCGTATATTTCAGGCCGAATCCACTCAATCACCATGGCGAACAGTGAAGTAGTTAGCCCATCAAGTTGGCCGAAGAGCTCCAAGGCATGATCCAGCTAGTTCAAAAACTAAATAAGACGAAGCCCAACCACAAACCTTCTTTGAGAGGCAAAAAATCACCCACGGTCCTCCTTTTCCAGTCTTCCTCCCTAAACTATTCTCCTGTATTGATCACGACTTGACTTACTCAGCAGGGTATTTTATATATAGTACAATATGTCTTATCCGTCGTTGCCAAAAGGATCCTGCGGCCATGAACGCTTTTACGAAAAATGATATAAAAAAAAACGACTTCAAGAAAACCTTAATGTTGCCCAGGACAGACTTCCCTATGAAGGCTAACCTGTCCCAAAATGAGCCCAAACTGCTTGAATACTGGGAATCAATAGATGCCTACGGCCGCATGGTCGCGGCCGATTCACCTTGCGGTCTCTACGTGCTCCACGATGGCCCGCCCTACGCCAATGGACATATCCACCTAGGCACGGCCTTAAACAAAGTGCTCAAAGATATTATCATCAAATCACGCAATATGGCCGGATTCCGTGCTGAATACGTTCCTGGCTGGGACTGCCATGGCCTACCTATCGAACATAAAGTGGAACAGGAACTCAAAGAAAAAAACAAGAAAGACCTATCGCCATCCATCATCCGCAAACGATGTCGCAAGTACGCCAATAGATTTCTGGACATCCAGCGCAAAGAATTTAAACGCCTGGGTGTATTCGGTACCTGGGACACTCCATACCTGACAATGCATCCATCCTACGAGGCAGCCACGGCCCGTGAGCTCAGCCGCTTCATGGCTGCCGGATCAGTATATCGAGCTAAAAAACCTATATATTGGTGTCTTTCCTGCCAAACTGCCCTAGCCGAGGCCGAGGTAGAGTACGCCAACCATCACTCGCCCTCTATCTACGTCCGCTTCCTTATAGACGACCCGGACTTGGCCAGGGCTTTTCCCCAGGTCGACTCGACTCACGCTTACGTGGTCATCTGGACCACCACTCCATGGACCATACCGGATAACATGGCCGTGGCCGTACATCCCGAGTATGACTACGTGCTCTGGAAACAAGGGGAGGACTGCTACATCCTGGCTAAGGACCTAGTTGAAACCTGCGCTAGAATCTTTAAATGGGACCTGGCCGAAGGTATAGCATTGGCCACAGCAAAAGGTGCCGCCCTAGAAGGCCTTGTCGCCAGTCATCCCTTTTATGACCGGATCTCGCCCATAGTGCTGTCCGACTACGTGGTATTGTACACAGGCACCGGCTGCGTGCACACTGCCCCAGGCCACGGCCGCGAGGACTACGAGACCGGTCTCAAATACGGCCTTAATATCCTATCTCCATTAGATAATGCCGGGCGCTTCATAGAGAACGTCCCACTCTTCGCCGGACTCACGGTCTTCGATGCTAATCCTAAAGTAATCGAAACTATAAAAGCCCACGGCCACCTATTGGCCAAAGACTATATCAGCCACTCGTATCCACATTGTTGGCGTTGCAAGAAGCCGGTCATCGTCCGGGCCACCACCCAATGGTTCATCTCCATGGCAGCCAACAACCTGCGCATGAAAGCCATAGCAGCCATTGAAGGCCAGGTACGCTGGTTGCCGGCCTGGGGCAAAGAACGTATCTTAAATATGATCGCTAGCCGTCCAGACTGGTGCATTTCGCGTCAGCGAATATGGGGCGTACCCATCGTGGCCTTGCATTGCGAGGCCTGTAATACGGCCTGGTTCGACGCCGACTGGGTAGCTAGAATAGTGGAATGCTTCGCCGCTTACCCCACGGGCTGCGACTATTGGTTCGATACTCCGGTAGAACAACTCATCCCGACTGGCCTCACATGCCCGAACTGTGGCGCCTCACGCTTCCGTAAGGAAACAGATACACTGGACGTATGGCTAGACTCGGGCACTAGCTTCGCCGCAGTGTTGGAGCAACGACCGGAGTGTGTCTTCCCGGCCGATCTATATCTAGAGGGCTCGGACCAACACCGCGGCTGGTTCCATAGCTCACTGCTGGCCGCCCTAGGTACCCGCGGTACCCCCCCATACCGTACCGTCCTAACCCACGGTTATGTTGTAGACGGAGAGGGCAAAAAAATGTCCAAGAGCATGGGCAACGTCATCGCTCCGCAAGAAATAATTGATAAATACGGAGCTGAAATTCTGCGCATCTGGGTAGCTTCAGTAGATTATACAGAAGACATACGTATCTCTGGCGAGATCCTCGACCGCCTAGTAGACGCTTACCGACGTATCCGCAACACCTGTCGCTTTTTGCTCGGTAACCTGAACGATTTCTCCGCCACAGACGCCCTAGCATCGACAGAACTCATGCCTCTGGATCGTTATGCCTTAGACGTAGCTCTGGCCACCCACAGCCACATACAGCAAGCCTACAAAAAATTTGAGTTTCACAGAGTTTTTAATATCATCCACACCTATTGTGTCACTAACCTTTCAGCTTTTGCCTTAGATATCCTCAAAGACCGGCTCTACATTTCAGGCCGAAATAGCCGAGAACGACGCTCAGCCCAAACCTTGCTCTGGAAAACCCTGATGCTTCTAGTGAAAAATATGGCTCCAATTCTATCCTTCACTGCCGAAGAAGTATACAGCTACCTGCCCGATGGCCTCAGGCCCGTCAGTCCCACAGTCTTTGCCATAACGCCAAGTTTCGCAGCAACTCAAGATGACTCCGGATTGACCAATAAGGACCGACAAGCCTGGGAGCTGATACTCAAAATCCGAGCCGAAGTGACCAAGGCCATAGAGCCTCAACGCAAATCTGGTAAGATTGGCCACTCTCTAGACGCTCAAGTGACGCTCTACCTAGATAAAGATTTCAAACAGGCCCTAGAGGACACAGGCGCGGACCTACGTGAGCTGTGCATAGTTTCGCAGTTGAGAACGGCCAACCTGGACGAAGCTCCGGTTGACACAACGGCCAGCGAACTGCCTGGGCTCAAGATTGTTGTGGCTCTCTGTCCCGGAAAAAAATGTGAACGCTGTTGGGTTGTTGCCCAAGATATAACCAACTTCACTGGTCCAGAGCTAGATAAGCAAGGCAAAATTTGCGGTCGCTGCGCCACGGTGCTCAACGCGACTTAGGCCCGCAAAATTTAGACTAAGGATGTAAGGAACAAATTCGAATTAATGTCTCACTGCTATTCTTATATATTCGTTGTGGCCTTGGCCATAGTAGCCTTAGACCAGACCACAAAGGCCTATATAGCTACTGTCTTGCCCTTAAATAACGCTATTGTGGTCATTCCTGATTTCTTCGATCTAGTACATGTACTCAATCGCGGGGCGGCCTTCAGCTTCATGAACCGAGAAGATATAGTCTGGCAACGATTCCTATTGATTGGCACCTCGCTGGTGGCTATAGCTATCATCTTATGGATTGTACGAAACCTAAACGAACCCAAATGGCTACTAATAACCGGACTGGGCCTCATACTGGGCGGAACCGTCGGCAACCTGACGGACCGCGTCCGCATGGGACAGGTTATTGACTTTTTAGATTTATATATAAGGTCATACCATTGGCCGGCCTTCAACGTGGCAGACAGCGCCATCACCGTAGGTGTAGGGATGCTGCTATGGTCCATCATGCGTACCAAACCCAAAGGGAATGCCATATAACCCATGAATTTTCCCAACCGATATATGATAGGTCTTTTTTTTATCTGCTACTCCTAAACTTCTAAACCATCTGACACGCTTTGTTTCCAG
This sequence comes from Desulfovibrionales bacterium, assembly GCA_965112965.1. GTDB lineage: Bacteria > Desulfobacterota > Desulfovibrionia > Desulfovibrionales > Desulfovibrionaceae > CBCOTE01. Next base: position 175,046 of record CBCOTE010000023.1, on the reverse strand, counting down.
AAATTATTCACTTTAAAGAAACAAGAATTATTTTTTTGTTGGTCCCAAAAGTAAATTAGTTTATCTGACCTTAGGCTGCAAGCATGGCCACAAGATGGCCATACCACCTTATGAACCTAAAGTATAAACCACCACCACTCACAAGCATCATATACCATGCAAAAAAATGGTTATTCACATGAAACGATACCTACCTTATTTAGTCACCTTGACGCTGCCCACCGTCCTGTTCTTAGCGGCAGCCTGCACCACAGATAAAGATATGTCCTCAATCCGGCAACATATGATCAACCTAGAAGATCGCCTTAATCGCCTAGAGGAAGTACGCATCCAGCAGGCCAACTTGGGCGCAGACTTGGAATCCATAAACTCGCGTCTGGCTACCTTAGAAAACCGGCTGGACGAGTTCCAACGCCAGCCGACAGTGTCCCCAGACCAAGCCAGCTATGGGCCTCCTCCACGCAACGCTCACGATTACACGCACCCATCTACAGCCACCCTAAATTATACTCCCTCGACTGCCTTAGCCACCGGCCCGGATAACTATCCGCAACTTAATAGTTCCGGCGATTACTCTGCCACCGGTGCTACACCCACGCCGGCCCACGACCAAACTAAAACACCAAACCCAGTTTACGGCCAACCCGATACACCAATCCTGGACCTTAGACATCCGGCTTACAGCGAAAAACAAATCAAGGAGCAATCTCCAGACATCGACAGAGATCCAGCCATGACACTGTACAACGAAGCCCACGTCCAGTTCAAGTTGCGCAACTATGAGACTGCCCAAGCCTTGTGGAGCCAGTTTGCCCAGAATTACAAAAAACACCCTTTACTACCCACGGCGCTATTCTGGCAGGGCGAGTGTTACTACCAGACAACGGACTACAATCGAGCTATTTTAGCCTACCAGGAAGTTATTGGTAAATATCCCAAGAGCTCAAAGTATCCAGCCGCGCTACTCAAACAAGGTATGAGCTTCGCGGTCATCGGTAAGAAGCAAGCCGGTACCCTGGTGCTCCAGGAAGTCATCAAAAAGTACCCCAACACCCCTGAGGCCAAACGAGCACAAGACTTTCTAAAAAATCCACATCTTTAGCAGATATTTAGACCTAGCGTACTTATCCAGACAACCCACCGGCTAACTATTTTTCCAGCCACCTGCCATTATAAGAGACGTGTATGACCGAACTAATTGATGTTCAACGCAAAATTATAATCCTTACCTTCCCACCGAAAATCTCCTCTAAGCCCATAGTCTGCAACCTGATACGGCTTTTTGACTTAACCTTCAACATCTTAAAAGCCCAGATCACTCCACGCAAAGAAGGCTATATGACTATCGAACTTTCAGGTATTACAGAGAATTATAACAATGGTATTAATTATCTGAAGGAGCATGGCATAGGTATTTCCTCGGCTGCGCAGAATATCTCGCGCAACGATGAGTCTTGTATGCAATGCGGCATGTGCACAGCCATCTGCCCATCAGATACCCTGACTATAGACTGGTTAACCAGAAAAGTGCTCTTTGATAAGGACCGCTGCACCGCCTGTGGCCTGTGTACACGCATTTGCCCGGTCCGGGCCATGCAGATAGAGTTAGAACTGTAACCCAGCTCTATCAAAACCATTCTAATCCACAACCAAATTACAAAAAAACCTACTCATGAGTAATGACAAAAATATCCCGGGCTGAATCCGTAAGTTGGTATCCACTAAAAATCCGCCAGCTACATCGAACATACCCAAATTTATAAATAATTCGGTCCTACGCTTAACTGTAGCTCTGAAACTGTCCGAATCCGTCCTGTGTTTTCACCAAACCAAGGACAACAAACTCGAACAGCATCAGCATCCAGATAAAAGTATAGCTCCAGACTGATTACCCCCTAGTCATTCATATTGTTGATATTAACGGCTCCGATAACGACGCCTGAAAGTCGTTCTTATCCTCAACCAGATGCGCATCAAATTAGCCAAAATACAACCACACCGAATAGATGCAGAGAACGAGTAATCCGTACAAGAAAACCGCAGCTGCACCGATACAATCGCTAGAATTCATAAAGTTTAAAAAATACGATTAAGGAGTCTGGTTTATCTTTTACGAGGAACGCCTGATGAATCCAAAAAATTCTAAAATTACTGAAAACTGTCAGATCCACCATATGTCAATCAAAATGCCGTGTGTCACATTAATAAATCCGTATGTAGCATATGGACAGGATCTTCCACGATATCGCCAACTATAAAAAAACGATTGTCACTATAGTTGAGAGGGGACAAGCTCAGAATCTAACCAAACTCCTGATAAAAATGAGCCTATCACTAGCTTTCCCGATATGTGTATGTTAATTTATAAAATACCTACAAGGAAGTTATCACTTTAACCCGCCGTCTCCGCCAACGAGAACCCAAATGGTGACATCAAAATAGCTCGACAAAATCATAACAGGCATAAAAAAAGATCGCTGCGGAAATCATGGAAAGTGAAACGCCACAGATAGTTCCTAAAGAACAAAATCTACAAGCAAAACCCACAGACCGAACCTAGCCATCCGAAAAAAACGGATCAGGTCAATAACAAACTAAGAAGATCGTCTCATATACATCAAGTCCGTTCTCTTTCTTTGGCTATAATCTTAAAGCCACCGACGAGTACAACATCGATAAATACTTCGGCTTCCCTGAAACTATTATCGGATATAGCTTCATCGTACACTGCTGCGAATAGAGTCCTAGCGTTTCAAGGCAACCTTATACTGGACCGCGTCCTAGCCATCCACTAGAGAGAAATAGCTTGTTCGGCACCACTCCTAAATAACACCGCTAGACCTTGGTCATCGTCCTCGCCACCAGTATGTCTCGCACCCGATCAGATGTTAACAATCTTGTTGACTGAGAGGTCAAAAAACGTTTCGCACAATGACCATCTACATACCCCACCTCACAAGTGTATCTTAATTCAGGACTTTGAACCCACTATAGACCCAGATTTCCAGGGCTATCTAGCCAAAGCCAACGCTCCTAACGCCGCGTTCACCCGGAATATAACGCAGCTTACCGGCACCTTGATTTCATCCATATTCTATAATAGACTCGATTGAATGCGCTCCCGCAAAGACCTGTACATCGCCGTGAGCGAGGACTCCTGCCTCTATTTCGCTATTTCTAGCTCCCCTTCCACTCGCACTTGCACGTTTATCATCATATACCACTGCCAATACATCAACATCCCGGCGCCTTAGCCACCGGCGACTATACCTGTGACTTTCTATAAATGATTAATGCAGTGGGCAAAGATGCTTATTTAATCTAACCACTTAGCTATCGCCTATACTAAAACGTCAGAGATGTATTAGGATGGTTAAAATTCATCTTGCCGTATAGGCAGACCAGACACCCACTATTACGACAAATTGCCAGCTTAATATCTGAAAAAAAATTATTTAAGGCAGACCGCCTGAGGCGATCTCGCTGAGGCGTCCTTACCCTAATTCTGAAAAACTACATGAGAAAAACTGCGGTGTAGATGTGCCTGCGCTAGGCGTCTTTTTCTGCACTTAATTAGAGTATTCAATGGCCTTAAACCATACTACACAGCCGACATCTTGATTATACTCTAGCGGATAGTTCCCAACACCTTAGAACTACAGCACTAAAAAACGACATATTAAGACGATCTATATCATCCGATCGTCTATGCCCCATTGGCGCTTTACCGCATAAATTTGTGATTGCTACGTAAATAATACCTTAAGCCGCCTTACGACCCATTGATAGACCATACGCACATCACACAAATAATGACTGCTTGCAGAAATTGACATTTTTTTACAACAAACCTAGATCAGACATTCGAAATCCATCCGGTTAGCTTTTTTTTGGATACTAGCTTCTGTATCCACTTCCAAACGAAACTAGATATGTACAGAAACATGTATAGATATACCACGATCGACACCCTGTACTAACTACAAAACCCATTCGAAGGCACTCATTAAGCCCATATTTAGCCTAAAAAATATCTTTAGTATTCATAACATTCTGGATATATAGCTGCACCGGCTACCATAATCGTCTTGTTCGTGAACTACTCATAATACGTGTCATAACTGTAAAATATTTGGTAAAAAATAGTCTATGAAATAATCATCATTATGTCCAAAAACTAGCAAGCCCCACCAATATATAGCCCCTTATGCCCAAAGTTCGAATAGTTAGTTGACTTGTCTAGGCAGATCCTGACCATGAGTTCGATTATTTTATAAAACATATAGCATGCTCAAAGCGAAGTGCCATTTTATTGATAACTCAAAGGATTGTGCCATGCCTACAAGATAACTTACTTTAGATATACGTAACAAAACGCAAGGAACTCTTGATTCACTACGGACAAGATATCGTAGACTTTATCTCGAATAATAATCTCCACGGCGTCCCAATAAAATCTCCACCTCGGTCTGCAAAGAATGCTCATACTGACACCCATCCCATGACAAGACCCCCTTGAACCATAACACCACAAACTTCCAGTTTGGCAGAACGTAATAGATTCCGCCTTAATGATGTCTCCGGCACTAAACTACCGTACTTGACCCTTATGCTAACCAATAAAAGCCTTCCTCAGAACTTCCATGATTGCGACAAAAAAATATACTCATCGCGCTATTTTGATTAATTCGCTATAAGCCGATGCATGCATGACAATACCCTCGTAAAACAACTAGAAAGCTCCATAGATCAAAAAACTCCATTACCACTCGATTTAAATTATACGGTTCCAAAAAAAAATTTTCGTATAGCCGCTGCGGCATAAAAAAATCGATTGCTAAAATAGCGCTGTTAATGAATGTGCTACCTAAAGATGATCGTTTATGCCTTGTACACTAAAGTACCATTTTGGCAAAATAAAATTTATAATTTAATTTCCTAATTTTATTTCATATTTTAATGTAAAAAAAATTATAATAATTATTATATATTTTATAATAATATAAACATAAATTATATATACATTAAACTGAGCCAGTTAATCAAGAAGGTAATTGAATTTTAAAAAATTAATCTTAAAATAGACTATTTTTATCGACTTAAGATAATTGAATAAGATGATAGCCGTGTCCAACAATACTATGGCCGCTTACTCACCAGGATCTTTGTAGTGACATAGCAACCCTTATCAGGCTCCGTAATCGAATGTCGAGATTGTCTTGCTCACCACGGATATAGTAAAATAAGATGTTCATAAGTTCCATGTAGAGATAAATTCGACGGTACCGTAAAAATCAGAAAACATAAGTTAAGAACCAACCTCTAGCACGAGACATATTAAAAGTTATAATCATAGCTTCCCGACCATGATCGATTAGATACAACATTGATTTTCCTATTCGCTGATATCGTTGACTGACTCAAAAAAATACCACTAACAGCAAATATTTGGTTAATCAAAAAAATATACGGGATACAATCAACGAATCTGAAAAAGACCTCAACGTCCATGACCTACGCGTAACTACTAGAATATTCCTTTATCTAGTGGTTACGCGTTCAGCTGATCCGCACAAAAAAAGCTGGAGCCTGCATCACTCGAACCAAGATGGCATTGATATTTTTTTGCTATGGAATTTACGACATATTGAACCAGTCACCTAATAAATTCTCAGTGAAAAATTGGCTTGTCGTGAAGACACGACGACAATCCTTTGATCTCAGCCAAGCAGAATGTCTATAAGTCATCTGTAAATATCCTGAAAATGCCTATCGTTGACCAAAAATAGCAGTGAATAACAGGGTATGGCTTCCCTATCCGGAACCAGTATCAAAGAGGCCAAGATGCATATCCCGGCTATTTTTCAATATCGAGCCTCGTCACCCCCACCCACGGTAGCCCTCCACAATAATCCCGAAGAATCGAAATCTCGACTGTTAAGCCATTCTCTACGACACAGCCCCCCCAAACGCTTCGAACATGTAATAGGTCGAAAGATCAAAAACTCAAACTGACCAAGATGAATACCGTATCTACTTTCGAAACTCGGAAACTAACGTCCAGGATATATTGGTAGCCAAACGATGGACCACAGCCATACCCTTGGGCACCCCAATCGTACGCCAAATTGTCAAGACTTTAGACTGATTCAGCAAATACTTCGGATATTCAACACAGAGCGCTTCATAATCCACTACTAAAAAAGATGTCCGCTTGGGGTAGTTGTCCAGGCACGGCTCGAAGGTATTAATCCTCAATAGATAGATGGACTCGGTGCAATGAAGAACGCTCGGCCATACGGACAACGGATTAATGCACGCAGGTCAATAATTAGACCCACTCTACTAGGTAGAAACGATGATCCTTAAAATCTAACTTGTGCACTTGGATATGGCCACCGCGACCAAATAGTTAGACCTCAAACTATTATGATATAATTCGTAGACAATGCAGGAAACCGATACAAGACTTGACAACACAAATAGCAAACTAAGCTCATATAAAGTATGTGCTCGGGAATGCTTCACAATTTCCACGAATAGTTTATGGAGCAGGAGTCTAAAAAAACAGGCTCTCGAAAAAAACTATTCCACATTGTGACGATCGTTTTTTTCACGCAAAAGATGTACAATAAAGACATGATACTTTTTATCCAACTGGAAACTCAATGTATGGAATATTAAAAATATTGCCTCTAAAAAAATAGGAAGAAGCATTTTCGATAAGCCTCCCATCAAAACTGACAATGCAAAGCCGGATGCCTGGGTATACTAAGAGCGAAAGATCAAGTACGTTAGGATCTTTTGCTCAACCGAGCTAAAAAAAATATGCTAACCGTATCCTCCCTCCAGCCGGAACAATTCCAAGATTGATCTATAGTTGCTAAATAGACACAGGATGGAATATATGCTCTGATTCGATCGCCATTTTCATATCTGTTGTATCTCTTCCGGCGACGGCCTTAAATATTTTGTGTTCGCGCATATCATGATGGAAAAGTTCCTCCAAGTAGCCTGATATAAATTGTATCATCATCAGAGAACGCTCCTTAAGGGCTTATAATATCAGGACGGCCGAAAAACATAAATTTCCAGTTCTGCCGCTAACGGCATAAAACAAACCAATATGCGAACCAAAGCAAAGCAACACAACAACGCCTCAATTCAACACATAGTAGAGGTGGAGATATAGCTGTTCTGATTGGAATATTAAACTAAAAAAATTAATGATTCAGCTGGATAATATGAATATATTCTTACGAGTAGTCCTTATAATATAGACTCCAACATCAGGTCGAATATAAAATCGGTAGATTATAGATATTGCTTCAAGAAAAATTAACACGGGGGCAATGTTCTTTCCTTAACAACATCGTTGTTCGGCGTTCATTAACTTGACTAAGAATGCGATATGGGGACAGACCCGGTTAACTGCTGTCTGTCCGCATCCAATACTACCACGTTCAATTCATAGTTAACCAGGGCTATGGAGATACCCTTGCAACAAACTGGTTAAAGACCACAGCGGACACATAACGCGTATAACTTATGCATAATATAAGGACAAATCAAAAAAAAATGTTATACTAGGTCAAATGATACCCCTGTGATGACGCAAGAAGCACATCAGAATAACCACCTGGCAAAAGTTAGACCGTCTTTATTCTAGTGCCAGTACCAAGTGCAGCTCCCATACAAACCATAGAGCGCAGCAGCCTCAGGTGCATTACCAATTTTGGAGTATATCACAGGTTATGCCATGAAAAGCTTCTACTTTAGTGGACCATTCAATATTCATTACTAAGACTACAGTGTATAATATCTAATAAAAGATTTGATGTAATAAAAAAATAGTAAAAAAAAATTAAAAAAAACAGTTATTATAATTTAATTTTGTAATTTAGTATTGCATTATTGATTTAAACTATCTCAAAAATATTAATTATATCATAATAATAATATTTACTAGATTGTATTTTATCTATAAAGACACTCTACTTCGAGATATACTTGATAATATTCCAAATAATAGCAATATCTCATGTACGCTAATATCCAAAATTAAACATCGTCTGAAGTAATATTATAGCTAAACTACTTGAGCATGAACGCTTATCACAAAAATATATTTACATTCATGATATTCTTGGCCTAAAAACAAATAATGCTATGCAGCTAGAAGGAATAATAGGCGCAATCTAAACTTAGTACGGGCTTTCCTGTATTATACATATACAAGGAACACCAAAAAAATCATGTTTTCGATTATGTATCATTAGTTTCGGCATACCTAATACCAGCCTATATTGTTTTCCAATTGTGGCCTTAACTAAGGTCTATCTATACAGTCCCAGCGTAGCATATAACAGATCGACACCATGTCACAAGTGTCACAGCGCACGAAATCAAGCATTAACTTCAAGGCATCAAATATGCGTAAATTAACATAAAAAAATGGGCTACCAAGGCTTAAACAGGATGGGGTATCCATGCAAGCAACACAGTCCAAAATTTAGCCGCTGATGGAGTTTGTCTAGACAGATATTTAATTTTCAGAATCCAAAAAAAAGCATTCCTGCCTATATGATACCATTTACAACTATTCCGACAATGTTCTATAATTTACACTTTGGTGCCATTTTTTTGTAGAATACCTATTTTTTTTCGAACCCATCGCTGTATATAGTCACATTGATGTTGTCCCGCCAATTTTTTTTAAAGGTCACTAGTTTGAGACAGCGCCACTTGATAGACGGCACTCTACTCAAGCAAAAATCGTCCATAATAATATTTTTTTCTTAGCCAACGCGTTTGTTTTTTTTATAAACGTACATCGTTCCTGCACAACAATAAAAAACTACAGTAGAAAAGGCTATGTTCACAAGATTAGTTTCTGGATTGTTCAGCACCCCACTGTTGTCTGATGCCCATCAGCACTATTCCGGTCAAAACAAATTCGTTACAGATACTATTTTTTTAATGCCGCTTCAAATCACATAATGTCATGCAACTTAATGAAAATTCAGCATGAGCACATCGACGGCCAAAGGAACTGGTAGTTGAATTAAAAGGCGCTGATCAGATCGGCGGTATCTTATAGAATTTTTTCCTGATATTCTCCTGGCAACTAGATATTTACTTTTTTATACAGATCTTGATTGTCTACCAGGACAAATAATAATTTATAATAGCAGTATCTTTTGTTGGACGCAGCCACAATAATGCCATCAATAGAATCAAGCAGACTGTCCAGGAAGGACATCGCATCTACAACGATTATGTTTATATTAAAGCTGCCTTAAAGCCGACGAGCGATGTTATAAATACCTGCCACTTTAATGTTGACCATCAACGAATGACCTTAGCATACCATTTTAGAAATACATCTGACTCTACCGATATCGATTTAACAAAGGCTATGCCATGCTATTCCCACGTTGAGTCAATATCTAATAAGGCCTCAAAAGGCTTAAACACGCATAATGTATCTAAGTTTTATAGCACTATATATCCTTTTGTGCGAATACAGTTGTCGTTATTGACCCTTAAGTAAACAGATTTGACTAAATAAGATGTCTTATTATTCTGACTGATACTTAAGGGTATAATACAAAAAACGACATATAATTCGCCGCGAGCATATGTTAACCAATGCCAGCCTTGCCAGAACGAACGGGAAGGAATTTATATCGCAACAGCCATCGGAGTTGCCGACACTAATACCACAACAGCAGGTATTCGCAGTCAGGCCAACCTCGACGGAGTCTTAACTCATTACCCTAATGTCTATAAGTTATTGGTATAGGCTGTGGATAATAATAGATAATAGATAAAACTATACTTTACGACCGGAACCTACAGTTCTGTGAGATGGCTGTCTCTGGAGTACAAGACGCTTGCCACGGCCGTGTCTTTTTCTAAAAAAAATAGTTTTGTTGATATGAACTATTCAATTTAGGCAAATTTTTCACGAGAATGCGATTATAGTTCAATTCTAAGTGCGTTAACTATAAAGCGAGATCATATATAAAGCGTGTCGCTATATTTTTTTGCAGAATACCTACTGTGTTGATACTGGCTATACTATAAAAACAATATGGTCCAGTCGAATAAATAGATTAATAAATAATCATCTAGAACAACGATATCAGATAGATCACAAAAAAAATTAAAAAGAAGAATTAATGGGTCTCGTCTAAAATCACAGAAGGCTGTGTCTCAAAAAAATAACGACAAAAACTCCACGCCTGATTTGGACACGCTATCGTATTGGTGAAAGAATTTTTAGTCAGTAATTGACGAAAATACTTGTCAGGCCATTATCAACGCGTAGCTCTACACGCCAAAGGTTAAATTCAAACAAGACGAAAGGATTACCATAGCACTGTTTTTATCAGTCTTTGGTAAAATGAATAGGCTGAAAAACATTAATTAAACTATTCTGGTATTGATTTTTTAGTCAATATTTGATGTTGTCTATTTTTATATATAAAGACTCAGATATCGTCCGCTACATAGCGTCACTTAGGTGGCTAAGGAACCCGATACTATGCAGGTAACAGCCATAGTCCTTGATCATTGAGCTAACAGTTACTATGGTATCCCGAAAGAGAGGCATGAGAGCGCCCGGTGTACTGATGCAACAGATAAATATTTAAACTTATACAAACTCCGTAAAGAAAATTTTTGCCATGACTGCCGTCTTTCAAAATATCATCCATTTTGATATCAAACTCAAACGGCAAGCCTTTAGCATTTTTGGCTCTCGCTTTGAGCCCATGATAAATAAGTATTCTGCTATGCTATTCAGCAAATTATCGTCAATCAACAGGGAGACCTTGCCGCACACGCTAAAATTTGTGAACGGATTAAAACTTAAAGCTGTGAGATGCTCATAAAGTGCTCTATACCTTAGAGACTAACAGCTCTGATTGTTCGTTTTCATGACCACGCCCCTTGCGGTACACCACGTGCCTCAGTCGCTTTCGTATCAACCACTGACCAACAGATACACAGAAATGGTAACACTCGGCCCTAGATGTCATGACCTCATCTATGTTTTGCGGATCAATACATAACCCGTCTATACGTCTCAGCATCACTAATATCAGAAAAGATAACTATTCGATCAACTCAAAGCTTTTGACCATGTGATAATTACCTTATTACAGACGAAAATGCCCACAAGACCAATAGACCTACAAGTACGGCGCCTACTACGCTAGAAGCTAACGATTTAACGCAGGCCGACAAATCATACCAAAGCCATCTAGAAAGTCGGCTAGATAAAAGGCTGGAGGCAAACTGCCCGCTCTCAAAAGACAATACATATGATTTACTCAGTGGCTGGTTTCTCCACTAAGGAAACGAACCGGCCTATAAGTAAAGACTAAATCTGAATCCAGATGGGCATAGCGCACAGGCATTTCTAGATATCCTATATGGAACATATCTGGGCCATCTATGAGAGTTTTGCGAAAACTCTGCCAGACCAACTGAACTCCTACAACAGGTAGCAACCACTTTGGTTGCTCGATCGATCAAGGTGCACAGAGAACCAAATTAGACAAGATGTAGCCAGAAAAAATGGTGATATTCTGTTTCATGTATTGCGTTTTTGATGGAATATCAGCCGTAATCAGCCTAATGTTGCGTCCAATAGACTAAGCTCGAGAAATACTATTGACGATGGATGTCAAGTTGACGCTGCCTGAAAGCAGCATAGGCAAGCTGTAAGTTTGGCCACACCGGATCAGTGGACTGAACAATCTACATGTCCGGTTCCATCAGAAGATCAACTGGCTCAAAAATAACAGAACCATGTCGAGCAACATGGGCAGGCTGAGCCAGCCAATAATTCTAAAAGGCAGCACGGTGATGGCCAGACACAAATCTGGCTATCAAATGGATGTGTAGACATGAACGACGAATAAGGCACTGAGCATCAGATTGAATATACCAAAAAGTTCACAGATATAACGACCAGACCAGGATAACCGCGAACGATTGGTTAATATCATCGCAAATAGAAAAATGACACCCCTATAGCCCTGCGTATCAAAATTCGATGACACAATCTATGAAGATGCCCGTCGCTAAAAATCAGGGTTTGCGTAGAGGTATCAATTTAACTATTGTCTCATGATGCAAGCCTTGGAGTCGACGCTCCAGAAGCTATGGCACAGAATAAACATGAAAGTAGTCAAGACCCAACCAAAAAAATACACGTATCAAAGACCAGACCGCCCTGGCCAGAGACCATATAACCGTTCCGACTCATAGCACTATTATAATATTGACAATAATGACCATCCATATGGTGAGCAGGTAAAATAATATAACATAATGGCTACAAAAAAATATCACTTAGCTTCTTAAGCTGTATTCCACTCGGTTTGCTTATCAGCCAACAGCCACGCAAAAAAATGACCCCCATCAAAACCTAAGGACTGGACAGTAATCTAAGGGCCGAAGGCAACTTCTCCTGAACGATTTGATTACCATACCATCCTAAATATTCTCCCACACGAGAAGCTCATATGGTCTTCTCCAGTCGAGCTTAATTAATGTTAAAGGAAGACTAACAATAAGGTCAATGTCGCTACAACTATCGAGGGCTAGACAAGAAGGCGAGAAAAAATAGAGACTTACACTTTGGCCTAAACTTTACCAAGTAGGTCGGCGTTACACCTCAGGCCATTACAAGGACAATATTCCGATCCGTGCGTTACTCCCAAAAATTTCATCCAAACTGTATGACAGATTTTATTTGGGATGATAACATTGAAAAAAAAATGACAAATTCTAATATAACTATACTATTCGCTACGTCTAAGAACAGGACCTCGTAAAAAAAGAGCCTCAATTTCATATTACGTTAGATAAGTAAACTAAAAAATTGGTTACTATGGCCAGGACTTTTTTTAATGACGCGGTCTTATAACCATTCCCTATGCCGGTGATAAATAAGAATCCGACCTTAAAAAAACAACTCCTTGACCATTGCTTTGTAGGTATTTTTTTTTGCGCGGTAATGACAATAATGGCGACCTGCGGATTGCCGATAAGCCTCATAAAACAATCTGATAAACGAGATATTTGAAAAAAATTATTTACCACTAACTTGTGATTGACTAACCCTTCCAGAATAAAGGTAGCATAAGACGTACTAAAGCAGATAAAAAAAACGGCCAAATATACGCAATTGACAGACATCTATCTCGAGATAGGCTTCGCTGCGTAACCTCAGCACACATACTGTTAAAGCTGACGGATAATTTTCTAAACTCTAGCATTACGCCCAGATACAGGGCGATATTATAGGCCATGGATATGTCGATATGTCCACCACAGACAACCTACCCGACCGCCATCCATAATAAACTATAACACAGAAGAAGGCCTAACCTGATCCTCATCAAAAAAAATAAGAACTAGAGTCCCTAAACTAGTACACGATAAACTGTCTATTTTTTATCCTGTCTATATCATCAGAATTGATTATTTCGGCGCAACGAGCAAAAAACGCATAGCGCCAAACAAACAACAAAATAAGAAATAGGACTGAGACGTATTGCCGAAACACTTTTCTCAGAACCGTCTAAGCTCGCTACCGGCCGCGTCTTAAAAAAGACGTCCTTTCTCATTTCACACATCAATGATACACAGTAGCGCCGCTCCCATTGAATGGTTCTACTAAAATGTTAATTTCCACTATCAAAAAAACTCAAAATCCGGGCATAGTAATAAAACGACTAGAACGCCTTAATGTAAAATACATAAAGCAGTTATAGTCAGGCACTTGAACCCAAAAAAAGTGTTTATGCCGTCTCTGGCTATATCAGAGATAAAGCTGAGGGGCCTAATCCCTGCGCAACAGACAGTGCCAGTTAATAGACCCATTGTACGTTGCTTGTAGAAGACAATGAATAGAACCTATATATACCCAGGTAGCACTTGAAAATCTGGATATCACATGCGGTTGGTAACTAGAAGACCCTCCGGTATATCTACGCAAAAAGTTAGTCGTCATAATAGTAGATAGTTAAATGCCGGTCGCGGACAGCGTAAAAGTCCCACCACGCATTTGAACTGACAAAACCTTAAATAACCATTTCCGTCGTCGCCATGTCCGACTATATCATAGCCGGAGATAAATAAAAATCATTAGGCATTGACATAGATGACTACTTTACTAAGCCATTGAACTTAAGAATACCCAATGATATGCAAAAACGAGCACTAGCCTGGCGACATAAATTTTATCATGTCTCCCTCCCATAAGCACTAACTAAATTGCCGGAGGATCAGTGAGCTTTGCTCACGAATACAGATTCACAATGCGTATTTCGGGATCCATCGGCATCTATCCTTGCCAAAAAAAACAGACCTAATGAACATAATGATCGCCAGAATGGTGTAACTCGACACCTGTGAAATATCTGCGGTCGAGTCATACGTACGCACCTCCAGATATACCTAGGTCCGACTTATGCCGATTAAAAAACCTTAGTACTGCTCACGCTGACCGATAACTACGTTAGTCGCCTCATCCATAGCATAGATCAACATAATATAACTACTCACACCGTAAGGAAACAAAGTAACTCACACAGACTAACTGTACAGTCGACCATCGGCACTCCAATCCACCACGCCTATATCAAGGTTTAAGCGATGAATTCAGTAAATATTCACCGTCAAAGAAGCGCCTTGGCCCTAAGCCACTCCAAGAGCGACGCTGAACGCCATAACGTTATCTTTTACGTCGAATGGCGGTTAATACCGACACGGATAAATAAATCCAAGCCAGATCCATACAGTACCGAAGTAATAATTTATATATAAGCTCGCCTCAATAGTAAGATCGAGGAACAGGCTAGAATGTCCACTTATTTTTTTCAACTTGGACTATGAAGTCAAATAACTTTTTTTAAGTGAAGCAGAAAAAATGCATAATAAATAATAAACTCAGTTTTTTTATAAAAAAACTGTTCATTGCTCCTCCATTGTAACTATTTATATTGCCTATTGCATTCAGCATCGGCATGCTAATGAAGGATAAGGGAGATAAATTCACGGCCTTCAATGTTGTATAAGACGCAGACACATATGATACACTTTGCCAATCTAGACGAATCGATTAATGCCTTGGATACGGAGCTCATGTCATCATAGACAAGATATATCATAAAAAAATAGGATATATCGACACTACTAGGTTTCATCAAGATAAAAATTTTCTCCTGATACTAAACCTCTGGCTATGATCGTGAAGGCAAAATAACGCCAGAAATTGATACGTTGGTAACCACACCCCGAACCTGTGTGGCACTGCATGTGTCGTATTGAGCCGTAATCACTACGTAGATATGTACTGAATATTTTGTCACACATAAAATCGATTATTTTTGTAGAACGATAGCATATACTATTACATCTTAATCTCAAAGCGACAGTGCTTTTTTCTAAAACTAGCCCAAGCTAGGATATAGTCTGAGTCCAAATTATAATAGCGTGCGGTGTCAAGTGAAGTGGAATCCAAACGAATGGCCTCGTCAAAGTTATTGGCCACAAATCAATCCGCATCGAACCCACAAATATCTAAACAATAGAATCAATATCGAAGCGGCTTATGAATACAATTTTAACATTGATAATACATTCTTCTAAACAACATATATTATAATAAATAGTTCTAATTTTGGGCGTTGATATAATCTGCAATATCGGCACTGATGTCTCTGTTTATCTGTTTAAGAGATACACAGAAAAACGCCCAACTTTTTCAGTACAGGGAGATAATCTGGGATAATGGTACTGCATAATAAGTTCTAAGTTCAGGTCAAATTTACGGGCGACCACGAAATAAAACATACCGATTATCTTACCAGCTAGATGAATGACCAGACGACAATTGACACGTCAGCCTTTCAGTCATGACCTTATCCACCACAAATTACCAGCTGCCAAAGTCAGGCCCGACGATACGGGCCGAATCAAAACGACAGATGGCGATCAGACCCTCCCTTAACTCTCTGTCCCGGCAGTCAATAAGGACTTATTGACATACTCACTGCCCAAATTCCAAGTATCAACCTCAACTCAGAGAGTAAGACATATATTGCAGTTCATGGTCCGACGATGTAATAAAAAATCTAGGTGTACTATCCAGCAAAAAAATCAGCATACTCCAAGGATAAGAAGGACTCACAACGTTCCTTTGTTGAGCCGGCTGAGGTCAGTCGATACGCAAGCCATAGCGTAATTCGCAAGTAACCTAGGGCATGCCCCGGCAGCCTTTTTCAGCTAGGGAATTCGGGAAGCCATTACGGGAGGGGGAATAACCGTGGTACCAAAAAAATCCATAGAATTCAACAAAGTGAAGTGGCCAGACCTAACTTGACACTATAACCGACGAAAGTGCGGTAGATGACAATGATTTTTCGTAGCAAAAAACAGACACCAAAGACGTTTGGAAGGTGAATAGATAACAGAAAAAAAAATTATTTTATAGCCAATATACCATAAATAGGTGGTGTCTTATTCACATATCCATGAACATACAATGCAACACATAATACATTAATAGCAGTTCGCAGCCATCTGAACTGCTAGCACTACACTTATTTAAAAAATATTTTACATTATGGCGCATGTACTCTTGCATAACTTTTATTTTTTTTAAATACATTGTTGATTAGAAATCATTTTTTTATATCCACAATAATAATTATGAATTGTACTATAATATTTAATCATCTACTTCTTAACATAGAAATCGTATTAGACGATACACTGATAGATAGAGTGAATATACTATAATTACGAATAATACAATTTATACCATATATATAACCTGTCGGCATTGTACTGACCACAGCCGGAAGGTTATAGGAAATTCGGATCGATACCGGCCTTACCATTGGCGAGCATGATCTTAATGAACTGGATACTACGGTCGTCGGCTGGAACAATAGAGAACTGGTCTTTGCAGACATCGCACTGGGCTAAAGTAGAATGCGTGGAGCCGGCCAATGATACTAGACAGCCGCAAAAAGGACATTGATAAACGAAAAACAGTTCCAAGTCTACTGGCTTGACCGGCGCATGAGTCTTTTTAAATTCACGCATGCTAGCGTCCTCCTGCAGGACTGGTGAAGAGACTTTTCCCTGTCATAGCCTCAGGCTGTGGCAAGCCCCAAGCATCAAGAATGGTAGGCGCGATATCTCCGAGCACACCACCTTCTCGGAACATCCGGCGTGGGCCGAAACCAACGGGTTCAATGTACACAAGGGCCACAGGATTCTTGCTGTGGGCAGTCTGAATTTGGCCGTTCAAATCGATCATCTCCTCGGCATTACCGTGGTCCGCTGCAATGAAAACACGACCACCCAATGCCAATGCTGTGTCCATGATACGGCCCACACAGGCATCCACAGTTTCGCAAGCAACCATGACCGCTGGAATAATGCCCGTATGGCCGACCATATCCAGGTTAGCCAAATTGCAGATCACCATATCATAGACTCCGGACTTCCAAGCAACGATGCAACGGTCAGTAACCTCAGGGCAACTCATCTGAGGCTTATAGTCATAGGTGACCACCTCGTGCGGAGATGGAATAAGTATACGATCCTCGCCAGGGAAAGGTTCCTCGCGACCAACATTGAAAAAATAGGTAACATGGGCGTACTTCTCAGTCTCGGCTATGCGTAACTGTGTAAAACCACGGTCAGCTAGTACCTCCCCAAAAACCTGGGATACAACAATAGAAGGAAAGGCCGAGGGCAAAATAAATTTAGCGTCATATTCAGTCATAGTGGCCAAACCAGCCAATCTCGGGATCCTGCGCCGGACAAAATCATCAAAAGCCGGGTCAAACAGACTGCGAATAAGTTGTCGAACTCGGTCAGCCCGAAAATTAAAACAAAACACTACATCATCGTCATCTATAGTGGCCAGAGGTCGTCTATCATGATCGACGATTACCCGCGGCTTGATGAACTCATCGAACTCTTGATCGGAGTAGGCCGCCTCTACTGCGACAAGAGGGTCAGTTGCCAAGACCCCTTCGCCTTGCACCAAGGCGGCATAGGCCAGAGCATTGCGGTCCCAGTGTTTGTCACGGTCCATAGCCCAATAACGGCCAATAATCGTGGCGATTCGACCAGTCTCTAATCGCTCCATGACTGTCTGAAGCTGCCGCAGATAACCTAGACCGCTAGTCGGCGGAGTATCTCGACCATCCAAAAAGGCATGAACTACCACCGGTATCCCTTGAGCTTTAGCTAGAGCCAGGAGTGCCACCAAATGGCCTAGATGGCTATGCACGCCGCCGTCCGAGACTAAACCGAGGAGATGCAATCGACCATTCGTTGCGCGCACCCGAGCCATGAGATCCATGAGCACAGGGTTGACGTTAAAACTACCATCGTCGATGGCCATATTGATACGAGCCATATCCTGATAAACTACCCGACCAGCACCGATATTGATGTGGCCAACCTCAGAGTTGCCCATAAAGCCGTCTGGCAAACCCACAGCACGGCCGGAACATGACAACAGTGTGTGAGGATAGCGGACCAGCAACTGATCCAAATTTGGGGTGCAAGCTAAAGATACAGCATTGCCCGGCCCGGCAGGAGCTTGGCCCCAGCCGTCCAAAATAAGCAGTAAAATGGAGGAAGTGGAGCGGGTCATACTACCTTCTCCGGTGAGATAAATTTAGGTGGTCTTAGTTGACTTAAAGGCACCCATAGACGCGACTTTTTTTGTCAACTGGGGAGGGCAATGCGGCTCAGCCGCCTTAACCAACCTCACCAGTACAGCTGCCGCATCGGCCACGCCTTTTGCAAGGGCCACCTTACAGGCCAAGGTTAGCCCTGACGATATGGATACAGCGTTTGGAGTTAGAATCAGAACGACTTCAGCAGCGATGGCGACATGGAAGTATGGACATGGTCCAGGGCCAGGTGTACAGCCCGGGACCATAGTCCTTCAAGATTATAAAAAACACGCACCTCACTTTGGAATATGTGCACGATAACGTCATTTAGGTCCACGAGCACCCAGCGACCGCTACGATAGCCTTCCATACCGAAGCATTCCAATCGATCGGTGTGGGCGCGTTCGAGAATCCAGTCAGCCAGGGCCTGGCCATGGCTGGCACTTTGTGCCGTAGCCAAAATTATGGCCTCGCATGCGATAGTGAAAGTAGATACATCCAAGGCCAGGATGTCCTGAGCCTTTTTTTTAATGAGCCAGCCAGTCACGAGACGGACCTTGTCTATGGTCGTCAACATAAAGTATTTTTCACCTTTCTTAATCATAGAATCCAGTGTGGTAATAGGTATGGCAGGGTTTATAACCAAAACTCAAGCGACCCGGAGAAAAATAAATCAAAGCAGGACTGCGTTATCCAGGTAGCGATTAGGCACATAGTGCATGCCTATGGCATCCCATCAAAACATACATCGCCCCTCGGCTCTAAAAATTCTATTTTTCACGGTCTCAACCAATGGGCTTTGGCTAGGGTGATGACCAAGAAAAATATTTAAGGGCCAGTCAGTCCTAGATAGGGCAAAATCGACCCGCAGCTGAACCTAGGTGAAGGTCAGGATATAGGCCTCTTATCCAAGTTCTCTGTTTAGCCAAGGTGACATTTTAGCACAATGATAATATTGATATCCAATGTAACGGTATCGGCTTTGTCGCCCAACATAACGCTATAATCAATTAGCCACTCCCAAGGCGCCTAATTATTTCAGCCTTTGAGGTAGACAAGTTCAGGCTAAGCAAAAAAAAATACACTAGTTTTATACAACTCGACCAAGACAACATAATACAGATCTGCTTATTACTCCACCCAGAAATACACAATCGGGCTATATCCACCGTGTCTATTCCAAGACATAAAAAAGATGAACGCAACGCAATTAAAGCGTCGGACACGCTGAACTCCAGACATCAGCTCGGCAATAATCATAGTAAGCCTTTTCGTTCCGAGATAGAAACGTCACAAACTTTAGGACCAGACGCCTTCTTGTCGTATACTTGAATCATTATAAGTTGGCAATTAAACTGCATCAACCTAAGACTCAAAATATCCCTCAGGTTTCGTCGGCCAAAAAAAGTTGGGGTCGATATATAGCATTCAGCCAGCTCCAAAAAAAATTGTCCCACCCAACCCTATGTCTTATGAATTCACCCACCATAACCCAGATATCTCTCCACTCCGGCAAATCTAAACTACTCATCTCGCCAGCATAAGACATACATAAACGAACTCGAGTACCTAAATAAAGTATTCGAGAAATAGGACTAGACCTGCTCACGGCCATCAAACTTTCGAATCTCTAGCGCATTGCCTCGTTCTTGCATAAGCTCAAAGTCGTTGAGCTGAACGAAGACATGGCACTATAGCGTATAAAAAGTGTAGCTGAACTGATGACCGAACATTAATCCAGATTCATTCCTGTCATCCAAGGCTTTCCCCAAAACCCACCGAAAAATACGCCCTCATGACCCATCAATTATTGTGTCACCGCGTAACGCGTCTGGCCGTACTTCAGCAAAGTAACGTCATAAAAATAATCCGTGACTACTCATCAGATATTCTCAGAGATGGCCTTAAAAAGGCTAGACGGTAGTAATTTTCTTGCTCTTGTACATATCATAGAACGAAGGAATGCAAATATCCTTCTTCGTAGGCCGTTAAAAGATATTGTGAGGATATAAACCCATACGCCAGCATAATAGACTCTCGAAGTACGTCTAGATTATGACAAGTCATCCGGCGCTCCGGTAGGAGTCGCCGTCGAAGTTAATAATCTCAGCCCAACCTTATAGCCGTTAACATCCTGATAGCTAGTCAAGTCGATGGGATAGTCCACATATAATTCAGCATGTATGGTAGGTCACTTTTTATAAAGCTGTCGACGGAAAAAATTTATGTTGCCCTTGATCTGCTTCGGATTACTGGTGCCGACCACGACGGTAGCCAAAAGGTGGCCGACCTGGCCGGCTTCCTCGGACTGGTAGTAGGGCAAATGTTCTTCTTAAAAACGTCGTTATAGGTGTAGTACCAGAATACTTTAGCCATACCAAATGAGTGAGCCACCTAAAAAACTATGATGACCTCTAGGCCCAGTGATTAGACTGCTACAAGCCTAAGGAGGCTATGACACCCGCGGCTGTACAGCCCCATACATCGAAAGACTGCTTAACATGACGGAAAAAGATCTAGCCGTATTTATTATAATAGACGAATAAATCAGTTTAGTGGATCTTAAAAGGGTTGATAAAACCTCGCAACTCCATCGTTACTTTAACTAGGGACGATATAGTCACTTCATTTTTTTGGATGGCGATAAATAGTAGATTTATTATTTTGGTATAAGTAAGTGCCTGCTGATATATTAAAATATAGCATTCACACAAGGAGGTTTGCTATATTTACTAACTATCCTTACTGTCATTGTCTCTTGTTTCCGTTCGAAATTATTTTTTTGGTCAGGCCTCACGGCCTCTAGGGCATACTCGGTATCTTATTTTTTACGGCTAAACGGTTACGTATTAGATTTATTGTTTATTATCCGGCCAGCTAAGTTTGACTTCTCCGCCCCTACGGTCAAAGAATACATCACCGCCATAATCCAGGCTGAGGTGAGATAATTTTTTTTTGATTGGTTATAGTATTTTTCGCAGTATATGGGTTTGGTCAATCTCAATTTCTTCGGCCATAGATCACATGAATGAATCATGTATTGCAACTGCATTGTCTGCTTAATGACCACCACTATTCAGTTGATGGAGGCCGAATTATATTAATGCCAGCCAAAAGACTGTGGCAGGTATTTTTTTGCGCCATTTTATAAGACCGTAATCAAAGTCCTGGCTTCCCGTAGTTTAAGACGAATAGAGACAGCACGTTTTCTGCTACGGCCTGTGGCTCGAAGTGGGGCTTAATGTACTAGAGTCAAAAGCATATTTATGAGTATTTTTTATACTTTTTTATATTAATTATTTTTTTGAACCACAAAAAAAGCAGCAGTTACAAGTTTTTTTTATATACTCATTGCTTATGATCTTATACCGTTAGCATTCTTTTATGATAGAAATGGTACAAAAATATTTATACTAAAATAAAATAATAAAACTTGACGTGTTATCCATATATAAAATATTGATATGAATGGGTGTGCGGACACGCTAAAGGTCGAATATTGTCACTAATCTGCTGGCTATCGGTATGATTTTAAGGTTGGAGATATGATGCAAGACTGCTGTAAAACATGCTAGCCTCTATTTCGAACGCAATAACTAAAGGCATGCTCCGTTCTTCCAAAGTCAGTGCAAGGGTGGTTGGGATCACTAGTTGTCGACGGTCCTAATTTTAAGCATACTATATAGTTACTACAGGACCGCTCGGTCTGGATTTTATCGAGGCCTGCTACGGCGAGTTGAGGCTGTAAGTCCAGGCTAAA
The DNA here is from genome assembly GCA_965112965.1 of Desulfovibrionales bacterium. Classification (GTDB taxonomy): domain Bacteria; phylum Desulfobacterota; class Desulfovibrionia; order Desulfovibrionales; family Desulfovibrionaceae; genus CBCOTE01. The sequence goes on along the minus strand of CBCOTE010000023.1, from coordinate 152,558 downwards.
ACCATTGAGATTAATCACAGCCGCGTCAGGTAACGATCTTGACGGCGTTGGTACTAGCTGGCCCAGTTCTAGAAACTCGGCATCAACCCGGTATTTGTAGAATCTTGTTGTATGGGATAGTCTGAACGCTATATTCCTAATCCATAGTAATAGCAGACTATCCTATTGCTTCTATCTGGACTGTGATTATTCCGGCGCTATGGTCATCTATAATTGGTGGCAGGAACAATTACTATTCAAGTAATAACAAGAGTGGCCAGCGTCAGAAGAAAAGGATTCAACAGATATTTAATGTATAAGGTTTGAATCTAATGGTTATAAATCGCACAGCCCCGCCGTTGGCACTGTACCGGACAGCGTGGCCCGTTAATATGAACCATGGTAGGCCGGTTTTTACTAACAGGTAATGCACTGAACAAAAGAAAGGCATTTATATTCAAGCAGACTCAATGTCGCCATTAGAAAGCTACATGACTGGCACAGCACGGCGCCAACAAGACATCTCTTAAGGTTCCAGCCGGGGGTCTTTAGTTAGTTTGTTGCTTTTATATCTCACAGTCTGTTTACACAGGGCTCCTAGAGTTGCTATAAGCCCGAATAGCCATAATATTGACAACGCTTCTGGCGTTTGCGTTCTTGCACTATAAGTGCCTGTGGTAATTTTTAGTCTTTTTTAAGACAGGCTTAAATAGAACTAGCCAAGATCTCTACTTTATATTTTTAAGCGACGAGGAATAAGGGGCTATTATCAGTTGGTCGACCTGGGATTGCAGCACAACTAACCGTTAACATTAACGTTGCGAAGCCTTGGTTTTGTTCCTAACGTTACTCCTTATCATAATTCCTAGCATAACTATATATTTTTTTGAGCAGTATATGGCCCAAAGCTACATATGACTCATCAAACTATCTCGTCAATATCCCTTTATCAATTAAAACATACTGCTATAATTTCCGATTAATTTTACTCGACAGTACCATGCCGCCCTTTAATTTCATAATTTTAACGTAATAGTAATATCCTGTTCAATCTTAAAAAACTGTGCGCTATATAGCCTAACAGACAGACCTCCCCCAAGGGGGGATCACTAAAAATCTAGCTAGATAAGCTGCTCTCGTTATTTTTTTAGGTATCTTGAGAGGATAGTGGATCAAATAACAATAAGTAAAATCTGCTGGTACGAGGACCACAGAATATAATGGTTCGCTCCAGGAATAAACTAGTCATGAGACAATCATAAAATGACACGACCAGAACAATGAAGACAATTGAAACTAAAGCAATCTAACTTGCCCAGTTTCTTATACCTAAAAACAAAAAAATAATGGAATAAAATATTGACGAACAAAAAAATAAAGCAAGTATGACCTACTCTAGCCGCTACAAAATTTCTGGTGGGCTATTCAGGACTCGAACCTGAAACCAACGGATTAAGAGTCCGCTGCTCTACCAATTGAGCTAATAGCCCCCGTACATGCCTACGAGCACTACAATTTAATGTCGCAGTGCAAGTACTATTTGTGGTATATTTATTTCGCTGCTGTCAAGAAAAATCGCACATTTTTCTACGGCTATCTAGCCATTCAGCAACGCTGCGATCTCCTTAAAGAGGATATAAGAGGGGGCTTCTCATTTTCTTCCAGAGCAAAACCGAGCAGTCTCTACTAGACATTGATTCCGTGATCAAGGCCCAACCTTATCTCTAACTCAATCAAGGGCATCTGGTATTATAATCTGAACCGCAAAAAAACACTAGCTTTCTCTAGCATTGCTTGTAACCCTGGTTCTCCGCCGACCAGAAGCGGGAACAATAGCCTTGTATTGGCCAACTGTAACAGCTGCCGTCGTAAATTCTCAAAACTCGACTTTTTTTCCGCCTCATCCGTCACCCACTCAGGCTCTCCAACTCCACTCTGTAATCCTTTTTGACCCTTTATAAACTTCACTTACTCTTTTTAAATACGCCCCACCTGCTCTTATAAGCCACCGCATTGAGTAGAGTCTCCTACCTGTTGCCGCAACAGGTAGCCGTAGTCGCTGCATCAAAGAAAATCGACATCTTAGCGCTCTAACAAAAAATAAATACTTTCAAAAAAATTATCCAGGGTCTAAGTCAACTTACGTAAAAAAATATTTATCAAAGCCTCCAAGGCGACCGGCAATATTTTTTCGACAAGACAAGCTCACAACCTCTGCAAGCCAAGCTCTAAGGCCAACTGGATATCGCTTTAGCGTCTCCCGCAAGCCCTTCCATGCCCCCGGCTCCATCCTCTCCAGAAACGCAACTTGACCATTTTTTCACTAACGGACAGTCGTCTTATCCCAGCCAAAATGATAATCCAGCCTGCCCACCGCCGATACAACTGCTACAGCGATGTCAGCACATCATCATATCACCCTGTCACCATAATCGACCCGCTGGCATCACTGTCAGAAGCTTTATACCAACCATAAATATTAATGACGCGTACCAAGCCCAGACCTCAACCCGTCAATAATTCCTAAAAGTAAACCGGCATAGTAAACAACTCTCATGCTAGCACGCTCCAACGACGTCGACATAACGTTTCAGGAGCTAAATTCTAAAGCAGACCTGCCGAGCCATTGCCCTTCCACACATAAAAACGCTCTATTGATCTATTGTCCCGACCACTCATGACACATCCACCCACGACGATATATAATAACTAACAATACCTGAATTTCAGTCTTAATTACCCAGTATTGATCAGTACCTGGTTCAGGATGTCATAATAAACAGCCTTGCAATATCACATTCACTACATTGGCTAATTTTATAGCTAGGATAGACGTATAATACAATATTTGCGTCATATATAACTATAAAATCTTATCAGAAAAACATCCAGAACTTATAAATTTGAGCATGGTGTGGTGTTATATTTTTTCAGTAACTATAGATTTACAGTCTATTCTTCCACCTTAAGTGTTTAAAAAAATATGTCTAGACTATACAACAATATACCGTATCCTCATAATTTTCAGTATTATGCATAGCACATAGGCTTACTATTTCTTTGAAAGAGAGTAACAGTTCATTGTTGCAGTATCCAAATAGTAGCTGAAGCGTGTTTTTTTATGGTAAGACTATCCATAACTAGTTGCATGAATTTACATCAGGTATGCGTTCAATTCGGGTGCTGCTACTGTGTGCACCCCCCCCCCCATTCATGCACATCCAGTTCAATATCATGCGCTCTAGGATCAAGCCAGGGCATACCGCCGTGGCGTGATAGTAACCGTAGATCTCTCCGACTGCGATCATGAAAAAACCCACAACAGTCCAATTAATAAAAAACTTCCTTAACTTTTATGCCCCACCAAAAATTGTATCTTATAAAATGTAATAATAGTAAATACGGTACACCGATCTAAAAGAAAGTAACATAAATATGATCGTATAGAATTGATATAATTCACCACTGGTCTCCATCAACTCGCTTTCGCATCCTATCGGTCCTTTCATACAACGTCATAAATCGCGCTGTCTAATATGTAGCTAGATGCGTAAAGGATGGGCCGTGCTCGACAAATGCCTCCAGGGCAAGGTCCACTGCGGCCTCAGGAAGTCACGCACCCAATGGCTCCCCAATCCGAAACACTAGCTAAAAAATTTTCTAACCTTTCAAGCACATACGTCCTCTTTGTTTAAATATCTGGCTGGTGAAAATATATATAGATGTAATTTTTTGGACCAACGCTGGACCGTAATCACTATAACATCCTCAGCATAATCGATCTACATCAAAAAAATGCGCCGTATACAAAACGCTGGCCCATGGGCTTCTAACTAAAAAATGGATAAACTATCCAGACGAAAGCAGGCATTCCCCAGCCGCACAATGCGGCTAGAGACATATAGTAAGATGACCATAGATAATATGTAACACTATATGGAACCCATGCTTTATCCTACTGATTTTACTGCATCCCATCCTTGATTCAGCCGAGGTAGCCCCAGAGACAGCCCAACTACCTATAAAAAATGCTGAATATAATCGGCATCCAGATACACCTGCTACACGTGTTACAACATATAGGCGATTAATGCCTAATAGGTACCCTAAGGCCTCAGGGTCTGTTGCTTCCAAGGTGCGATATCAGATATCCCAGCCCATTGAACTATGACGTCTAACTATCTATAAAAAAACGAGACAAAAGCGATCACAATACAAGGCCGCAAAAAATTCTGTCAGCTGCCATCGGCTACTACTACCGTATATTTCTGCGGCCATAAGGTATTCCACTAGCATGCCGTTAGCCGATCGTCCTCGATGACTAGCGTCTTAATGGGGGGAATCAAAATAAAAAAAACTGACAGAACGGATGTAGCTCCCAGGATGACCGTATATACGAGACTTGGGGCCGCATCGATCTCATACTGGACAACTCCGGACTGTTCGCCGTCGAATAAAAACTATAAACTATAAAAACTCCTATAGCCGGGCTCGCTCTACGCTCAGCTCCCGACGACTGTGCCTCATCAGCTGCCGGAGATGATAAAGCTTAACCTGACCTCCCCATAATGCTTAGTCAGAACGTTCTTGGCTAGAATAAAGCAGTCGAAGATGCTTTACAGCATGTCGCTTGGGTTAGTTCTCGCTCTGGCGCTCTCCACCCGGAAGAGAAATCTATGTGGCGATGTAAAAAGATACTAAAACGACGCGGCCTAGCTCATCAGCCGTAGTTCGATCTAATAACCGTACATCCCGAGGCACTCTGTCGTATTCCACAAATTTAAGAGCATTGGCTAAAAAAAATTATTATATATTTATTTAATCCGGTCAGTATCATCCAGCAGATGGTCAGGAGTATCCGGGTTAGTATGGCCATCTCGAAATCAAAAATATTTTCTCCAGTCTGAACCGCCAGAGGCAGCGCTGTCAGTTCTAAAGTCTCGCTCAGAAAAAAAATCGCCTCAGAATAATGTATCCTTACTCTAGACCAACCAGATTCAAAATTTTCTCCAAGAAACGCAATGAAGAAAGAAGATATTAAACTCATGTCTTGTGTTGACCTAGAAGCTCATATTCACCGCGTCGGCCAACCTATGACGCAAAAGAACTACCCCCCCTCTGTAGCCTAGTCCTCCACAATGTAGTGCTATCCGACGTCGATCAAGTTAATCTGACCCTCATCAAATGCTCTTATTGAAACTACCGGAACAATCAAAAAAATGATATAGTTATGGTATTAAAGGGTATACCGAGCTAAACAGAATGCCTAACCGAAATGTTGAGAAAAAAGTGCTCCGTATTAAAGAGCTATCTCCACCAGCCCCTTACAGCATCTATCTCCGGTGGGCTGCAGAACAAATTCATTTGTTTTCTTCCGCCACAGCGTATGCCGTAATAAATTATTTAAATAATAATTATATTATTATAGCTATATCGAACTACATAATAGTCGTGAAATTAAAATAATGTAAAATCATAATCCAAGCCTGGTCCATAGCATTTAAGACGGTCTCCCCCCTCCATAGAGATGTCGCCTTCAACTAAGATACTAAAGAGCTCGTGCGGGACAAATTAACTGCTAGTTTACGAGATAACCACAACTGCTCTCCTTCCTACCTCTCGGTCATGTTGCTGAATTAGGCCGATAGGCTCCAGAATGGACAAAATGCCCGTATATTTTCATATTACCGATCAAAAAAACATAATAATCCTAATTCTACAGATACCTACTCCTGCAGGGCATGAAAGAACTCATAATAGAAGGCCTGCCAACGACCGAGAGAAAACCCGTCCTAAAAACGTGTCCGAAGAAGCATACCGCGTTCACTAAAAAAACACTTTCTCGACCTTATGGTTGGATACAGATAATGATAAATTGAATATCCAACCCAGAAGAAGACGTCCATTATGTTCTCCAAGATACCTAAGAAATGACAGCTTGAGGAATTCACTTAGGACTCGGTCTTACGACACTTGGCTAATCTCCTTACCCAACAGACATTACTACGCCAAAGCATTATTCACAACGCCAACATTCTTTGTTTTCAACTATAAGTCAAATTACAAGCAGACGCGTCGATTAAGTATGGCCTAGACAAATCATCAGGTTGACCATGGCTATATTAGCGCCTCTTTTTTTTATCTAGAAGAAACGGATCTGCCCTTTAAAATAAACACGCCTCAAACTATCAATAGAAATAGCCTGGGGCATCTACTACCACCCATCCGTTAAAAGGACGTACTCCTCAACGCGCCCGGTAATACCAGATCGAAATCGTCAAAAAGTGGGCATGCTCATCAGCATCAATACGGATAAAACACAAGCGGGCTGTGCCAGGTTAGATTAGTGTCTCTGGAGCATGTACTGTGTAGAAACCGATCTCTAACCGAAACAGATACAGCTGCCATCGAGGCCAGACAGGGACAGGCTAACCGAGCCACTTGCCAGACCCGTCCAGGGCCGCCAATAATCCAACAAACCCATCCAAGCTATCCAGCAGTGCCATCAGGAAGTCCCCAGACCAGTTTTCTCCGCCCTGAAACACCGTGGACAGCTTCTTTTCGAAAAGCAGCCTCCAGGTTCCGACTATGATGATACTAGCTGCCTATAGGATCATTTTTTCCGGATATCGGCGATAATTCTGCAGAGTAAATTCAAAAAAAGTACTAATCAGATGGATGCTGCCTTACCAAGGACAGTTGCGACCCTGCACAGTATACGTACTTGGCGATCGAACGCCTGGACATGGAAGTATATTTCCTTAGCCATAATCTAATATTCGGTAACTACCAGCTTGTGCCTATACCAGACATAAAGCCGCCACCACAAAAAAAATATCTGACTAATGCTACGGCCATTAAGTTTAGCCAAAAAGACTAGTTAGATGTCACAGAAAGGACGGGAAGAATTCGACAACCCGGTTACAATAGTAATCTACATGGGTACGCACCCAATAATCCATCTTTCCACAACAATGCGATTACATTATAATAACCAAGGAATGAAAAATGTCATTTCGGTATTGGCATATGAAGCCAGACAGACTTGTAATCACACAGACTCGGTGTATACTCCACGAAGTTCACGCCTTAGTTTCAAGGAACTACTTCCGGAACGCCTCTGCACGCCAGCGACCAGTCTCAACACCCATTACGAGGTAGCTATGCCCGCTCCAAAATTGACTCAGGCCGTTCACTCCGCCGGCTGAGCCGCTAAAATCCCTCCAGGGGACCTGGAGACTGTTCTGGCAGGACTGGCTCAACGACCAGACCATCGCCTCCTCACCAGCACCGCCCATAACGTGGATGCAGCCGTGGTACGCCTGCCCCACGGACCTGCCCTGGTACAAACCGTAGATTTTTTTACTCCCATCGTCAATGATCCCTACCATTTCGGTCGCATCGCCGCAGCCAATTCTTTGTCCGATATCTATGCCATGGGTGGAGAACCTTACACGGCCATGAATGTTGTTTGTTTCCCAATTCGTACTCAGCCGACCGAGGTACTTTTGGCCATCCTTCAGGGCGGACAAGATGCCATAGAGGAGGCAGACGCGATACTGACCGGCGGCCACAGTGTAGAAGATCAAGAACTTAAATATGGCCTCGCAGTCACTGGCCTAGTGGACCCATCTGCCTTCGCCACTAATGGTGGCGCCCGACCAGGAGACCAACTTCTACTCACAAAGCCCTTGGGGATAGGAGTGCTGGCCACAGCAATCAAGGCCAATCTGCCTACGGCTAACCGTATCGAGGAAGAACTTATCCACTGGGCCGGACGACTCAATCGCCAAGCCGGACGCTGCATCAGTCTGATGAGGCTCCGAGGCGCCACGGACATCACGGGCTTCGGTCTAGGCGGACACCTGCTAGAAATGGCCCGAGCCTCAAACATAAACCTGGAGCTCTGGTTGGACGCTATACCATTCCTAGACATGGCCCTAGAACTGACTAAAATGGGCATGTTATGCTCTGGCAGCTTTGCAAACAAACAGTTCTATAGCCATGCCGTAGGACCTACACTAGGCCTTGATGCCCTGCGGCTCGACCTGATCTTCGACACCCAGACCTCAGGTGGTCTAGTATTAGCTGTACCCGAAGCAAGGCTGAAGGAAGCCCAGACCCGACTCTTGAACGGCGGCGACCTAGCGGCGCATATCGGCCAAGCTCTACCTTACGCCACAGACCGGCCGCGACTCATGATCAGTTAAGCCTACTTGGACTGAGATAATCCGATAAAATAGGAGTCGAACAGGATGGCTATCAACGCGACAGGAGGCTGACATAAAAACGATAAAATAGGTAAAATTTTTTTGTAATGAACACCTTCAGCTCGAGTCAAAAATCGCTACAGACTGCAGGACTGGCAAGCGTGGTATCATGATCTGTTAAATAGAAGATGGTGATGGAACAGGACGTCAGTGACTGTATGCCAGATCTACCCAGGGTAAAGCCCGACCATTTTTTTTGCATATCAACCGTCAAAAAAATACGTGTCTATGCAGCCCACAGAGTTTCTAGCTAATAAACGTCGATCTATAGAGCACTCCGATCCAGCAGCTCTACAATGTCTAATCCAATAGAAAAACCATGTAGGCTCCAAAGAGTAGGACGTTACCCTCAGCCGGAACATATTCCTAACCCGTAATAGCTGCTAGGCCGTCAGACTGCGCGCTTCGGCTACTAACATATAAGCTTATTGGTGTCTTAATCAGATAGATAGCTATCTCCAAGGCCACAACAACGGACTTGGGCATGATGTCAGCCAAAACGAGGTATTGTATGAAAAAAAATAAGCTGTTTGTACACGAAGTCGATGTATACACCACCAGTATGCATCTTTTTTTCTACACCGTTAAATAATTTTTCCATATTGGTTACACGCCATAAATTTTGTTAATAAATATCCATTATATAGCACGACAATCCATATAAAAAAATAAGGAAGAATTGGAAATCAACAAAACTTTTTACCCATTTCCACCAACATACATTCACTTTTTTTAGGGCTCCTGTGTCAGCTACTGTTTGCTCCGCATCTTTGATGGTCTAAGGAAACGATGCAACTGGCCAGGACTTGACCTTATTTGAGGTCACATCAGGCACTCATACTATGGCCCTGAAACCATACCAATAGAAAATTTTCGGGCCTCTATTGGATTAACCAGGTCTAACGAAATGCCTACCTTTTTTCTTACGCACAACTACATGCCCGTTGGTTTTTCTCCGACCACAGTACTCTAAATGTTTTGAACATCGATGTGCCTACAGCTACGGACGGCGTAGTCCTACTCGTATATTTGCTACCTTAGCCGAACAGTAGGCTGTTTATTCCTTGGTGTGACCTGCCAGAACCGCATGTGCTGGATAAATTAATTCAGCTACTATAGTATGATCAACGGCTAAAAATCAATAAACCACGACCGAACACTACAGTCTCAAGGCCGGTCTGCATCACTCAGATATCATCTATCAGACCTAACCAGCTGTCTAATTTTATGGCTAAAGATCGAAATACGACCAGCGCAAGGAGCAAACCTGGCTCACTGTATGAAACTGACACGCAAGAGAGCCTCGGACTACAACTTTCGTCCCCATGCATACTAAAAAATCTCGGACAAGGCCGTACTCTACAAATAGCCAACAAATAAGCGACTATCAATGTCCCAACAAAGTATTGCAGCCATGACGCAGACTCTACTGATCTATCCAGACCTTCTCTTATCGGCTACACCGAACTACTCTGCGACCCAACAGAGATACTTTAATCTATTTCAGAGAACCTGTGGCCTTGGCCATAATCAGCCAAACATACAACGCTACGCAGCAGAGCACTTCGACGGAAATGATCATGAACTGTCTAAGCCCGGTACGCTGGGATAAATAGATACTCATTTTCAACTAAAACTAACATGAATCCATGATATCTCCGCTAAGGACTGGCTCTAGTTTTTTTTCAGTTATAAACTCGCTTTTAGCTCTAAGGAAGAAAGCCTATATGACCTTGTCAAATTAAAGATCCGCCCGAAATTCTATTAAACGGCCGCCACCGGATATAGGCATAACCCATGATCATTTTTTATCCACTGTACAACAATAACTTATACTACCTATAAGCGGCCAAAACCGATTGATGGTAGCTGGTCGATGACCAGCATCAACCCTTGGCCCCCATTATAATCCAATAGAATCCCCGGTGAGGTACCCACCAAGAGATCACGTAACCCCCACCGCCTCCTGCCAAGCAGCATTGTAATCTCACTACCCATCAATTCTTTAAATTCTATCGGCATTATTTGTCCTTAAACACTACCTTCCTCCTCACTATCTATTGATACTTGAAGCCAAAGCTAAAGCAGCTATTCCTTAATTCTTGAACTACGAACAAAATGCTTTTAGAGGCCATTGCAAAAGCCAAAAACGCATGTCTTGAGGTTCCCTTGACACGCTGGTTACAGAATTAGTCTGGTAATTCCTAGTGCTCCAACTGTAGCTCACTTGTCCGATTACAATGGGGCATAACTCAATGGATCAGACTGCTGATCGCCGCTATGTCGGATAAATAAGGGCCAATACAATAACCTCGGTCGGTGAAAATGTATCCTCTCTGGACAACTGTAAAATTAATCGGTATTAAATTATCTCTACTTTGGAAGCTATTTAATATATCATATGCAATACAACTATCAATGTTGACACGTCCTGTTTCTGTCGTAGTGCCAATGAAGAAGGACTATTCTGCATTTTATTACTCCTTGTGGATGGTAACACCGCTGGCCTTGATCATGGGTGCAACGCCGATCCACCTTAGAATTTTTTAGGTCTGTACCCACAACGCACTCGCGGGCTCATTATTTCTTTTAAAACTACGGCCCGGATATCTACTTAGTCTTGGCTCATAATCAAAACCACACTGTTAAACTTCAAAAAATTATCTACTAGAAAGTCTACAAAAATCGTATGGCAACAGTCACAACCTGCAACTTCAAAAATAATAACAAATGCCTTCTACCTACGATCAACCTAAGGCTAACTTACCGCCAGGCATTGTCGCGGTCTTTATGATATCTACAGTAGCTAAACTTTCGATAAATAAATCTATATAAAAAAACTACAACATATTCTTCGTTAGCAGTCTCCTTGTAAAAAAATAAATAAAATTAGATTGATAATTATATAACCGACATCAACAACGCAATTTTGTTTAGCGTTAAGGAGCTCGGGGGCTACCTTATCGGCGCCTAATCGGCGTCAAGTATCGACTACGGCATGCAACTACAAGCGAGACTAGCATGGAAGACACTTTCTTAATTAAACTCGACCGCCAGCGTGAAAAACTAAAGGATCGTCAGGAACAGCAGCGTCTCCGCACATTTGTCAGACGTATCGTTTTTTTTATCTTCCTGAGCATTTTTATCGTAATCACCTCCACCATAGTGTATAACTACTCCTTCAAGAAAGAAAAAATCCTCTTTAATGACCACATCGCCAAAGAGATAACCTCCAAGGAAAAACTTCTAGCCGAAGCACTGAGCGCCTTAATTACTAAACAGATAGACGAGGACGAGGGCTGCCTCAAAGAGTACATGAAGACGCTCATCAAACAGGAGGTAAAAGTCCTTGAAGATAAGGTCAAAGATTATATTGTGTTTCGTATCAAAAATGAATTCGCGAACCTAAAAATTTATGATAAGATCCAGTCCGCGATTTCATCCCAGATTAAGGATAAAATCAGGCCCATGGTCAACTCCGAGCTTCAGCCCCTAAAAGACGATGCCCTGAACTATCAAGGTCGGGCTGCCATAATGGATAAAGATTTACGTAAGCTCAAGGAAGACTATGAAATTTTACGCAACACTCTGCTCTTAGGCCGGCTGTCCGGCACACAGTAGCCGAAAATACCTTAACTACGGACGCAGTGGCTGAGGAGACAAATATCTTGAGCCTTCAATGCACTGGCCCCCTTCCAGGCATACCAGACTCTCTATTTCCGTCACCTTATTCCCAGGTCTGTCGCACATGGTCATGATCGCCCTGCTTCAGCTTAACCCTACCGTGGGTGACCTGGAAGGCAATATGCGACGTATTATTACGGCCGTAGAGCGAGCCGCTAAGGCTGGGGCACAGCTCTGCCTCACCCCTGAGCTCGCCTTAATCGGATACCCACCCCGGGATCTGCTTTTTCAACATGGCATGGTATCTAAAACCCACATCATCGTGGACAGACTAGCACACCAGCTGTATGGTCTGCCTCCAGTTATATTAGGTGCACCTAGCCGCAATCTAACAGACTGCGGTAAGCCCTTCCTCAACTGTGCCTTAGCGCTTGCCGACGGCCACGTTATAGCTCGCTACGCTAAGAAGCTCCTGCCTACATACGACGTCTTCGACGAAAGCCGCTATTTTGAGCCAGGTACGGACGACGGCATTGTGAACTTGGCCGGATTACGCCTAGGACTGACTATCTGCGAGGATATATGGAATGACAAGGACTACTGGAACTGCCGTAGCTACACTACAAATCCTCTAGAAGACTTTGCCGGCCAAAATCTAGACGCTATAGTCAATATCTCGGCCTCTCCTTTTGTGCTTGGCAAGCAAGCCCAACGTGAGGATATGCTCGGCACCATGGCTCGCAAGTATAGCATCCCTCTGCTCTACGCCAACCAGGTCGGCGGAAATGACGATCTAGTCTTCGACGGCCACAGCGCAGCCTTCGACGACCATGGTAATATGATAGCCCGCGCCGCTGGTTTTGCCGAGGCTATAATACTGGTAGAACTTACCCCTCAAAAAAAAGGTGCAAAGATTACTAAAAACGAAGATCCTGGTACGACGCTCCATCCAACCGGGGACGATGCCATAACCCCAAACAACTTCAATGCGCCGGTTGAAGCCTGGCAGGCTCTGGTCTTAGGTACCCACGATTACGCGGTCAAGTGCGGATTCTCCCGTGCGCTCCTGGGACTTTCAGGCGGTATCGACTCTTCCCTAACAGCGGCGATAGCCGCGGCGGCCCTAGGTCCAGACCAGGTGCTTGGAGTTCTCATGCCCTCGCCCTACTCCAGCCAAGGAAGCGTTGAAGACGCCATGGCTCTGTCCCGAAACCTCGGCCTAAAGACTCTAACCCTGCCTATCAATAACTGTATGCAGGCCTTTGACCGTACTCTGGCCCCGATCTTTTCTGATCAAGCCCAGGATGTGGCCAAAGAAAATCTTCAGGCGCGCATCCGTGGCAACCTGCTCATGGCTTTATCCAATAAATATAGCGCCTTGCTTCTTACCACGGGGAATAAAACTGAATTAGCCATAGGCTACTGCACCATATATGGCGACATGTGCGGAGGCCTAGCAGTTATCTCCGACGTGCCTAAGACGCTAGTATACGCTATCTGTCACTGGCTCAATGCACAACGAGGGGAAGTGGTGCCATTGACTGTGCTCACTAAGGCACCATCGGCCGAGCTCAAACCAGGCCAACTAGACCAGGACTCCTTACCGCCCTATAAAGTTCTGGATGCCATCCTGGAACGACACCTAGAAAAGGGAGCTGATTTTGAAGATCTGACTACTGCAGGGTTCGAACCAGAGATGGTACGCCACGTGCTGAACTTAGTCCAGATCGCCGAATTTAAACGACGTCAAGCCGCTCCTGGGCTAAAGATCACTGATCGAGCCTTTGGTACAGGCTGGCGTATGCCCTTAGCCTGCCGCATACCGAGCTAAAATTCTTCCCCAACCTACATCTTCAAATACCTCTGCTACTCCAAGTATAATGGCCGGCTCTAGCTCTCACAAGTAATATTTTTCACAATAAAACTAAGAAGAAACAAAACACAATCTCCATCCACAAACTTCAAAATGTAGCCAGACTCCGATAAGACGCCCATCTTATGTCCCTTATTTTTACCTACAATTTAAATCAGTCTAACGTATCCAGTAACTCCTAGGCAAACTAGCAATCCTTACATAGGTCAGAGAACAAAAAAAACTATGTCAACCATTCAATTCTGGGCAAGTCGTGATATCAATGCCTAGATTCTTAGTGATCAAATTCTGCATTCTCAATCGCCAGTGAACAAAATACGTTCAGAGATAATGGCTCTTGTGTAAATTAACTGCAGCTTTCGCCTTCGTCTTGCTGGTAAGATGTACTTATCGTAGCCGGCCATGATAATGATAAACTCAGTCTCGTGGACTATAACTACTAGACAGGCCATCTCGTAAGGCTACAGAGAGATATAATGGCCGATATAACGCAAGGTCCTATTTATAGCAAAAGTAATGCTCCATCACATAAACACCCAGCACCACGAAAAAGACAAAAAATGGGCGGAGCTGCGCTCGTAGCCTAAGCAACATGTTAACAGGTTATAATACTTGAATGTCCAGTACAACGCGGCAGGCAGATCTCGTCCTCGGGGTAGAAGTAGAGGCTGTGCAATACAGGAGCATAACGTGCTCGAACAATTCGTTTAATAACTTCTATGAACGTGCATACTTACTTGATAATATTTATACTCATAAAACAACGATGGATATGACCATCATAATAGTCTGACGCAAACGCTACATCTTTGCTAGGCTAGAAAATTAGAGTTGACTAGCTCGACGCCCAAATTAGCGATTTCTCACAAGCTAATAGCACTTGACTCGACCTATATCCAGGATCATATTTCTATTACAAAAATAAAAAAGGTAAAGGCCACACAACTTACCGCAAAATCCAGCCCCGAACCGCCCAGATATCTTTCTTTTTTTTTAGACACCTCTTTTTTTTAGCTGGCCTTACCGTCAATATAGCCTACCGGCAAGCTAGGAACAAAAAAACTGCACCCTTCCGGGACATAATACTGTCACTTGCGATACTACTCATATCCTAGCCAATGCCATGATTCTAATCCATCTATACTTTGCCACCTTCATAATCCTGAGGATAATCATTATATAGTCCGGCACCCTCATACTCCACTCCTTCGCGTCTATGAAAACTACGTATCTGTTTTTTTTATCACTGTCAAAACCAGAACATTTGCTGAAACAGTGTCACCTAACGACAAGACGGCATCGCCTTCACAAATCAACTAATCAAGAACGGTATCGCCGTATACTGTACCCACTTACACGTCCAACACAGCTGTACCACAAACCAACTTTCAGGTCTATGTCCTTACCCCGTCTCCTGCCCGACTATATCCCTACCCAAGCCGACAAAATTATGCTGCCAGGTCCAATATACCATATTACTCAACCCGCGCCTACATCTAAAATTAGAAAATACTATCTTCTGGCCGGCATCCTACTACTAGTTAACCTCTTCGGGCTCTCGCTTCCCCAGTTATTAAGCTAACCAATACACAGCCAAATATATATCATTAAACTATAGACTATGCTGGCGGTAGTAAGGTTTGTCGTACTACTATCATATCTGATCGATATATCAGCCATACTAGCCATTTCATGCAAGTCATATCTGCGTTCCTGTTCAACCTCCAGCTAGCTTTGACTTTTTTTCAATACGTATAAAACTACTACACATACTAAACTAAACGCTCTTATCCTACCTAACGATCTAAAACACAGCACTGAGTTTATATATCACCCTTTGTCGACTAAAACAATGTCGGATTGTTAATTCCGCCACTATTGGGAAAAACACCGGACCACTCTGTCTCAGCATATTCCTCACTGCATTCCTGTCTGGAATACATACGGATCGCATTGTGCTCTACTTCTTTCCCACCCCTCTGTGCCACTTAAGTCTAAACTGATAGCTCCTTGTCCTAGTCACTACCGCCAATACCATCAGCTAATTTCTACAGACCCAGCCGCGACAACTCAGATTAATCCTGTAGAAAATACCTATCTTTCAGTATCTCCATTCACCTGCTATGTATTCATACAGAGCTAATACAACCTTAGGCTTCCTATTCCGCCGCCTAAATCGTCATCTGACCATACTATTTTATATAGTAAGGGCTATATTCTCTTCAAAAAAATGCCTTAAACAAAAAATAATATGATACATGATATTAGCCGTCTGGCCACCAAAAAAAATTACTATATGTAACTAAACTTACCTTTTATCATTGACACGGTACAAAAGAACATAACGATGACCTTTGCGGCGTATGCTTTTCCTATTTTTCGGATGTATCGAGTACCCAAACGCTAGAGACCAATGGATGACTTACCTATGACCAGGGGCTCATCTCATATTTTTTTGCAAGATTAATAAGCCTAGCCGTTACATGTCTAATTTATGCTCAGCTATGATTTTTAAGTCACCTTGATTATGTCCTAGAGCATCAAGTATTATCACCTAGCTCTCTATACTGCTCTTCTTAGGCTATATCCAATTAGCCTACCCCCCGGTATTGAGGCTAGCTACTAAAAAAATCAGACTACGAACAGATACTGTATCCAGTGCCAGACTGCTAAAAAATGCCGCAATAAGACTAACCCCTATATTATTACGACGTCAGAATATCGCTCCCTAAAGTACGCTTAAATACCATTACAAATGACGATGATGATCAGCGTATTCTCCAGTGGCAGACGCGACATCAAATATTCGGTACCTTTAACTGCCGGACAATAGCTACTATAAGCCGATCTATTCCCTTAAACAGGTGGATAAACCTGTCTATTATATAACAATTGAGTATATCCATAAAATAGGACTGAAAAACTATGGATTCAGCAATAATACTAGGTTCATGGCTGTTAGACCCAGTAAGCATATGCCTTTGACCCACTAATTTGGATCTTATTACCCTGGCAAATACTATAACAGAGTAGCATAAAGTTACACACCAGCTACAACGTACAGGCCAAATAAAAGAACCGGCTCCTCCTTACAAAGCTCTTAGGCTCTGTGTTGAGCATAAAGAACACCAAAACATTAGTGACGCTCGTGGTTCCTGACACCTTAACACAACCCGTAAATAGCGGGAGTCGGTAATAAAATCTATAGGGAAGAAAAGAAGAGATATAAATATTTGATAATGTGTATACCCTAGTATTTGAGTCAAACATAGCTGTCGCACATGTCGTCTATAGGAAAAAGTTGATAGACAACAGTATAATAGCGCTTAAAATCCAAAACGTCAGACTTTGTAGAAATAAAAAATGTCCAGCTGTGTGAGATATTGGTTCAAAATGACTTTAACGAATGCGGCTGAGTTACCGGGATAGCTTCATGAAAAATTTGAACAATTTTTCGACAGTATGGGCGAAATCGTATAATTCAGAATGCCTAAAGAAGGCTGACAGCGCTGCACTCCAAGATTTTTAAAATTATTTAATATTCAAACTTAGATAGATTATCCTGCGAAAAAAACAGTCCGTTAGAGTATAATACTGATGGCCGGTCGGGGGGGGGCGAGTGTCGCGTGGAAGACGCCGGTACAAATGATTACGAGGTCGATGCCACTAATAACTCATAGATAACGGACTATCTGAACCACACCGAAGTGACCCCAACATGCGTCTCACTTAGATTCTAAGAGACTTTGTGGTAGTGTTTGCGTCAAACGATATCAAGAAAATTAACGTATAGGTCGATGAAGAAAGACTCATATATTAGTTAGACAATACTGCATTGTCTTCAGACAAAAAATACTAAGTGATCTGGTCGAATAGACTGTCGCTGGGATACTCCAGGGGGGTATGCTCAAGGATAAGACCTACTCGACACGTTCGTCGATGTTAACCACAGAAATAGAAAGGCAATGCAAGTCTAATGTAGTAGCCCCACAAAAATAGTCGCCGGAGACGACGTCGATAATTCCGGCATGTCCCTGAATTAAATTGTAGATAATGAACATAATCAACCTAATATTCTATCTATGTAAGGTAATGGCAGCCCATGAAGGGCTAGAGCTTCCTAATTAAGACTGACCAAAAAATGTATGGGTTAAGTTTGCTAATAGTTAGAAAAAACTACAATTATTAATGCTGGCGAACTATTAGCTGTTCCTCAACTGCATAGGCCGGTGAAATCGACGGCGAATAGGTAACACATGGCTAAAAAAAGGGAACTCCCATACTGTCGAATTCGTAGCCGCCCAAAATTAATATGCCTTAATCCGACAAAGACTCTAAAGATGGCGCTTATAAAGTCATCGCTCACAAATAAGACGATATTCAAACCCGCGCAAGCGACTATGACCGCTATACGCATGGCAATGTAGGATGATGTATACGGTAATCCAGCCACGATGTAGCCAGAAACGAAAATAAGCGACAGATCAAAAAAAATGCCCAAAAATGATAGAATATACGCGCCAGAAGGATGCAAAAAAACTTCGGACCATTGCCGGAGCAGATGAACCATCATAAACACAATCACCAACAGACCAAAATTGACCTAAGAAAACACCATAAACAATATACAGTATATGGGCTATATGCTGGCTTAAAAAAAATACTCTTAAAAAATATAAAAAGTAACAATAGCACCTTTTGGCAATCTAACCTGTAGTCTAACAGGTTACTATTTGATCCAAAAAATAGCCATCAAACTTTGAGATTCTATTGATAAATTTATATGTCAATAGAATAATTTTTAAAGTAAAAACAAAGGAAAAACTTTTTAAAAAAAATATTCCGCACTATAATGCTCTTCCATTATCCTTCGCTCTTCAACGTGGCGCCTCGTTGCATATGGCGTTGGCTAGCGGACAACACAGTTTTACGCAGACGGATTGAAGTAGGGGTGATTTCCACCTGCTCATCTTCCCGAATAAAATGAATAGCGCGTTCCAAGGTCATAGGCTGGACAGGGGTAAGTATAACGTTCTCACCCTTGCCTACGGCGCGCATGTTAGTAAGTTTCTTTTCTTTACATGGATTGACATTGATGTCGTTGTTACGATTGTGCTTGCCCACAATCATACCTTCGTATACAAGGTCACCTGGCCCAATAAATAATTCTCCTCTGGATTCAAGGTTAAAAATGGCGTAGGCCGTAACTACACCAGAGCGATCGGCTACGATAGAACCAATATTTCTGGTAGAGAAATCACCCCGGTAAGGCTCATATCCTAAGATATAGGTGTTCATAATGCCTGTGCCTTTGGTATCAGTAAGGAACTCGTTGCGGTAGCCGATGAGACCGCGAGAGGGCACAGTAAACTCAATGCGTACACGATCTTTATCTTTTTTATTCACTAGACTAAGCATGCGGCCTTTGCGGATAGCTAACTTCTCGGTGACACTCCCAAGATAGATCTCGTCACAGTCTACATATACGTGCTCAATAGGCTCACATAGTTTGCCGTCGACATCACGTAAAATAACTTCCGGCCGGCCTACAGTGAGTTCGTAACCTTCGCGGCGCATAGTTTCCACTAGGATAGCCATCTGAAACTCACCGCGTCCTTTGACCTCGAAGACATCGCGGTCCCTGGCCTCCTCCATGCGAATAGCCACATTACGTAGAGTCTCCTTGATCAGTCGCTCTCGGATCCTATTAGATTGCGCAAAACGTCCTTCTCGGATAGCCAATGGAGAAGTGTTATGCATAAAATGCATGGCTACCGTAGGTTCTTCTACGGTAATACGCTTCAGAGCCTTAGGCGCATCAACGGTACAAATAGTATCTCCGATACATACGTCATTCAGGCCTGAAAGCACAATAATGTCACCTGGATCAACGGATGCGACCTCGATAAATGCCGGACCGTCGTAAGTGGCCAGCCAGGTCACTTTAAGCCGGGTCTGGGCACCAGCATCATCAATGCGCACTAGGTTATCACTGGCCCGAGCCGTACCTGAGACTACACGACCAATAGCCAGCTGACCCAGGTAATCGGAATAGCCTAGATCCGAAACTAGCATACGAAAGGACTCGCCTGGGTTATAGGTTGGAGCCGGAATCTCCTCTAGAATAGCATCTAAGAGCATGTGCAGGTTCTCGCCTCGCTCCTCCAGGGTACGTTGGGCTACACCATCACGACCGATCGCATAGAATAACGAAAACCCCAACTGTTCTTCATCAACATCAAGGTCGATGAATAGATCGTAGATCTCATTAAGTACTTCCTTGGGCCGAGCATCCTTACGGTCTATCTTATTAATAACTACTAGAATTTTGAGTCCAGCCTCTAAGGTCTTCTTAAGTACAAAACGGGTTTGAGGCAACGGCCCTTCAGAGGCATCTACCAAAAGGAGCGCTCCGTCGGCCATGGATATAGAACGCTCTACCTCGCCACCAAAGTCGGCGTGGCCAGGGGTATCGATGATGTTGATCTTCGCACCTTTCCAGCGTACGGCGCAATTTTTGGCTGCTATGGTAATACCGCGCTCTCGCTCCAATTCCAGGTTATCCATAAGCCGCTCTTGAACATTCTGGTTCTCTCGGAATAAACCACTCTGACGAAATATAGCATCTATTAAAGTCGTTTTGCCGTGGTCTACGTGGGCGATAATGGCTACATTGCGGACCTGTTCGTTACTTATCACCTGTTTAATATTGCCTTATATACTTTTACAACGCCGTTAATAAACATTCGAACAGCCCCCAGCAAGGTAGAAATGGGCATTCTACCGCATCCTGTGTCTAATAATCACTTAAGACACTTTATTCGATCGAGCAAGATCAATGCCAGCACATTCAGATGCTAAGTGGATTATAAAATGATGTAAAGCCGGGAATAGTTCCCGCCGATTATGTCGCACGCTGTAGAAATTACGTTGCAACATTAAATCAGAGGTATCCAAAACCACTAATTCACCGCGAGCCAGGGATTCTGCCGCGGCTAAATGGGAGATAACACTAACGCCCATCCTGGCCTTGACAAACTGAAGCACTGACTGGGTACTTTCCACTACGATACGAGTAGTGAAGGCCCTGATATCCTGACCGATAGCCACTAAAGCCTGTTCCAGAGCCCGCCTGGTTCCAGAACCGAGCTCACGCATAACCCACGGCAACTCAGACAGGTACTTCAGGGTAACCACTTTTCCGGCCAGCCCTAGGGCTGGCGAGGCTACAAGAAGCATAACATCGGCCAGCAAGGGCGTCAAAACTAAATCGGGATGATCGCTTTGGACACCAATCACGCCCAGGGCTAACTCACCTTCCTGCACAGCCTGAGCAATAGTATCCGAGTCACCCACCCGTAAGGTCAACCGAACTTCTGGATAGCAGATAGCAAAGCTAGCCATAATTTTTGGTAGCAGATAATGGGCCGGGATAGTGCTGCTGCCAATAGCTAGGCTGCCAGTCACTGCGTCTTGTAGAAAACGCAATTCATCATAGCCACGCTCAATAGCCCGAAAGGCCTCCTGGGCCCGACGATAAAGTACAATACCGCCCGGAGTTGGTAATACAGATTGCCTTAATCGATCCAGGAGCCGCATCCCAAGTTCTTCTTCCAGGGCAGCCACATGGGCGCTCACTGTTGGTTGCGACAAAAATAGCTCTTTGCCAGCCTTGGAAAAGCTCCTTAATTCATAAACTTTACAAAAAGCTTCTAGTTTTCGAAAATCCATATTTATAATCCACTTGATCAAAAAAATCTATAACAAATAATAAAAAACTTGGCATTCTTTAACGATAATCAGTGACCAGAACGACTAAAGCAACGCATCGGCTGTTGGAAGCCATAGTTGCAAATAAAGACTCAATATCGGGATGATGGAGACGTAAAATTAGGGGTTAGCAGCCTTTTTTTTCTTTACGGTATTAATATCGTCTGGCTTACGGGTCAGCTCAATGATAGCCAGTGGGGCAGCGTCACCAGCCCGGGGTAAACTCAATTTAACCACTCTAGTAAAACCACCTTGCACGCCAACGAAGCATGGACCAATTGTATCGAAGAGCTGCTTGGTTAACTGGTGATTCTCTAGAACCATGAAAGCAAGACGCCGAGAATGCAAGTCGTTACGAAGGGCTAGTCGTATAAGGTTATCAGCTACTTTGCGCAACTCTTTAGCCTTAGCTTCAGTGGTACGTATGGCCAGATGGGTCAATAGTGAACGTACCATATTGCGAAACATGGCTTTTCGGTGCTCAGAGGTACGCGATAGCTTCCTTCCGGTATTGTTATGCCTCATTTTGTTCCTTCTCTATCAGCTGTTCCTGGTATCTTGCATCAAAGTTATCCAGGCGCATGCCAAACTCCAGATCCATCTCTTGCAGAACTCGACGAATCTCATCCAAAGATTTGCGGCCGAAATTCTTAGTCTTGAGCATGTCATTTTCAGTTCGCTGGACAAGTTCGCCTACCAGGACAATGTTAGCACACTTTAAACAATTAGTAGCTCGCACGGAGAGCTCTAGCTCATCAATATTTTTAAAAAGATTCGGATTGAGATCAGTGAAAGAAAAAGAACCTCCGCGCTCATCTTCAGAAATCTGCTCGTCAAAATTTATAAAAACTGAAAGCTGATCCTTGAGAATCTTAGCGCTATAGGCGATGGCATCTTCGGGGGTGATACAACCGTCAGTCCAGACTTCTATAATCAGCTTATCATAGTTGGTCATCTGACCGACACGAGTGGGTTCGATTGTATAAGCTACTTTACGCACTGGAGAAAAACTTGCATCCATTGGTATATGGCCAATCTCATCATAAAGATTTGCATGCATCTCGGCCGGGACGTAGCCCTTGCCCATATGCACATCTAATTCAATGCGCAAATCTATATCCTCAGAGAGGGTAGCGATGTGTTGTTCTGGGTTGAGTACTGTAACACGCTGATTTTCCTTAATTTCAGCAGCAGTTACCACGCCAACATTTCTAGCATACAGTTCAAGGCGCTGTGATTCATCAGAACTCATTTTCATTCGAACTTGCTTAAGATTAAGAATAATATCGGTGACGTCCTCGATCACGCCGGGAATAGTAGTGAACTCATGCGGAATGCCATGAATGCGTGCTGAAACTGGGGCGCAACCCTGAAGTGAGGAAAGTAACACTCGTCTGAGGGCATTGCCAATAGTGGCCCCAAAACCTCGTTCTAGGGGCTCACACACAAATTTTCCGTACTGAGTCAGGTCTTGAGAGTAAGAATCACGCACAATCAACTCGGGCCGGACCAACTCTTGCCAGTTACGTGTATTGATAAGCCTGTCGCCTTGTTTGATGAGCATATCGGGCACCTGCTACTTGGAATACAACTCCACAATGAGTTGCTCGTTGATTGGGAACTGTATATCATCCCGTTTGGGCAGAGTCTTAATCGTTCCTTTAAAGTTTGCGCCATCCACCTCAAGCCAGGTTGGGCAGCCACGACGAGCAATGACTTCTTGCGCCTCCAAGATCACTGGGATCTTACGGGACTCCTCGCGCACCTCAACGACATCATTTACACGAACGCTAATAGAGGATACGTTAACACGGCACCCGTTGAGTTTAAATATTCCGCTACGTACAAGCTGGCGGGCCTGGTCGCGAGAGTTAGCAAAACCCATGCGATAAATAATATTGTCTAGTCGACGCTCTAGAAGGAAGAGCAAATTAGTTCCAGTCACCCCTTGCATTTTTTCGGCTTTTAAAAAGTAAGCACGGAATTGGCCCTCAAAAATACCATACATACGACGCATCTTCTGCTTCTCACGCAGCTGTACTGCATAGTTGCTGAGCTTTTTACGTAAACGACCAGCCTGGCCTGGAGCATACGGGCGACGCTCATAAGCACATTTATCGGTAAAACAGCGATCACCCTTAAGAAACAGCTTGGTGCCTTCGCGCCGACAGAGACGACATTTGGCTTCGGTATAACGTGCCAAGAGAACCCCTCCTATTCCTTGTGGTTGTCGGCATAACGCCGAGTTATACGCGACGGCGCTTAGGCGGACGACAGCCGTTATGCGGAATGGGGGTTACGTCACGTATGAAAGTGATATTAAAACCGGCATGGTTAATAGCGCGCATAGCAGCTTCCCGTCCCGATCCAGGACCTTTCACATAGATGCCCACAGTACGCATGCCGTGCTCCAGGGCTTTGCGGGCAGCAGATTCAGCTGCTACCTGAGCCCCAAATGGGGTGGACTTACGCGAACCTTTGAAACCTGAGGCTCCAGCACTGGCCCAGCTAACTACATTACCCCGGACGTCGGTGAATGTGATGATAGTATTATTGAAAGTCGCTTGAATATGAGCAACACCCAAGGGAATATTTTTTCGTTCAACCTTACGCGGTGTACGTTTAGGTTTAACCATGACTCTACTCTCTTATAGTATTATTTGGATTGCACGGCACAGGGGACATTTTACACGACAAACACGCTGGCCGCGAAGATTGCTGCGTACATTATTTTTTCTTTTTACCAACCACTGAACGCCGCGGTCCCTTACGGGTATGCGAGTTGGTGTGGGTACGCTGGCCACGCACAGGTAATCCCTTACGGTGCCTTAACCCACGGTAGCAGCCGATATCCATAAGTCGCTTAATATTATATGTTACCTCACGCCGGAGATCACCTTCCACCTTATAATTGGCTTCAATCTCTTTACGAATTTTATTCACTTCTTCAGCTGAGAGATCGTCGGTGGATTTAGTCCAAACAACGCCAACGGCGTCAAGAATAGTCAACGCCGTAATACGACCAATACCGTAAATGTAGGTCAAAGCAATATCAAGACTCTTAGCTTTGGGCAGCTCAACTCCAGCGATACGTGCCACTTGTGTGACTCCTAATGGTTATCCCTGGCGCTGCTTATGCCTGGGGTTCTCACAGATGATCTGAAGCACGCCTTTACGCCGAATAACCTTGCACTTGGAACAAACAGTGCGCACCGAAGGTCTAACTTTCATAACCGTCTCCATAATACAGCTACAGTGATCCCAACAGCACATAACTCAATGACAACTGACATTATAAATTTCTTAATATCAGCTTTCGACAACAATTGCAACTCCCACAAAATAACTAAAACCAAACTTTTTATATTTTTTATGGCTAGCTGCCGGAACGGCCAAGTTTGAAACTCAAGTCGGCCAGCTATATATTACACAACGCTTAAAATTTGTGCTTCACCACTTGTAATGGCCACGCTATGCTCTTGGTGCCCAGCCAAGCTACGATCTTTGGTCACTGCAGTCCATTTATCAGGCAAAATCTCTACTTCAGGCGAGCCTACTGTAACCATCGGCTCGATGGCCAGCACCATGCCAGATCGAAGCTTAAGATCAGATAAATTCTTAGGCACAAAGTTTGGTACTTCTGGCTTTTCATGCAGTTTACGGCCAATTCCGTGCCCCACGAAACGACGAACAACACCAAAACCAGCCGCCTCTACGCATTCCTGTACAGCCCGAGAAATATCATAAAGCCGGTTACCTTCACGGGCTTGAGCGATGCCACGGACCAGAGCCTCCTGAGTTACTAAAAGGAGCTGGCTAGCTGTCTCGGAAACAGTACCTACTGGGTAAGTTCGCGCTGCATCGCCATAAAAATCTTTATAAATTATGCCCATATCTAATGAAACTATATCTCCTTCATGCAACTCACGCTGCGAGGGGAATCCATGCACAATCTCCTCGTTCACTGAACAACACAGAACATAAGGAAAACCATTATAGCCTTTAAAGGCCGGCTGTACCCCAAATTCTGTACACATCCGCACTGCAATCTCTTCAAGTTCAATGGTAAGCCGCCCTGGCGCTACGGCCTCACCCAAGGCATCTAAGATCTGCGCTACAAGACGATTAGCCTCACACATGAGGGCGATTTCACTGGCGTTCTTGATAAAAATACCGCAATACTTCTTCAAATCTGGCACCTATCTGTGCCTTACTAAAATGTTATATGTGCCACTCTAAAACTAACGGACTCGGCACTTAATACGACTCTTGTGTAGCAGGCCTTCATATTGTCGTGAGATAAGATATGATTCAATCTGACCCATGAAGTCCATAGCCACGCCCACCACAATAAGCAGGCTCGTACCACCGAAGTAAAAGGGTACATTAAATTGACGAACAAGGATCATAGGCAAAATACAAATGAGCGAAATATACCCGGCACCCCACAACGTAATACGCGTAAGTACTCGATCAATGTATTCCATGGTTTTAGGCCCAGGCCGAATACCAGGGATAAAACCGCCCTGGTTCTTCAAGTTTTCAGAAATATCTTTAGGATCAAATATAATTGCGGTATAGAAGAAACAAAAAAACACAATCATAGTTACAAACAAGAGATTATAAAGCATAGTCTGCGGGGCGAACCAGTTGGAGATATTTTGCAGCCACTCCACGTGGGAAAACTGAGCAATGGTAGCCGGAAACATCAGAATACTCGAGGCAAAAATAGGCGGAATAACACCAGCGGTATTGATACGAAGAGGTAGATGCGTAGTCTGTCCACCCATCATACGTCGACCCATCATACGTTTGGCATATTGAATATGAATACGCCGCTGGCCGCGCTCAAAAAAGACGATAAGAGCTATGGTGGTTGCAATCACCATTAGGATAATAAAAAGCACTAATAGACTCATTTCTCCAGCTTTAATAAGCTGCAGAGTATTAATGAAGCCGCGCGGAAACCCAGCCACAATACCTGCAAAAATAATAAGAGAAATACCATTACCCAGACCTTTCTCGGTCATCTGTTCGCCCAGCCACATTAGGAACACTGTACCAGACGTAAGAGTAATCACGGTGATGAGCCGAAAACCCCAACCGGGCATCATAACTACTGGGGCACCCGTGGGACTGGACATACCTTCCAAGCCCACAGCAATACCAATACCCTGCACTAGTGTAACAAATACTGTGCCATAACGAGTATATTGAGTGATCCTCTTACGTCCGACTGACCCTTCCTCCTTGTATAGCCGCTTGAGCTCAGGGCTAGCCACAGTAAGGAGTTGAACAATGATGGAAGCCGAGATATAGGGCATGATACCTAAAGCAAAAATAGATAAATTACGCAAACCACCGCCGGAAAACATATCGAAGAGCCCGAACAAGGTTTTGCCCATACTATCAAAAAAATCGGAAAGCGCGACCGTATCTACCCCAGGGACTGGAACGTGGATACCGATACGGTAGACTGTCAACAGACAGAAGACCCACCATAACTTACGCTTTAACTCTGGTAAATGATTAATATTTCCAACTCTAGAAAGTGCCACACTATATATCCTTCTCATGAACGGCTACACAAAATACGCAGCCAAATCGTAGTCATATGCACCGCATATCTCTGGTCGGATGGGGACAGCTCACCCCATACGACGGCCGAAGCCGGAGTTAATCATGACTCATTAACTCCGTGATCTCACCACCCGCCATTATAATTTTTTTAGCCGCCGAAACGCTAAACCGGTGCGCCTCCACATGAACGGCTATATGTACCTCACCACGACCTAAAATTTTGACTAAGTCACCTTTTTTGCTAAGATTTTTAGCGTAAATATCTTCTAGTGAAATCTTAACCTGTCCAGGGATTGCTTTAAGTAAACGGTCAAGATTTAGAGGCAAAAAAGTAGTACGGAAAAGCGCGTTTTTAAAGCCACGCTTTGGTAGCCGGCGCTGCAAGGGCATCTGGCCGCCCTCAAAGCCTGGACGCACACCACCACCACTACGCGAATTCTGGCCCTTATTACCACGGCCAGAAGTACAACCACAGCCCGAACTCGAACCACGGCCTACACGCTTACGATCCCGCTGCTCTTCTGGAAATGGAAAAAGCTCATGTAAATTCATTGCACGATCACCTTAACCAAATGTTTAACTAGATCGATTATACGTACATAACTACATACTAGAATTGTTACATACACTATAACACACGACTCAGGGCAATAAACAATATATCAACTGACTCAGAAGGCCCTTACTATCAGTCAATCCAATGTTAGCAATTACTTACGCGGTGTTTCAAGTTTTTTGCCACGTAGCATACTTACCATTTCAGCGCTACGTATAGATGCCAGACCCTGCATAGCCGCGCGCAATACGTTATGTGGATTATGAGTACCGATAGCCTTGGTCAAAATATCAGAAACGCCGACCGCTTCCATAACCGCACGCACTGGCCCACCGGCGATAATTCCGGTACCTTTAGATGCCGGTTTCAAAAATACCTGACCAGCACCATATCGGCCTAAAATCTCATACGGCAGCGTCCCGTCTAGTAGCGGTACCGTAATCATAGCTTTGCGAGCGCGCTCGTTAGCCTTACGGATAGCCTCTGGTACTTCCTGAGCCTTACCTAAACCATAACCTACATGACCCTTTCCGTCGCCCACCACAACTAAAGCGCTGAAACTAAACCGCCGGCCACCTTTGACGACCTTGGCCACACGGTTCAAGTAAACAATTTTTTCGATAATTCCAAGCTCATTCTGTTCCATCATTCACGTCCTGGTAGCCATTAAAATTGGAGGCCTGCATCACGAGCGCCATCGGCCAAAGCCTTAATACGCCCATGGTAAAGGTAACCATTGCGATCAAAGACAACCTTTTGGATTTGCTGCTCATTAGCTAATCGGGCTATTTCTATACCGACTTTGGTCGCAGTTTCTTTGGTCAAAGCGCATTTATTGCCGGTTTTTTTGCTTATGGTCAACGATGATGCCGCTGCCAAAATCTTTCCCAACTGATCATCCACGAGCTGGCAATAGATCCACCGGTTAGAGCGATAAACTACAAGCCTAGACCTTTTGGCCGTTCCATAAATTTTTTTGCGGATGCGTATTTTGCGGCGCACCCGCAATTCCTTCTTGGTCATAACCATAGTTGCGCCTCTATTTTTTACCGCCGGACTTACCGGCTTTGCGACGGATGATTTCATCTAAGTATTTGATGCCTTTGCCTTTAAATGGCTCAGGTGGACGAACGCAGCGGATGGTCGCCGCAACTTCACCTACAAGCTGTTTGTCAATACCGGTAATAATTAGCTTATTGCCATCAGTCGCCGCAATAATGCCTTTAGGCATGTCCATATGCACTGGATGCGACAGACCTACCATTAACTCTACTATGTTACCGACGACGGATACCTTATACCCTACACCGATGACTTCCAAAGTCTCTTTGAAGCCCAATGTCACGCCTTTGATACAATTAGCTAGAAGCGTACGCCTAAGGCCATGTTGGGACCGGGCCATACGAGACTCATCCACGGCATTGACTATGACCTTGTCCGCCTTCACATCATAAACTACCGTTGGATGCACCGGAGTTATGATAGAGCCTTTGGGCCCCTTGACCTCTATGACCTCAAGACCAACCTTAACCTCCACGCCCACAGGTAGCGTGATAGGTTTCTTACCGATGCGAGACATATTTAACCTCTCACCAAATTTTACATAATAATTCGCCACCCACATTAATCTGCCGCGCAAAATCACCTTCTAGAATACCTTGAGAGGTAGATAAGATGGAAATACCCAGACCATTCTGTACATGTGGAATATCAGTAGTACCGACGTATACACGCCGACCAGGCGTACTTATCCGTTGAAGACCTGTAATAAGCGGCTTACTGTGAAAATATTTAAGTTGTACGATAAGCTTACTTTCGGCCGATGAGAAATCATCAATGTACCGTTCCGCTTTGAGGATAACGGCAATAGCCTCCTTTATCCGGGAAAACGGCATGCGTACATCTTTATGTAGTGCATGATAGGCATTACGGATACGTGTCAGCATGTCAGCAATAGGATCAGTGGCTGTCATTTTAGGCTCCTGTGAGCATTTTATACCCAGTTTACCAGCTGGATTTACGAACCCCGGGCAACTCACCGGCCAAAGACATAGTACGAAAACAAATACGACAAATACCAAACTTGCGCATATACGCCCGCGGCCGGCCACAAATGGGGCACCGGTTGTAGGCACGGGAAGAAAATTTAGGCTTGCGCCGTGCTTTAACTGCTAACGATGTCCGAGCCATCGGACGCCTCCTTGAATCGTATATATAAGATAAATATCAAGCCTAACCGTCGCCTAAAAAAAATACTTATAGTTGATCAATGCTGCAGACGTTGTCACATTATGAATAATCATTGCTTCCTGAAAGGCATGCCGAGCAAATAAAGAAGAGCTTTACCTTCTTTATCCGTTTTAGCTGTAGTTACGATGGTAATGTTCATGCCTTTGATACATTCAATGCGATCCACATCAATCTCTGGAAAAATCGTATGATCTTTAATGCCCAAAGTGAAATTCCCCCGGCCATCAAAGCCACGATCGGACACACCACGAAAATCACGCACCCTCGGTAAAGCAAAATTCATAAGTTTATCTAGAAAATCCCACATATGATGTCGCCGCAGTGTCACACGGCAACCAATAGCCGTGCCTTCACGTAATTTGAACGCAGCAATAGACTTACGAGCATACGTAATAACTGATTTCTGCGAGGCAATAAGGGTAAGTTCCACAGCAGCATCTTCGACAAGCTTATAATTTTGACTACCTTCACCCAAGCCGATATTAAGGGAAACCTTAGTGATAACTGGAATCTCCATAGATGAGGCATAAATAAAATCATTCTGCAGCAACGGAACAACCTTATCTTTGTATAATGCTTTCAGCCTAGTCATGGTCATGCGTCCTATACAACAATTTCATTACACTTTTTACAAAAACGGACTTTCTTGCCGTCCTCAGTGAAGTAATAACCCACACGAGTAATCCTAGCACAGCTATCACACACTAACATCACGTTGGATAAAGCCACCGATGCTTCCTTCTCCACAATACCGGTGGCATGTTGCCGGTAAGGGTTAGCCTTAGTATGACGCTTGACTAAATTCACCTTATCCACCAGCACACGATTCCTTTTATATAGAACTTTCAATACTTTACCAATCTTACCTTTATCTTTGCCGGTGATGACCTGGACCTTGTCATTCTTTTTAATCTTGGCTTTCTTCATAGTTATGACCTATCTTAAAGAACTTCTGGCGCTAAAGAAATTATCTTCATAAAATTCTTCTGGCGAAGCTCACGCGCTACTGGTCCAAAGATACGAGTGCCTACCGGCTCCAGTTGAGTGGTTATGAGCACAACAGAATTTGTGTCGAAACGAATATAGGAACCGTCGGCACGGTGTACTTCCTTTTTGGTACGTACTACTACGGCTTTCATAACGTTGCCTTTCTTCACCTTAGCATGGGGCATAGCCTCTTTAATCGATACTACAATGATGTCACCCACTGAAGCATAACGACGACGGCTACCGCCCAAAACTTTAATACACGCAACGCGCTTAGCCCCGGAGTTATCAGCGACGTCAAGGTTACTTTCAATCTGGATCATAGTTCGATACCATTAAACCGCTTTCTCGATGATCTTGTCCAGATGCCAACACTTATGAGCTGACAACCGA
Organism: Desulfovibrionales bacterium; assembly: GCA_965112965.1. Lineage (GTDB taxonomy): Bacteria > Desulfobacterota > Desulfovibrionia > Desulfovibrionales > Desulfovibrionaceae > CBCOTE01. Next base: position 121,276 of record CBCOTE010000023.1, on the reverse strand, counting down.
CGGTATTCGATAATCCGTACTTTATCTCCTACATGACAAACATTATTAGGATCATGAGCCATAAATTTCTTGTGCCTCGTAATATATTTTTTATACAGAAGATGCTTAACCAATGTTTCGACCCGAACTACAATAGTCTTATCGTTCTTATCACTAACTACCAAACCCGTAAGCGTGCGCTTGCTGCTGTTGATTTCCATGCCAGTCACAGATTAAACTCCTTGCTTCCGTACTTTAAGAATGGTAATTACACGAGCAATATTTTGCTTCACTTGCGGAATTCTTGCCGTTTTTTCCAACTGTCCTATAGCATGCTGAAAACGCAATTTAAAGAGTTCCTCGCGAAAACCCGCTAATTTTTCCGTCAGCTCATTTTCGGATAAGGCGTGTACTTCCTTGGCATTCATAGCTAGGCTACCTCCCGTATACGATAGCCGTCTTGATGGATAACTTGTGAGCGGCTAAACGTAAAGCTTCTTTGGCTAATTCAATATTGATACCCTTTATCTCGTAGAGAATGCGGCCACGCTTGATCGGTGCGCACCAGCCAACTGGAGCGCCCTTGCCCTTGCCTTGCCGCGTTTCAGCAGGTTTCTGAGTAACTGGACGATCTGGAAACACGCGAATCCAAACTTTACCACCGCGCTTGATGTGTCTCATCATAGCTACACGTGCGGCCTCAATCTGCTGGCTAGATAGCTTGCCGTGCTCCAGAGCCTTCAGGCCAATTTCGCCAAAAGCAACCGACGAACCACGAGTAGCAATACCTTTGATCCGCAACTTATGGCTCTTGCGAAACTTTGTTTTTTTAGGACTCAACATAACTATTCTGCCTTACCATCCAATATCTCACCCTTATAAATCCAAACTTTGACACCGATGGTGCCGTATGTCGTCTTAGCCGTAGCCAAACCATAATCTAAGTCTGCTCGTAAAGTCTGTAAAGGTACCCGACCGTCTCGGTACCACTCATTGCGAGCAATTTCCGCCCCTGCTAAACGTCCGGCACAGGCTACTTTGATACCTTCAGCCCCGAATTTTCGGGCTAAAGCCATCGTGCGCTTCATAGCTCGTCGGAAGGCTATTCGACGCTCTAGCTGCATGGCTATGTTTTCAGCCACTAACTGTGCATCGATTTCAGGACGACGGACTTCATTTACCTCAATAGTAAATTCTTTACCGAATTTTTTGCGCATGTCGCCACGTAGTTTTTCGATTTCCACACCCTTACGGCCTATAACGATACCTGGTCGGGCTGTGTACACGATTATGCGCACTTTGCCGCCGGCGCGCTCAATCTCAATGCGTGAGATGCCAGCATGGTAAAGAGCTGCCTTTGTAAATTTGCGAATACTATTGTCTTCATAAACAAAAAATGGATACTCTTTTTTGCTGAACCATCGCGAAATCCAATTCTTATTATACCCTAACCTGAACCCGTAAGGATGTACCTTCTGACCCACTGCCTCCTCCTAGCTCTCTTCCACGATCACAGTAATATGGCATGTGCGCTTAATTATTTTACTAGCGCGGCCCATAGCACGCGGCATGAAACGTTTTTTCGTCGGCCCTACGTCGATCTGCACGCGCTTGACCTTAAGTCTGTCCACATCCAACCCGGAAATCTGGCTAGCGTTGGCCACCGCAGAATGAAGCACTTTATTAATCATTGCGGCCGCCTTTTTAGGTGTAAATTTTAAGATATACATTGCTTTCTCAACCGGAAGCCCATGGATATTGCGACCGACAAGCCGCGCTTTCTGGGCCGATAACCACATATATTTTGCTGCCGCTTTGACTTCCATGCTCATCCCTATACCAGACTACTTCTTGGCTCTACTTTTTTTATCGGCGGCGTGACCGTGAAAAGTACGGGTGGGAGAAAACTCACCAAGCTTATGCCCCACCATATTCTCAATAATAAATACAGGTACAAACTTACGGCCATTATGCACTGCGAAAGTTAAACCAACCATCTCAGGTAATATAGTTGAGCGACGCGACCAAGTTTTGATGACGCGTCGATCCTGATTCTCATTGGCCTTCTCCACCTTTTGCTGCAGTAAGTCATCAACAAAAGGACCTTTTTTAAGAGATCTAGGCATATTACCTCCTACTTTTGGCCACATCGCTTGACGATAAGCTTTGATGATGATTTCTTTTTGTCACGGGTTTTATAGCCCTTTGTAGGCACACCCCACGGAGTCACCGGGTGACGGCCACCCGAACTACGGCCTTCGCCGCCACCTAATGGATGATCTACCGGGTTCATGGCAACACCGCGCACTTTTGGACGCTGGCCTAACCAACGGTTGCGACCAGCTTTGCCCAAAGAAATATTTTCATGGTCTACGTTACCAACCTGCCCAACTGTAGCCATACCAGCAGCAAGAACTTTGCGCACTTCGCCCGATGGGAGCCGCAGTAGGGCGTATTTGCCCTCTTTTGCCACTACCTGGGCATATGTTCCGGCAGCGCGACAAAACTGACTGCCACGGCCTGGATACAACTCTATATTGTGGACAACCGTACCTACGGGAATGCGTGTCAAGGACAGAGCATTACCAGGCTTGATATCCGCTGTATCACCGGAGATAATCTCAGCGCCTTGTCTCATACCCAAAGGGGCAATGATGTAACGCTTCTCGCCATCGATATAATGTAGCAGTGCAATACGCGCACTACGGTTAGGATCATATTCTATATGAGCAACCTTAGCCGGCACACCCAATTTATCACGCTTAAAATCTATGATACGGTAGAGTCGTTTATGTCCGCCGCCACATCGTCGGACAGTGATACGTCCATTATTGTTACGGCCGCTCTTTTTAGTCAAACCTATAGTTAATGCGCGCTCTGGATCGAAACGTGTGATTTCGTCAAAGGCGGATATAGTTTGAAAACGCCGCCCAGCTGAGGTAGGTTTAAGCTTACGCATAGCCATAAATTAGACTCCTTCAAAAAAGGAAATCTTATCCCCTACTACTAGGGTGACATATGCCTTCTTAAAACCTGAGGTACGTCCCACAGGTCGGCCGTGCTTCCGACGTACTAACGTTTGCCTACAGACAATGTTCACAGCTAAAACATTCACATTAAAGGCCTTCTCTACCGCCTGCTTAACCTCGATTTTATTCGCTTTGGGAGCAATTAAAAATACAACTTGGTTTCCAGCTTCTTTGGCCAGGGTGGCTTTCTCGGAGACCACAGGTTTGTATAAAATCTGAGTATAGTCCATCATAATATTACCTTACTAATAGTATACAAAGTCTTTAAAAATTATAAACACCCAGTTGCACATCACTTTCTTTAACAACTTAATAGTACCATGCTGGCATTACTTAACCAGACGACCACTCTGAACGTATACTTCAATCACTTAAAAAAAGTAAAGCCTTATTTTAGCCGATCTTCAATCTGCCGAGCAGCACCCTCAAAAAGTACTAACTGCGTATGGGCGAGTACATCACGTACGCCAACCCGATTTTGCGTCAATATCGTAATGCCAGGAATATTACGGGCCGATAGAATTAGACATTTATCCTCTTTATCACACACAATCAAGGCTTTTTTAAGCTCAAGAGCACTAGCCACTAAAAAAAAACCTTTTGTTTTTATCTCAGACAAAATAATGTTACGTACTACTAGGAGATTGTTTTCAGCCAGCCGAGCTGAAAAGGCCATACGCATGGCTTGGGCCTTAATTTTTTTATTAATCTTAAATGAATAATCGCGTGGCTGCGGACCAAATACAACGGCACCGTGTCGCCACAATGGTGACCGAATACTACCAGCTCGAGCACGGCCTGTACCTTTTTGTCGCCATGGCTTGCGACCGCCACCAGAAACCTCAGACCTTCCCTTCACTGCATGTGTACCAGCGCGCCGCCGCGCTTGAGCTTCCCGCACCACCAAGTGCAGAATCTCAGGCTTTACCGCAACCTCAAAGACCTCGGGATCCAGCATGATATTGCCGACCACATTCCGGGTCTGATCATATACTTTCGCCACCGCCATAAAGGTACCTTCTTCCTATAATTCGGCTTTACGGAATATCACCAGACCATTTTTAGGACCAGGAATAGCACCGTGGATGATCAAAATATTTTCAACCGGACGCACTGCAAATACTTCTAAATTTATTGTAGTGATTAACTTATTGCCCATCTGGCCAGGCATCTTCTTTCCTTTCATGATCTTGCCAGGAAAAGTACAGTTGCCCACTGAACCAACGGATCGGTGGACCTTTTCGTGACCGTGACTATCAGGCATACCGCTAAAATTCCAACGCTTCATAGCTCCTTGAAAACCTTTGCCTTTGCTTGTACCTGTAACTCGGACTTTTTCGCCGGCGGAAAAAATTTCTACAGTAACATGCTGACCAACAGTATAGCCGTCGCAACTCAACATCCGGAATTCTCGTAAATGCTTGTAAACACCCTTACCAGCTTTTTTGAGGTGGCCTAACTCGGGCTTATTCACCAACTTATTCCTAGTTTCACCGAAGGCCAACTGTAAAGCGCTGTACCCATCCCTATCCTGCTCCTTAATCTGGACAATGGGGCATGGGCCTGCAACAACTACAGTACACGCAATAGCCGTCCCATCAGAGTTAAATAGACGGGTCATGCCTAGTTTACGGCCTAAAATTCCCAATGCCATGACAACCTCATTTTTTCTTTTCGTAACCAACGCCGCTGTAGTGGCAAACGCAATGGCCAGGAACCATTGACTTATAATTTAATCTCAACATCTACGCCAGCTGGAAGCGAAAGTTTGCCCAAGGCGTCCACAGTCTGCTGCGTGGGCTCAATAATGTCAAGAAGCCGCTTGTGGATACGCATCTCGAACTGCTCACGTGACTTCTTGTCCACGTGCACACTACGATTAACAGTAAACTTATGAATATTGGTGGGCAAAGGAATAGGACCGGCTACACCAGCCCCAGTATTACGCGCCGTGTCCACAATCTCAGAGACGGCCTTATCTAGAATGCGATAGTCGTAAGCCTTCAACTTAATACGGATACGCTCACTGCTCGTAGTAGTCATAATTGTTACTCCAGGATCTCGGTGACCACGCCTGCACCTACTGTGTGGCCGCCTTCGCGAATAGCGAAACGCAGACCTTTTTCCATAGCGATAGGAGCGATCATCTCGACTGTAAAAGTGGCGTTATCCCCGGGCATAACCATCTCAACACCCTCTGCCAGGGCGATAACTCCGGTCACATCCGTGGTACGAAAATAAAACTGCGGCCGGTAGCCAGTAAAAAACGGGGTGTGCCGGCCACCTTCTTCCTTGAGCAGCACGTAGACCTCGGCCTTGAACTTTTTATGTGGCATAATAGACTTTGGTGCCGCTAGCACTTGGCCGCGTTCTACATCTTCGCGCTTGATGCCACGCAGGAGCACGCCCACATTGTCGCCGGCCTGGCCTTGGTCTAAAATTTTGCGGAACATCTCTACACCCGTACAAGTGGTACTAACATTGTTCGTGATGCCCACAATCTCCACCTGTTCACCCACCTTAACTATACCGCGCTCTACCCGGCCGGTCACTACAGTACCACGACCTGAAATGCTGAATACGTCCTCGATGGGCATTAAGAATGGTTTATCGATATCACGTTTAGGGTCTGGAATGTAAGAGTCGCAGGCTGCTAACAGCTCAAAAATCGGCTTGCTCTTCTCAATGTCTGTGGTATCTGACTCCAGAGCCTTCAGAGCACTACCTCGAATTACCGGAATATCGTCGCCGGGGAAGCCATACTTGGTCAGCAGCTCACGCACCTCAAGCTCCACCAATTCCAGAAGCTCTGGATCGTCCACTAGGTCTACTTTATTCATGAATACCACTAAGTACGGTACCCCAACTTGACGAGCTAGCAGAATGTGCTCACGGGTTTGAGGCATAGGACCATCGGTGGCGGCCACCACTAGGATAGCGCCATCCATCTGCGCCGCACCGGTGATCATATTCTTAATATAGTCAGCGTGGCCCGGGCAGTCTACATGAGCATAGTGGCGATTGTCCGTCTCATACTCAACATGTGCCGTGGCGATAGTGATGCCGCGTTCCTTTTCCTCAGGGGCCTTATCAATTTCGTCAAAGGCTATGAACTTGGTTTTACCCCGGGTAGCCAGCATTTTTGTAATAGCTGCGGTCAAAGTGGTCTTGCCGTGGTCAATGTGGCCGATAGTGCCTACGTTTACGTGCGGTTTTGTACGCTCAAATTTTGCCTTGCCCATGATATAATCCCTCAATATTCCTTAATGCAAACAAGTGCTAGTACACCAGGACGATCCGTGGGCCACCGGTCTACCTTTTTTTAATGACATCCTCGACCAGATGAGCTGGGACGCGCTCGTAATGGTTAGCCTGCATACTGAAAGTAGCCCTACCTTGACTCTTGCTACGCAGGTCGGTAGCGTAACCAAACATCCGGGCTAGAGGTACTTCACAGCGTACGACCTGGGAACCAACACGGGCCTCAACATTAGTTACCCTGCTGCGGCGACTATTGAGATCACCCATAATTTCACCGATATGCTCTTCGGGGGTAATGACCTCCACTCTCATGATTGGTTCCAGGAGAATCGGACCGGCTTTAGCGCAGGCTTCTTTAAAAGCAATAGAGCCAGCCACGTAGAAGGCCTGCTCCGAGGAGTCAACTTCGTGATAAGAGCCATAGACTAACTCAACTTTGATATCTACCACTGGAAATCCAACCAAACCCCCAGTCTTCATAGCATCCTTGATGCCCTTGTCCACTGCGGGGATATATTCCTTTGGTATAACACCACCAGTAATTGAGTTAACAAACTCATACCCGTTGCCCGGGTTAGGTGAAACTTTGATGACCACATGGCCATACTGGCCACGACCGCCGGTCTGCTTAATATGGCGATACTCGATCCTAACCTGCCTAGTGATAGTTTCGCGGTAGGCGACCTGGGGCTTGCCCACACTAGCGTTGACCGAAAACTCACGTGTAAGTCGGTCAATAATAATCTCCAGATGCAGCTCGCCCATACCGGCGATAAGGGTCTGACCAGTCTCCTCATTGCCCTTGACACGAAAGGATGGGTCTTCCTTGGCTAATTTAGCCAGAGCGGCTGATAAGACATCTCGATCAACCACAGATTTAGGCTCAATAGCTACCTCTATAACTGGCTCTGGAATGGTCAGAGACTCAAGGGCTACAGGCCGATCCACGGCGCACAGAGTATGACCTGTAGCGGTATCCTTGAGACCTACAGCAGCAACAATATCGCCGGCACCGGCCCACTTAATTTCCTCACGCTTGTTGGCGTGCATCTTAAGCAGCCGGCCGATACGTTCTTTTTTACCCGTAGCTGCATTGATTACGGTCATGCTCGATTCAATAACTCCGGAATAAACACGCAGGAACGTTAGATGACCAATGTAAGGATCAGAAAAAAGTTTAAAAGCCAAGCTAGCCAAAGGCTCGTCATCGGAACAATGACAAATGACCTCAATCCCGGAGTTGGGGTTAGTCCCAATCATGGGCCGCACGTCCATAGGCGATGGAAGATAATCTACCACCGCATCCAGGAGTGGCTGCACGCCTTTATTACGAAATGCCGAGCCACAAAGCACAGGTACTATGGTCATAGTTAGTGTAGCCTTACGGATACCTTCAATGAGCTTCTCGCTAGTTAACTCCTCGCCGTCTAAATACTTCTCCAGGAGCGCCTCGTCTTCTTCGGCGATAGCCTCGAACATCTCCAAGCGCAGGGCATCAAACTGATCTTTCATATCCGTCGGTATGGACTTTTTTTGAAATTGGACGCCCATGGTAGTATCGTCGAAGATAATGATATTATTATGGATGAGATCTACGATACCACGGAAATGATCTTCTGAGCCCAAAGGGATCTGCAAGAGGACGGGCTTAGCCTTAAATCGGTCTTTGATCATGTCCACACAACGAAAAAAATCCGCGCCTGTCCGGTCCATTTTATTGATGAAGCAGATCCTAGGCACACCATATCGATCAGCCTGACGCCAGACTGTCTCAGACTGTGGTTCCACGCCGGCCACAGCGTCAAAAACGACTACAGCGCCATCGAGCACGCGCAGAGAACGCTCGACTTCGATGGTGAAGTCTACGTGTCCAGGGGTGTCGATAATATTAATGCGATGTTCACGCCAAAAACAGGTAGTCGCTGCCGACGTGATAGTAATCCCACGCTCTTGTTCCTGAACCATCCAGTCCATTGTAGCCTGACCATCATGTACTTCCCCTAACTTGTGGGAAACGCCGGTATAAAAAAGGATTCGTTCAGTCGTGGTAGTTTTACCGGCGTCAATATGGGCCATAATGCCGATATTACGCTGCATTGAATGTGGTACGGCTCTGGACACAACAAACTCCTACCAGCGATAATGAGCGAAGGCTTTATTTGCATCGGCCATACGGTGAGTATCTTCTTTCTTCTTTACCGCACTACCTCGATTATTAAAGGCATCAAAAAGCTCGCCAGATAACTTAAAAATCATACCTTTCTCGCCACGGACACGGGCATAGTTGATAAGCCAACGGATGGCCAAGGTTACTTGACGGTCAGGTCTAACTTCCATGGGTACCTGGTAGGTAGCGCCACCGACACGGCGGGCCTTAACTTCCATGTGTGGTTTAACGTTATCCAGAGCTTTTTCAAAAATTTTAATGGGCCCTTCGCTGGTCTTTTCGCCCAAAATATTAAGTGCTCGATAAAAAATATGCTCAGCTGTACTCTTTTTACCGCTGTACATGAGTCGATTGATGAATTTAGCGGCTAATCTGCTAGAAAATATCGGGTCGGGCAAAATTTCACGCTTGGACACAGAGCCTTTACGGGGCATGTCGACTCCTGGTAGATTTACTTAGGCTGTTTGGCACCATATTTGGAACGACCTTGACGACGATCCTGTACTCCTGAAGTATCCAAAGTACCACGGATGATATGATAACGAACACCGGGAAGATCCTTGACACGACCGCCGCGGATAAGCACCACAGAATGTTCTTGCAGATTATGGCCCTCGCCTGGGATATAGGCGGTGACCTCAATACCATTAGTTAGCCGCACACGAGCGACCTTGCGCAAGGCTGAATTAGGTTTCTTGGGTGTGGTCGTGTACACTCGAATACACACGCCGCGGCGCTGCGGACAAGCTTGAAGGGCCGGCGTCTTGCGACGCTTAAGTACCTTGTTTCGCTCCTTACGGATGAGCTGATTGATGGTCGGCATATCCTTCCTCCGTCTCGAAAGACAGTTTTTATTACAAAACCTAAAAATTTTAGACAAAATGTCATAATTTGTCAATAGGCGGACAAAAAAACTAATCCAATTTCCTTCAGGATTAGTCGGTTCTCGATTTCTATAGTTAAGATACCGTATCGCCTTGGATTCCCATAACCACATAATAGCTAATAGCCTTCACTGCTCAGGTCATCTAATAGTAGGTAAGTAAACGGCTGCTCAGGTCCAACTATTTTTCCCTATAGTTCCGTATATGATTTATACTATTTACTCAAAATATTATTTAGAAGTCTTTATAGGCTCATACAGCCACTGCGCATACAGTAAATTATGGCCAAGTGCTTCTAGTAGGCTGAGACGCTAAGAATATAAGACCGTAACCTAAATCATCGAACTGGAAAAAAGGGCATAACACAGATCAAAATCACCGTACCTAGAAACCAATGCCAACGACACATATGACACAAGTAATTCGGAATTAGTCATCTCCCGCCCATGGCTCTGTAGTAGAGCCAAACTGTGAACGTTAAGCACGGGCACCTAAGCGCCGGCGTTCCAATACACAACTACGGCCATGTCCAACCACTCCAGTCAGTCGGGCTAAAAAAATAACAATGTCGTCTATAAAGAATACAAATTCAGGCCACTACGTGCAGCCGTATAAGTCAAGTATGAGTGGCCGGAATACCCATATTACAGGCAAGAAATGTGATGCAAGCCGAATCTGCCAAATACCCTCCATCAAACAGACAAACCTCAGCTGAGGACATCGATATAACCGTTATCCAGAACTTCGACACAAATATTTTCTAGTCGTACGGCATATAGACTGGCTATGGGCAGGACCGGGCTTGATCATAGACATGATATATTGGCATAGGGTAAAGAAGCAAGGCGATCAGGCCCGGAAGTAAAACCAGAGGTTGAGAGGTAGTGAAAATTAAGACGGGGTCATATTTGGATTCCAGAGACAGACTCAAAGATACAGAACCGTACGATAAAGAAACCGGAGCTGATCATTTGGCACACCAGGTGGTCACGAAGGTCTCAAACTCGGTTAGAGGGTAAGCCGGGGCATCATAAAAACCACGGGCGTGACGCTGGCGCCAGGCCTCGAATAGAGCAACAGCTGCGGCTGCAGAGACGTTAAGGCTTTGAACCATACCCTGCATTGGTATGCACATCTCGTGGTCAACCAGCTCAATGAGCTCAGGATCCACGCCACGATGCTCGTTACCGAAGACAATAGCAGTAGGCCGGGTAAGATCGCAGGCTACGAGAGGCACGGCCCAAGGAGACAAACTAGTAGCCAAAATCTGGTAACCCTTGGAAGCACCGTTCCGGACGGGAATGCTACCCCGTAAAGCAGCGACCATGACCGCGGCATCATTGTAACGTATGGTCTCAACCCATTTGAGAGCTGAACCCGAAGTTTTGTGACCCAAAGCTGGGAAAGCAGTGTCGGTATAGTAGAGATGTACGCGGGCTACACCAAAGGCGTCGCAACTACGATAGATCGCCGAGACGTTATGCGGATCGTGAATATTGGCCAAAATGACTGTGAGATCAGACTGACGCCGAGCCAGAACCTGACGGATACGGGCCGCACGCTCTGGGGTGCACTCGATCCGACGGCCCCGAATGCGGGCCAGAGCAAGTTGACCGGGGTGATGGGACTGTGGAATCATTGAAGCTGACTTAAATACTTTAGGATAGGGACCGCACAACACGGTACAGGCTTTCGATATACTGTATACCGTAGACAGGATAAACTCAACTAGCCGGAATAACCCAGAACAAAAAAAAATAAGCAACACCGGCTGGTGGCTCTTACCCCAAGTCATAGGCTGTCATAAAAATGTGTGATTTAAAAAGACGTCTATACATAATAAAGCTAGACTATAATAATTACACATTATATCTTCTAAAAATGGAGATCAAGACGCCTTTAAAAACGTGAAAGATTAGACTATCGGGCACTTATTATTAGGTTGGTTGCTAAAAAATCAACTACTTGAGATCATAAGTAACTTCAATCTACTACAACACATGACTACAGCCTGACAGGACAATAATTTACCCGGGCCATGACTAGTGATTCGTCAACATTAATGCACGAATTGGCCAAGCTACAAGACTCAAGGCAGCTCATCCTGAAGATAAGTGACAATTCATCCTTTTCGTCAGAGGTTCTCAACAGGCCATATTATATTATTAGATTACTCACATAGCCTGATCAATGGATCATAGTGGGGAGGGGATCAAAAAACATGCCTTATTCATACGAAGTAGAAGTACTGCACGTTGCGATAGGCCCTGGCGCCGATAGGATCACAGGCTTCATGAACACCTGCATACTTGTTCATACCACGGTGCAAATCGCTCAAGCACTAATATTATTGGCGTCAGAAAACGGGCAAAGACCGTACTAACAGCGCTATGACGGAAACAGGTTAATATAAAATACACCCCCCCCTCTAAGGCGATAAAAGTTTTTAATAGGGATAAGTCTCCACCTTCTCTTCTCTGACAGATACGTAAAAAAACGTACAGAAAAAAAACCAGTGTAGCCATGCAACCTATCGTATACTTGCACAAAAAAATACAGCCTGGGCTAGGCTGTAACTATATCTTTTAAAAAATCAATACCCATATCAAAAATCATTCCGATATCCATTTAACACCCATGCCCATATTCACTCTCTACGGCCTGCTACTCGCCCTAGCTCTTGCATACCCTCCAATATTAATGGCCTACCCTGTGGCCAACATGCTCCAACAGAATGAACAACCAGCTACAAAAACCGCCAAAAGCCTAACCTTGCCACAGATAAAGGCCTATCTGAACAACTATACTATCTTCATACGCAATCTAGCTACCCTACGTAAAGACCTAGAAACGACACCAATCCCCAATATGACTGATGCAACTGCCAAAGCCCTCGTCCCAGCTGTATCCACCACGCTAGTCCGGGAGCTCACGGCCACCATAAACAGTCTAGAGCAGTTAGCCGGAAACTGCTTCGACATAGTCTTTCTCTACTACGACTACCTGGTGCAAGAAGGTAAAAATAGCCGGATCCTGGCCGGGTACGTGGGTAATCGCCTCAAGCAGTTAGCACAGGAACTGCGCCGAGACCAAGAGCCACTGCAGGCCGCGGCCGCCATGGCATACCCACCCTCTGACTTAATCGCAGCCGGAATAACAACTATAAAACTGGCCCAGTGCGCCACTGACGCCGACAAATATCTGCAGTGGATCGATATACTGGCCATAAAAATTCTAGAGCATGTCACACAGCTATAAAAAAGTCCGTTGATGGAGCAAAAGACGCGGGTCACGGCATGGATTAATGCAAGTAGTGTATAAGACAAAGGTTATTCTTTGGGCTAAGGAGACAGTCTATGGCCCTGAAGTATGCCATTCAACGCTGAGTTTTCAAAATGAAATTAATTAGCTGATTGGGTGGCCGGTTCACCCCTTCCTCGACCTCACCTGCAACGCCCTACAAAGACCACAATATTTTGAATAAATTAACTTTATTGCGTAATAGCCCCCTGGAATAGATCCAGAGCAGCGGACAACTGTAACAGCCGGCCATCGTGCTTCTGTCGGGAAATAATTAAGTCAATGCATTGGATTTCGCCAGCACCGAAAAGACAAGCCTGTCTAGTGCTCCTTATGAAGCTGTCTTTTAGCTCAAATGCTTTCAGCCGGCTACTATCTCGCGCAGGTTTCTATCACTTGGCCCAATTGGTTTCTTTAACTAACACAGGCCGGTCCAGCTCCGTGGCGGCCCGGTTTTTTTAGTCTTTGGTTACTACTCCATCAGACATCTCTTTGGAGAAGACGCATTAGACACCATCTTACGACAAAGACCTACTCGATCTCCCAGAAAAAATTAATATCTAACTCATTGACGTAAGTGTAATCTGGAGGTTACTGGTAATCCATTAATCGTAGTAGCCTATCACAAGCTTATTGAGAAACGTATGAAACCTATCACACTGCCAATATTGAAAAAATATTCTCCTTGGGGGAAACGTTCCCACACATCATCTTCATAGATAATCTAGGCTTTTTTAGCATCTCCAGACTAACGAATTTCTTATCTTAACTCTTACTTCAGCAAAAAAAATGTGTTAATTGTTTGATACAACCGACTAGACTGATTTAAAGAGTAGTTCGTTGACTTAAAATGATTAATCAATATAGTATAATATTATTTTTTTTAATAGATATAGCTATACTATTTAGTCCAAAATACAATTTCGGTGAACGTGATATCATAAATGTAGTTTTGCATTTTTTAGCCTAGGTCCATGGCTTTGGCCAGTGGCCTTCCTTGTTTGATTTTGTCACAGCATAAATGAAAAAAATCTAAAAATTATAATTTTTTTTTATAACGATTGCATACAAGCGCTTCCGGCCAGCCATAACATGGTCTGCACCACTAACAAAATCGTTCCATGATTCCTTCATTCATTATGTTAAATCGACTTAATCAACATCGGGTTATTCGACACCGAAAAAATATTCTGACCTGTAATCTATGCCGCCCACTAGGCCCGTTGCATCCCGACACGACATTATATCTTCCATTTTTTTTACTACCCGTACGACAGACACCTCGCATGCTCCATACCGTTACAACAATCTTATCCTACTTGACTTAAACCGACATTCAAGTCGATGGCGTAGTTACCTTCGCCACACAGCTGTTCTATAGTCTGACGCCAATCCTCATAGACCTAGCCAACAAGCCCCTAAATCTACTAAAACCACAAACACCTAAGACAAATTTCAGCTCATCAAATTGCTCCCGTACGCCTTCTTTGTCCTGGATAGCGACCTTTCTTCATGATCATAATTATGATTTCTCCTATATTAACAATTTTTTTCTATAAACTATCCATAGCATGTCATAAACCAAAAAAATCAAAAATATCTACCACCAGATACAGATAGAACTAGCCATTTCATCTTACTCTCAGCCCGAGAGCGTACTAGAAAAATGAACCTTAAAGCAAAAAACAGTTAACAAAATATATTCGCTGAAAATATTTTTTTATCCTGATAAGATGATGCCTGCTCCCATGATTACCCTAACCACATCTATCTAAAGCTAAAAATAAAAACATAAAAGAAGGACGTCAAACGTACCATACGTCAGGACCTCAGAACATAGCATTCAAAAAAACTGCGAAATAGATAGCCACAGTTTACGCCGTCTTTCTAGCCCAAAACTAAGAAACTATAAGGTTATTCCTGGACAAACTAATCCTAGCCACGAAAACGACTATAGTCAGTTGGCCCCAAGACAAAAAATTCAAAGCCTAAATCAGATATCAGAATATAGGATGAACGATAATAGTTCTCCTGGAATCTTATTCGACCCAGCCAGCCCCTCCGGGCGACACTATGCCTCTCCCTCTAAAGCCGAAAAATCATTAATAAGATAGTGCCAAGGTTAACCAACTTTAACAAGCTGAAGAGATACATCTCTGTTCGTGCGCTTCCTCGACAGGAACAAAAAAATCTTTTTTTTAATAATAAACCTGCCTGACCACGGACCTGATAAATCACGGGCCGACAATACTTGTGCAGTATTACCTCCTTGATGGACAAATTTCAATATCGCCTTGTCCGCTACAACCAGAAAATTTAACTAGGTTACTCCAGACCTAATCCAACTTAACCACGGCCCACCATCTCATCCTCTTTTCAGGCCGTATTGTCCACTAGGTGGAAGCGTTACCGCACTGTTCTGGTCTATATGGCCTACCGTAGGCTTCATGTTCGACTTGCACAGCTTCCTTGTCGTCAGCAAAGACGATGCAGGTAGACTAACACTATCCCAGGCTACCTCGGCCGTTTATCCATAGCTACCCCCACGATATAGCCTGATACGTCGAAATCCAGACGTATCATTTCGCTCACCGACCCTGTCTTCTTAAACGTAATCGCTTAACCGTTTAACCTCTACCTGTATCGCGTGTACTTTACGATGCTTCCAGTCAGCCCAACGCCGAGCATACCGCCACGAGCACCAAGACTAGGACCGTAATTGCGCCCTAGCTCTGTAAGATCTACTCTATACTTTACCCCACCCCCGCACTTGTATCTCTATTTTGCCCATATCCAACACTGTAGGATCGAATAGCCATCGCCGATGCGACCGTCCTCAATGTACACGCTCAATATCCAAACTCTATAATATATAGATCATACGTTATCATTACTATGGCACAGCTGTAATCGTTGAACAAAGCCGTAAAATACCTAAAAATAACCACTATTTTGCCGAATCCATGGCTACAGTGGCTCATCTGCCAACAGTAGCAGGCGACGGCTAACTGCTGTTCCTACCCACCGTCCAAACCCACCTGAGTCACCATTAGGACTTTACACTCTATCCCTAACGAGGCCACGCATACAGAGCACTTACTGAGCCGGGCTCAAGGGCACCCCGCCAGATCTAAAGCTACCATGATATTCTTTATGCTTTTAAGGGTAAAGTCAGGTTATAATTCAAAATACGAACTCATATGCGCCAGGCACACTCTAGCCAGCTTGCACTCAGAGAGGTTGGTGGTGCCCACGGCCTTGACTATCGCCAAGCAAAAGTTGAACCGCAAGATGCACTCGTAGATCGACAAGAGCGTGATATTGTCACTAACAAAAAAACCACATAGGCAATATTGCTTACTCGAAGAATACCCCCCGATATCAATCCAATCCAAGGCCTTCATCTACGCAATACCGCCTATATAAACTCTTACTAGGCCATAGGCCCGCAATAGCCCAAAACATTGGCACCCCACGCCATAGCTATCTATTCTCTGCGATATCCCACATATTCTCCTCCTAGCAGTCCTTAAAGACCATGGCGGGAATACGGGCGGACTTTATAGATTAGAGACTAAGACCACCCTCCCCAACCGGCCGCACACATGACCATAGTAAAAAAAATCCACATTACTATGGGTCAAAATGTAACAATAGTTGTCTCACTTCACTCGGAGAAATGCACGATCACCAGGTTGATAACTAGCTCCAACAAATATTCGGCCACGACGCTTGTAAAGCCTACTTAATGACGATGCAAAAAAAATGACCATTAGACACGCCACAGCCGTAAATTCCAAAATTCAACTAAAACGATAAATAGTGACGACATGAATGGCCCGAGATACAACTACGCCCACTATTAACTCCAAATCCGGGCAATTAGTAAGGCCATACGCTATTAGTACTATGTTATATTGTTGCACTCCGCCGTAACGAACACATCTACTTTTTTTACACCCATATGGCTACAGATTCTCCTAAACCTGATCCGTACGGGAATAAAAATTCACCAATACATCAGCGCACTCGTCGTTCTTCAAACAGATGAGCTTAAAACTATTCTCATAAAAAATGAAGATTTAAAGAGAAGTAGTGAAAATCACTATGCCCGCTATGAACCCTACACCTAACAACGATGGCTATTAATCTAAACCTAGCCGTCAACTATGAGTATACACTAAGTTTTTTTGACGTAGCTATAGTCTATGATCATTGCGTCCGACACAGCTAAACGTATTTAATCTCCATCCGCCTGATTCCAGATTCGGTAGAAGCCCAAGACAAAATTAAAATCAACTGTTTCCATATATCTTAAGTAGTTGTCGAATTTTCTTCCAGTTGACGAACTGAAATATAAACCGCCTGAGCATGACATACCTCGAATACAAAAAAATATGGTTATATTTTGCGGACCTAAAAAAACGTAACCACGCAAACTATGCAGCGGCTAACCCAGTCATAACGTTAGTATGGTCATTAAAGGGAAAATTATGGATGTAAAATCCATAAAAAACTAGAGCTTTCAGGAGCACCACGGCAAGACTACTCCTTTTATGAGGATGACTGTAAACGCACGCAATCATACAATAGGTTACACAGGATAATGGTGCCTCGGTTATAGATACTGCATAGAAAAAAACTAAAGGAGTAAATCGAAGTAAGGAGAAATTATTAAAAACTACTCCGACCGGCGTATAACCAGTAACCCAACCAGATGTAAGGCGTTCTGAACCAACAAAAAAATAAAGATAGACATAAAGAACAACCCCCCCCATAGCGGTAAACCTTGTCTAGGAGGATAGTAAGACCTTAGACTATGGAGTAACTAAATATGTAGAACGAGCCAAACTTCCAGATCATGGCCCCAAAAAGTCGAATAAGTATCCAGTATGACTACTGGACAATAAAAATACATAACTGATGACCATGATATCCACAATACCTAGAATACCAAAGCATCAGTCAGTTCTCCGAACAGAGCAAGATCTGAAGGACTAATACCGCTGAGCGAAGGCTATAGGCAGCATAAAGAAAGACCACGATCCTAAGACTCGTATAACCGCGATTTATAAACTTGAACCCAAGAAATTACAGGGCAAGGGCAGAGTTATGGTAGACCAAAATCTTACCCTACCCCAGAAGAACGTCTTTGAGTATACGAAAATCTGGCAAAAAAAAATAAAAAGCCTGGCTATCATCTAAGCTACAATAATGATCAGCAAGCCCCCAGTCGAATAAATAGTGCTTACATAAAGTGCGGCACTAGAAAAAAACGAAGTCGATAATCAGAAAACAAACAAAAGCATGCCATCATTTAAAGACTACAGATAATCGAAATAAACTTTAGCTACTAGATTAAAATATATTTATTTGCGCTGTCCTTCACACTGAGCTATACTTCATATACGATAAAACGACGGGTTAGATCGTCGCCACTACCAGCTGTTCAACCATCTATAAAACATTTAATAAATAATTTAAGTTGATATACAAATAATTCATTTTTCTAATAATTGGTAACATACCCACAATCATCCAACCCCTCCAAACCGACATGAATAGTGCAGGCCCAGAGTCTTGAGTCACTCGTTTCAGCCTCAAAACTATTATATCATATTGTACGAAAACCTCTAAACAGCTACAGCCGCAACCATCCTGTATCTTTTGCATAGACTCATGGATGTCTACTCTACGAACTTTGCGCCCTTCGACTTCATAACCAGCCTACTAGATCATAGCCTGTCGCCAACGCCCACATCTGCTTGTAGACTATATTGTCAACAATTACTACCATTTCACCGGCTTAGAGGGTCAGTGTCTGTATATATCCGTGACCTCATTCTTAACGAACTGTTCCCATTATTGTCTATGGAAAACCTATATACAATTACCCATTTTTTATATCACTGTGCGATTGAAGGAAATCGTCCTAATCGCTTAATCATCTGCAGTACATCCAATAAGGCTACTACCGTAGACGCTGCCGGCCAATAATAAATCGAGTGGGTTGGAGTGAGTTGATACTAATCGAATATTTTCGTGAAAATCTACTAAACTCTAACTGCAAACACAACTTGGATACGGACAGTCAGTCCTAGCCCTAAACGCCACGATTTGATTCCGCTTTGTCACTCTGTCCAAATTTATATGCTGACAACGCATCGTTCGAGATAGGATTTGGGACACATCCCACCTATCCTAAAAGTAACCGGTCCGAGCTGAGCTTCTCTTTACAGAGAGAATAAAAACGCTCCAAAAGATCCTCTACAGTCAGCCGCCGCTTATCTTCACCATCCAAGTCCAGAATGATAGCTCCCTGGTGGAGCATGATTAGTCGATTACCGAAGGCGATAGCCTGAGCCATATTATGAGTGACCATGAGGGTAGTCATCGTCTGGGCTTTTACAAGACGTCCGGTCAAATCCATGATCTGGTAGGCGGTTTTAGGGTCCAGAGCCGCGGTATGCTCGTCGAGTAGAAGAAGCTTAGGCTTGACCATAGTAGCCATGAGCATGGTTAGCGCTTGACGCTGGCCACCAGAGAGCAGCCCCACTTGGTCCCGTAGCCGGTCCTCCATACCTAGACCAATAGCCTGCAGCCCATCGCGGTAATAGTCACGATCGGCAGGCCGGATACCACGACCTAACCCTCCCATACGGCCACGCCGTCTGGCTAAAGCCAGGTTATCTTCAATAGACATGGAGGCACAGGTACCCTTGTGTGGGTCCTGGAATACCCGTCCGATGAAACGGGCTCGCTTCCATTCAGGCCAGCATGTCACATCCTTAGCATCGAGCACCAAACGACCAGCATTAGGCACAAATGATCCGGATATAGCATCCAGTAAGGTAGACTTACCTGCTCCGTTGGATCCGATGACGGTAATGAAGTTACCATGCTCCACGATGAGGTCCACTCCATCCAAAGCTAGAACCTCGTTGGCAGTACCGTAATTAAAATATTTGATGACTCGTTCAAGCACGAGCACGGTTAATCACCTTCTGCTTGAGCTTGGGGAAGATCAGAGCTAACACTACAAGAATTGCAGTGACGAGGTTCAAATCACTAGGGGTAAAAATAAACTGTCCAAGCCGCACACTAAGCGCCAGGGCAATGGTCAAACGGTAGACTAGCGAACCTAAGAGAACGGCCACCACTGCCCAGACTAACCCACGCCGGCCAAAAATTGTTTCGCCCACGATGACTGATGCTAGACCTGACACTATGGTGCCCATGCCCATATTTACATCCGCCGCGCCCTGATTTTGAGCAATAAGCGCCCCAGCCATAGCCACCAAGGCGTTAGATAACCCCACTCCGCTGATAATTATCCAATCAGCATTCACACCCTGGCTAGTGACCATCTGGAGATTATCTCCTGACGCGCGCATAACCTGACCCAACTCAGTGTGCAATAACCAGACAAGTAGCCCCGCCACACCACAGCCGATGACCGCAAAAATCAACAGCGAAGTCATAGAAGAAAGTAACCCCAACCTGTCTACAGCATCTAGCACTGTGGGCCAACCTAGCAGGGCCAAATTTGGCTTACCCATAATGCGCATGTTGACCGAATACAGGGCAATCATGGTCAAAATAGAGGACAGTAGATGCATAATCCGAAGTTTAATGCTCAGAACACCAGTGACGACACCGGCGACGAATCCAGCCAACAACGCCGGCACCAGAGATAAAAATGGGTCTATACCATTAATGATGCAGACTGCGGAAACTGCAGCACCCAAGGGCAAGCTACCGTCCACAGTAAGATCAGGGAAGTTCAGCACTCGGAATGTCAAATAGACCCCGAGAACCATGATGCCATAGACAAAGCCTTGTTCAATGGCGCCGAAAAATGCGTACCAACTCATGTTAGATTCTCCGTAAATTGAATACCCTTCAGCTCCTAACTCAGAACAGGCAAGGCGAGTCTTATTCAATAATCTTGTCAGCCCGTCTGGCCACGGACTCAGGAATAGTTTTGCTTATTGCCGTGGCAGCCCTCATATTCACTATTAAGTTAAGTTTTTTAAGCTTTTCTATAGGCATAGTGGCAGAGCTAACTTTTTCTATCAGGATACGTCGAGCCATCTCACCAGTCTGTCGGCCCATGTTGTAGTAATCGAAGCCCAAGGAGGCCAAAGAACCGCGCTCTACCGAGTCGGTATCTCCCGAAAAGAGGGGAATCCTAGCCTCGTTAGCCACTTTAATAACTGACTCCAGAGCCGAGAGCACGGTATTGTCCGTGGGCACGTAGAAGGCCTGTACATGGCCTACAAGACTTTTGATCGCCTGGTAGATACCACCAGAGCTTGCTACAGTGGCCGTTTCTACAATGAGACCACGTTTAGCCGTCTCCTGTTTGAACAATGCCAACAAGGTAACTGAGTTAGCCTCGCCGGCGTTGTAGAGTACACCGATAGCCTTGATATCAGGGACAAATTCCTGTATAAGCTCTACGTGGCGGTCTACTGGAAGCATGTCAGTCATACCCGTAACATTACCGCCTGGAGCCTCCAAGGTCTTGACCAGTCCAGCGTCTACCGGGTCGGTGACTGCGCTTATCAAGATAGGCACATCTTTGATCTTTTGAGCACAAGCCTGAGCCGCCGATGTAGCGATGGCTAGTACCAGATCAGGCTTCTCATCCTTAATCTGGCTAGCAATCTGATTGGCCGTACTGATATTCCCTTGGGCGTTATGCACATGGTAGATAACGTCTACACCAGCGTCCTTGAGAGCATCCATAAAGCCCTTACGCGTAGCGTCCAGGGCCGGATGTTCAACAATTTGACTGACGGAGATAGTGAAATTCTGGGCATAGCTGATTCTAGCGATCAGTAAACCAGCAAACATACAAGCAAGAAAAAGATGTTTCATGTTTCTTTCTCCGGAAAAAATAATCAAAGTATAAATATCATTTCTTACCAGGCAATCAAAAATCGATAGCGAACGACCTGCCACTGATATCCAAAAGCAACCACCTCGACAACAAAAAAAACTTCCTAACCGGCGGTATCATCAAACTGTACAGTAGCTAGTTTGCGTTTTATAGCCAACCTAATAAATATTCTATGACCACCTTGTCTAACTATCACATTAAACACTGTAAAGGATAGCTTTCCCATGCCCGCACCATTCGAAGCCATATCTTTGGAACGACGGAACGAGTATCTAGAACGTTTCCTACGTTGCCCTGAGCGGACCTCAGATTACAGCCTGTCTAATATCTGGGGCTGGGCCAATGAGTACGGCCTGGAGTGGAGCTTCGACGATAGCCATGTCTGGCTGCGCCAAACCCAACCTAAGCCTATTTTCTGGGCTCCTGTAGGACCTTGGCACGATGTAGACTGGAACCGCTGTCCTCATCTCACTAAGCCATGCGCACTTATCCGAGTCCCAGGCCAACTAGTCGATCTTTGGAAATGCATCTTCCCAAACCGCATTGCTGTAGAAGAAGCCCGAGGGCACTGGGACTACTTCTACTCAGTAGAAAAAATGATAAGCCTTAAGGGTAACAAATTACACCGCAAAAAAAACCATCTTAATGCTTTCAAACGGCAGTACCGCGCCGAACTCATCGACATGTTGCCCGATTGCGTGGAGGAAGTGTTGGAGCTGCAGGCCGAGTGGTTTCGCCGGCATAAACACACTAACCCCTCACCACTGCTGGCAGAAAATACTGCGGTAGCCCGAGTACTTACAGCCTGGGATCACCTGCCTGGCCTCATAGGCGCCAGTTTGCACATAGACAAGACTATGGTTGCCTATACCGTGGCCGAACCACTCACCGAGGATACTCTGGTCATCCACTTCGAAAAGGGTAGCCCTAAATTTCGCGGTGTCTATCAAGCTATCAACCAGATGTTCCTAGAACGCAATGCTAGCAGTTTCACCCATGTCAACAGGGAGCAGGACCTGGACGATGAAGGACTACGCCAGGCTAAGCTGTCTTACTATCCTGCGGGCTTCCTCAAGAAGTACACCGTACGGTTAGCTTGAGACCAAATCGCCGCCCACCACAAACTTACCGCCACATTCCGTATAGTGATCTTCCTATGTATGACGCTAAAGCATTGCAAATCTGACTCTTCTCACAACTGAATAGTCGGCCTAAATATCTAGCAGCCAGCTACGCTAGACCTTATATCATTATATTATTCGTAGACTCGATACTCAACACCTACGGCATTATATAAAGTCATCCACTCATACATAATCTAACTAGCACCAGTGCTATGTCTCACGGTGCAGGAGCTCTCCGTCGACCTGCAAGCCTTGACTATTACACAGACTGCTCTTTTTCTTACTCCTGTAGTTGAACATGACTCGGCCATCACAGTTATATTCCTAATATTCTTACAGTCCGAACATACCGCTCAAGACTCGTTGAACCGTTAGCCATATAGTGCCGCGTAGCTCAACCTAAAGTTCTGCCCGTGTACAGAATAGTCGCCCGCATAGGGCCACTAGCCTCGAACATAGCCGCGATCACGATCGCCGCTGCTTTAATGCGCCCGTGGGTAAAACAATGCGGAACCTGTTATAATCCCTGAGCCGAAGTGGCCCTAGCCCACTCCAGCTGGCTGCATTTAATAGCTTCCCAACCAACCGCCAGTCTATGGCCCGGGCATATCATTGACTACATCGAAAAGCTCTATAGCGGATAGGAACTACGCCAAAAAACTCATAATCGCTGGCTACGCTTTCCGCATAGGCACAAACATCAAAAAAATATTTATGGCCACCTACAACAGCGGAGTGAAATCGTCCAAGATCATAGCCAAACTATACGGGATATTCGCCCTTGCACTCTGGGTGCATCCAAGCGCCATCTGATTCTAGCCTGGGATCACCTGGGATCACTTCGGATAGATATCCTACGATATAGCCATATGAGGGACTATTGTGTTGCGACACATTGGTACCACCCTGCGTCACGTACCAGGCATCCATCTCGACTTAAGTCTCGAACCTATACAATACTACCTGTATCGTAGTTACCTGCCTGAGCCCGAAATATTCACAGCGACCTACTACAAGGTATCTCAGGACAAAGCAATCAATCTCACCGCCAACAACGACAAAACTACGAAACTTTTTGGAATTTTACCAATATAATACATTGAGGCCAGGCCATCACTTTATGTAGTTTTCAAGGCTAAAATGCTGGCCAGGCCATAAGAATGCCCCTGGATACTACTCTGGCCGACCCAACGATTAACGGATGGCCCATGAGCGCTTTCCTTATGAAGACATTGGTTCTTCTCTGATGGCGGCTCAGATGCGTCGCTTGATCGAGGAATTATCCACCTTAATTATAAATTTTGAAACTAACGACCCATCTGTCACAGTCTTCGATAAATTCTACTTAACCACAGCCTCAATCTAAATTTTGAGCATCCGGCACACTACCATACGCTGTATTCTAGCCGAAACCTTAACTATAGTGCCGGATCTACTCCGAATGTATGACAAAAAAAACTATTTAACGATACCTTCCGCCCCATAATTCTAGTCTGCCAGATCTGAAAATGCGCTGCCTTATAGGCGCTCGAATTTTTTACGAATCTATACTACGCCGATACGTAACAACGACTAAGTCCAAAAAAATACTCCTGACTGAGCCGCAATATAGCTATGCTTCACATCGATTTCCATTAAATATCTTCGCCAAAGTAGACCAAACAGCCATACACATAAACCTAGAAATACGACTACTCTTACTAGGTTAATCAGTTAGCGGTCTAGATCTTAATATTGTCGTCGGAATTATGTACAAGTAAACGGCTCCTACACGAAACCATGACTGATTAACTTCTAGCCAGACTCAATTCTTGATCTGTCAAAAAAAATGACTCATGGCTTAGACCAATACTAGCTGTCACTAATTCGACCTGGCCGACTAACACTACCAACTGACTACCATTGAGCACTATTTATCTGACTCCTACCCCAAGGTGACCATTGATTTCGAAAACTTAACCTATGTCCTTACACTGCAAGTGGACATCGTAATAGATCTAGGAGTATAACGGCCCACGAGTACGGCAACTTAGATCACGGTTGAAGCTCCTGAACCGAATACTTTATGCCTAGGCCGCCCAAATAATCCTAAAACGACCAAAGCTATAAACTGGATGCGCGGGCTTAGTCTCGGCCTAATCAACCAAGTACATGCTCAACCTCGTGCCCATCTCCATCTTTTAGTCCGAGCCTGTTCGCCTCTTATTGACTACTGATTCCGGCCTGATTAGCCATGAATAGCTTAACCGCCGACAAATAATTCAATATTTTTTGTACGGGCCTTTACCACAGCTACAGGATAATCTCTATCCGGATATCATCAGGAATAGCAAAAATTAGGTATAGTTCTAAGCGACCAGTGTTGAAAATTCTAGCCCGTGAGCTAGGCATCACGGACCTCGTGCATCTGCCAGGATCCATGAAGCGACCAGCAAATATATTACACTTTAGGAAATTATTTACCTTACCCTTAATAATGAGAAACTTTCTCAACGTTCTGGCCGATATCATAGTCTACGGGCTGCCTGTGGCGGTCTTCGACTACGACGGCGTGCCGGCTCTATAATCCAGCTCGAGGTAGGCGGGACTTCTTATGCTTGCAACAGACATTAACAGCTTAGTCACAACCCTAAGCGAACGAACTCAAAAAAAAAACCGCAGACTGCTTTTTTGTATGAAAAGGATCATTACCCGATGGAATTACATTCTCGACGAAAGTTTGATAACACGACGGACGAACAATCCGTGCCGCCGGCCTCATCGGACAAGTTTAGCAGGCCGTCACTGATCAGGGCTTACCTAGCCATACTACGAGGTCATGGCCGACTAGCATGGGCCTGCGTCTTACTACTAGGGATATCTGGCCTGTTGGAGGGCCTAGCGCTCCTACGATTAATCCCGGTACTGCAAGGTAACACCGGAGCCCTTTCTACAATAAACAGTGACTTAAAACAGGACAAGCTCCTGGCCTGGCTCCAATACGCCGACGCCAGCGAACTCACCTCTTCACTCCTGGTCTTCGTACTCTTAGGCCTGACCGCGGCCATGGTCCGCTTTATGGCTGAGACCGGCCGTATACAGTTGCGAGCCACACTGGAGGAAGATGCACGACGCCGCATGGGCGAGGCGCTTCTATCTATGGATTGGTCACGTTTCTTGTATCTCAGACTGGGAGATATTGAAAAATCACTCGTCCTTGAAGGCTACCAGATAGCCCTTGGAGGCCAATCTTTTATCCAAGCCGCAGGCATGGCCCTGGTGACTGTGGTACTCGTCACTACGGCCTTAATGATCTCGACTGAGACTACTCTACTTACTCTAATTTTCGGCACGATGTGGGTCAGCGCCTACCGATATATCGACAGCCGAACCCGACGCCATGCGGACCGACTTTCAGACATGGTATCAGCCATCGGCATACGGGCCCAAGAGATATTCGGACAGCTAAAGTTTATCCGCAGCTCAGGCAGGACTAGTCTGGCAGGCTCCCAGCTAATTGTAAGCTTCCGGGAATACGCCACCAGCCACTTCACAGCTCAGGCCTACGGCCAGGCGCTGCGTCTGGTATTGGAGGCAGGAGGTGTCTTGTGTATGGCCATAATACTCTACACCATGATCCGACTACGCGGTCTACCACCAACGGCCTGTCTGGTCTTTCTAGGCATCTTCTACCGACTGGCACCGCGCCTCTTCGCTCTGCAGGATGCCATATACCAAGCCCGCACACTACTGTCCTGGTATTGGAGCTGGAAAAAACGACTGGACGAAGCCTTGGCCCATCCAGTCCCGCTCTCCAAAATCCGGCCGCTTACGGACTGGCAAAAAATAATTTTTAAAGACGTGAGCTTCAGCTACCCTAATACATCAATGCCGGCCCTCTCGAACATCAGTTTTAAACTACGGCAAGGAGAATGCGTGGCCGTGGTCGGCGCTTCAGGTAGTGGTAAAAGCACCCTCGCGGACCTACTCCTAGGTTTATTCCTTCCCACTGCCGGAACTATTCACGTGGACAACACCCTACTGGCTGATCTAGATATAGAAACCTGGCGACGCCGCATCGGTCTAGTACTCCAGGAAAACTCAATCTTCCACACTACAGTGCGCGACAACGTGGCCTGGGGTGAACCCAAGGCCGACCCCATCCGCGTACGGACCGCCCTAGCTCTAGCCCGCGCCCTAGACTTCGTAGAAGCCCTACCCGAAGGCATCGAATCCGTAGTAGGCGAGCAAGGTAGCCGGCTCTCTGGTGGTGAACGACAGCGTCTAGCGTTGGCCCGAGCACTATATCGTAAACCTTGGCTGCTGGTGCTCGATGAAATCACTAACGCACTGGACGGCCACAACGAAATCGAAGTGCTGGCGGCCCTGAAAAAACTCAAGAGCCGAGTGGCTATCCTCCTGATCACCCACCGACTACAGACTGCACAGCTAGCAGACACAATACTCGTACTCGACCGCGGCCGATGTATCGAGCAGGGCGGCTTCGCCGAACTCATCCGTCAGCCCGACAGCACTCTCCGAGCTATATCTATGGCCCAAGGAATACCCGTCCCTCACGTAGAAACTCGATATACCCCCCTGTGGAGACATATTACGATCCCGGCGTAATAACTCTGAGACCTATAGTAAAAACCTACAGCCACATGGGTACCGATCTTCACCAGGCGCCACCTGAGGCTCCCTGCCCACTCTTCTTTCTTGCTTTATTTATCGCTATTTTATACTAAAAATATTAATAGTTGCAAGGAGACCTGCCACCATAAAACTAGCCTTCATCATCTACTCCCTAGCCTGCGGCGGCGCCCAGCGCACAATGACTACCATGGCCAACTACTGGGCTATGCGCTCTTTCGAGATCACAATCATCACATTGACCGCCGACCCACCTTTCTTTTTTTCTGGACGAGCGAATTAAAGTGGTATATTTAGGTACCGTCGTTTCGTCCGGCAGTTTTGTTATTAAAATTAGCAACAATTTATCCCGCATCCACGCCCTACACACCGCCATCGCCAAACTAAGGCCACGAGCAGTTATCAGCTTCCTACCAGTCTGCAATGTACTCACAGCCATCGCTTGTTGGGGCTTGAAGACACAGGTAGTGCTCTCCGAGAGGACCGACCCGGCTAAAATTTCCCCAGAGCCTTATGAAAAATTCTGCGCAGATGGACCTACTGTACTGCCTACGCCGTAACGGTCCAAACACCGCGCGCTGCGGCCTATTTTTCTGCCACCTGGAGCAGGAAGCTGTACATCATTCCCAATCCCGTACTCACCCCACACCAGGCACGGATGCCCGAAGGCAAAGAACTACACCGTCCGACCATCTTAGCCGTAGGTCGGCTAGAACGCCTCAAAGGTTACGACCTGCTGCTCACTGCCTTCAGCCACATCGCAGCACAGTACCCAGAATGGCACCTAACCATCGTGGACGAAGGACCTTATACAATACCATTGGGCAGTTATGTGAGGCTCTGGGGTTGCACAAACGCGTCCACCTGCATGGTCTACAGCACAATGTCGCCCCGTATTATACTCAATCAGACCTTTTCGTGCTTTCCTCCCGTTATGAAGGCTTCCCCAACGCCCTTTGTGAAGCCATGGCTCACGGGCTGCCAGTCATTGCAGCTAACTGCCCTAGCGGCCCGGCCGAGATTATACAGAATGGAGAAAATGGCCTGCTGGTACCGGTCGAAGACCCCAAGGCTCTAGCTGTGGTACTAGACCATTTGTTGGGTGACAATGCCCTGCGCAGTGAGTTGAGCATTAAAGCCCAAAACGTCCTTGATCGCTTCAGCGCCAAGCAGGTTATGTCTCAATGGGAAAAACTGCTGCACATTACGTAGTAATTTCGTGGCTATGACTACACCTCACGCCTCAAGCACATGCTCCAACTTTCACGTTCCCATCAGAATCCTATTCTTGCTCCCTTCGCTGGAGCCAGGCGGATCAGAGCGGATCGTCATCACTCTAGCTACCCGCTTGGACCGCTCTCGCTTCACCCCGGAGCTGGCCGTGCTCCAGGCCAATGGAGTCCTAGCTACAACACTGCCGACCTACTTACCATTACACGACCTAGCCGTACCCCGGGCTCGTCTCGCCCTACCTAAACTGATACGACTTATTCAGTATCGTCGGCCAGCCATAGTTTGCTCCACACTAGGACACCTCAACATGCTCATGGCTATGGCCCAGCCCTTCCTGCCACATAGAATACAGCTTATCGGTCGAGAATCATGCGTGCTCTCACGAGCCCATGTAACTAGACCGCATCCTCATCTGCTCGACTTCTTGGCCTGCCGCCTGTTACCACGTCTAGACTTCATCATATGCCAGTCCCGAGATATACTTCTAGACCTGCACGACCACTACCATGTGCCCGAAACGCAGATGATGGTCATCCACAATCCTGTAGACACGTCCGAACTCCAGACCAGGGCTAAAGCCATGCCACCTCCACTGCAGTCTATACACTCTACGTATAATCAACGCCATCTCGTAGCTGCCGGCCGATTAGTACATCAAAAGGGCTTCGATCTACTCCTCAAGGCCCTAGCATACTTAGCAGACCAGATACCAAATCTACACTGCACCATTCTAGGCCAGGGGCCTGAAGAAGCACAGCTGCGAGCCATGATTGAGACTCTGGGCCTGGCTGACCGTGTATTTCTAGCTGGTTTTGTCGCTGATCCTGCCCCATATTTCTTTGCCGCCGACCTGTTCGTGCTGCCCTCACGCTTCGAAGGTTTGCCAAATGTACTCCTAGAGGCTCTGGCTTGCGGCACCCCGGCCGTAGCCTGTACCTGTCCCGGCGGCATCAATGAAATTATCCAGTCAGGACAAAATGGTCTCACCTGCCTCCCTGAAGATGCCGCCGCCCTGGCCAAGACTATTGCCACCGCCTTGGCCAGCCAATTCAATAGAGCTACTATTGCCGCAGACATAACGGCGCGCTTCGACACCGCAGTCATCCTGCCACAATACGAATCCTTTTTCACCTATATCGCCGGTACAGTACCATACACTTAATAAAAAAAACCTATTGAAACCCTATATATCCCATAGTTTTTTCACTCACATCAGCTACTACAAATTGAAGCTGCGCTGAACAAAATTCGCCCACCACTCACAATCCAACCTGCTCTATAAAAATCATTATCCCAAGCAAAAAAATGAAAAAAATAGAAGGATGGGAAGCGCTCTACTCACTAGCTACTGGAGATATTCTTCCATGACCGTTGTTACACGTTTTGCACCAAGTCCAACAGGGCATCTACATATAGGAGGGTGTCGTACTGCCATTTTTAACTGGTTTTTAGCCCGGCATTTTGGGGGCACCTTTTTATTGCGTATCGAAGACACAGACCGAGCTCGCTCCGAGCAGGCTATGACCGATGATATCCTCAATTCCTTGACCTGGTTGGGCTTGGAATGGGATGGTGAACCCATCTACCAGAGCCGACGGTTCGACCTTTATAATACAGCTGTTGACTGGCTACTTAATACTGACCACGCCTACTGGTGCGCCTGCACGCCTAACGAAATACAGGACATGCGTAACAAGGCCATGTCCGAAGGCCATAAACCTAAATACAACGGTCATTGCCGTGAACGCGGTCTGGGTCCCGGCCCAGACCGCGTGGTACGCTTTAAAAGCTTGCTCACGGGCAAAACAGTATTCAAAGATATGGTCAAAGGCATTCTGACCGTGAACAACGCCGAGCTTGATGACATGATTCTACGCCGAACTGATGGCACACCAGTCTACAATCTGGCCGTGGTGATAGACGACCACGACCTAGGCACCACACACATTATACGCGGGAACGACCATGTAAACAATACCCCGCGACAGATCCTACTCTACCAAGCGCTTGGCTTCCCTATTCCTCGCTTCGGCCACGTGTCGCTCATTTTCGGACAGGATAAAAAAAAATTATCTAAACGCCACGGGGCTCGCTCGGTGATGGAATATCGCGCTGACGGCCTGCTGCCCGAGGCGATAATTAACTATCTTGTACGCCTAGGCTGGTCCGCAGAAAACCAGGAAATTTTTAGCCGCGAAGAAATTATCACCAAATTCGACGGCACCAACCTTAGTGTTTCGCCCGCAGCCTTCAATCCGGATAAACTATTATGGCTAAACAAACACTATCTAAAAACCGCCGCCCCGGCCCGCCTGGGACCATTGCTGGCTGAGCATCTCTCTGCCCGCGGCCGGGACGGCCTAGACCTGGCCTATCTGGAGACTATCATTCCCCTATATCAGCCCCGAGTCCGTACCTTGGTAGAGATGACTGACGCCATAGACTTCTTAATCACATCAGACAATGACCTGCACTACGACAATAAAGCCGTAGCCAAATTTCTCACCTCCGAGGCCCGTAGCCACCTGGCGGCCATCAAAAATTTGTTTGCCACCCTGCCCGAATTAAATAAAGTTGAAATCGAACAAATAATACAAAGTTACCTAGATGCCCAAGGAATTACCTTCAAATTCATAGCCCAACCACTGCGTATAGCCCTCACCGGCCAAACTACCTCTCCTAGTCTTTTTGAAATTATGGCAATACTGGGTCGCGAACGCAGTCTACGCCGTATCCAGCGTGCTATCACTATAGACTGAGCGCCCATCTTCAAAAGAAGAGAACTGCCCAGCTTACTTGCATTTTTTTCTATCGCATTTACACTGCCAACTATTTGTTATACATCAGCAGTATATACTTGACATGTCTATCCGTCAGGCCATCCATTGACTCCTACCATCTATTTTTCATAGTTTGGCCATTTTCGGCACTATGTCCCGAAATTTTGGCCGGCCCATTTCTATGGCACGACTACCGCCTCAATACGTTCCTCGTCTCCGGTTGGTCATCTCCAACCGCGCCCCGTATAATAAAACTCTCTTTTCTCCTTGCCGACTTCTGGTATACTACTAAGACCAAAATATCTGGCAAGCTGTTTACATACGCCGATGCAAATAAATACTATATTAATATCTTATGTCTTCTACACAATAAACACTCTTTCTCATTCGTCTCTCCGCCACGATCCATCGCATCCACCATACACACTACCTTCACCCCACCTCTATCATCATACATTGGCTCCTCCTCTGTCCTCATCCACCAATTTCCTCATACCTTACACCATTTTTTAGCCGTCGCTTCACTACTGCCGTCCTCGCCGAACCTATCGATCTGACACTAGTCTGCGCCACCCTGGCCTACCTATGAGATGAATTTTCTGGCAACCAATGAAAGAAAAGGTTGAAACTTAAAAGAACAACCACAGCCCTATAAAAAAAATTGGGCAGGTGGAATTCGGATATCTCATCCACGATCTTTTTCTTATTCTCACTATACTGCCCACTCTCACCCCTCCTCACCCTCACTTTTAATGTTTGGGCTGAACTATTTACTATATACGGATAGAATAGTGAGTGAAAGCATTTTAGAATTCTTCTTATATATTGTACAGACTCGTATCAGGCTAGAATTATATGCAGACGTACGTAAAACATCTAGAAATACATAAACCAAAAGAGACGGCGTAGTTGCTGGAGAGATATATAAGCTGGGCGTGTAATATTCAAGTGAGGTACAAAGAAGTGTATTTTTGCTATTGTTCATAGACGAAGAAATATATCCGAGACAGTAAAATTAAAGAGTTTTGTCCCCATGGCCGGTCAGATAAAAACGTAGGAATTGGCATGTTTAGGCATTATTATTGACGGACAATGGGTTGCCGTTGACATAGGTAGTCTCACTGGTAATGCAAAGATGATAGCGCTCAGTTTAGAATGGACTTCATATGGCCTTCTCTGTTAAAATCCATAGTGTGGGACGGGGACAATATACGGATACATGCAGCGTTGGTACTCTTTCTAATAAAGACATCTGAGCTATGGTCCTACCGTTTGCTCTAGATAATGGGATAAAAAATAACTATAAAAATGATAGTGCAGCTGAGCATTAGGCTGAGTAGCAGTATGTTTCAAGACCAAGACAATGTTGTGCTGCATGACCGGACTGTTGCTAGCCCTGAAACTGATCGACTGCGACAAAAAATATACACCGGCGGCGTGTGAGCCGAATCTGACTGTGACCTACCTAAATCCATGCCTAGAATGCGGCTGAAATTGCTATTGAAGAAATGGCGAAGAGTATCCAGGCTAGGTGTGAATGATAGTAGGCAGGTCTATTCCAACAGATGTGATATAAAAGGTAGGTGACATGATTAAAATGACTGTTGGCCAGATACACGTCTAGACTAAGAGCTCAATCAAGGTAAGAACATAGTTTTAAATTTTCAGAATATTCCAACGTGGCCGCTGGTGGATGGACCTGCCTCTCTCTATGCGGCCACATCCATTCCAACCTGCTCAAAAAAAATTGAAATGTCGTCACCGTACCTGATACACTCTCACACTGATGCAGCAGGACCGCCACGGCCTAATCGAGCTAAACATTCAAGATATTTTTGGACTGGTCGCACTAGGTCCGGAATATAACATTGACCAAAAACCAAAAAAACCACGATAAAACAAACAACGCTAACAGCCAGAGCCACAGTATAATCCAAGATCGGCCAAGGACTAATGCCCAACCAGGACAGCTGCAGCAGAAGCCAGGCCGGCAGTACTGCGATCAAAGAAAGACAAAAACACCAAAAACAAACCCTACCCAAACCGATTAATCCACCGGACCCAAAACGGCGCCGCCAAAGTAAACCAATGGCCATGGCATAACCCACCACCGCGGATAAGCTGACTAGAGCTGCGCCATTGGCACCCCAATATCTCGTGAACCACCAATAAAGAGGCAATGCGACTAGTGTAATTATACTGCCAGTCACTGCCGGTGTAAGCATATCTTGGTATGCATAGAAGGCCCGACCAATAATTTGAAGTACTC
Source organism: Desulfovibrionales bacterium (assembly GCA_965112965.1). Taxonomy (GTDB): domain Bacteria; phylum Desulfobacterota; class Desulfovibrionia; order Desulfovibrionales; family Desulfovibrionaceae; genus CBCOTE01. The sequence continues at coordinate 87,713 of CBCOTE010000023.1, read as the reverse complement.
CCCAGGCAACCACACCAACAAGCATAAGCCGCAAGCAGGGGACAGTAGCCGCGGTATCGGCTGAGCCGAATTGCCCTTGTTGAAATGTAACCGCCACGATAGGCTCGGCCGCCGCAAACATCCATACACCCAATGGCAAGAGTAACAATGTTGTAGTTCGCAAGGCAGCTGCCAACGTCGCGTTGAAGCGCTCGCTTTCCTTCTGTACGGCTAACTGAGCCAAAAAAGGAAAGGAAGCCACGCCAACGGCCTGGGCCACCATACCTACGGGTACAAGCATGATGTGCCGGGCATAATTAAGCCAGCTTACAGCACCCGTCCCAGCCAGGGAGCCAAAAATGCGCAACAATTGTTCGTCAAGTACTACCACCGACTGCCCAATCATGAGCGGCAGGACCAATAGTAGGAAGCGCCGTAGACCAGTATGCCGAAAGCGCAATGAAAGTGACAACCCCCCCGTACGGATCACAGCTAACAGTGGTAACGCCAAGCTGCCTATAAAAGCGCCGACGAGCACGCCCCAGCAGAAACCATCTATGCCGCTACCCAAAACTAACGCCCCCAGGCCTATAATGGCGCCATTATAGCAAATAGGAGTAAGCGCAGGCACTAAAAACTGCTTGCGTATATAAAGGATGGCACTCAGGCAGGAACCAACCAAAAAAAACACCTGCGCCGGCAGGATGATGCGCAAAAAGTGAGTCAGCCGGGCCGAGGCCACAGCGTCAAAACCAGGCGCTGCCAACCGTGCCAGTTCCGGCGCATACACCATGGCTGCCGCAATCAAGACCGAACTGGCTAGCAGCATCCCGCAGAATATCGCGGAAAACATCTGCCACCCGCTGGCTTCGTCCTCCTCAAAGGCTTGAGCCAGTATCGGGATAAGAGTGATAGAAAAATAAGCACCAGCCATCAGATAATTAAGGAAATCCGGTACTACAAAAGCAGTAAAATATATATCCGCTTCCTGCCCTGCACCGAACCACCGCGATATGGTCATATCGCGAATGAACCCCATAGCCCGTGACAAGAACACACTTCCAGCCATAATCATTGCGGCCATGCTCAACCGCTGACTGCCTTTCCAATTTATCATATACCCCTTTACGCCTAGACGTCAAAAAATGTGAATCGTGCTTTTCAATAGCTTAGGTAGCCCATTTACGGATACCTTGTTTGCCTGTTTACGCAGCATTGCAAAATATATATTTTTTTACAAAAAAAACGAAAAAATAAAAAATCCAAATTTTCCTTTTTTCTCACGATGTTACTTCGCAACGAAAAAGCCGGGCTTCAGCCCGGCTTTTTCGTTGCGAAGTCATACAACGATCGATCAACTAATACATACCGCCACCAGGGGGCATGGGCGGAGCAGGCTTCTTAGGTTCAGGCTTTTCAGCTACAGCAGCCTCAGTAGTCAGCAACAGGCCGGCCACACTAGAAGCATTCTGTAGAGCAATACGAGTAACCTTCTTAGGATCGATAACTCCAGCCTTAACTAAATCCTCATAGACACCAGTGCCGGCGTTAAAACCAAAACCATTCTTACCCTCACGAACTTTCTCCACCACAATGGCACCCTCAAATCCAGCATTAATAGCGATACCACGTAAGGGCTCCTCAATAGCCCGATGAACAATATTTACACCCGCGGCCTCGTCATCATCCAATAACTTGATGTTCTTGAGAATACTCTGGCAGCGCACTAAAGCCACACCACCACCAGCTACTATGCCTTCTTCAACGGCTGCGCGAGTAGCATTAAGGGCATCTTCCACTCGGGCCTTTCTCTCTTTCATCTCAACTTCAGTGGCTGCGCCAACCTTAATCACGGCTACACCACCTACAATCTTAGCCAGACGCTCCTGGAGCTTCTCACGATCATACTCGCTGGTAGTCTCATCAATCTGAGCCCGAATCTGCTTAATACGCGCCTTAATATCATCATTCTTACCAAAGCCGTCCACAATAGTAGTATTTTCTTTGTCTACCTTGATCTTCTTAGCCTTACCCAAATCAGCCAACGTCAGACTCTCCAGTTTAATACCCAAATCCTCAGAAACCATACGACCACCGGTGAGAATGGCGATGTCTTGGAGCATAGCTTTACGACGGTCTCCAAACCCTGGAGCCTTAACAGCGCAGACCTGCAAGGTTCCACGCAACTTGTTTACTACCAGGGTGGCTAAAGCCTCACCCTCCACATCCTCGGCAATTATAAGCAGAGGACGCCCCAACTTGGCAGTCTGCTCAAGGATGGGCAGCAAGTCCTTCATACTAGAAATCTTCTTTTCATTGATGAGAATATGCGGTTCATCTAACTCCACCGTCATCTTCTCAGAATCGGTAATAAAATAAGGCGAGAGATAACCACGATCAAACTGCATACCTTCGACCACGTCCAAAGTGGTATCCATGGACTTAGCTTCTTCCACGGTAATCACACCTTCCTTACCGACTTTGTCCATAGCCTCGGCAATAATATTGCCGATAGTAGCATCATTATTGGCCGAAATAGCGCCAACCTGAGCAATCTCTTTCTGGTCTCGAGTGGGCTTGGCCATCTTAGCTAACTCAATCACCACAGCCTCAACAGCCTTGTCAATGCCACGCTTAATAGCCATAGGATTACGTCCGGCAGCCACTAACTTCACGCCCTCACTAAAAATAGTCTGGGACAAAATAGTAGCAGTGGTAGTACCATCGCCAGCCACATCGCTAGTCTTGCTAGCCACCTGTTTGACCATCTGAGCGCCCATATTTTCGAATTTATCCTCCAGCTCGATCTCCTTAGCCACGGTCACGCCATCTTTGGTGATAACTGGAGAACCAAAACTTTTCTCAATGACCACATTGCGACCTTTAGGACCCAGTGTCACCTTGACCGCATTAGCCAATGTATCCACCCCACGTTGAAGCTTCTCGCGGGCCTTAGTGTCAAATAAAATCTCTTTCACAGCCATAATCTGCCTCCAGGAAATATCGACATTGATATGTAGAATAACGTTACAAAAAAATAAAATCTAAGGGCCGTGGCAAACAAATACCAAACCGAACTAACACCCCAGCTAGTCCTCAACAATGGCAATGACGTCGTCCTCACGCATAACTAAGTAATCAACGCCATCAACCTTGACCTCGGTGCCAGCGTACTTACCGAAAAGCACCTTTTGCCCAATCTTGACCCCCAGAGCCATGACCATACCCTTATCCGAAGTCTTGCCAGGACCTACAGCCACGATCTCACCACGTATGGGCTTTTCTTTGGCGGTATCGGGGATGACGATACCACCTTTAGTCACCTCTTCAGATTCTAGACGTTTGATAAGTACACGATCAGCCAACGGTTTAAGCTTCATAAAAGTCCTCCAATTGGGACGTTTAGAATGCCAGTGGTAGTCATTAATGTCATCTTTTACCACTACACTAAATATTAGTTCATCCTCGACCAAACAATATTATACCGTGCCTCTTGAAAAACGCAAGCAAATTTTATTCAAAAGGCTGAAATTCTTTCCCGGACACGAAAAAAATCTGACGAATAAAATAAATAATAATCATCAAATATTACTGATAATCCCACCACCTCGACCCACTGGTCGCTTCCTAAACGATACAAGGCCGTCAGCCGGAACAAGAAACAGTCTAATTCCGCATTAACTATTGACAAATGATAAAAGATCAACCTAATGTTTATAAATTATTTTTTTAATCTCGCTATCATTCCAAATAATCCGACTGGAGCCACAGAATAATAACCTACAGAAAATTATTATCTAAATACTAAACAGGTTCCGCCCTATGCCTTCGTCTCAGCCACCAAATTGAAACATAAAAAATACGATGAAAATATGTCGTCATTGTAAATTTTGGACATTAAACGATCCACATCTAGCCACGCCACCGCACATCGCTAAAAAAAATAGTGGAAACTTCTCCAAATAGTATTAATCACCGCTACACAATTTCCTATAATGTCACAAACCTGCGTCTGACCACCTATAACTGATATCTCCGTCGTTTCAACGTGCGCTTAGGCCCAAATATCAAAACCATAGCGATCCAAAACATCAAGGAAAATCTTTCATGCCTGGCCATACTCATGTTCTTCCCCAATGACATAGTCTTCACCCTGAATCAAACTTATCTCATCTACTCCCAATTTGCCACAATTACATGTGCGAATATACGACACATCTCCATCAGCCAAAACAGCCCTATTCAAAAATCTATTAATGGCCATACTTCAGACCTAGCCACAGCCCTCCCTATCCCACTAAAGGCATTGTATTCCTAGAGTTATCCCAGAAAAAATTACAAATTTCACTAAAAAGACACAAGCATTCATAATCTATAACCCGATCTCTATGTCAATCTGGCTTTCGAAGACTATCATCAGCCGTCTTTCCTTCAAACACAATAGCTCTAAGGACATGGAATTCTTCTCCATAGATAATAGCTACTCCATGGCTAGTTTACGGACAAGCTTCTGTTATGACAATCAAAGTATAGTCAATGCTCTGCAATGCATCAAGAATTACCTCGGCTGCAGCATCTTTCAGACCAACCAGGTCACGATAATCATGACGCTGAACGTCTCATAATAGTGTATAGCCGAAACTAACAATATCTAAATCACTAGCACTACATGCTCATTAAAAAATCTAGTCCGCACTACCAGAAAGTATTTACGCCCACAACCATATATATTCTAGAACATAAATTCCAAAAATAATTCTAACACATAGTCAGTGGAGTCCTCTAAGCTGTTGTTGTATATAAGCCACGGTCGTGCCCATGGCCTAGACTTCAACTACTACAACAATAACTGTACTCTGCCCTCATCAAAAAAATAAGGACCACACCGACTAAACGCCATCCACGAAATCAAAAAGGTATTACCAACAAAAAAAGCACTTATGCACCATGTAAACAAGATTGAGTTGAACCGAATAGTCATCGCGGTGGCCGGTATGGGCACGGTAGGCAGCGGAGTAGCCGAACTACTTGATGCCAACCAAGACTGGATCAGGCGCCGCTCAGGCAAAGAAATAGTACTTAAGACCGTCTTAGAACTACCCAGCAACCATGGCCACCGTCCCGGTACGACCAAAAATGCCCATTTCACCTTAGATATCCGCGAAGTAGTGGAAGACCCAGAAATCAACGTCTTCGTAGAGCTTGTGGGCGGGACAACCTTTGCTCTAGACTACATCCGGGCCGCCCTCAAAGCGGGCAAGCACGTAGTTACAGCCAACAAAAAACTGCTAGCCGAGCACGGAACTGAACTGTTCAGCCTAGCTATGACCAAAAAACTACACCTAGGTTTCGAAGCCAGCGTAGCCGGCGGCATACCTCTCCTGACCACCATTAAAGAAAGCCTGGCGGCCAATCGCACCAAGGCAGTCATAGGCATCCTCAATGGTACGGCTAACTTTATTCTCACCGAAATGACGACCAGAAAAATGAAATTTGACCAAGCTCTACAGCTTGCACAAAAGAAAGGCCTTGCTGAAGCCGACCCAACTTTGGATGTAGACGGCTGGGATGTAGCACACAAGCTGATACTACTCATCAAACTAGCCTTCGGCAGAGATTACTCGCTAGCACAACTTAAAGTAACCGGTATCCGAACAATCATGCCTATGGACATCAGCTACGCCCGGGATTTCGGCTACCGCATTAAACTCCTAGCTATGGCCCGAGAGGTTGAGGGTCATATCGAAGCTGGAGTGTTCCCCGCGCTCATCCCAGAGCACTGCCTATTAGCCTCGGTAGATGGCTCTTTCAATGCAGTACGACTAGATGGTAATGCCGGGTCCATCATGATTTACGGCCACGGCGCCGGCGCCCTGCCTACGGCCAGCGCGGTGTTGGCGGACATCATCGCCATTGGTATGAACCGGCCAATAAATAATATTGGCTTCGTTGACGGAGAGCTGCTAAAAACAACTATCCTAGACCTAGACACAGCAATATCACGGCATTACGTACGGGTAATGGTACCAGATCGACCAGGAGTTCTGCGAGATATCGGAGGGATAATGGCCAAGCACAACATCAGCCTAGCCCAAGTAGTACAAAAAGGTAAAAATAAAGGCATGGGTGTACCCATCGTATTCCTGACACATAAAGCCATGGCATCCGACGTGCATGCGGCCATAGCCGATATCGATGTCATGGTTCTGAACTTGGCCAAAACCATACATTACCGAATTCTATAGTCCCATATATACTGATCTCTCTAACCTAATCAGCCATAAAACCTATTCAGGCTCCCGCCGGATACCTAACTGATGTTCGCATAAAACTCCTCTTTCTTATCACCGACGGCATAAGCTGTTGGACTCACTGAACGGCGTATGGCACTCGACCATAGATACCATCTACCAAAGCTTAATTGATCGCGCCATACACTGTCCCAGCCAGCATAACGCCTAGGCTCAGACATGGCTAATAGACCCTACTCGGCTTCGATCCCGCCAACCACTATATTAACTGTGGACTCATAAATCCACGACACAAGACCTCAATATGACTCAGGATACCAGCATAACGCTGTAACATAGTCACGGCCTCAGAGCTCTCTGTAACAGACTTCATACGTAAAATATATACCGGATATATCAAAACTGACACGACCCTACAACCTCTAATAGCGAAACCCCTCCCTACCCGGCAATGACTTCCGCTTCGTGCCAAAAACACAACACTACCACCCACTCTGTGCAGCAGGATAAAACGCACGCCCAAAGACGCAATAGCCATCCGACCGCTCCATGATATCATGGACAACCCATCGCTCCAGGATTGAACCATCTTCACCACGAGCCCGAGTCTATAACACCTGGTACAAAAAAACCGACCAGCTGCTAATCGAGCTGGAAAGCCTAATCAAAATCAATAGTATTTAGGCCAAATAAAGCCACTCTCACTACCTATCCATGGGCCTTCGGACTACCAGAAGTAGTCGTCTCAGCTGTAGGCCTAATATATAACGTAGGCCAGGTAGCAAATCTGAAGGTGCTAGAAGTACCCAAGGCCACCGGATTATTAGACACCGACTACGAGGACAAAGTGTGTCCACGCCTTAAAATTAGTTGGCCTTAAGAAAAAAATGCGTATATCTACATACACTAGATGAGTAAGCCGTAGCGGAGATACAATAGATAAAATCAAAAACCACCATTTTCGACGCACATATCGTGCCCATCTGCTTACGGCACTAGACGAACAGAATGCCACCTTCTGTGTCACTTATGACCACCTGACGCCCATCACAGAACACACTCACGGCCATCCTATACTTTGCTTTCGCCTGGACGTAGCCTACTGACAGCCAGAACTGCGTGCCGATCTTCAACAAACGCAACGCCACAGCCACAGGCCTAACTATCACCCCAAAATACGCCTTGCTACATTAGGTGCTAGAGTAGCTGTAGTAGCCCGGCTACAGTTTAGGTCGAATACTATACTCCAGCCGCGACTCATTCTGTCGGGAGAGTCACAGACGACTACTGATACATGAGGTAGCACTATATTCCGTGACGGTCTTAAATAATATTTTTTGAACTATGCCGTTCAAGCTACCCAGGCCTAACTGACCACTAAGGTGGCCTCAGCCACGACTGAAAAGGTTAGTTGCAGCTACCTACAACACAATTGGCCATCACGACGAAATCAACCACCAGATAGAATAAAATAATGTACAGCATAGGCATAAAAAAAATGATCGTTCAGCAGCAGTAAAATTACACCAATGTAGGTCCAGGCATAATGGGAATCATAACAATAAACGCGAAGGGCCAGGAGCATGACTAGTTTATTGCCTATATCATAGCCGAAAGTAGTCCTAAAATTGGACAAATATACATCACCAGCTATATGCTCCAGTCGACATGAGATACGACGCTAAAGGCTATACGACTGATGCAACATTAGTACAGTACAAACTTCATACAGCCAGTGCTGCCTTAAATAATCTAGAAAAAGATAACGCACTACGCGCTACGAAAATAAAAATATTTTTCTTGGTAAAGAAATCTGCAAGCAAAGCGTCTAGCCCAACATAATCCGCCAATTATGGAGCAGACTGCTCTCAGATACTATGGCTCCAGTATCATCCAAATCAACCCAAAGCTAACAGCCCCTCCTACACGGACCCCCCCCCGACTCAAACTAAGAACTATTCAATAGTCAAGCCGTCAATAAAACAGATGCTGTCAATCTGAAGGATGTCGGTCAAGCAAGATGCTACCAAAAAAAGAAAAACTAGCCAAACTAAAAAATATGGAGCACCATAGAACAAACAGTCATCCAGCATCAAGTCGAACGCATAAAACAAATTACCTTAACGCTCGACCATAATAGTCTGCTCAGCAAACACCAGATATATATCCCCACATTATAAAAGACGATACTAAGGGGTCGATAGTCTAAACAGACATTAGCAACTTTGCTACTATTTAGTCATGCTCGCCATAGAAATATACAACTCTACATATTTAGTACTAAATGCCAATTAGGTTCAAAGAAATGGTAAATTTTATCCAAACAAGCTAGCCTAAACAATAATAGAATAATATATAGTTCATATGCCAAAACCACCTGGCCGTCAATAAATAGGCTCAACACCGCCCATGCAGGACATATCTATTCTAGAAAGTACGGGACCCATAACTGACAGATGTCAGGAATAGATATCCAAATAGTTAGGTCTGATAATTAACATATCTTAAGGCAATCTAAGTAACCCATTTCAAAAGACTCTAAGTATAGTTTCTTCTCTAATTCCTATTGACCACCTAAAAAAACTTGTGCAATAATAGCCTAACACGTCAGCCGGCGTAGCTCAGTTGGCAGAGCAGCTGATTCGTAATCAGCAGGTCGCGGGTTCGAATCCCATCGCCGGCTCCAAAGTAAACAAAGAATAGATCAATATGGGCTTGATTTTTTCAGTTAGATGAAAACTATTGTTAACATAATTAAGAATAAACGTTCAACGCAAGATTTTCTATTGAAAATAATATTAAAGTCTTAGGAGAGGTATTTAAATTTAACAGTCTTTTCTGACCATGTAGCATATAGTGATTCCTATTGTCGACTAGCAAAACTATAATATATTTTTATTATAGAAAAAAATATATTTTTGATGGAATTTTCATATATCATCTTTCGCAAATTAAATATAATAAACCGCGAAAAAAGACTATTTTTTAAATCACGATTGTTGGTATAAATCGTTTTATCAAGATATTTTATAATTTTAATCATAATTTATTTAATATAGTAATAAATTACATTTAACTTATATAGACTTAAAGTTAACCATATTACTATTTTTAACTTGAGACCATTCAAGTTTGATAATGCGTTAAATCTCCCACAATAAATAAAAATTTAAAAATCTAAACTAAACATTAAATTATCATTTTTTTATTAGCTAAATTAAAAATCTATTATATATTATATATTATATTAAAAAAATAGACACCTATCACCTTAAGAATTGAATAAAAATCAGTCAGAAATAGCACTAGAGGCCATTGGCCATGCTTGTAAAGTACTTTTTTAAAAATTTACAACGAATAGTAATAATTTTAAAATTATATATTTTACATAATAATCTATATTAATTGAATTCATCAACAGTATAGAGTCTATAAAACTAAGGAGGTGATATATTTTTAAGACTTTGGTAATATACAAAAAATTGATAGCTTTAGCACTAGACAGTCTATTCACTAAAATCAGATCTAAACGGAACTAGCTAAGAATTCGCATCTATATTGATAGAGCCAGTATAAAAAATTAAGAATTTATGCGTAATGCTGTATATAAATATAGCAAAAAAATACTAGTTATAATTGCTAAACACTTAATAGATTAATATATACAGCGACAACACTTACCATACACATCCGCTCATGGTGATGATGTTTGCATTGTTTTTTGTCGCTTTCCTTTCCGTCCGTTTGCTATTTGATAAACCTATAATGAACACCTAGCGATGGATTCTACAATTCATATTCTGCACTCGGCGGTTTCGTTTATATTTATGTTTTTCAGCGACCCATGCGCTTTTTTGCCGTCCATAAGTATGTTGCTCTGTAATCTGAAGTTTTTTTGCAGTTCGGCACTAGACGCCTTTAATCCGTAGAAAAAGTTCGAAGAATGGCTGTTTGGGCGGCTACAGAATTTTCGGCCGTTGTCCAAAAGGTGGCGGCAATAGTTGCATTGCGAACTTTAAACATGAGTATGTATATTTTTTTGTTTAGCATAGGTATAGCGGCTGTAGCAGCTAAACGCTAGTTGTAGACAAAATCGTCTATTTTGTGACCGGCCGGACGCCTGATGGGCCGCTGCGGGGTGTGTGCCATTTTGGCGTAGGAGGTCAACAATTCTATGGGTAACATTTCTATGAGTGCGGGCAGATCGATCATGAGGACTCCTTGGTAGCCCATTATGGTCAGTTTTATATTTTGAGTTATGTCTGCAGCAGCTATGGGGTAGGTCGTATTGTCAGACCACCAGGTACGGCCCTTGAGTTGCTGTTGTTTGATCAGCCGTTTGGCGCCGTGTTCAACCATGTCTTGGGCGTTGCGCTTGAATCCGAACCGGCTTTTACGTGTTAGGTAAGGGTTGACAAAGCCTCGCAACCCCCATCGTTACTTTAACTAGGGATGATATAGTCACTTCATTTTTTTGGATGGTGATAAATGGTAGATTTACTATTTTAGTATAAATGTTACGCAACTTTTCGCCCATATACTTCTAAAATAATATGACTCTTTCGGAAATCATAGCTCTTGTCTACATAATACCTAAAATATCCAAGAACATCGTGTCCAACTCAGAAAAAGCTCAACTATTTAATATTTATAATGTTTCTATAGTTATATGACACCAAATCCTAACGAATCGCTATTGTGATCTCAACGAATGACAAACACCTATTGTAAATAACCGCAGCAAGCTAAAGTCAGGCCTTGTCTAAGTTCATCCGAGACACAGTTTGTACCTAGGTCACCACAGTGCTGGCCGACCGACGATATTTTTTTCTTAGATGATGAACGTAAGCGATTTTCTTGACCATATTCGATATATCGCCCAACCCCAATCCAGCTTTGCAGTGCTCTTGCACGAGCTGGGCTATTGAAACGATTAGTGCCTAATTTAACATTTCAAACAGACCCATACAGTCTATTTCTTGCCTGACCCGACCACCATTTTTTCGAAATATCTTCTGAAATAGATGACTTTTCTCCGCCGGCATGCCATGAAATCTTTACATTAAATCACGCGGCCTACCGTGGTCAGACCGCGGCAGGCTTCAACCTGACGGGAGGTATAACGTATGGATTTTTATGCATTTATTGAAGGTCCACTTTGCTGGCTGGCGTTCCTGGTATGTGGCGTTGGCTGCACAACCCGGATCATCTTGTTCCTAGCGACTGCACGAAGACAGGATAAAGTCTTCAATCAATATTTTTGCTGGTATTACGCCCTGGCCAGCATATTCTCATGGTTACTCCCTTTTAATCGCTCTGTAGCCAAAACACCTGGTTTTTCCATTGCCGCTTACTGCTTCCATATCTGTCTTATACTACCCTTGTTCGCCTATCAGCACGTCTTGCTCTTAAAAATGTCATGTCTAGCATTTTCTTATCCATCCTTACCCGCTGAACTAGTTGAATGGCTCACACTGCTCTTCCTAGCCATCACAATCTATCTATTGCTCCGACGCATATTTTCCCCGAACATTAAACTACTAACTACCTTAGCCGACTATCTGCTCCTAATCGCTACCGCTCTACCCTTCGTCACAGGTTACCTCGCCGCACACGGCAACCTCGGTAGAGAAGGAGTAGTGATGAGTAATATGCAGCTCATACATATGCTTTCAGGCGAACTCATACTCATCCTTATCCCCTTTACTAAACTGTCACACTTTGTGCTATTCTTCCTGTCGCGCGCCGCGACTGGTGTAGAGTTCGGCCGTCGTGGCTATGTAGCTTAACTGTAACTTTTCACACCCTACCCGTCTCTACCTGGACCAAGGAGCCCGACCCATGAGTGAACCGATTTCCCCACAAAAAATTATGGACTTCCTCAGACCCCGCCTTGGAATCCGTTTTAAAACATGGCTTTCCATTTGCACTCACTGCGGCCTATGTGCAGACACCTGCCACTTCTATCTTGCCCATAACCGCATCCCGGCTATGATACCGGCATATAAGGTCACCTTCCTTCAGGATCTAATAACTAAAAAGGGCCATGTAAATGCTACTTTTATGCAGCAGATGTACGACGTCATCTACCACGAATGTAATATGTGCCGCCGCTGCACGATGTACTGCCCCTTCGGTATCGATATCGCCCTGCTCATAAATCTCTCCCGCGCGTTGCTCTTCCATCTTGATATTGCGCCAGAAGGCCTCATGAAGGCTATCCAAAATTATCACGAATCAGGCAATCAGATGGCTGTGACTGACATAGACTGGGTCGATACCGTCGAGTGGTGCGCTGAGGAATGCCAGGACGAGCTCAAAGACATCAAAATTCCTATTGATAAGGTCGAGATGGACTACTTATACACTATTAACGCCCGCGAAGCAAAATTCTATCCTCAAGATATTCAGGAAGTAGCTAAAATTTTCCACGTGGCCGGGGAATCCTGGACCTTGCCTAGCGCCAAGGGCTGGGATGACACTAACCTCTCCATGTTCTGCGGCGACACAGCAACCTCGCGTATGATCGTGGAGAACACCTTTAAACGCGCAGAAGAGCTACGGGTCAAAAAAGTTGCAGTCACTGAGTGAGGCCACGCTTATCGCGCGCTTCGGTTCGAAGCGTCCACCTGGCTCGGCTATGAACCAAAACAGCAGGTAATTCACTCTGTAGAACTATTCCACGATTACCTCGTCACGGGACGCATCAAACTGCGAGAAAAAATCAAAATCCCGACCACAGTTCAGGACCCCTGCAGCATAGTACGCAGTGGAGGTCTAGCCAAAAAAAATTTGAGGATGGCCGAAATGCTCTCCGAGGATTTCCGGCCCATGGAGTATCAGGGCAACCTAAACTATTGCTGTGGAGGGGGGGGCGGTGCCATACCCATGGGCGGAGAGATGCGCGCTCACCGGCTCAAATGCGGCAAGATCAAAGCGGATCAGATCCGTGCTACAGGCGCCCAGCTAGTCTTTGTACCATGCCACAACTGTATCGACCAAATTCGAGACCTGAACAAAGAGTATAACTTAAACATCAAAGCCGTGCACTACAAAGAGGTCCTTGCCCACAACATGGTCGTGCCCAAGCACATGCTAGTCGATGCTGATGAAGCAAGCGGGGAGAAAAAATGATCATGCGCGCCCAATTTATCCGTCCCAATCGAATTTTAGCCTTTAGCCTATGCTACAACGCCTGTATCATCCTAGCGGCCCTAATCTGCCTAACCCTGCTACCTCGGGTCCTACACGCCCAACCAGACCGTATCATCTTCGATCCTGTCGACCTGTTTGGAAAAAAGATCCGACCAGCACCAACCTTCGATCACCAAAAACACATGGTCAACTACAGTGGCTGCACACCCTGTCACCACCGATTCAAAAATGGCAAAAACGTGCTAGACAGCTCAGAGCTGAGCGACGAGGCCAATGGCGTCCGATGTAAAGACTGCCATGCCAAACTAGGGACACAATTCGTACCTGATCTGGACCAAACAAAAACAAACCTGCATCAGGCCTACCACGGTCAATGCCTGCACTGCCATCAAAATCTAGGTAGCCAAGGTACGAAGACTGGCCCTCGAGCCTGCGCAGCCTGCCATAAGCCTTAATCGCTACCCATCCGGCCCAATCCAATACAACCTAGGCTTGCCCCCTTGATTACCGCCTGGGAACCCGCCTAGGTTGTATTGGATAAAAACAGGCAAGATCTACTGGCATTATTTATTCTACCTAATTTACACCTATAGAGACAACATATCGACAAAATTCACATATCGTCAAATATTGATCGTGACTTTGCCCACCAATCGGACACTAAAATACATATATTCTATCTATGAAGTCAATATTTTTGCCCTTATCGATCAAATTAATGAAAAACTCTAAGTTCTGTCTAGAGACAAAAACTCTCCTCTCATCTTATGTCGCCATCCTGTCTACCAGTACATGATCTTGCCCACAGGAGTATCCCGCATAATAATGCCGTCAGCGGACTTGACTACTCAGATATTCACAAAGTTCAAATATTATCCGGCCAGACACGACACCATGCACAGCAGCATGACGCCACATTCTATACCGACTCTACTTCCACAATATTAAACAATATATTATTGGCAAATAATACACTCTAGTTTTATATTTTAATCAAAATACCCGAAGGTCGATAGCCGACGGCGCTTCCGTCCTAGCCCTATTCACTTCCGTACAAAGGAACCCGTCGACGCCGACCATAAACAAGGACAGATCGATAAATATGAAGGTCTGATCTCGGTGCAGCCGTTCCAGGACAACGAAGTTTCTGAATACTGCGATACTTTGCAGCCAAGCCAAAAGTGTTACAGCCAGAACAGTGTCCAAAGAATCTGGCCGACAGTACCACTTCGATCCAGCATCTTTCAGCAGTGGAGGCCACTAAATACTTCTCGGTCGGGTCACTAAAACACCCTGTGCAGATTGATTAGATCATAACTAAAGTCCGACCACACCATGTACGACAACATATTAACATAAGTACCCGTATGGCTGATTAAGACGTACAGCTCTTCCACGGCCGACTGCAGTTCCTATAGATTATAGAAGAGACATAAGACCTATAATGCTCAAATACCTATAGCGGACACGAAAACAGTGGCATACATGACTTTTTTCTAGCGTATTGGTCTGTCTGAGACTATAATGGTAATTGCGTCATCATAACCAACTACCGGAATTTTTTCATACTCATTCCAGTGTGTACCGTCCCCATCTTGTTCCTGCCTCTGTTCCTGCTCATCCTAGCCAAACCAGACATCTGTCTTATCTCTCGCCTCGAGATCATCTTGCTGTCCGCCCACGGAAGTCAGGTAATGTTATAGTATTCTGACACCAGAAAAACTACTCGCATAATACGTGAGTTATCGCCTTTCAAGAACCTGTTAACTTCTGGGCTAGGTCGCTGAGCAGGAACCAGTCTTAGTCTTGCCAGTCTGCCCTTAACAGCAATCGACACTATAATCGCCAGATTGTATATGAAAGCCTACGACCTTTCTACGGAAAAAAACCGCAAGCTCTAGAGCTAGCAGCTACCTTGCGCCATGTCTTAGCCAGCAACTGGATTAATTCACAAAAAATCGACTGCAGATATCGCAAACATCAAGGGCTATAAGTTCCGTGTAGTCGGCACCGGACTGGTCTGTTTAGCAGAACGCTCGGACGCCATACCCATTAATATAATTAGCCACAAGCTGCCTCCTACCTCAAGCCGAAGCCATATGGAAGCACTATAGCCACGGCCGCCATGGGCATAGAAAGCTAACTATAGCAAAAAACTGCTGCTACTTGACAGCCTATAACTTAGCCTATTCTCTATCCATACTTACTAATGAGCCGAGAATGCATGAAGTTTTTTTTGCCCTCCTGTGACAGCACTAGGCCCTAGCCGACACAGTATCCGCAAAAGTCACCCGCCAGAACACCGGCTTAGACTAGCAGTAAACTCTAGAAGCTCCGATCACCGCATAGCCCAGTAACTCCCCTCCCCAAACCAAGGACACCTGGAGGGGTGGGAGCAACTACGAAATAGATTCACCTTCAAAAACAAAAGCGCACGTCTAATAGATGAACTATAAGCCGCTCTCGACAACATGATGGCAACAGATGCTCCTCGAGCCTTATACGACAGACCGACACCATCGGCTCAACAAAAAAATAGGTTGTCAAAGATGACATAATAGCTAAATATAGCATATCAATATAAAAAAATAAAAAACAGCCGATAAGTTATAGTAAAAAAAAGGGGGGGGGAAGACTCAAGCCTTCCATCGATCGTAAGCGAGCCATATTGAGCGGCTAAGACTGTCGTAAAGGACCTAAAACTATATAAAATAGGCAATAGCATCCTTGACGCCTGATATACCTACTACACCTGCACACATCAACCGTAATATACGGCTGCCAAACATTAAAGAATCTGGAAAACGATATAGTCAATATAAACAAAACTAGACTTTAGGCCCGATCTTCACGCTCATAGTGGCCAGCGGCACCATACACACGAACATCAGCGCTTGACCCAAAAACTCTACGCCACCTATCGACCATCTCCGGCTGAATGTGCCCGCAATCTTGAAAACGACCAACGTGATGCCCTTAAAGAATACAAACTTCACATGATACTTAAATTACTCTCTAGAATATGCCTTAAATAATATGATAATATAGCGTAGGCCTTACAAAACAGACAGAGTTTGAAACAACAGCTAGTAATAATTAAAAAGCCGAGAAAAAATATCCCACTTAGGTAGATAACTCAACTAACGACGAGCTCCGTCTGTATCATATGAAGTGCACAACATGGCAAAAGTCGTCGTGACAGAATTAGACCGCCTGGTCTATCCCAACCACGCGAATTCTTAGATGAGGCCTTGGGATTATGCAAAACAGACTATAAGATCACCTGCTCATCGATCTAGCCGTCATTAATTCAACCTAGAGACTTTACAACTGTAATATAAAATTCATAGCAGCCGCCGAAGTCGACCCGCTTTGTTAGGCCTTTACAATCAATGCGAACACTTCACCCGTCATCCAAATGAGAGCCGAAACATAGATTAGTACAGCGTGGAGAAATGGGAATCAGGGATTGGCCTAGTGCCAAGATTTCTCCTCTCCTCGCAATAGCCGACCAATATTCTCACGATGTCTCCAATAGACTAACACCGCGATAGCCAAAGCTAGCGGCACCTTCGTCGTCTGTCCGAAGCACCACAAGAGCACCGGCAATGCCGTCACTAGAATCAATGATCCTAAGGACACGAAACCGCTAACTACAATGACCAACACACACATGACAGTTACAATCAACAGAGGCATGAAAGCCAAGAGCAAGTAGGCACCAATGGTAGCAGATACGGCCTTGCCGCCCTTGAAACGCAAAAATAACGGATAGGTATGCCCTAGCACGGCCAAGAAAGCCGCCAGACTCCACACTGTCACTGAGCCCGATACCTGCTGCGCCACCAGAACCGAAAGCATACCCTTAAGCATATCCAAAACTAAGGTAGCTACACCCCAGGGAATGCCGCATAGCCGGGCCACATTGGTAGCTCCAATGTTTCCGCTACCCGCTTGCCTCGGGTCCACTTTACAAAAAATTTTAGCCAGCACCAACCCGAAGGGCATCGACCCTAGTAAATATGCCCCAACCAAGACCACCCAAACCACAACTTACTCCTTTTCGCTTTTATATAGACTTCTACCCGGAATGATACGTCTATTATAGACCATGTATGCCAATAGCGTTACCTCTATATCCCAAATCTGTACTAGAGGAAAGGCCCATGAACTACAAGAAAGGTACCCCACCCGGATTATCCAGCGGGTAGCTCCATTATAATCACCTTGCTATAGCCCGACGTCAGCGTGAATGCGTATGTAGCCTAAATAGTTGACATGAGAGCCTTGACTATGATTAACGTAAGTCCCGTATCCTTTTTTTCATACGAAAAAATAAATCTTAAAAATACACAACTGTTCTTCGTCCGTTAAGTCCAGCCCGTTATTGCGGAAGACTAAACGCACCCCTCAGCCCAACTATATCCCAGATTATAGCCTGCATTAGAGTACTATTCTAGCCTTGCAACTCAGCCATACTTGTAAGTATGTTGATTCAAGCCTGATGCAGAACCTCACGGTCCATCTGTATCGATAGCATATCCAAAATGAACGCTATGGTCAGTGAATGTGGTGATAACCGCACCGGAAGTGGGGGCATCGCACCCCAGAGGAGCAAAGCGTAATAATTCGGCCATAAAATAGTTCGGGTAACTTAGCGAAGACTAAGAACACTTTGAACCGTCTTATGAATCTATTTTTATTAGCGCATATTTGATTCAATACGTCCAGGAAAACCAGATCACCCACTGAGCCTATGAACTTATATTTTAGCTGATTAGCCATAAACTTAATGTATGTAAGCGTGTTCTCGATCTCGTAGACATGCACCGGGCTACCTCATGCCAGACGACCAAATACTGCATATCTCTTCCAACTAAGAGACATACTCGAACGCAACCATCAGGCTTCTGGTGTATCAACAGCCAAGAGAAACATCACAGCCTTGACCAACAAGCTTCAGGTTTACGCCCCCAGACTTAAATTCATCTGACACTGTCACCAGAAACTTATCACCAGCTCGGCAACCATAACCCTTAAATTAACTAGACCAGCTCGGACCTAAAAAAAACTGGTAGAATTACACTCTCTAGTCGACTGAAGTTAATATCAAAAAATGACATCTTATTCATCATACCGATGAGGCCCTACTCATTCAAGGAAATGAGACTGAAAACAATGTTGTCCAGCATATTCTATAGGTGTATAGATCATACTACTCCAGCTCCAGATACTGCCTACTGAAATAGAATTTTATCCGAGTAATCCAGCAATAGCTATTATACAAGTCCCATACGATTGAAAACAATACGCAATATATCAAGCATGCCTTTCCCGGGAGGCACTGACCAAGCGCACGTCGAGATCACCGTTGGTTATGCACTGCGGTACCCTAGTCGTACACTAGCTCTTAGATACGGTGAACTCACTAGAGAGCCGTAGACCAAAGCCAGATAATACCAAGCACGACAAACAATGCGCCCCCCATCACGGACACGATCAAGGCCACTTTGGGCGGCTGCTTGAGAATACATTAAGATCTTGTGCTCCTCAATTAAGTATAAGGTCTAGTTAAATTTAAATAAAAGCCCTTAATCGACCTTCTAGGCCAGAATTAAATAGCCAAATTTGCCATCCAGGATGAGCTCAGTACCACCATAAATAGTCCTAAGGCCAAAAAATAGACCAATCGATGAATATCTACACCCATTCCTATGGCTTCAAAAAAAACTACCGACCTACATATAAGACTACCTCGCTATGGTCCATGCCTATAAAATCCAGTATCACCAGCTTATACTCGTTTTTTTATCTCTAACAAGAAGTCGACATCCGGTGTCCCCTCCGAGAAATACCGTTAGCCTCTATCAGGTTCACCAGAGCTCTACTCAAACGCATGAGGAACTCTTCGGGCCGAGATGTAAAAGATCTGCCCCTGCCTCCAGAAATTTCATATACACCATCTGCCTGTTAGATGAACCAAAGTCCTACACCAATCTAAACGAACGTGATATTAACTACAAACGTGAGACCATTAGGTATAAGAAGAAAGACAGATAAAAACTAGCATCAATTTAGTCAACATGTTGGAATATACCGCTATTACACTCAATGAACAATTGCCCCCAGCCCGGACGGCCACACCCAAAACAAAAGAAAGACAAAACAAAGTTAGAGTTGAATAAGACCAAGCAGAAAAAAAATAAACACCCAGATAGACTCACTCTATAACCGAAAAACAATACAAGTCAAAAAAAACCAATCATACCAACCTAAATTTCATAAAATAGTATAAAGCCTACAAACCGGCATTGATGGGCCATCTTGATGGAAAAAAACCCGATGGGATGTATCGTCCGAGGAAGAAAGAACCAAAGGCATCAGGCCACTGAAATCGAGCGCGGCACTAACAACACTGGGCAGTAAATTAGGAGAATAAGGCGTATAGCTAAACAAGATACCAAGATTACGCCAGTCAAGTTCCATGACTACTTCTGGAACTGCGAGGAGTCCGAGTCTTCATTAATGCTAACAATATATTTAGTAACGTTCCAAAGGAACTAAATCTATAAAAACGGAAGAATAGCAACACCATCTTCCAAAAAAAATGACCTCGGCCTGCCGGAGGCCACTATTTAGGACCAATGCATAATTTTAGTCCTGGATAAGCAAGACAAAAGAACTGATATTAGCCTCAGTGCAACTCAACCCATGACCGACCAAGTCGGCCAGGCTCGCCACCCATTTGGGCTTGTTAAAGATGAACAAAAATGAACACATAGCATTTTTGATCGTATCGCGGGATAGCATGTCGAACTCAACATCTATGGTTGTAGTATTGGCCCAAGGTTTATTCTACTTATGTAACCATGCCCGACACTACAGGAATAGCTGCCTCCCTGATTCAAAAAAAAATCTCCTAAAAATAACGCTAAATCCGTTCACCGCTACGCTAAGGCATAACGTGATACTGTTGGCTAGTTGTCCGATGGCGGAATAGAATTAGATATAAATAAAAAACTAAGAGCAAAAAAAACTGAATACCACTTCTAAAGACAGCTCAGTCCAAGCACTACCACCCCTCCATAGCACTCACCATTACGACGCCATTCTTCTTCTGCCCGCTCATCTAGGCTTTACCATCCACAAACTTTGTGCCCAAAAAAACTAGCGTAATTTCTTTATCTTAATAAATGACAGAGACAAAGGCGAGCATACGTAAAACGAAGAATAAAAAGTCCGTCCTCATATCTAGCCATCGACCAAAAAAAAACTAACACGCCGGATTATCACCAGAAAGCGAAAACCTAAAGGTCATTACACTTTGTTGCCAAGTAGCCATTCTATTTTTTTTGCCATTTTATACGAGCACAACTCTACGCACAGAATTAAGGCTAGTAAGAGTTAGCTCTGGCACGATGCGTTTAACGTAAACAAAAGGCCCATTATGGGTCGTATCCTCGTCATCAACCCGACAAGCAGTTATAAGCTATTACGCTACCGATACCGACAAACTGGACTAAATGCAGGGCCTTTGCTCCCCTCGAACATAACTTAGGTAATCAGGCTAAATTGGCCAAACCAGAACATATAGCCGGAATTATTGCATGCCACCCATCAGAATAAGGTACCAGACATCGGATCTATGCGGATGTTTAGCACAGCCGGCCGGCCGGCCGACAATCACAGCCGGCAATGACTCAAAATCTTGATTATGACGACGGCCACGAACAGGAACATCAGACATATGCAGTCCAAATATTTTTTTCTGGTACACGCCTCCCGCTCCGATAAAAGCAATCCAACTAATAGCCATTAACATATTCTGGTTGATCTATATTAATATTGTCCAGAAACGGAATGAAGTAGCCTGGACTCTCCAGTCATAACACTACATAATGTCGTAATAATGCCCGACTAGGCGTATAGATCTAAATATTTCTGCTCAAAGACATCCTTAATACTCGCAGCCGTCATCCGCTTGAATAAGACATGGTTGCGACTCACCTAGCCATCCTCAACATTATCACGCTAAAGCCTGATCTAGGCCTCAAATACCTTAGCCGTAAAGGACAAGCGTTAACTATAGACCATTAAGCTGTCCGTGAAGCCACCAATAGTAATATAAGAACATGATATCGATATGCTGTCAGTACCAGGTGATCCTTCTGGATCCCCACTGCCTAGAAAGAGTATAGAACAAGATCAAAGCAATGACGTGAAATACTACCTCTTGCAGTCCTCATGTTACCATCGCATTACCGATGTGAAAAAATAATAATCATTAGTTGAGGGGTGTTAGAAAAAAATGGTATTGATAAATATTTTTTACCCGCTCTCTAACGATATTTTGCTACTATCTTCGCATATACGCCACTGTTATCTTCGCTTTGCGTTCTTTTCCACAAAGCATTAATAGGCCTGATTTTGCTTAGCCAACTCAAATGTATACTAGAATCTGTCGCGTGGCTGATGCCCGTAATTTTCGGTCTTCTTGCTATCTGCGCCCTATCCTGCTGCGGCCGCGACAGTAGATCGTACCCAATCTGCAGCTTAATCTATGTAGATCAACTTTTATCCAAAATAACGTTACTGTAATTAGTGTTCCTCTAGTACCTTGATGATGATAACCACGACAACGTCCCATTCTTCATGTTTTTGCTAGGCACCTCGCTAAATACCGCAAATAACCTCACTCTCTTCATTTAATAACAGTCATGGCTTTTTTCAAGCCAGCTTACACATTTTGTCTCGGCCAACATAATGAAACCTCGACCGCCTCACCAGCAATGGCGACCTCGATATCTCGTTCAGGGCCAGTATATTATAATCAATGATGTCACTGGATGCTACCTTTAAACTATCCAATACCTTAAACGAGACAGCCCAGAACAGCCATCTCTTTCTTAAAAATCACGATCTTACACTATACTTATTTAATCACTACACGATAAAATCAATCACCAAAACTCCACCCTAGCCCCTGTAAAAGGCCTAGTCCGCGGTCCAAACACAGCCGGCGAAGACCACCTCTAGCGCCATTGCGTATCTTCTATATCGAGATAACCTCTCAGCCATCCGGCGCGACTACTCCTCAACACCACAAGCCGGGGCATTCCATCTGGTTAGCCAACTTATCCAAGGAGCTACCAACTACACTCACTATGTCGATAATACAGATCGCCGCCTAGAACATATTTTTTACTCGACTATTTTTTAGCTAAACTACAGGCCTGTTCAATTTCTCAAGTGATTGCATTAGACTCGTTTGATCTCGACCAAAGCCTAAAAAAAATTATTAATATCGACTTCTAAAATCTTAGAGACTTACGGCATCGATCATGCGTTAGGTCCAATATAATATGCCATTTTTTTGGCGAAAAGGTACACTTGGTCCTTAAGATCAGTCACAGATGGTCACAACTACGAAGGCGATAAATCAACCAAAACCACATGACGAATAAAAAATACTAATACGGCCACATATAAATCAAGAAAAATATCAACTGCGAATAGTCAGAACTGGATGCTGAGTAGTATCTTTGTGGACACTAGGGCATTTCAAAATTTTCTTTAAATTTATGAAAGCCATCCTGCTTATGCTCATAGTCTCGTTAGCAGTGTTTTTAACTTAGGCTATAGCCGTAACCGGCCCAATGGCACCTTAAAATACTGTTAATGTAATCAATATAAATTCTAAACAGGGCAAACAATTTTCGCGGGCCTTGTTTTTTATCTTTAACGGATAAATCTAAAGTCGTTTACGACCTTTTCTCGATAATAGGTAGCATATTCAGTATGTTGAGTTAAATAATTTGAATATTTTCGATGTAGTCAGCCTGCTCTATTTGTTGTTTAAGATTAATTATAAATGATGCTCAACCCAACAGTAGCTAAATGCCCTCCCTAAGGGACGTCATCCATTTAATCGAGGAATAGAAAATCTTTCGTAATGAGATAAAGGATCAAATTTTATGATAAGAAAATCTTGAGGGAAACCGCTGACCATAGCCAGGATAAAAAAAATAATAGGAAGCCAAGACTAAGACACGCTTTTATAGGAATAGTCATGGTTCTGTCTGTTAGTGATATGGGTTACCTGGAATATGCCAACCAAAAAATATTGGTTTTTTCGCCCGCTAACGCTTCTACGCCCATCTAACAAAAAATCAACGCTATCAGTGCCGCATCCAATCTTGGTCTGAATGCCTATTGTCCTACCCATCGTAGTCAAAGCAATCAACGGCACCAGGTCCGGAGACATTCTCGAAGGCAAGATCACAGAACGACTCGGCACCTTGTAAAATATCACATTCAGGGACTCGACAAACAAAAATAATCGAAATATAGTTAAGGTTAATCTTTTTTTTATACAAGGAGCATTCTATGGCCCGTCACAAAAAACACGAACGCAAAAAAGAACTCGACCGTAAACGACATCGGCGTGCCCAACGCCTCAAGGCCCGCGCCAAGGAAATTAAGACCACGGCTAAAGCCTAGCTCGCGCTTTCCACGGCGGCCCGGCTAACTCCTCCCCCGACACGAACCGTCGCCACACAGCCATTGACAACCTGTAGATCGTTGTTACTATTAGGTACGCTTCGATAACATGTCACCAGCATCTGGCAGGATAGTCGAAGTCTCAACTATGGCCAGCGGATAAACGGAATATTAATCCAAACTATTCGATTTTTATCTATCGCGATAGTTTTGTGTTGTAAGGCTACCCTGTGATTGTGTTGTGTCTCAAATTTGAAGAGATATCCGTACTATGGAGGAAATCATGCCTATCTATGAGTACCGGTGTAAAAATTGTGAGCAACTCATCGAAGAATGGCAAAAAAGTTTTACTGAACGCGACGTTAATTGTCCTATATGTGGTACTAAAGCCAAACGTATCATCTCCAACACATCTTTCGTCCTCAAAGGTTCGGGTTGGTACGTCACCGACTACGGCAGCAACCACCAAGGTTCTAACGACGGCAATAAAGATGTAAGTAAGGACGATAAATCAAAAGACACCCCGGCTACTACCAGCACTGTCAAAGATATTACTCCGACTACTTGTATCAGCAGTTGTACCGATAAAGCCGACATCGCCGCCTGATTAAGTTGTCTGCGACGGACTGCTAACCTCGCCACCAACTCGCGGTATGTTATTTTTACTCATGATCGAACGCTATAGCCGCCCCCCAATGCGTCGACTCTGGTCCTTAGAGAATAAATTCCGTGTTTGGCTCGAGGTCGAGCTGGCTATTTGTGAAGCCTGGCATGAACTGGGCGCTATACCCATGGATGCCTTAGCTGAAATCCGCGCCAAGGCCGATTTCGACGTAGCGCGTATCCTGGATATCGAGAAGGAAACTGGCCATGACGTCATCGCCTTCCTCGCCGCCATAGAGGAAAAGGTCGGTCCTGCTGCCCGCTTCGTTCACCTCGGCTGCACATCATCGGATATCGTAGACACTGCCAACGGCCTGCTCTTAGCCCGCGCCGGCACCCTTCTGGACCAGGCCTTCGAGGCCACTCTGGCTATTATCAAAAGCCTCGCCATGGGCCATAAAGGTTGCATGACCATGGGCCGCACCCACGGCATTCACGCCGAACCAACTAGCTTCGGACTCAAAATGGCCGGCCACTACGCTGAACTCACTCGCGCCCAGAAGCACGTAGCCGAGGCATGTCGGCACGTCAGCGTAGGCAAGCTCTCCGGTGCAGTTGGCACCTACGCTTTCCTTGACCCACGCCTAGAGGTCATCACTTTGGACCGCCTGGGCTTAAGTGTGGACCCCATCTCCACCCAAATCATCCAACGCGACCGCTACGCCCGTTTTATAACTGCCATCGCCGTGGCCGGCTGCAGCATCGAACGCCTATGTGTCGAATTACGCCACCTCCAACGCACTGAAGTCCTAGAAGCCGAAGAAAAATTTGCCAAAGGTCAAAAAGGTTCCTCGGCTATGCCTCACAAAAAAAATCCGGTCGCCGCCGAGAATCTTACTGGTCTTTCCCGCCTGCTACGAGGCAATGCCCTGGCCGCCATGGAAAACGTGGCCCTTTGGCATGAGCGCGACATAAGCCACTCCTCAGTAGAACGCGTCATTTTTCCTGATTCAACTACTCTGCTCGACTACATGCTCCACCGCTTGACCGAAGTCCTCTCCCATCTCATTATCTATCCCAATAATATGGAACGTAATCTGCATACCTCATACGATCTCTTCTACTCCCAACGAGTACTCATCGCCCTAGTGAAAGCCGGAGTTCCTCGTCAGGAGGCCTACGTCATAGTCCAACGGCTGGCTATAAAATCTTGGCAGGACAAAATCCATTTCCCTAGTAAGGTTAAAAATGACTCGAATATCACCGCCCATCTTTCATCAGCCATTATAGATGACTGTTTCGATCCAAATTACTATCTGCGCCACGAAGACCTGATCTATAACCGAGTCTTCGGGCCTGTCATTACCTGATCCCAATATAATCTCTCCAAAGGACCCATATGGACGTCTTAAAAAAACGTCTCGCCCGCCTGCTAATGGAAAAATCCTACTGCGAAGGCAATTTTACTCTCACTTCCGGCCGCAAGACCGACTACTACTTCGACTGCAAGCAGACAGCCTTGCACCCTGAAGGCGGCTGGCTCCTCGGCCGGTTGTTCCTAGAAATGCTCAAAGGCCGCCAAGTGCAGGCCGTGGCCGGCATGACTCTAGGCGCCGACCCTCTAGTCAGCGCTACTTCGGTACTCTCCTATGTCCTCGCTGATCAAGGCCATTGCCTCCTACCCGCCGTAATCGTCCGCAAACAATCCAAGGACCATGGCACCAATAAATACTTAGAAGGCCTGGCCAATCTCACCCCCGGTGCCCCCGTAGTCCTACTCGAAGACGTGGTCACCACTGCCGGCACACTGCTCACCACCATCGAACGCATTACCGAGGCTGGTTTACACATCGCTGCTGTGCTCTGCGTCTTGGACCGGGAAGAAGGCGGCAGCGCCAATTTGGCCGCCGTTGGTTATACCCTCGAACCTATCTTCACCCGCACGCAGCTACTCTCCGCTAGTCGCAGTTAATGACAAACATCATAAAAATGAAAAACATAAAAACTTTTTAGAAAAAATTTCACTCCCCATTCCCACTCGTCTCAACGTCTATCTTATAAAAATCTTGTATCTGTAGTCGAAGCTAGTTGATAATGTTTATATTTTTATCATCATTTTTTTAACCAAGGTCGATAAATTATTATAACGACATCTCGTCAACAATAAAATAAAAAATACAATGGGTTAAGATCATCGGGCTACCGTATACTAGCCGTACTACATAGACAAATTATAATTAAAAAATTCAAAGAATAACAATATCATGTGGACTGTACATCATAGATAAAAAATTTATACGTCGGCTCTTAGGCTACTTCGGTTATCCCTAAAGCGAAATAAATAAAAAATAAGGCATTTTCTTAGTATCTTAATATTTTTCTTATTGCTAACAGCACTTTTTTTAAACAAATATTACAACCGTGCTGGCTGATCAAGATTGCCGGATACTCAACGACACATTACAAATTTATCATGATAAACAAAAAAATAAAAAAAGTGACAGTACAGTCGAGGACATATGTTTCAAGAGCACCACAGTGGCCCAGGCCTGACTTTTAAACTCTACAGAAAAATACCCATTATTTACTGAATATCCCAACCTTTATAAATCGCCCAAAAAAATAAATCTAGCTAGACTCTAAACGTATAGCCACACGACTGTCTATTGCCACGCGTAAGAAGGCTACGTAAAAATAAACAACAAAACATAGGCAAACTTAACAAAAAAATCTCAAACTAAATGCTCTATTATGGTTATATATCTCAAAAAACAAGTACACCAAGTTTTCCACTGTCAAAAAAAAGCGAGATCTACCAGACAAACTAGTGGTAAAAATCAAAGTTTAAGATACAGTCAGTAATCTAGACCTAGCAAGTTCTTCGAATTATACGACCAAGCAAACTTTCTCAAACCCTAAGATCAATATTTCTTTACAGCATTCATATACTGCAAACAGAACATTTTTAAACTCTTACTGTGGATTCAGATAGGCATTTACAGCCTGAATATAGTTAATCCGACAATTACTACATCACTTTGCTTGACTAATTCTACAGTTCCCCGATCCTGGCTAATGAAGATAGCGAACTAATATATAGCCGGCCAGACTACACAGAACTCCAATATTCTAGGGCTGGCAAAACGCTATGACCCGGAATAAGCAAAAAAATACGCGTAGGATTAACCCAAACCATGGCGCTAGACCTAGGAAGTGACAGGCCTAGTCAGAGACATACGACGACCTACAACAAGGCCGATGAAATCTAGCCCAATATGCGCCTAGCCAAGAACGCAGCTAAACAACTACGACTCCAGTAACGGAAATAATAAACGGTGCATACTCCTCTTGTCAGCCTCACCTCACCCCTCCCTTACTACAGCCTGGATAGTCTCTGCTTGAATACTAAATAGGCCTAATGGTCACCCATACACTAGCGTTAGCCCTACCACGCCCCTTGGATAGTTGAGACCAAGGCACAATAAATCTATATAAATCAACTGTGTCCTATTTTAAGTACTAGAACCCGTTTCCTCGATATAGTTATACCGGCCACCGTCAGGGATAAACAATGCTACACTCTAAAGATAATCCGGACTATTACCAACGATCCCTACCTAATATTGGCGCTAGACCGTCCAGATCCATCACGGCCAAACATAATGACTGCTAGCACTGTCAATCACGATGAGACCTAACTGCCCTAAGTTAGCCCCCCCCTCCCCATACCGTCACAAATCTACACTCACAGGACTATAGCCTAGACTTATTCTTAGTATATGCTAATATTAATCGCATACTCATGATTCCTTGGACATCAACCTGTCCTAGACTCACCAGCCAGCCGCCAAGCCCGAGGTCTAATTCAAGCCATCATAGAACTAAGCATCTCGTCTACACTAATTAGCCACAACGAATCCAGCGAGATGCTAAACCGCTCTACACCGTGAATTCCACGAAAAACTAAACCTAAGCTTACAAACGTAGACACTTCACAATCATCACGACTACATTACACGACCTTAGCAGATCACCATGCACTGCTCTCATCTGTACCTCGGCTAACTATACTGGAGACCATATCTACGCTCATACTCACCGCAACCGAGACCTGTGCTATACTAACCCCATACCATTCGAACCGCTTCTCGACATCTTTCTCTACTTTATTAAAAACCAAACCATCTTGCCACCTACCTGGGCAATATTGTAACCAACCGCAACAAAATCGTACGCTCCGATGAGCCTATCGGCGCTGCTGTCTTCTGATAAATTACATAATGAACTCCTCAATCGACCTCAGCCTGGACCTCATCGGATGACAAAATGGAGTAAAAACTTTTCTCTCCTCGTGTTCTGCATGTTACTGCTGGGATAGTAGCTGCGCAGCTAACTACGCTGATGCCAGAAACAAAAAAACCACGCGCCAGATTTATGACATACACGACTGCCAGTCATGTCTAAAACTGCGTCAAAACTGTCATCGCACACCAGAACACACTAAAAACCGTAGATCTGGAGCTATTTTTCGATAAATTCTTTCCTTTCGTATAGTCGGGCTAGATAGTAAGTCGATAATTAACTTAATTAGCAACGCAGCAATAAGCATTTTTTTACCTAACTAATAAACGAGTTACAACGCAACCGTCATTTTTTTCCCTGTAGAATGAACATTAAAATATATAACATATGCACCAACTAACGGTCTGAAGCAAGGACATTAACTACTATCTGATCACTATGAATATAACCTAATTATAGCGCTGCTATAGCTCTTCGAAGTGTCATTTTGAGATGATCGGATTTTGCTCAAGATAGATTATACTAGGCCATTGTAGGCAGTATAATCATAAATTAAATATAGAATATAATCATACATTTCTGTTTTTTTTGGCTTCGTCTATCGAGCTGATCTAAAATATACTATTTCAATTTTTTCTTTCAGACGCTATGTCACAGCCGATGTGTTTTTTTTAAGTTCATCACGGCTGATATACTCCACAACGTCTTGCAAATTTTATAGCATATTCTTTGTCCAGCAAAAAAAACTATCGGCTTAGAATTAACCGCTAAATTGGTAAAAAAGACTTTATTTTTTCATATCGTTCGCATACTATTTAGATGCAATTAAAACTATATTTACTCAATTTTTTTGCCAGCTGCGCATGCTCCTATAGGCATTTTCCAACTACCTCGACGATGAGGTTAAAGCTGGAACGCAACATTTTCTGTACCAGTGCGCATCAAATTTAGTCCTGGCCTTATCCAGACAAATTTTAATTGTCTAGATCACAAATCACTTCTCTGTCCTGAAACAAAAAATCTCGGCCTATCTCTGACAAACACACTAAACACAAACCGTAATATGGTCACTAGGGTTAGCAATCTAAGGTAGCTGTAGTTCCACCAACAAGAACAACATTCTGCCTTACTACTTAAATCCTTCGCTGAAGACCTGCATGATCGTCGGATCGGACAGGTTCAATTAATACATATCTAGAATAGCGCGGTAAATCTAGGCTTCGTCCAAAGATCACCCAATAAAATAGATACTTTATGGTAGTACTGCGCCTCATAACCGTTTTTTGTGTACCTTTTTGCTAAAACTAGTTAGGTAGCAGACCCCTATACTATAGACTGTAATAAGATCTAGCCCCGGTGGTCTACATGCAAATAAAAATCATACAAGCCCAATAGACGATTACGTCCGTCATAGTAGCAGCGAGCTGGCCTGCCAAAACCAGCGATAACTGCGTCGAATCCGGCACTAATCCATTAATCGTTAAGGTAGGACCTCATTCGCGTCTAGATAAAATTCTAGCCAAAAATCCAAGTCTTGCCAAGGGCTACATCAGGATTTCGGTTGTCTTGGCGGTCGTATTTAGCCTCGGCAACAATCAAGCTGCAATCCACAAGGTAGCATATTTGAAAAAGCACCGGACCGCTGCAGTTGAGCCAAAAATCGATAAGGTTAGCACTCTAAGTGCCTAAAGTCTTAAGAACAACTAGTTTCGTCTACTATAGCGTCGTCGCAGTGTGGGCAGAGTTCACAAAAAAACTTTGTCTTTCTCCGGTGGCTCTAATTATGGCTAAGGCATTAGCGCCAAAACGTTCGGTACTAGTACTGTTTAGGCTGCAGTCCTTTCAGAACTAAAAAATGAGATAATTTAGTCCCAAATGTAACCCAGCGAGTAAGCGGGCAGCGGAATATGATAGATCTATGAAATCTGAACGGCGGCCTCCTTCATAATTCTACGCCTAAGTCACGTATAGCCTATTTTTACACCAAGCAGACCTTACTGTATATTTTTAGATTCTAGTCTACTATTGCCATTCACCTCCGCCATCTCGCGGCATTATCCAATGACCAACAAATCGAGCCCAACACTTTACCCGTGACCAGCCAGTTCCTCCGCCAGCGCCGAGTAATCCAACCACGCGGTGAACTCGCCCTCATCGAGGACGGCCTATTTTTTTATCACCTGGCCTGGTTCTCCATAGAACCAGGGGACGACTATTTCCGTGGTAACCACGTATATCACAAGAAGGTTGAGCGCTTCTACATGGTGGCCGGCCGCGTCCTGTTGGACTACATAGACCTAGACACAAAAAAAGAAACCGACAGTATAGAGATAGAGCCGGCACCAGGGTCGTGGTATCCCCGTCTAGGGCATAGATTCCGGGCCATCAAACGGGTTGAGATAGTCGAATATTATGAGAGTATCTATGATTAGAACGACGACTTACCTTTTTGAAATTTCTCAAATATCCCATCACTCAAATACCGAGCATCTTTCGTCGTCGTTCAAAAAAATGGGCGGCACCATGCCACCGATATTCACATTTGGTTCCATGCCCCCCCTACGCACCAGCCCAGACTCCCACTGTCACGACAGAAACTGTAAACGCCTACCAGGCCTTCGTCTGCTTAGCCCTAACCTGGACTAACGAAGTACTGCACCAGATCCAGGCTACGCGTTAATTTGACTCTGGCCCTATCCCTCCATTTCACTCTCTGGCCCTATTAGAAGCTGACCGTGGATATCTTAGCCTGAGTGAATAAACTACTTACTGACATATCACTTTTTAACCTTACCTATCGTTGGTCACTCCTAAATCTCACTAGAACGACTAGCTTAGAATCTATTTCATAATGGACGTGAGGCATATTCGCGGCTGTAGACGTGATAAGTCTGACCCACCCGAACGCCCAGCTACTGCTCATAGTGCCCAAATTCGAGCATAACACATCAAGCCGACTATCCATGGTCTATAATATATTTAGATCGACAAAAAACGAGCCAGAGGCCTACCAAACTTTATGCAAAGAAGTCCTATGTCCTGAAAATAAAACTCTGCTACATCTTCTTAGAGGCTATTGCCCACTTTGCCTGATACCGTACGAACCATGGCTAGCACCGCCTCCTCAGGCTGGACATACCCCCATTAGGGTTACGGATACTAAACGCATGACTTAGCATCACTCTTAGCTTGCTTGGTCAGCTAGTCGGCTATCGCCAGCTCTTTTTAACGGACCACTAAAATAAAACTAATGTTAAACTACTGACCAAGAAGCTTTCACTCTGCGTCTAGTTGCAATAATGAAAGCCCCCCCCCACATGTGACAAATTATCAAACACGTGCCTAAGCTTTGTATCTGCCAAACAATATTGTCGCTCCTGCTATCTCTTCTGCCCTATCGGCCTGAGATATTTTGGGCTCGAAGGCCAGTACATCTACTATCACGGCTCAAATGGGTAGGCCAATCATCAACAACATCGACCACCCCGGACAGTGATAAAACCTTAGTACGCCTATCCAAAAGATATTACGCTACTCTTCAATAGGGCCAGCTATAATTTAACATCGTGGCTAAACTCTTGGCTATCTACAAATTTAACATCCGACGCTAGAACTCGATATGCAAAATGGTCAACCCGGCCTACGACTAGCTAATACGGAGAAAAACTCTAGCGGACGAGATCGAGACACCTCAACGGGTCACCAGCTATGTCCGCTACCCGGGACCGTCTAAGCACTTGTCGTCTTAGCCCTCTATGGCACCTAACAACTAATCGTCGGGATGTTTTAATTATAAAAAAGTAGGCGGAACGGGAACATTCTGAGTTCTCCGGCATCAGTCTATCACGTCGAAAACCGGTAGGAAAATCGCTGCGGCCTAAATCTTCTGCGTCCAACTCACCTTCAAGATCGATAAGACACTCTGGGCGAAGTAACACATGACACGAAGAATGGCTTCCTAGTATTCTTTCGATTACGTCTGCAGACCACGACAAGCTAAATCTTATATTGAATACCAGATAAAAAACAAGGTCTTCTCGACCAACTATATCGCCACTAAAAAATTATTTTTTCTCGAAAAAAATATTAACCGTTAGTAAGAGTAGACGCCCATAGGCTTCAGCCAACTTGAAGGTTTAGGCGTAATAGCGCATAGTCTCGGCATACATACAATTCTTACACGCGGTATACTAAATTCATTGAACTGGTACTTATACTAGCGTTTAAAGGCATACTCTAATGTTACCATGCACCTAAAATAATCTTTATCGCCTGCTTGCCCCCTGCTCAGAATGAATCAAGCCAGTCTATAAGTCGCCCACACGTACTCATCGCTGATACGCAAGGTGTTCTTATATTCAAATTCCGCGGTAAACAGTTTATTATGTTGGTATTAATTATGCGTATTTTTTTCACGGTGTCCTCTAACTGAGCGTAACCAGAACCACCCATTGTATGTAAATGGCCGACTAGAGTAGTAAATCGATTAGAAAGTTTTTTTTACGACTGACAGGCTGATTTCTCAGGATATAAAATACGATTAAACGAACAAAGTATAGACAAGACCATTAGCGACCATATCCATAAACACGTAGGCCTGCTGCTTAACCTTACGTTTAATATAAAAAAAATATTAATACAATCCGAACGCACCCTGTATCGAACATCAGGATTACCAGCGACTCTCCACCGACTCCCCGAAGAGCTACTCACCAGCCGGAGCAGCGATATTGGACTACTTCATGAGCTTGCTTTCTGATACCGGATATTAGTAATCTATGGTTAAAAGAAAAAGTAGCTTATCCACATAGATAAAGTGTTCGCACTAAATCAGACAAATAATCCGTAATGCGTCCATACGTAAACGGACAATGCCGACCCATTAAGACGAAACTTCGACAAACATTACATGTATTAGAACCGCTAACACAGTGTCTGAAGATGCTGTTATAGTCAAACAAAGCCAAAATAATAGCGGCTTTCACAGTACCGTTAGCTATACGATATACAGATAGCAGCCTAAATTTATGGTAAATTAGCATACTGCAATTTTTTTTATCATAGACACGGAACAGCAAATCGCGACCATTAAAAACTGAACATGCCGCACCACACAACAGGCCTTCTACACGACCTTTTTCACCTCTGCGCCCCGTCTCTGTCACACGATCGCGTTCAATGCCTCCTTAAAACGCCTCAATGTAACAAGATTGATTAAAAATTAGGATACAACTATGGTTAGCTGATCTATAGCTATCCCGACATCATCATAACCGGCGAATACAATGCGCAAAATATCTAACCCTGGGTCTTGATGCGTTTGAACAGCTCCGCCATGTCTATTTCGGATATAATGAGGTCAGGTACTACGACATGGAAGACCTGATCAACCCATCTGGGACCAAAGTCTTCATAAAGCTTCCCGGGCCGTAACCAACCAATTACGGCCTCAAAAAAATACATATAGAGCTAAGGGAAGGTGCTCCAGTCGTCACCCATTAAACTGAAAATTACGCCATAGCTATAACTTATAGTCTGTTTCTACAATACGTCAGGCTATCCATGAATAATATTCTAAAATCTATAATAAATTCGCGATGAACTCAACGCTCATGCAACTCTAATATCGATGCTGCATCCCAGATCAAAAGTTTACAAAATAAAAGCTATGGAAGCGGCAAAAAAAATATCCAGTAATTTTTCCGCCGCCCCCTACAAAAATCCTTACTCGAGGAACACGGTACGGTCGCTGTTCTGAATATGCAGAAAGTTACGGACGATGACAGCTTCGGCGATCTGTACGGTATTAAGAGCTGCTCCCTTACGAATATTATCAGTCACAACCCATAAATTAAGGCCATTTGCTATGGTTTCATCTTCGCGGATGCGGCCGACAAATATCTCGTCCTGGCCGGCAGCTATAATCGGCATAGGATAGGTTTTCTCGGCCGGATTATCGAAGACCTTTATGCCAGACGCTCGAGAGAGAATGGCTCGGGCTTCATTGGAGGTAATCTTCTTCTCAGTCTCAATATTCACAGACTCACTATGGCCGTAGAATACAGGTACACGCACAGTTGTGGCCGTGACCCGGATGGAGTCGTCACCCATGATTTTGACTGTTTCCTTGATCATCTTCATCTCTTCCTTAGTATAATCATTGGGCAAAAAAACGTCGATATGCGGGAGCACATTGAAAGCGATGACATGTGGATAAACTTTGGGCTTGGGCTCGCGCATATTTAGGAGCTCCCGCGCCTGGAATTCGAGTTCTTCAATGGCCTTCTGGCCTGTGCCAGATACGGCCTGATAGGTGGATACGATCACGCGTCTAATATGGCCCACGTCGTGTAAAGGCTTAAGCACAACGACCAACTGAATGGTGGAACAGTTGGGGTTAGCGATAATGCCACGGTGGGCAGCGAGGGCGTCTGCATTAACCTCAGGCACTACTAAGGGACAACGGTCATCCATGCGCCAGGCGCTAGAATTGTCCACGACCACACAGCCGTGCTTAACCGCATGCGGGGCGAAGCGCTTAGAGATAGAATCACTGGCGGAAAACAGAGCCAGATTCACACCCGCAAAGGAGTCTTCGGTAATCTCTTGTACCACAAGTTCCCTGCCCTTAAATAACAGACGAGTACCCACCGAACGCGAGGAAGCCAGGGCCCGCACCTCGGTGGCAGGAAAGCTGAATTCCTCTAAGATCTTGAGCATCTCCCGGCCTACGGCACCAGTTGCACCAGCCACTGCCACCACCATTTTACTGCCCATATGCGATCTCCTTCCGTAAAGTAATATTTACACCGCATGATCTACCAGCCCCAGGGGTCGATGACTTTCAAAGGAATAACGCTTGTCCAGAAAAAAGGATATTTGCCAGACTCCGTGCCGACCGACAAGACCTAAAAAATCTAAAGCTTCTATGCAGCTGCAACTCTTTACTTTCCAGAAGTCACTAAATCTGAATGGAGCATGCCTTCTTTTTTTCACAAGGGGGGGCTACTAATCTACGTGCAACGACGGGCTGGAAATAATAAATCGGGAATATTCTATTGATGTTCCAGCTTCCTAACAGGATCAAGACTATACTCCTATTAAGACACATCCATAGCGCGTTGAACTATATTGCTATCTCTAGCACTCGCACCATACGAGGTTATTATGAGACATGTAAAAAAACTACAATACACCAGAGGCCATTCCCTGCAGCGAGCCACGTAATCTAACCGACGAACAATACGTTATGTCAGTTGACCAGCCAGCTACTGATTGTCAACTGTACAAAATCTTTTTTTCGGGACTATATCCACCTGTAATCACCTTTTCATTAGCATCATCCGATGCAAGACCGACTTCATTAGTCTGATCGCCACTAACATCGAAAGCGTAACCTTCACCTCGGATATATCGCTAACCTGCAAGACCAGCATAACAGACCGTAAACATTTTAATGATGGAATCCTCTCGTACCCCCTCTTGACAGGCTAACTCTCCGTGAAGTGCGTCCGGAAAAAAACCTGCTTTATTGCCTTTGCCTTGCCGGTACTTAAACTATCTTGGTTGCAATACTGGATCTCTCACTCTTCGAAAGGCTGTTCGATGACATCCAACTCTCGGCCAGTTCAGTACTGACGTTCACCGACCACGACCGGCACAGCCTGCAGTTTAATCTCGTGTTATTAAGCCTGACCACGACCCTATCCCATATAACGCCTTGCCCATCTGATTGGACGCAACGTTACTGAACGCCATCAAATATCTGGAGACCGACTACCTATACCCAGGAGGACCTTGCTAACCTTATGAAGTGTCTTGGTCTAGATCGTAAATAAACCCAAAGACGCCTGAGAAAGCAGGACTACCTAAACATCAATATCAGGAATTACACTACTGTGGCCTCTTATAAGGCACCGCGGAGGGCGTCCTCCAACTCCCATCGGACAGGTCGTCTGCTCAATGCCAACCCCACAACGACGTACATGCTAAGCTATATCTAGCCCCAAGGGTTCATCAACGATACAACTGGCCTATGACGACAAAGATATACATAGATCCAGTTCACCTTAAATATATTAATAAATTACTGCACCATAACATTGAAGCCTGACGAAGAAATCACGATATTGCCTGGCTGTCTCTTAATTTTGTGCCTAATATACGATAGCAATAAAATGTCATCTTAATCAAAGGCTTCTGCACTGAGGTCACCCGACATCGTAAGATTGAAGTGACCCCATAGTACAAGTGATAAGCAGTTCCCGTAGCTTCATTGAATTAGCCGCTGACATGATCCTAAAGCTGACGTGACAACCCACAAAGACAACACCAATTTCATCGTGGCCGTCGCACTGGGCTATCGATCCAAAAAAAGTTAGCCAGGCAACGATTTTCTTCCGCGCTATTGCATCCAAAAAAAAATACCCGGACTATTAATTAAGAGATGGCGGTGGGCTATTAGGCCATTTTCTAGATACTGGTCAGACCTAACTGCTACTGAATAAATAATAGACAGACACCGCGCGACCCATATTTTTTCTAACAGTTTTTTGTAAACTAAAAAAATATCACGGATGAGTCAATATGTGCCCATACCATCCAACCGGCCGGACCATACTTTGCTAACTGGAACTTTTCATCTCATCAAACACACTGTCAGAGCTGCCTCTTTATCCCCAATACACAATCATCACAGGCAGCTGATGAAACTCCATCCATAGCATCAATAAACTCCCGCCCGGCCATAGACTTCAATATCTCGTACAATATCCAGACAGGCCTCAACCTTGTTCAGCGTGTAGAGATGCACCCCCGGCGCGCCATTGTACAATAACCCCAATACCTGTTCCCGCGCGTGTCCAATTCCCTCATAGGCCACCGCCGCTGTGCCACCAGCCGCATCAGCCGCCTCCAAACGCGCTAACAATCCACCAGGCAAACTCACATTGCAAAAAGACATGATCCGCCGTAGTGACACTAAAGACAAAATCGGCAATATTCCAGGCACGATAGGCCTGCTGATACCTCGGGCTCTAGCCCGGGCTACGAACTCAAAATAGTGCCTGTTGTCAAAAAACAACTGTGTAATAGCAAAATCCGCCCCCATATCCAGTTTTAACTTCAAGTACCCCAGGTCATCCTCCAAAGTCTGGATTTCAGGATGTTTCTCTGGATAAGCCGCTACTCCAATCCCAAGCTGTGGATATTCCTGCCGTATAAACAATACTAAATCTAAGGCATGCTGAAATTCCTCGCTGTTAGACACAATTCGCATTTGCCCTTGAGGAGGGTCACCCCGCAGAGCTAGCACATTGTCTACTCCACTGGCCACCAAACTATCCAAGAAACACTGGATCGACCCACGGTTCGCCCCCATACAAGTTAAATGCGCCATTGGCACTACACCCAGTCTGGCCCGCAGTTTCGTCACCAGCTCGAGCGTATTCGATTGGGTCGATCCACCAGCACCATAAGTCACAGACACGAACAATGGCTTCAAAACAGCCAGCTGTTCTGCCATCTGAAAAAACTCTCTCCATTTCTCTCGCTCCTTGGGTGGAAAAAACTCCAGCGAGATAAACTGACCTTGCTCACGCATCAACTCAATAATACGCATACGCATACTCCCTAAAAATATTCTCCGCCCACCGTACTATTGCCTGCCTGCCTCCACAACCAACATCTCTACGACAAAAATACTCGCCGATAGAAACCCAAACTCAGACGTCTTGACCAACGTCATCCAGGTCAGCCCTTGCCTATCTATAAAACGCACTTTCTTTTTTTCACCTTCATCTACAGAAAAAAATATACAGTAGATCTAAACTCCATATAATCGTGCATACACTCGCACCAGAAACGTCACACTCGGTGGCCGTATCTCCACCACTCCTCCGACCCCCCCCCGCACGAACGCAGTTTTCAGTTTATTGCCTTGCCGTGCCTTGCCCCTGAAAAAAAACTTACAATGCTCGACTAACACTTCACACAACCGCGCAATGCCAAAAAACTGTCCCATCTTAAATATCACCGTCGCCACCGTGTCCATCACAGTACCCCCCCCTCAACCCCGCACATCAACCTAGACAACTACCCTATTATTCCTTATTATTCCATGTCCGACAAAATGCTTACCATAAGGTAACATATTTTTTGGCAGCGGGGTACCCCGGACCTTCATCTCTA
The DNA here is from genome assembly GCA_965112965.1 of Desulfovibrionales bacterium. Taxonomy (GTDB): domain Bacteria; phylum Desulfobacterota; class Desulfovibrionia; order Desulfovibrionales; family Desulfovibrionaceae; genus CBCOTE01. The sequence goes on along the minus strand of CBCOTE010000023.1, from coordinate 48,735 downwards.
TTCGTCTCTCCGCCCTTTAGAGAAAATCTACTATGGCAGCAAGACAGGCGAAGGAGATGAATAATTAAACTACTATCTTGCTTTCTTTAGCCTGGTCTTAAAAGACGTCGCGAAACAGTTTGGCGGCGATGAAACCTTAAATCAAACTTAGGCAAGTTTACGGTCCTAGGCTAGGCTTTGACACCGCTAATAACAGGGCTGGATATGCAAAAAAAATCTGCTATAATATTTAGATCATACTCCAACTAATAACGTCGAAATCATAATATTTGCTTTCAGATTATTATCCCTAGCAGCTTCACTGATCGCAGCTGAATTCAATAAGTCCGATTGGACTGGTAAACAAATTAAAGTTTAGGCTAAACCGTAGAGATTCGTAATATTACGGCGTGGTTAATAATAAATCGAGAATGTTAAGGACGATAATAAAAGCCAAGAAAAAATCCATGCACAGATGTATGATAATGGCGTCAAATAAGACGCAGTTATCCGGCTTTAAACCAGTGAGTCATGTAAGGTCCAGTGGAATATCTAAATAAACCAGGATGATAAGAGAATAGAACCCATTGATACCTGGGATATAAAAAAGACAAGTAGCTATATTAATGAGGAGATATTCCTTGACGGCTATGCCCTAGATGGCTCTATACTAGTTGGTAGCATGACTGAAAGGCCGATTAGACACATATGAGAATTATAGTAGATGCAATCAACCAGTGATATGAGTTCTGAAAAGTATATTTTCAGCCCTAATAACATAAAAAAGACTATGTCAATATTAATTCAAACAAAGAGGATCGTGCCGTAACTAGCGAGTAGTACAGACATAAGAAATGCAATGCAGCTCGGTACGGATTTTTCATGATTCAACCGATGAGACAGTCAAATATTGCCAAAAAATAGGCAGTAGATAGAATTAAGGAGGAGGATGCCGATGTTAAGGATGTGGTACTTGTCCACCTGAACCACACTTAGACCGATAACGTTAGCCTAGTTTTATCTTTTTTTGTCCGGATGTTAGTAGTTTGATGCAGAGGTCCGTGAATAAGCAATAGATAAAGAGTCGCTGAAACAAGATCGTGATCCATGCCTGGAATTAAAGATCATTTGGATAAAAACATACCCCCATACTAGCTCTTTCCAGGGCTAGCATGGGGGTATGTCTGGTGTTCGGCTATTCTTTGGAAATAGCCGAAGCGGGACAGGAATCGATGGCCTCGTCAACGCACTCAACATCAGCATCGATATCTTTCACCATAGCCTTGTCACCTTCGGCATTCATTTCGAAGACATCGGGACAGGTCTCGACGCACGCTTCACAACCCATACATTCTTCTTCATTGATCACAATAGCCATAGCAACTTTCTCCTTTGGTTAATAATGATTTACACGTCCGTCCGATGTCGGACGGCAATCTAATTTTTCTGTTACGGCAACATCTCTTGAAAAGCACAATGGCAATTTCCAATAAACTGCAATGAGCCGCTTGGCAAACAGATTGATAAAAAAATTTATTTTTTTTCGGGCAGTCAAATATCTATTTTTATTACCCATAAAAAAAATACTGTTTTTTGTTATATTTAGCTATTAGCAGATGCGGAATAACGGTAATATATATATATAAAAAAAATATTGCTATTCTAACCAAAAAAAATAACTGTCGCCGGTTATCGCTCTGTACGGCCTTAATGTGTTATTTTTATTAAATCGGCTGACGTTCTAGTAGACCGATCCTAAAATTACGTAATTGCTCAGTCAAACCTATCCTACATGACTACAGGCAAACCATCATTAGAAACTGGCAATATTCACAAATATATATTCCATGAAGCTCATCCTAATGGTCAAGAAAAAACGACTCTTGATTCGGCAGACATTATAAAAAAAGATAGAGACATACGCAACCGGCGTATAAAATTGGGGCCACATCGTTCATAGATCCCTTCCTGAGACAATTTGATGCGGTAGTGTTAGAAATATCGTCTTGCTTGAGCTGGACGGGATTACATGACACACTGACTCAAGCACTGGAACGTCCTAAGAAAACGACTAGGTAGCGTTCTCCCAACCAACTTAGCCATCTCTCCTAGTATCGAAGTCTAGCTACAAAAAAAATCGCTCAACAGTTATAACTTCTACAGACAATAATATGACATTGAACTGACCACGCACTATATGTCTACTCACCATCAGTCGTCTCGGACCCAAGGAAAATTGAGAAACCGTTGAACTACTTTCCTCTATCCCCAGCTAATTGTCTCCGCCTTTAAAATATGTTAAGTGCAAGCTGCAGCTAATAGTTTGGTCACGCCAGCACCAATCAGGCTAGTCATTGTATATTCGGAGGTTCCTATGGGTAAAGACTACCAGGTCAAGAAAACCATCGCTGAGATCAACAAACGCATCCATAGGGGCAAGGCCATCGTACTTAACGCCAGCGAAATGGTCAAAACCGTACGCGAACTGGGCAAGGTACGTGCGGCCCGAGAGGTGGATGTAGTCACCACCGGCACTTTCTCCCCCATGTGCTCCTCTGGTTTATTTTTCAATATCGGCCAAGAAACGCCACTCATAAAGGTGCACCGCATGCGAGTAAATAACATACCCGCCTATTGCGGCCTGGCCGCAGTGGATGCCTACTTAGGGGCCACCGAGCCCACGAAGGATGACCCCCTTAATAAGGTCTACCCAGGCCAGTTTAAATACGGCGGCGGCCACGTAATCGAGGATCTAGTGCGCGGCAAGGCTGTACACCTCAAATGTATAGCTTATGGCACGGACTGTTACCCACGTCAAACATTGAATAAATCCGTCACCCTGGCCCAATTATCCTTCGCTCAACTCCTCAATCCACGCAACTGTTATCAAAATTATAACGTTGCGGTAAATCTGAGCAATCGTATCATCTACACCTATATGGGCCCACTCAAACCCGAGTGCAAAAACGCCAATTATGCTACTGCAGGAGAACTCTCACCACTCTTCAATGATCCAATGTTCCTAACTGTCGGCTTGGGCACAAAAATCTTCCTAGGCGGTGGCATCGGTTACGTACTCGGGGCCGGCACGCAACATAATCCCAACCCGCCACGCACTGCCCGAGGCCTACCCAAAGTCCCCGCCGGCACGCTCATGGTCCGAGGCGACCTCAAGGGCATGCAGTCACGCTTCCTACGCGGTATAAGTTTCCTCGGCTACGGCTGCTCTCTGGCTGTAGGCGTAGGCATACCCATCCCCGTGCTCAACGATGAAATCGCCTGGTACACAGGCGTCTCCGATGCGGATATTATTATGCCGGTCAAGGACTACAGTAACGACTACCCACAAGGTATCTCCCAGATACTAGGGCAAGTGACTTATGAGGAGCTCAAAAAAGGCCAGGTCGAAATACTGGGTAAGCAAGTGCAAACCGTACCACTAACAAGCTACAGCATGTCCTTGGAGATCGCTGAGATCCTCAAAGGCTGGATCAAAAAGGGTGAATTCTTGCTCACCGATGCCCAAGAAAAAATCCCAGCCAACTAACTCATGTCTAATAACACCGATATAAACGTACACGAACGTCTAAACCGCCTCACTACGCTACTAACCGAACTCGGCCCACTGGCTATAGCCGTCTCCGGCGGGGTGGACAGTCGGCTACTGACGGCAATGGCATGGAGGGCCGATCTGGACGTGGTGGCCCTGCACTTAACTGGACCTCACCTGACCCCGGCCGAGTCCAGCTTTGCTTTACAATGGCTGACCGATCAGGGCCGGCCATATCGGATCATCAACTTCAACCCCCTCACACTGCCTGATGCGGCAGCCAATGCCCGAAAACGCTGCTATCACTGCAAGCGAGCTGGTTTCAAACTCCTATTAGCGGCCGCAGGTCCGGGACGACAGCTGGCGGACGGTAGCAACGCTGACGACGCCGCAGTTTTTCGGCCGGGCCACTTGGCCCTAGCTGATCTAGGCGTGGCCAGTCCACTAGCCAAAATGGGACTGGCTAAAGCCGATATACGAACCCTCGCCGTAGCAATTGGACTTGTTTGGCCGGAGCAACCAAGTCGTGCCTGCCTATTCACACGCTTGCCCTACGACACCCCAGTGGATACCGCCCTACTCGCTCGTCTGGGGACAGCAGAGGATTTACTGGAAAGCCTGGGTTTCCGGGAGTTCCGGCTGCGACTACCAACAAAAAAATCGGCTCGACTGCATCTAGGCACCGGTGAACGCGAATGCTGGGCGCAGCAGGGCTGTCGCGCTCTGTCCAGCATGACCGAGTTGGGTTTTACTTTTGTGTTACCGGAATTTATGGAACAGTTAAGCGGCTACTATGACGATATCACTAGGATACCAGACAAGGGTAAATAAACAGCCTCACTCCCCCATCTTATCTTTCCATCCATGCCCGAGCTCAAATTTTCAGAACTTACGAAACCAGATATAAAACTAACAAAACAACTCATTAGATAATCATACTTTCACTGTACCAGACAACCTCAAGACTCGTCGTTTAAAATTGTCTTCCTGGCTCTAACACTAATATTTTTTTATTGTATCTATATATCAGCCACGTCCACCACGTCTAGAATTAAACCATTACACCCTAAACCCAAAAAAACCCGATGTCATCGCCGAGCTGAATGCAAATTATAACATGAAGTCCACCGATAACATACATAGCCTATTAACCGTCATGGCCCAAAATTCAGCCATCCGATTGCCCACTACCGAATTAAATAAGAGGACCATTTTTTATAATGGCTGACAGCAGCCTATATTATAAAATCAACTTTTTTTCTGGAGCACCCAAAAAATTAAACAACTGACCTATCTAAGTCAGGTCATAATCGCCTGGACCTTCGTTACAACGATAAGTCGACCTTAATAATTAACGGCCCTATATGTTCATGACCCAATTAATACAAAAAAGTAAAAAATATATCGTTCAGATGATATACAGACCATCGGTCCAGAATTATTCACCGGATTGGTGAATAAAATTATACTATCATGGATTCCGCAATAGCTATAATAAATTAAAAAAGACCATAAAAACCCGCTGTCCTACCAATCAAAAATGGTCAGGAGATACATCCCTGATACTAAAAAATGATATCTATAATTTTTGCTGATTCCTAAAATACGATTATACTTAGGCCTAAGCAATAACGCTATGACTATACAACAGTTTATACCACTATATCCTCTCCATGTCGGTATGCCATTGGCGAAACTTAGCGTCAGGACTAACGGATAGTCTACAACGGGACTTATTACTCCTCAAGATCGCCACGCTTCTGACTCCACTCGACGCCTAACTGTTCGTGGACCGCGCATTCTAGGATAGTATCCAAACGAAGGGCCTCGCATCTAAACCCATTATCCACAAACGATCTCTCATATCAGGCAACGTAGAATAAAGGCAAGACATAATATAATTATAGTATAAGACCTGATCAACATGTTCAACCGCATATTTGCCATCATTAGCGACAAAAAGATATCTTTGTACAGACTATACTGGACGCTATCTATATAAATAACCTTGTACAAAGATACATAGTGAGTTTGTATCTATGCAATAACTTTTTTTTACTACCACAAAATATTCGCTACATAAAAAAACGCTGAGCAAAATTATTTTTCACGATCTATATAGTCAAATAAACGACCTTACACGATGAAAAAAATCTTAATCCTTATAAGGATCAAGAAAGAAAATCTACTAGTCCCAGATGGCCTTCTACGATGTAACCCTACACGATATAGTCATCCATAAGACTACATTTTCCACCACGGCTAACGTCCATACTAGCATGGCCGATATTTCTGTATATTGTTCAACGAATGCAGATAATGCAGATACATACAACGAAGCTAACCTTCCATTTAATTAAATAATTTTAACTAATCAAAGAACTGTACAGGGCTGGACTACGATTCAATAGGCCAATATAAACCAAAAACAATTATCATGGCAATCATGAACCATGAAGTACACATCCACAATGATATCTTAGGTATATTAGACTCATTCGTAAAACTAAACTTAGACCAGACCGGTGTAATTACTGGCCATCCAGGCCCGATAGAAAAGTCTTAAAATCCACGCGTGTACAGCTTCAAGGCAACCATAAAGTTCGTAGAACACCATATCCAGGGCCCTGCTTCACCATCCAGGATACTGACATCGAAATCCATCTAAATAATTCTGATAGATTTTTCAAGTCTTTCCATCAAACTGACGTCGCCCTACGGCAGCAAAAATCTTGACTGGCCATCAACCGACAGCTGATAGGACATGGTAGACGACGACAGTAAAGCCGAAGGGACGCCAGGGACTCAGCACAACATTCGCCTTCTCCGAGTTTCCTGCCCCCCCATAGTGATCAGACCTATTGTCCGCCCCCCCAAAGGCCATAAATAGCATCCTAAGCCTATCACAGCGCCCTACTGGTCGCTTTCAGTGGCGAACAATACGGTCAATGCTAAGATATTCACGGCTTCTCCAACCATCTGTAGCATGGAATCCTTGGTAGCCTACTGCCTGGTATCCTACTTCTATTTGCCCTTAATACCGTAGTGTAATGTAAATTGACCTTAAAATGCCAGCCGCGGACAGTTAGAGATCACCAACCATATACACAACGAAAAAAGCCCAGCCCGCAAACGAGAGCTGCTTAATGTCAACCATCACAGTCTATACTTTAATCGACTACCAAAACTCTATCTGAAAACCGGGATCGACGATTACCTACTACAGCTCATATCTCTACCCTTGGCCGACGTACTGCAGCGGACCGCGTCCAGGGACACCGCCACGCACGCACGATCCGATTCTAAGCACCACGATAACCCCACAGTTCCGGCTATTCTAAGCACCATTGACACACCTATTGTCCGCAGCGTATATTCTAAAAAAATTTAAACACTATAGGCCTCAATGTCACCTTAGGCCTAGCCGCCCCAGCTCTAATAAACAATCAGAAGACGCTAGGTCACGTATCCCGGTTGGGAAGGTTAGAAGTCACAATACCGCCGCTTTTTTTGCAGACCTTCAGGCCACAACCTAAACTCCAACCTACCCCAATGACCAAATACTAACAGTTCCTTACTTAATATATAAGCCAAAAATTTGCTTATACTTATTGGTTGTTATGCATACTTCTCGCCGCCATATTAAAACTTTTAACGCACGAAAACCATACCACACCGATCTCAAAAAGATCGTACCCATCGGTCTGAATCAATCAATCAATTGATTAATTGATTGATTGATTCAGACCTACTAATTAAACTATTCCGATACCTAAACGCTCAAGTCTGAAACTCAAAACCGGACAAATCGGCCCAAGTTCGTACTGAATCCGAAGCGATAACACAAAAAAATAGGATCTTACCGTAATTTGTGATTTCAAAAAAAAATACTGGCTGGAACTGTTGCCATTACTCCCAATGAGAATGACCCCCCCCAACGGCGGCCTGAGACACACTCCTAGGGCTAATCCAACGTGGTTGATCCTCCAAGGCTAGATTAAATTTGGTAAAAATGCTAAAATTGATCAATTCAGACATGAACATTTTCAAACAAGACGACTTCAAGAGCGCCTTGTAGACTCCAGGCTAATCGAATTCAAACTAAACACAGTGGAGGCGCAGAATAAATACAGCGCTGCCCAAATACGCAACGACAATAGGAGGAATTACCGTCGACTGCACCAAAGCTCTGGAGTGCAACCATAAGGGCTGACAGGTCTACAGTAATGTTTAAGGTAACTTATAAAATGAAAAAAAAGTGCCACGTTGGCTGTAGCTACCTTCTTCATCAGAGACACAATTAACTATCTAAAAAAAATAATTACAAACCTATGCACCACTCCCCATCCTGTTTGCTCTTGTTCTACAAGAGAAATGTTATATTTTTTTCAGTGTCCTTCGCTCACTATGGATCTTCAATAAGCCGTATCTTCTGCCATGATTCAATATTTTTTTCTGGCGCCATTGTCTTAACCTGGGCTGACCTAGTCCTTTCAGACCTGCAACGTATTTTTAAAGCCTCTTGCTCCATAGGCTGCAGTATTGTCGCACTATAAAAGTAGTTGAGACTATTTATCGAACTAGTTCCTGGGTACGGCCAACAGGCCAAACACAATCGTCAATATTTACAATATTGAGGTGCTACTAGCCGTAATCTAACATTTTTTTATCAGCATGTTCACCAGAAGCTGAGATGCCATTTACTGATCGACTTTTTTTATATCTAGACCTAACTAAACTTGTCTACAATACGGTCATTCTGGTCATAGCGGCCATATCCAAAACACCTCACACAAGGCAAAATGCTGATCAGGACCAGCCTGAACCTGGATCCTAACAGCACTGCTACTTGCAGCTGCACCATCTCACACCAAAGTCTATACCTAGCCTCAGGCTACAAAGCTCTATTTTTAGTTTTTTTTACCGCCTTAATTTTTTTGTATGGACTCCCAAAAAGTCAGCCTGTAATCTACCATAAACAGTCTCGTCGGATGGGTCAATCTCGGTCTCCCCAATACATGCACTCATTATATCTCCTGAAAGACTTGATTGGACGGCTGCGGACTTCGAAGAGACCAGCAACAAGGCCAATACTACACAAATTATTTTTTCACATTATACTTAACCTTACTGGCACCTAGTTATCGCTGCCGCTAGGGAGTCTCCTTAGGCGTGAATGCTACCTAACATCGCTTTGTTCAATACGGCTACTGAGGCTCTATTCGCTACGAAGTCTGAATTAGCGCTCCATAGGCTGTCCTAAAAAAAACAATAACAAATCTGTCTTTTTTTCAAAGACCACAAAAGTAATGACGCCCCTTAGTACCTATATCCCTCTATCTAAAATGCTGGCGAAATATGAATTATGGTAGGTCAACGGCAGTCGCTTCATCAAGGAATCATCCCTATCCAGCCGCCATTTCAAGTGTATAGCCATGTGGACATCACCGTCATCTAGAATAACTAGATATCAATAAATCGAGGTTTAATTAGGCCTCCCGGACCACCTGAAAGAACAGGCGTAGTTAACATCGCAGACCTGACCAAAAAAACTAACTGGAACCTACAATAAAAATCACTACTAGATCCAGGTTGCGTAAAAGTTATCCGGATAACAAGCTACCTTTATGCCATATCCAACCTGCATATTCGACTACACTTCTAAAAAAAATCTTGAACTGAACTACCATATATCTCTTATGTAAACTGGAAGGAATTCTAGACTGGATATGGGAGAATAATAACACACTAGTCTGCTTTCCCCATCTAAATCCGCCGCCATTCTAGTCTAGCTTAGGGATAACGATCTGCCTAACCCTCTATGTCATCGTCTCCGCCGGTTATTCCAAGACATATTTCTCGAGCACAATATTATAGTTCTACGTCCAATTTTTCACAAACTTAATGGCACTATCCAGGCCGATACCCTGCTAATGGCCGACAAAATATCTCACAATATAAAAAAAATACCTTAACACTAAACTAAAATTTATCGTAGACATCACGGATCATTTTTATACGTTCCCAATTTCTTCACCGTGTTACTGCGGGCTCTGAATGGCCCAATGGCCTCTATACACTAGCGTTACTCCATAGTAGAATTCTTGTCTCGACTCTCGTGGAGGAATAACGAATCAAACCGGATTATCAGATTCATAAAAAACGTTAGCTCCATTTAAGCTTGCACCGTATACCTCTCTCATCGTCCAATACCGCTCAGCCCTGTGGCCAAAATAACTCCGTTCTAGCTGCAACTGGTAAACGACGTGACTATTATACCAGAAAAAAAATAATATTCACTTATTAGTGTAGGAACCCACCGGTAACGACAGCCTATTATAGCACACTCTGTTCACCGCCCACGCCATGCTATTGGATGGCTGCTTGCATACTAAAATGTCAATTAGATCCTGGACAAAGTAATACGTACTCCAGATCTACCACGATGACATGCTCAAAATTGATAGGAATAGATAGCGCAGTAACGAAATAAAGTCATGTTCCTGAAATATCTTTGAATAGCCGAGTATGCTATGGTAGCTCATCCAGTGAACGGTCTATTCTAACCGGCAGAATTCATACCTGTAAAGTCTTACCCCCCCACAGCAAATACACTTCAGACAGCCCTAGGTGGGAGCCGATACTGGCCACAATATATCCGATCGCCTGGGCTTTGTTACCCCACGTGTCACTCCCTCTTCAACCTACTTCCAGTGCACATATTCCCAGAGCATCTACTTCGCGGATACCTTACCCGAGACCATTACAGACAAGACTCGTTGGATAGTCTTAAACAAACATATCAGATATTCTTCTGGTTTACGCCACTGACTGCCTGCCGCTACGCTCTGGCCACAATCGTTATCACATTCCATATATGCTTTAATTGTCTAACCTCTGACAAAATACCTCAGGTATTGCTATAACTCTTGAAACATTTTACCAGCCAAACAACGTAAGAGAATTTTTTCTAGAAAATTTTTATCCTTCCTACACCTTAAGTTTCTATAACTAAAAAAATTTATATAGCCCGAAACATATTAAAAATAGTTACGCAATACGCGTATCTAACTGTCACAGTTCGACAGGCACATAAGCCCATCAATGATCAAAAAAACTCAAAGAACAACTGGTCCATTGATACTGAAGACACACTATTACTATTTTTTTTGCGCTAGCGCAGACGATACAACTGCATCGCGAGCCAATCAAGAACCAAGGCGACGTTGACCTGGGCGTCTAAGGCTTCTTGAGTGCGTATGAGGCAGACATTCAGCCAGTCTAGACCTGCGGCATCACAATTGTGTACAAAGGCTTCGCCCAAGGGTAGGGTAGGACGGCCGATCATGGCACCAATAAGTTCGGCCTGGCAAATAAGAATAAGATCGCGGGCTAACTCACGGTCCACAGCGCCCTTGGTGGCGGTGCGACTAAACCAGCCACGACCAGAGACAAGAAAGTCTGTCAAGGCCTGGAGCCAGTCGACGAGCTTCTGGTTTGTAGTGATCAGTATCTCACCTGTAGGGACCTTCCAGCCCAGGGTCAGAATCCAACTGCGGGAGACTAACGTGGGCAAGAGGCGCTCGCGCTGGGCCACAGATAAAACAAAAACAGTCCATGGTCGAGGTTCCTCCAAAAATTTAAGCAGAGCATTGGCCGCGGCGACGGTCAGGGCTTGAGCCTCATGAAATATGATCACGCGCTTACCCCGACTCCGGGGCGGATCGCCCAATAAAGGACGAATAGCACAACGGATGGAATCAACCTTGATGGAGCCGGTTCTGCCGTCAAAGAACAAAAGATCACGATGCTGGCCCGTGAACAACTGCAGACAAGTAGAACAGCCCAGGCAAGGCGGCTGAGGTGCCAAACAATTGAGCCGCGCTGCATAGAAGAGAACCGCGGCTTCACGTTCGGCCACGCTGCTACCCTCTATAAGCAGCGACTGTGGCGGTTCAGCCAGTTGTTCTAGGTAACTAATAACACGAGTCTGGCTCCGTCGCAAGGAGTATGCCATGTCTAGAGCGTCTTTGCTCGGACATTGAAAGTCTATTTCCTCAGACTTAACTTCTGGTTTCCTATTGATCACGCCCATAACATCAGTTCTCTAATCACGCTCAGCGCCAATCTAGTAGCAGATTATCTGCGTTCGGTCCGGGCCCACTGAGATAATAGACACTGGCACTCCCAAGAAGACTTCCATACGTTCGATGTAGGCGCGAGCCGCTACGGGCAGGGCAGTTAAGCTACGACAAGCCGAAATATCTTCCTGCCAGCCGGGCACAACCTCGTACATCGGAGTCACCTGGGTTAGTCCGTTTTCTATTTGAGGTGGAAAAGCCAAACGACGGCCCTGATACTCATAGGACACACAGAGTTTGAGCTCAGACAAACCCGAGAGCACGTCGAGCTTAGTGATGGCCAGTTCACTAGGGCTGGTAAGGCGGACGCTTTCGGCTAGTAAAACCAAATCTAGCCATCCACAGCGGCGCTTACGACCGGTGGTAGCCCCAAACTCCACACCACGCCGCTGCAGGGCATCGCCCGTGGCGTCAAAAAGTTCAGTAGGAAAAGGACCAGAACCAACCCGCGTCGTGTAGGCCTTAACTACTGCTATAATGCGGTCAATCCCCCGCGAACCACAACCACTACCCGAGGCGGCGCTCCCAGCCACTGTACTCGATGAGGTGACAAAGGGGTAGGTACCATGGTCTATATCCAAGTGCACGCCCTGAGCACCCTCAAAAAGCACGTGTTTTCCCGCCTGCTGCGCCTCAATAATGACCGCTGAAACGTCGCCTAGATAAGGTAATATCTGATCGGCATAGCCCAGGGCCCAGTCTAAGACATTGGAAAGATCCAAGGGCTTGCGATCATACAGCCCGACCAACAAGGCGTTCTTTTCATTGAGCACCAGCTTGATCTTCTGGCGAAGTAAAGATGGATCAGCCAAATCTGCGGCACGAATGCCTATGCGGCCGACCTTGTCCTCATAGCACGGCCCAATACCACGTCCAGTGGTGCCGATACGCTGGCCTTTAGGCCGGGCCGCCTCCCTAGCATCGTCCAGTTCCCGGTGCCAGGGCGTGATAAGATGAACTTTTGGACTGACTATAAGTCGCCCCGGGCTGACATCTAAACCCCAAGCCGCTAAATCGTTCACCTCGCGACTAAAGATTTCCGGATCTAAGACCACGCCATTGCCGATGCAGCAACGGCACCCAGCATGCAAAATACCCGAAGGAATGAGGTGTAAAGTGACCTTGCGCTCCCCGACGACCAGGGTATGTCCGGCGTTGTTACCACCCTGGAAACGAACTACGACATCGGCTGCCTCAGTGAGCAGATCTACTATCTTGCCTTTTCCTTCATCCCCCCACTGCGACCCGATGACCACAGTACTCGCCATATTAGTTCCTTAACGCCGCCGTTACAGCAAAAATACATGAAATATAATACATTATATTATTAGAATCGTCAACACGCCTAATTGATATATTCGTGGCCGGACGCTTGCTTATTCCTCTCTAGACGCAATATATTCTATGCTTCTAGAAATAGTTCTCAAGATCCACGCCGTACTAGGTACCAATCCAGAAAACCGCAGCTACCATGAGAGATACTATAGGTCCCATAACGATCATTTCTCCCACTGTGCTACGCCATGGCCTAAGGTTGATACTAAATCTTTTAGCTCACATTTTTTTGACACACTGACTACTAGTAAGCCTGTTCATAAGACATAACGTTGCTTAACATGATTTATAGTTCGTGAACTAAATGACCATAGCTTATAGTGGTCGAAATTTAGATAGCAAGATAGCCGGACTGCCATCGTTTGCATGGCCTGTACTGTAAACCTAATGGATGAATGTACTACCTTTGTGCAGTCATTCTATGGATAATTACTCTACAAAAAAATCACATCTTTATTAGTATCTGATGACAAAATCTAATAGATTATTACTAAAAATTCATGCCTACATCTAATATAGGCAGACACGACATCAACGTCGGCGGCTAATCCCAGTCACAACACTGCTACTTCCTTATGGCCGCAGTCTTCACCAACGCTACGGGTCGCTTAATAAAACTTAAAAATCATACCAATCACCACCTGACCCTCCCAAATTAGCCAAGATGTACCGTCAATATTTTGGCTACGATACCTTCACTTCACCCTACCTACATAGTCCTGGCGTACTCTTCCAAGCCCTACAGCAATCGATGTCCAGGCTGATATTACTATGGACATATATCGATTTCACCACACCACCCTATCCCAGCTGGCCGTGGGCAGCTAGTATTTTTTGTGGTTCAGCTACATAATGCAGTTATTTTTTTCTCAACAGTCGATCATATAATACAGTCCTGTTTCTTGTTCGGGCTGGCCATTTCATGTCTAGCCGCGGCCATGAACTAATCAAATAGCGCTCCATTCAACTATGCTACCGACTTTAATCAATCCTAGTCGCCGTAGTCCTAGTGTACAACCTGAGTACATGGCCATACTTCAACTATACTTCTCGGCCACAGAATCTAATAATACTCTGGTAAATTAATAGATTAACCTTATTCTTTGGTTGTGTGGCACCAGACCGCACTGACTGGTCTAGTCCACCAATGCCGTAATTGTGACTGCAGACCGCCATAGAAAACCAGTCCGTTCAATTCACAAGTAATCCACATCCGGATGACAGATTCGAATCATCCTAGTAACCACGATGCACGTCTAAATGGCACACTTCGCCGTAAATTAAAATAGATTGTTTCTTGTGTTAGCAAAAATGCAAAGCTTACATGGAAGAGCTCCAGTGCACTTCTCGGGGTGGATGCGATACACCAAGATCTTTTTTTACGTCTCCATAGCGACCAGAACATTGGCCGGCGAAATATGTCAATTCATCATCAATTTACTCTCACAAAAAAATCATTATAGATGCTCATGCATACCTTCGACTGGGCCTTTACCGAGGAGGATAGACATTAATTCGTTGGCTGAACTTGCTACACTATTCGTCTACGCTAACAGCTTCTACCAGACTTCATCAGCGGCACCTAATCGTAAGCTGGCTCTGAGCCATATATGCCCGACTCTCACTTTTAGCCATCAACAGTATGTGTGCTCATCCCAGGCATCTGAGCCACCATCAGAGACTTATGGACCGGAGCCTCTGCCACTCCAACCTTCTGGCCAACCCTGGACTTTCCCGAAGGGCCTTCCTAGTCTATGTCCTAGTCAGCTTATTCGATTTTATGACCATCTAAACCATGGTCCATGCCGTGAAAATATGAAAGCTCTCTAGTGTTAGACTCCATGTGGACATGCCCTCGGACTATTCTTGCGGCCATACCTGGTATATCTCTGGTCAGCCCTACCCCCCCCATTACCGCAGTGAGCAACAGTACTGACCCAAGCTGGCCGTGCTCAAAGCCTTCTACTACGCCACCTCAGTCACGTTTTTTAGGCAGACTGATCTTAGTCTGGAAATGTCCTAGTAACCTACAACGAACCCTAGTCTTCGTATTACCCTTTCAAATGGTTGAGTAAAGCCGGCCGGCCTATATCTCCGACTAACAACCTCTCTTCTTCCATGATCCGGCCGAAAAATATATACGGCCTCCGCATCAAAAGATATGCTCCGCCGCGCTTGTTGGCACGACCATAAGTAGTGACTCCAATCAATCAGATGAAAACCGCAACATATCTTTCTATGTCAAGGCTTACTCTTATATTACAGCATTGACCTCTATACACTTACACAGTGTTGACCTCATTCACATCCTGCGCAGACAATGGCTGACACTTACTGTTTATCTCATACTTACGGTGTGCGCCACAGATAACAACGCCAGAGCTCTGCTAGCTAGGATAACTGTTTCTCATCTTCTATTAAACCCGGCACAGGTAAGCCACAGCGACTGTTAATACGTATAGAATCTAACTGATATAGCCCGATAAAGCTGCCAGTGATAATATGCTATAAGGCATATAATCGTATGCAACATACAATAACATCAATATCAAGCTAAAAGATCCAGGCCGGAAGCTCCAGCCTTACCAAGACTACTAAACGACTACCATTGTATCAAACAACCCCAAACGCCTGGGACCTACTCACCCGCCCTGCGCTGCTGTCATGCTAACTATCTAGCTAGCCGCGACGCCGAAGCTTGCGTCATCTTTGTCATCCCACAGACCAGGCCAGCGTTACTTTATTGCACGCGGTTCCCATGCCAAAAGAAAAGCTAGATTATACCTACGGCCACGACCACATGAAGAACTATGCCCTGGCCCTACTTAAAAAACATAAAACCAACAAACCCCAAGCCAACCATTTCATGTGCTACCTGAATACTGTACGCCCCCCCCTTATGAAAGCCATCAAAGTCCGCGCCTAATGGCTAAAAAGCTATATCTCTTAAGATGGCCGCCCAGCCGGACAAGAATGCAACACCCGTAACTGCTGGACGATCGAGTACGCCAAAAAAACTCTTACGCGATTGCAGCGATGGCATGAATACCATACGCTGCCAGACCTTAACGCGGCAGCCCACGCCATCTACCCGACCACTAATAGCCAGGCACTGAGGAATTATTACCTCCTAATATAGGAACCGTGCCGTCCTCATTAACACCAAGAAGTAACTATTCCGCTACTTCAGGCGACAATAAATTCCTTAATAGTGCAGATAATTTTTTTAGTTTTAGCTAAAATAAAATCAAAAAACCTTTAGCCCCTGCTGCCAAGGATCATTAAATGCGTTTAAATATTTTCCTAATGCATCAGAACAATAAATTAGCTAATTATCAATTTTCCAAGCTAATTCAAAATATTATGGCTATTTAATAAGACTTTTACTAATCGGTAAATTTAATTTAGGCATCTAAAATTATTGTTCTAAAAGATTTTATTGATGTCCGCTTCTAGTCTACATTGCAAGTGATACAGAACAAACTTAAATAATTAATAAAAATACGCATATTGAACTAAATAGCGAAAAAAAAGATATACTAGTCACACAAATTTTAACCATTTCTTTAGAATCAGAGTTTAACTCTGTCGACCTTATACACGTCCAGGGGTTTCTAGCCACAGATATTATAGCGGTTTATCTTCAGCTTGACATTATACCAGTGACTTACAAGAATTTAAGTTTTAGCTCTCATTGTAATAATTCTAATGAATTCGACTGAGAGACAACGAACTACTTCCAAAACTTTAACGAATTATAGTCTGGCTAACTCAGGCGCACCCCCTTATTGCGATTATATTATCTATAAAATTCGTAAAAAATAGTGCTGACGAATTTAAGCCGCAGAAAAACTTTCGACACCGCATTCACCCTGAAGACCTTTGAAGGTAGCAACCGTTCTGCGTAACATCACTTATTTATACAAGTTAGTCCTTAAACCAAGGCTAACTCTAAGATGATCACTTTTGATGATCACTTTTGTAGGTTGATAGTCATATAAATCTTATAAGCACTTAGTGTGATAGTACGTTATTGATATATTATAAATTCAGCTATCAGCAACGCGGCTACGCCTGAAGCGGCTTGATTACCGCCCAGACATTCCAGCTCTCCACGGCCGACATACCAGTAATCCCCCCTTTAAACCACGGCCAGTTACAATAACGTTGACAGACCTCGCACCTATTGACTATAAAAATATAATTAAGTATTTAGTCGAACATAACTCCCACTGACCAGACACGTCCACCATGTCTTCTAACCAGAACGATACGGGAGAATGTTTTATGATCTTTACCTGGCTCAACGCTCTAATTTTACTTTTTTTGTTTGCCGGTTTAGTCTTTGCTGTGGGACCCATGATCGGTTCATTACTCTTAGCCACGCGGGCCACAGGCGGAGACTTATGCCTCCCCTACGAATGTGGTATTCAACCTACAGGCTCGGCATGGATACGCTTCAGCATAAATTATTATTTATACGCCCTACTTTTCTTGGCTTTCGACGTGGATATATTATATCTTTTCCCCGTCGTATTTTGGTATCCAATAAGTGAGGGTCTAACACCTCTTATAGAGCTTCTTGTATTCCTCGGCATGCTCTGCGTCGCTTACATATACTTCTGGAATAAAGGGGTATTCGAATGGCCACACAGGATATCTTAAGACCGGCAGTGACGGATATACAACCAGCCGTCATCGGTATTCCATGGATTCAAAAAATTGTTAACCTATGTCAAGCCATGTCCTTGTGGCCCATGACCTTCGGCTTGGCCTGCTGTGCCATAGAGATGATGGCTGCTGGCATGGCCCGTTTCGATATCGCCCGCTTCGGGTCAGAGGCCTTCCGACCTTCCCCACGCCAGGCTGACCTAATGATCGTGGCCGGAACAGTCTCACGTAAGATGGCCCCGGCCCTAGTCCGCCTTTACGAGCAGATGCCCGCACCTCGCTGGGTCATGGCAATGGGCAATTGTGCTATATCCGGTGGCCCATTCTCCTTCGAGGGCCAGTACAGCATCGTCCTCGGGGTGGACACCCTCATCCCCGTAGATATATATGTACCTGGCTGCCCGCCCCGTCCGGAAGGCCTATTGGAAGGGCTCTTTGAGCTGCAACGCAAAATCACTGGCTATCGTTGGTGGCCCGTGCCTGCCGAGCCTATTACCTCTATAGCAAACAATTCTCAAAAAAATTAATTAAACTGTCCATGTCTAAACTTACTCGACCAACTATGCCCGTCAATTATGAAGCCCAGCTCGCTGCCCTTCCGGCTGTATGCCGCATCGCCACCGACTACGTCACCACAGGTATCAACCAACATCTATTTCTCATTGTCGACCAACTTCTCCCCGCGGTTACCGCTCTGGACTCCAACGGATGGTATTTGGAAGATATCACTGGTATGCATGTGGCCGATGGTTTTCTTCTTCGTTACCATTTTAGCCGCTGGGACGACTCATGGCGCATCTGCCTGCGTCTGACTGTAAACGCCGAACAACCGAGCGTTCCATCTATCGTCCAAGCCATCTCCGGCGCCGAGTGGCATGAACGTGAAACTACGGATTTCTATGGCATTGCCTTTATCGGTAACCCTAACTCCACTCCGCTTCTCCTGGCCGCAGATCAAGTCGGGCTGGCCCCTCTTAGAAAAGAAATCGCTGCCCTCAAAGCCGCCACTAATATGTTACCTGATTTCCAGATTCTGTCCGGACCAAGCGATCACCCTCTGCGCGCTCTGCTAACCGACCGAGCGCGCGCTGCTAAGGAAAAAATCTCGCAAAACAACAAAATAAAAGCTACACCAGTTTGATAGCTTATGATTGTAATCTACAATCAGTTTTGATAAAAGCCAACGCTAACCGTCCATTTCTTTAATACTACTAACTCAGGACTGCGCGCATGATCCAAAATACTGCGCTTAATGCAATAATCGCTTATGAAGCCAGACAAAACGTTGAAACCGAGGACGTTTATTCACAAAATTTCAAACAGTACGCTACCCCGAATACCCTCATCCTCAACATGGGTCCGCAGCACCCATCCACCCACGGCGCATTGCGCATCCTGCTCGAACTTGACGGCGAATACATTCGCCGCGCCGAACCGATCCTGGGTTATATCCACCGCATGCAAGAAAAAATGGGTGAGATAAAATCTTGGTCCCAATATCTACCCAATATGGGCCGCGTGGACTACCTGCACGCCATCGCCTGGAACTGGGCTTACTGCGGCGCCGTAGAACGGCTGGCCGGTATTGAAGTGCCAGAGCGTGCTGAATGTCTACGCATCCTGCTCATGGAAATGAATCGCATCTCTTCCCACTTACTTTGGTGGGGCGCCTACCTTCTAGACCTCGGGGCCTTCACCCCCATCATGTACGCCTTCGAGGACCGCGAACGAATCATGGATACTTTGCAGGAAATCACCGGCTCACGGCTCACCTATTGCTGCTTTCGTTTTGGTGGTGTCTCGGCCGACGCCACCGAGATCTTTCTAGAGGGTACCCGAGCCTTTGTACCTTATCTGCGAGAGCGCCTGCCTATGTACAAGGCCCTTGTCACGGAAAATATTATCCTGCGCCATCGCATAGAAAATATAGGCTTCATTTCCCAAGATATGTGCCGTCAATTCGGCGCCACCGGTCCAGTTTTACGCGGCTCAGCTGTACCACAAGATACCCGCCGCACCGAACCCTTCTCCCTCTACCCCGATCTTGATTTCGAAGTCCCCTCCTACGCCGAAGGCGATGCTATGGCTCGCTATCTAGTACGCATAGAGGAGATGGAACAGAGTTTGCGCATTATCGAACAAATCTTGAAACGACTGCCAAAGGCAGCAGGCACTAACCTGCCTCCCAAGGCACCTAAGGCCAATTGGAAACCCAATGCCCCAGGCGAAGCTTCCTTTGCCGTGGAGAGCGCAAGGGGTAAAATTATCGTCCACGTCATGGGAGATGGCGGCCCTAAACCATATCGCATCAAGCTAAGTGCCCCAATCTTTTCCAATCTACATCTCTTCGCCGCCTGCTCCCAAGGATGTCTTTTAGCTGACGCCGTGGCTATCTTAGGTAGCCTAGATCTAGTCATCCCAGAGATCGACCGATGAACCAGCTCACCATTGCTACCCATCCAAATATCTTACGCACCATCATCGCTCTTATAGTTTTAACCGCCTTTGTCGGACTCAATGGTCTTATAATGGTCTATCTGGAGCGCAAAATAGCTGGACACATCCAACGCCGGCCTGGCCCCTTAGAAGTTGGCCCCCATGGCCTGCTAACCCCACTGGCAGACAGTATCAAACTGGTAGGCAAACAGCTCATTGCCCCGGCTGGATCAGACCGTTTCCTTTTTTGGGCCGCCCCTATTATCGCCTTTTTGCCCGCATTCGTGCTTTTTCTCCCATTTGAGTTTGGTCCAGGTCTATACGCTCTACGTGAACACTTAGGAGTACTGCTCGTCTTAGCATTCTCGGGCCTGAACGTGCTCGCTTTATGCCTAGCCGGATGGGCCTCAAACAACAAATACAGCCTGCTCGGCGCTGCACGCGCTGTAGCCCAGACTGTAGCCTACGAAATTCCGCTATTCCTGGCAGTTCTATCCGTAGCCCTTATGACTAATACCCTCGATTTTTCTGTAGTCGTGGCCGACCAGGGCTCATGGTTCTGGCAGTGGAACATAGCTAAGCAGCCACTGGCTTTCATCATATTCTTCATATGTACCGTAGCTGAAACTAACCGGGCACCCTTCGATCTGCCTGAAGCCGAAAGCGAACTCACCGCTGGATTTCATACTGAATATTCAGGCATGGGCTTTGGGCTCTTCTTCCTGGCTGAATATACGATTATGGTCGTAGTTTCTGCTATGACTACCGCTCTCTTCCTCGGCGGCTGGAAGGGTCCCTTCCCAGGCATCGATGGTATCTGGTGGTTTGTGGCCAAGGTCTATGTCCTCTTACTGTTCATGATCTGGTTACGGTGGACCTACCCTCGCGTGCGTTTCGATCAAATCCTCAATCTGTGTTGGAAATGGCTCATCCCTCTATCTCTCGCCAATCTCGTGGTTACTGCTATTGCGATAAAACTATGAGGCGACTCCATAGAAAAAGGCAAACAGAATAGGCGATTTAACTTGAGAGACTAAAATAGATTTTTTATAACGGTCGGAGCAAAGAATAACAATGCTAGATACTAGCACAGTAAAACGGTATAAAAGCGTCAAAAAACTAAACTTCTGGCACAACGTTATCGATTGCTGGAGCCTTGTAGTTGGACTGGTAATCACGGGCAAAAACTTCACCCGGCCCTTAATCACCGTACGCTATCCTTGGAAAACCGTGGATGGATGTGCTCTAGCCACCTTCCGCGGCCATATAGAACTGGTACAAAAAGACGACGACCCCACGCAACCCAAGTGCATCATGTGCGGCATGTGCGCCAAAGTATGTCCTTCGAACTGCCTGGATTTGGCCTTGTGCAAGATCACCACAGATGAAACCGACAAAAATAAGGCTAGTAAAACCATAGAACGATTCATCTATACCTACCACCTGTGCAGCCTTTGCGGCCTATGTGTGCAGACCTGCCCAGCTAGATCACTGCAATTTTCGGGTAACGTATACCTCTCAGGCTTGGATAGAGACGCCTTCAAGATCGATCTCATGGCTCGACTTCGAAACCACATTTATAGTCAAAAGAATGCTGCACACAAGCTCGCCATGACAGTACCAGATAACAGACCGAACTTATAGCAGGAAGACAGCACTTGAGCCAAAGCCGCCGAATGCTGCAATATGCTCTGCCATGGTAGTTCATGGAGGAAATACGCGTATGATCGTAGAAAAGACGGCGCTAACTCTTTTTGGGCTCTACACACTCTTTGTTCTCTGTGGAAGTCTGCTGGCAATCTTTTCGCGCAGTCTAGTGCGAGCGCTGACGGGACTCATGCTGGCATTCTTCGGAGTAGCCGGGCTCTATTTGCTCATGGCCGCACCCTTTATAGCTTTTATGCAACTACTCATTTACTTAGGCGCCATAGTGGTACTTATCTTTCTGGCCATCATGCTCATCGGCGCCGGCGGCCTGGAGGAAAAAACTAGGCTTACAACCCCACGCCGTTACTACCAAGCTCTAGCTGCAGCAGCTGCAATCTTCAGTGTACTCGGCATAACAGCGACCTACTTTTGTCTGCCACCCCAAGTCCTGCCCGACCAGATCAGCATTACTGCCTTAGGCAAGGCGTTAATGAACGACTACGTGCTGCCCTTCGAATTAATCAGCGTGGTGCTGTTCGTGGCCATGGCAGGGGCAGTGCTCCTGACCTTCGAAAGGAAGCATAATTAATGTTTGAGATTGAAAATCCGCTGCTTCTTTACCAATTCACAGCCCTAGTGCTGCTATTCCTTGGCGTCTTCGCTTTCTGTTGGCGTCGGACCCTGGTGGGTATGCTCATTGGGGTGGAGCTCATGCTCAACGGCGCCGGACTCTCCATCGTGGCTGCGGGACAGCTGACTCCGGCCCGAGAAGACCTCGCACAGCTGGGCGCACTCATAGTCATGGGCCTTGCCGCGGCCGAGGCCACTTTAATCCTGGCCATCATATTCGTCGTATTCCGCCGCTTCAATAACACGACCGTCGAAACTATCACCAAGCTCAAGGGGTAAAACCATGGCCGAGCTTGTCCAATCCACCTGCGTGCTCTGGCCTCTGGTTATCACTTTCTTCGCCCCAGGCGGTATCTATCTAATGCGCCGGAACACAAACGTCCGCGAGGGGGTATCATTCGTCGCGGCCATTCTGGCCTTCCTTTCGGTAGCTTCATTCGTACCGGGAGTACTAGCCGGCAAAATCTACACCTACCACTTATTCACCTTACTACCAGGCATCCACATCTCATACGCTGTAGATGGACTGGCTCTCATATTTGGACTCATTTCCACCTTCCTATGGATATTAGTAACCAGCTATAATATCGGGTATATGCGGAGTCTTAACGAACATGCACAGACACGCTACTATTTTTGTTTTGCCGTAGCAATCTTCGGCGCTATAGGCGTAGCCTTCTCAGCTAACGTGTTCAGTCTCTACTTCTTCTACGAAATCATCTCCATCTTTACCTACCCGCTAGTTGCACACCACCAGGACACCAAGGCTTGGAATGGAGCGCGTAAGTATATGGTGTACCTGATGGGCACCTCCAAACTCTTCCTACTTCCGGCCATGGTCCTAACTTATGTGCTCTGTGGCACCCTAGACTTCCATCTAAGCGACTTGGTTATAGGTATTTTTCCCAAGACTGCAGATCCGACTTTGGTTCAAATCACCTATGTGCTTTACGCCGCCGGTCTAGCCAAGGCGGCCATAATGCCTTTCCACAACTGGCTACCATCGGCTATGATAGCACCCACCCCAGTCTCGGCCTTGCTGCATGCGGTAGCCGTAGTTAAGGCAGGCGTTTTTTGCATCTCCCGGGTCATCCTCTCGGGCTTCGGAGTGGAGACTATGAACTCATTGTTCCTGGGCATCCCCACGGCCTACGCTGCGGCCTTCACTATCGTAGTCGCCTCAATCATAGCCTTAACCAAGGACGACCTAAAGGCTCGGCTAGCCTATTCCACCGTAAGCCAACTCTCTTACATAGTAATTGGCGTGGCTATGCTCACACCCTTAGCAGTTACAGGTGGCCTCATCCACATTGCCCACCACGCTTTCAGCAAAATCACCCTGTTCATGGTCGCCGGCGCCATCTATGTATCATCGCACCTAAAGAAAATTAGCCTTATGAACGGCCTAGGACGACGTATGCCCTGGACATTTGGTGCCTTTGCCGTAGCTGCCCTGTCCATGATCGGTGTACCTCCGACATGCGGATTTGTGAGTAAATGGTATCTTATCCGCGGCGCCGTCGACCTACACCAAACTACACTCCTAGTGGCCCTGTTAGCCAGCACACTACTCAATGCCAGCTACTTTGGGTCCATAATCTACCGTGCTTTCTTCCTGCCTGCGGCACCGGATATGAATCTGAATGAATATCGTGAGCCGACCTTAACCATGGTAGTGCCCCTATGCCTTACCGCTGCTGTTTCAGTGCTCCTAGGCTTATATCCCGAGATATTTTCCCAGTTTGTAACCACCTTCAAAGGATTCTGAGAGGAGTTCGCGCATGTCGCACAATTTCTTAAATGACCGCCTAAGCAACTGGTTGGGAGCTCAGATCTATCGGACTGGTTTTTGGCTGCGCTGGCTGGTGGTCTGTTTATCCAGTTTAGTCATTGCCAACTTTTTACTGCACCCATGCGCTCTAGACATGGACGAGACTAGCCATATCGGCGCCGATATTCCAGCTTTCTGGGTAGTGGATCATCCTCACTTCGGTCTAGATATCTATCCCTGTTTCTGGCCCTTTTTTGGTTTAATTGTTACTGTACTCATGGTATTAATACTTAAAAAAGGCGTTTTTCCACTCATCTGCCGTCCAGAGGACTATTATGAGTCCGATTAATCCGGTCCAGATTCTACCCTTTATACATCCGGGCCTCTTTTTCATTAGCACTGCGGTTATCCTACCTTTTCTACCTAAATTCTTAATCCGCTGGCTGCTGCCCATACCAGCCATCTTGGCTATCCTCGTAGTAGTTAGTTTGGATGTGGTGGGCGTTACACAAATTAAAAATCCAATCCAATACCTTGGACTAACCATCACCTTCGGCCGTATCGACCAGTTGTCTATAATTTTCGCCCATATTTTTGCTATTCAGGCCCTACTCTGCACCATCTATGCCCTACATGAGGAACAAAAAGGTCACCATATAGCCGCTATGACTTATGTGGGCGGCGCCTTCGGCTGTATTTTTGCCGGTGATTATTTAGCTCTCTTCATTTGTTGGGAGCTCATGAGCATCGGCTCCACCATGCTAATCTGGCTACACCAAAAAAATTCCAAAGCCGCAGGAGCTGGTTTCCGATATTTCCTCTTCCATATTTTAGGCGGCCTCTTCCTTCTAGCTGGTCTCCTACTGCGCTATCAAGCGCTAAAAACTTTTGCCTTCGTGCCCATCGACCCGGCTACAGCCCAATATTATGACTACCTCATCCTCCTCGGATTCTGCGTCAATGCTGCGGTGGTGCCCCTGCATGCCTGGCTACCTGACGCCTATCCAGAAGCCACTATACCCGGTGCGGTATTCATGAGCGCTTTCACTACCAAAACCGCTGTCTACGTACTGGCTCGAGGCTTTGCAGGCTTTGAGGTCCTGGCAATCATGGGCGTGGTCATGTGCCTATGGGGCGTTTGCTACGCCACCATCGAGAATAACACACGTCGCATTCTATCTTACCATATCATATCACAGGTAGGATATATGATAGCAGGCATCGGCATCGGCACAGCTATGACTATCAACGGAACCGCCTGCCACGCTTACGCCCATATACTCTACAAAGGCCTGCTCTTCATGGGCGCCGGCGCACTGCTCCATGCTGCAGGCACGGCCAAGCTTACAGAGCTAGGTGGTCTAGCCTGTCGACTGCCATTCGTGCTCCTCTTCTATATGATCGCAGCCGTTTCCATCTCCGGCATACCTTTTTTCAATGGCTTCATAAGCAAAAATATGACCATAGCCGGTGCAGCCCAGGCCCATCGGACATGGTTAGCTTTTAGCATGGAGATTGCTGCCGTAGGCACCTTCCTCTCGGTCGGGCTAAAGCTCCCTTACTTTGCCTTTTACGCCAAAACCATGGATAATCTACGCAAGCTCACACCCATCCCGTGGAATATGTATCTAGCAATGGCTCTAAGCTCGATTCTATGCCTCATTACTGGCCTCTTCCCAGATCTATTATATCGACTACTCCCGTTCCAGCAAGGAGTGGCTGCCTATTCGCCATATGTAAAAAATCTAGCCACAACCATATATCATCCTTATACCGCCTGGCACCTGCTCCAGTCCTTAGCCCTACTCGGTTTCACAGGCCTGGGCTTCTATTTTATACGTCACGTTTTAGTACCTTGCCCCAAACTAAATCTGGACTGCGACCGATTCTACCGTGCTATTGGATGCACCTTTCTAGTCCTGATCGCATATCCGGTAGCCTGGCTGGATGGTTTGTGGAGCAAAGCCTACCGTGTCATCGGCCTGGGCCTACTCCGACTACTCGGGCACAACACTTCCTCCTTTGATCGTCACGGTATTGACTACGTATTAGATAATAGCGTTGCCAGAGTAAGCCTACTAGGCCAGGTCTTGGCAGGCTTCCAAAACGGCCACTTGCAACGATACGCCGCTGTAGCTGTCATTTCGACTATCATCATATATGTCCTGGTGTGGACTCTTTCGTCCTGAGCAAAAAAAATATATATGAGACTACGAACTATTGAGAACTCTACTTGCTTACACCGGGAATCTTATTCTCGAACGAGGGCCATATTATGTCCGAATCTGCCTTCCCCGTACTCACCTGGTTGATCTTCTTCCCTTTGGCCGCGGCCATACTACTGCTGCTCTTACGGAACGGAAAATTAATTTACCGCGTCTTCACTCTCTGTACAGGCGTAGTAGAACTCGGTCTATCTCTATCCCTTCTGGCCCGCTTTCGCCTGGATACTGGGGAACTCCAGTTAGTAGAGAAAACCCCTTGGGTGCCTCAATGGGGACTTACCTACCATCTAGCCGTAGACGGACTTTCCTTACTCATTATCGTACTTACGGCACTGCTCCTGCCCTTGTGCGTACTTTGTTCATGGACCTATATCGAACGTCGCGTGAAGGAGTTCCATGTCTGCCTACTGCTCATGACAAGCGCCTGCGTAGGCGTATTCACGGCCATGGATCTCGTTCTCTTCTACATCTTTTGGGAAGCTATGCTAATCCCTATGTATCTAATCATCGCGGTCTGGGGTGGACCGGAACGCCGTTATGCCTCTCTCAAATTTTTCCTTTACACTCTGGCCGGCAGCACGCTCTTGCTTGTAGCCATTATAGCTTTCTATTACGTCGGAGGTAGCCTGTCCATCCCAGAACTAATGCGTAAAACTTTCTCCTTCCGCTTTCAATGCTGGACTTTCCTGGCCATGTCTTTGGCCTTCGCAGTCAAGGTTCCCATGTTTCCCTTCCATACTTGGTTGCCAGCGGCCCACGTAGAGGCCCCAGCCGCAGGCAGTGTACTCCTGGCATCAATATTGCTTAAGATGGGCGCATATGGTTTTTTACGATTCTGCCTGCCCCTCACTCCTGCCGCCTGTGAATACTTCGCCCCGCTCATGATTACTGTCTCCATAGTATCCATTCTCTACGGCGGCTGCATCGCCCTAGGGCAACAAGACATTAAAAAGCTCATAGCATATTCCTCAGTGGCGCATATGGGCTTTGTTACACTAGGCATCTTCCTCTCTAATCAGCGTGGGATAGAAGGCGCCTTGATGGTCATGGTCAACCACGGTATCGTTACCGGTGGCCTTTTTATGATGATTGGCCTCATCTACGAACGCAGTCACTCCCGACTTATCGCTAACAATTTAGGCCTGGGCAAGTACCTACCGGCCTATATGGGCTTCTTCGGTCTCTTTACTCTCTCCTCTCTGGGCTTCCCAGGCTTAAACTGTTTCGTAGGCGAACTACTTGTACTTATCGGTACCTTTACAAAAAAAGTTTCCTTGGGCGCCTGGATCATCCCCGGAGTAATGCTCGCTGCAGCCTATATGCTCCGGTTGGGACTAAAACTGGCCTGGGGCAAACCATATTTGGATACGAGCAAAAATTGGAAAGACCTAAATAGCCGGGAATGGATTTGTCTGACACCTTTAGCCGTCCTTATACTCTACATCGGTCTAGCCCCTGGCCCGACTCTAGCCACCATGACCCCCTCAGTGCAGAAACTCCTACGTGATTTTTACCAACATACTACAGACTACCCAATCCCATTTGATGCCCCCCCCGAACAATCAGCGGCAATCTCCTTAAATCAACCTGCCATGATTGATATGATGCCATTATCGCTAATCCAAAAAAACTAGGGTTGATACGCAATAACGTCGAACCAAAATATTACCTAAGGCTGTCCAGAATCTAAACTGCGACGACCATAAGCCAAATGAGAGGATAACGTGCAGGCAATCACTATCCTGCTGCCCGAATGCGCCCTCCTGATGATCATCATCCTGCTCTTCCTCCAATGTCTTAGGCCCTTGGAAGGGAACGTGGCGCCTTACCCCAAGACTAGCTGGTTGCCCTTGGCCGCAGCCAGCATTGTAATCATAGCCCTCGCCAGCCTCTCCAACGTCGGGCTCTTATTCTACGGTACTTACCGCATTGACGCTTTATCCCAGTTTTTTAAACTCGCCATAGCTCTGGGCTTCTTTGTCGTGATACTTAATAGCGCCAAGCCTACTGAAGTTGAAGAATACCAACGTCCAGACTACTTACTCTTTCTGGCTCTCTCAACGTGGGGCCTCATGCTCTTAGCCTCGGCTGTGGAGATGGTTACCATGTATGTAGCCTTAGAGATCTCTTCATATAGCCTATACGTGCTCATACCACTACGGACCCACCAAGATAAACACGCCGCCGAGGCTGGAATCAAATATATCCTCTTCGGCGCTCTAGCTACGGCTCTGGCCCTCTATGGCTACTCTTACGTCTTGGCTACCCGGCATTCTAGCTTCATTGCCGATCTGGCCCACTTCCAATGGCATTGGTCGTCTTCGCCTATGGCCGTTCTGGGTCTAGGACTATTTCTCTGTGGCATGTTTTTCAAGCTTGCTCTATTCCCATTTCACTTTTGGTGCCCAGATCTCTATCAAGGCGCCAGTAACGAGACCGCGACCTTCGCTGCCACCTTACCCAAACTAGGCGCCGTTGTGGCCCTAGTACGTTTCGGCACCCTGCTGCACTCCGGCCAAGAATTAACCACAATTATCGCCATCTTCGGCGCTTTATCTATGACCTTAGGCAACCTTTGCGCCCTAGCCCAGCGTGACCTCAAGCGCCTACTTGGCTACTCTAGCATCGCCCATGCTGGCTACATCACGCTGGGCCTTATAACCGGTACTCCACTCGGACTAGCTGGTGCCAGCTTTTATAGTCTAGTATATTTGCTCATGAACCAAACTATCTTCTGGGTCATTTGCCGACTAGCCCCAGACGGCCGTAATTTAACCATAAATGACCTAGATGGACTATTTCGACGTGATCCAGCCCTAGCCCTCATATTAGCTGTGTCTGCCTTTGCCCTTCTCGGCCTACCTCCCACGGCCGGCTTCATGGCTAAATTTTTCCTCTTGGCAGCGGCCTGGAATCATGGCTACAATTGGCTAGTTGTAGTAGCTGTGCTCAACACAGCCATCTCCCTCTACTACTATCTAAGCATAGTGCGTCACGCCTATACCAAGGGTGAAGATCCTAAAGTCTCCGATATCCAGTACCCGAACACTACCCCAATGCCGATCCTGCTTTTAGGTGGCGCCTTGGCTACTATTCTGCTCCTTATCGGCATTATGCCAGGCCCAATTTACGACTTCGTCTTACACGCCGGCAATCAGCTACTGCCTTAACTTATGGTAGTGCAGAGTGGTATAAAACCTGGCTATCTGTGGCTACATAACTATCCAAAACATCGAAGCCTAAGCTATCTACAATGATTATGAGCATGGTCTTTCGCGATTACAGGGAAAAAAAAGTTACTCAGGCAGCATCTCGCAGCCCATGTGATCGTGCCCTTATCTATGAAGAGAAGAGAGCTCTGATACCTCTTAGGTTTAGCGACTACTAACAACGGAGGTAGGCCCTTTTTTATTCTATTTTTCTACTCTATCGATATGACGAGCTACACCCGATAGACTATAGTCACAGTACACCTAAAATAACTACCTGGCCAAAGACTTAGCCGTCATCCAGGACTAAAAAACTACTGCCAGCGTTCACGCTACCCACCTCAACTACATCCATTTTTCTACTTTTTTTGTCCCACAAAAAAAACTACTAAACTAAAGCGGAATGCGTTTTTCTATATATGCAGCATACTCTCTAAGACTGCTACTCCCGAATCATGTACAACCTAGAGGCCTGGAGGGAAAACATTCTCGAAGTAACTTTTTATCCCCCGACTTTCAATTTGCCCGCTCCATGCGTCAAAAGAATGCCTTTTAGGCGAACCCAAAAGAATTTTACTGTCCATTGACCATGAATTATAGGAGCCGTAATTTATAGTTGACATGACCACAGATTCCTTTTAATATAAACACGAATATTAGGTTAAAAAAAATAAATATTAATATCAGTTATTACTAACTGGCTTAATATCTCAGACGAAGTACTAATTTTTTTAAAGAATTTTGCTGTTCATCATGCGCTTCAGGTCATAAACATCAAACCAACAGTGGAGGTAGGGGCAATGGTGAAACATGCGACCCCGATGTTGGACCAACTTGAAAGCGGGCCCTGGCCCAGCTTCGTGTCCGACATTAAAATGGAGGCGGAACGCCGCGTCAAAAATCCCGACGGCATCGACTTTCAGGCTGCCGTAAATTGCCCTGACGACCTTTTAGGCGTGCTTGAATTATCTTATAAAGACAAAGAAACTCACTGGAAACACGGTGGTATCGTAGGTGTATTCGGATATGGTGGTGGAGTCATCGGTCGTTATTGTGATGTACCTGATCAATTTCCTGGTGTGGCTCATTTCCACACCGTACGAGTCAACCAGCCCGCAGGAAAATACTACACGACCGAATATTTACGTGGCATCATGGATATCTGGGATCTGCGCGGCTCCGGTCTAACCAATATGCACGGTTCCACCGGCGACCTAGTGCTACTGGGTACCGTCACACCACAGCTGGAAGAAATCTTCTACGATTTGACCCATAAACTGAATACCGATCTTGGTGGCTCAGGTGGCAACCTACGTACTCCCGCTGACTGCCTGGGCTCCTCACGCTGTGAATTCGCCTGCTTCGACACCCAGAAAATGTGCCACATCCTAACTAAAGATTATCAGGACGCACTACACCGTCCGGCTTTTCCTTACAAGTTTAAAATTAAGATCGATGGCTGTCCCAACAGTTGTGTATGTGCCCTCGCCCGCTCCGACTTCGCCATCGTCGGCACCTGGAAGGACGATATTCGCATCGATCAGGTCGCAGTCAAGGCCTATATCGGCGGTGAGTTCAAGCCCAACGCTGGCGCCCACGACGGTCGCGATTGGGGCAAATTCGATATCATGACCGAAGTCGTTGGCCGATGTCCCACTCAGTGTATGAACTACGATGGCGCCAAGCTGTCCATAGACAACAAAAATTGTACCCGCTGTATGCACTGTATCAATGCCATGCCGCGCGCCTTGAAGATTGGCAAAGAAACTGGTGCCTCCATTTTACTCGGCGCCAAAGCCCCTATCCTTGATGGTGCTCAACTTGGATCTCTGCTTGTCCCTTTTGTTCCGGTCGATGAACCCTACGACGAAATCAAAAATTTCCTCGAAAAAATCTGGGATTGGTGGATGGAAGAAGGCAAAAATCGCGAGCGCATAGGCGAAACTATAAGACGACTCTCCTTTCAAAAACTGCTCGAAGTCACCGGCATCAAGGCCCAGCCACAACATGTCCTCGAACCTCGCTCTAACCCTTATATCTTCTTCAAAAAAGAAGAAGTCGGCGGCTGGAGTCGCGATATCAACGCTTACCGTAAGCGCCACGCCCGTTAAGGCTACGGCAGCCCAGAAGGAGATACAAATATGGCATTCATCTCTTCCGGCTATAATCCCACCAAGCCGATGGAAAACCGTATTACCGATATCGGCCCTCGGCATTATGACGAATTCTACCCGCCAGTCATCAAGCGTAATAAAGGTAAATGGGCCTACCACGAAATCCTCGAGCCCGGCGTACTGATACACGTAAGCGACACCGGCGAAAAATGTTACACCGTACGTGTCGGAGCCGCTCGCCTCATGTCCATCACCTTAATCAGAGAGGCCTGCGAGATAGCCGATAAATACTGCAGCGGTTATCTGCGCTGGACCACCCGAAATAATATCGAATTCATGGTCGAGGACGAAGCCACAATGAGGTCTCTAATTACGGACATCAAGGGCCGCAAATTTGCTGGTGGGAGCAATAAGTTTCCCATCGGCGGCACCGGTGCCTCGGTTTCCAATATGATCCACACCCAAGGTTGGGTCCACTGCCATACACCCGCCACCGACGCCTCGGGCCCGGTCAAGGCAGTCATGGATGAGGTTTTCGAATACTTCCAGAGTATGAAGCTGCCGGCTCCAGTCCGTTTGGCCCTAGCCTGCTGTCTAAACATGTGCGGTGCCGTACATGCCTCTGATATCAGTATCGTCGGCATCCATCGCCGTCCACCAATGGTCGACCACGAAATACTCAACAATGTCTGCGAGATCCCGTTGGCTGTCGCTTCCTGTCCGATGGGCGCCATTAAGCCGACTAAGGTTGAGATAGACGAAAAAAAGGTCAACACAGTCGCGATAAACAACGAACGTTGTATGTACTGCGGCAACTGCTACACTATGTGCCCCTCGTTACCATTGGCCGATGGCGAGGTCGACGGCTGTGTCATTATGGTTGGTGGAAAAGTATCCAACCGTATCTCTATGCCTAAATTAGCCAAAGTCGTCGTAGCCTTTATCCCAAACGAACCGCCCCGGTGGCCCACTCTCGCCAAAACCATCAAACATATCATCGAAATCTACTCGGCCAACGCAAAGAAATACGAACGCGTCGGTGAGTGGGCTGAACGCATCGGATGGGAAAAATTTTTTGAGCTGACCGGTCTCGAATTTACTCACCACTTGATCGACGACTTCCGCGATCCGGCTTACCACACCTGGCGCCAGAGTACACAGTTCAAGTTCTAGATGATATCCCCTCGATGTAACCGAACGTGTGGCAACTGTTTGTTAAATCACGCCGGTAAAAAAAAATCGAACAGGAAAATATTATGATTATTGAAGAAAACAAAGCTAAAATATTAGAATTTCTAGCTAATAAGAAGGATAAAACAAAATTTTATTTCAGTGATTTTGTTGATCTTTTTCCGGATATGAAACAGATGGATGTTAAAAAAATTCTCACCGCATTAGTACAGGAGCAAAAGCTCGAATTTTGGTCTAGTGGTTCAACTACTATGTACGGCCTAGCCGGCGTCGGTAAGCAGCACGTAGTCGAAGAAAACGAGTAGAATCAAAGTAATATCCAATATTTTTTTCACAGAGGCGGGGGTGGATCTAATAAAAATTACCCCCGTCTTTTTACCTTTTTTTTGCCATTTCGGACTCCCTAACCCTGATGTCGTTCCTACTTTTGCTGTCTGCCTGCCCGGACCATGAACGTACCGTATTCCGCTGCACAGCCATTGCCGCTACCAGCTCCTGCCAATACGCTACCGCGTCTGGTCATAGTTGGCCTTTCAGGTGGCGTGGGCAAGACCATAGTCAGCTTAGGTCTAGTTGGCGCCTTCCGACGCCTTGGCCTAGCTGTACAGCCCTTCAAAAAAGGACCTGACTATATCGACGCCGCCTGGCTTGGCTTAGCCGCCGGCGTCACCTCAATGAATCTCGATCCCTTCCTTATGCCACCTAATTTTCTAGCCCCACTACTGGCTGACCGTATGGCTAACACTGTTCCGGCTGACACGGCCCAACTAGTCCTGATCGAAGGCAACCGCGGCCTTTTCGATGGCAAAGACTTAACTGGTTCTTGTTCTTCGGCCGAAGTAGCCAGACTCCTGAACGCGCCAGTGCTTCTGGTAGTGGATGCCACCAAGATGACTCGTACTGTGGCAGCCATTGTCCAAGGTTGCCGATATTTTGAACCTAATCTGAGGCTAGCCGGGGTAGTGCTCAACCGTACTGCCGGAAAACGACACCAAGCCTTGCTAGCCGAATGCCTATCCGCCTACACTGACGTACCCGTATTGGGAATGCTGCCTAAACTAACACCCAACCCTATCCCTGAACGACACATGGGCCTGATCTCCATCCGGGAACAGTCCTCAGCTAATATTGTGGCCACTCTAGACCGACTAGCCGACATAGCCACAGCACATCTGGATCTATCCGGCATCTGGCAGGCGGCGGCAGCAGCCGGCCCACTACCTCCGATTATCGAAGGTCTACGGCTGTGGCCCGATCCGGTAATTGAAATTCTAGATGCTAAGGTTAGCCGGCCGCGTATTGGCTGTGTACGTGATGCAGCGCTGTGGTTTTATTACGAAGAAAATCTGGAGGCACTGCGCCGGGCCGGCGCGGAATTAGTGGATGTGTCACTACTGACATCTACGGCCTGGCCGGCATTGGATGGACTATATCTGGGCGGAGGATTCCCAGAGATTCATGTCGAAACACTGGCCAATAACACATTTATCCGTCGTCACCTGGCTAGTTTAGCCGCAGCTGGATTGCCCATATACGCCGAATGTGGCGGGTTTATGGTCCTAGCCGAAACCATTGTAGCTGGGGAACGACGCTACCCCATGGCTGGTGTATTTCCTGTGGCAACAGAACTCTGCTCCCGGCCCCAGGGCTTGGGCTATGTAAAGGCCCGGGTAGTAGCGGACATCCCATTTTTTCCCACTGGGATGCAACTCTGCGGACACGAATTCCATTATTCTCGCTGCCTAACCAGCAATACAGCTGGCCTAACTTTCAGCCTGACCCTCAACCGCGGAACGGGTATGTTAGGTCAACGCGATGGACTTATCCATCGCAATACCTTTGCTGCCTACACCCATCTACATGCCCTAGGCGTGCCCGAATGGGCACCTCGCTTCGTGGCTGCGGCGTTAGCTTGGCACCGCTCTTCCAAGTTCTCAACCTAATAGGAAGACACATGCATCTACAATAATTGATGTCCCAGAAGACGTCTCCCCACTGGAGATCATTGCAGGTATGGCATAGTTCATATATTTTTTTACTCGATCAATGTACATCTAATGCGTCTATATCTCCAGCTCAAACACAGTCATAGATCTAACCTCAGATCCTTGACGGACCGCTAGATTTAAAAAAACAGCTTGTAGAATCAATAGTCAACTATGCCTTATAGCTAGCGGCTTTTCTGTCTTATGCATGATCTATATAACCTACCCATGGGATGGAGTAGACCCCTGAGGACTGCAACCGATTTCTGACGGCTAGACACTATACTAAAGGGCATTCAACGCACGATGCGCAATAACACTCCCATCGGAATTACTCCTAGGCCCTTCTTGAAAAAACATGTCAGCCATAGATGGATACCCCTAGATCAGAAGCAGCTGGCCCGGAACAATCCTCCACCAGGTCAAAAAAAATCAATTAGTATATTTCTCAAATAGTTGGAACGCCCGTGACTTTATCCATAATAAGACTCCCAGAGACTTAGTCGAAGCCGTTATCTGCACCTAATTCCAAAAAATACCCGTCCTACAAAATCAAATTAGTCTACCACCTTATACCAGGCTGCGTTAGATAGCCAAACTAGGCAGGCACCGACTGAATGACGGCCAGACGGCCACTGTAATAGACTCGTGGCTTTCCTGCCAGCCATCTAACGACTATACTGTCCAAATTCGGCCCCCAAAGTAGCCCGACGGACTGCACTCTCAAAATATTGTACTTCCTACATAAAGAAAATGCTGAAAATACCATACTGTAGACGAAATAAGGCTGCTACGACCGCCTGTCAGGGCTTCCCATAATCTTCGACATAAACTTAAAGAAGACGCAGATCGCCGATATATCCGATGTATAACTTTCTGACTGATATTACGATCGCGGCGTCCTACATAACTAGATGACTGTGACTGGGGTCACCACCTACTATACTATGCTCAGATACTTTACATTTTTTTAAGGTCGACGCCACTAACATTAGTTGTATCAACATCAACAGGGATCCTTACCCTGAGGTATTAGTGAAAAAACTGAGCATGCCCAGACTATAAGCCTTTTAAACATCTACGACTCCATCTATATAATGGTCTCAACTGTAGCCGCTAGGCTAAAGTTGGGCTGCCTAATTGAGCATCGGCATGCCCTCCTCTCCGATATGCCCCTGCCAAATAAAGATATGTAATCAATCTCCCCGCCCCCCCTTGAAGGCCGACTCGGTAATCTGCATGTAGACGACCCGGACAAACCTTAATTTATACAAAAAAAATAACCATACCTAGCCATACTCAAGAATATCAATGATACCTATACTTATAGCAAAAAAAATAACTAATGCTTTTTACTACATTAAGAATCTGGCCAACCTAACAAGGACAGCTGTATTTTTTCAGTCTCATCGATAATAAAATCAAGCTGCGCTGATTCTGCCTGGAACTCAAAAAGCAACCGCATTAACAATGATATGAGCTATTCACCGGGAACAGGATATTAACTAGCTAGTAGCCGTCACACAGGTCACTGCCGATACTCAATCATATGGCCCAAAGGACTCCAGTCAAAACACTCCTCGCAGCTCTAAATTATTTATTCTAGAATCCAATCCTCAAACTTGAATCTAGAATTTCTTCCTTGAACTGCGTGGCCATTTATTGTTCACCATCTGTCTGGTATTAACTCTATACTGAAAGTCTGTTAATATAGCTTAACTTTACGGGACGTCTATACACAACGTAGTATTTTTGTATAGTCAAGGTCTTATTTATGTAAAAAATAGCGCTATCACTTAGAAAAAGATAAGGTCACTATAAAAAACTAAAAATATCTATCAAGGTAACGCCTTACTATTATATATTTAAAGATGAAGAAAAAAACAAATCAAATTTTTTTCTGGTCAAAAGTACCGATAGAACAGTCCATGCTACCTTCAGCGCTACAACTCTTATTGTCCGACCAAAAATGATTTAGACTAAAGACGGTAATTTTACAGTTTATGCTAACTGCATCCAATATTTCCGTATCAGCTGTATTAACTAGACTCATAGAGGACAATAAAAGTTGTCATATGGGCTGATAATATCCGTGCCAGCGCCTGACATTTCTAATATAAGCCACACGTTCAAGACAGTACGATGAATATTTAACCATTCCGACATACAGCATTCAACAAAATAAAAAATATTACTCTCTCTGCCGCTCTTCAATATAAGTATCATACAATTATAGCACCCAACCACGCCTCATAGGTAGGATGATAACTACGTAACTTAAACTCATGGCCTTCTAGTAGATTAACTATCTAACTTACCTAAAAAAACAAATTTACCACGTGAGCTATAACGGCTTTCCCTCTTAGCGATATGCCCTTAAAAAATCTACTGTCGAAACAAATTCAAGTTGACCCAAAAAATCGCCTCTACTGGTGCAGATACAATATCCCAGCCGTGGTGCCACAATTAATAATCTTGCTCATAATGATCGAACGTCTAGGACTCGACCTCAGTGGAATTTGCTTAGTCACACATCGATTAAAGGTCTAAACTTGTCGCGGCTAACAGGCCGCTACTGACATACTCTTTAGCCAATCAGACGCCTTATAGGCGTCTCCCCCGCAAAGTCCGGCCAAGACAACCCTCAGAATGTTGCTAGCTCTATGCCTGGGCTATCCTATCTAAAATTTGTCCACCATGCTTTAGTACATCCATATTCTAAGCCATAAGCAGATGTAAGACAAAGGTCGACATCCTACGCTCCCCAGGCTGCCCTCAAGGCCAGAAGATTTTCACATCTTTCTACTAAAAAACTGTGAGCATCAACCTGACAGCCGACTGCCTAGACTAAGCAACTGGATTCTCTCTATCTTTCCGCATTGTTGAGCTGCTCCAATTGGACACGGGCGCTGATCTAGTTTTATTACTGGACATGCTCTGCTTAACTGCCTGCTCTTCGCCAGCATCTCCACCATCATGCCGCCCCGCTCTCTCCGACCAGAAGGTCTCGTGGAT
The DNA here is from genome assembly GCA_965112965.1 of Desulfovibrionales bacterium. GTDB lineage: Bacteria > Desulfobacterota > Desulfovibrionia > Desulfovibrionales > Desulfovibrionaceae > CBCOTE01. The sequence continues at coordinate 10,836 of CBCOTE010000023.1, read as the reverse complement.
GGAGTTGAGCACCTGTCACCATCTAGAACGCTGAGCAATCATCATGTTTGCGCCATGAATCTAAAAAATATCATCATCACAGAGAGGCCAAGCCGATAATCTGACTGAACTCCGCACCTCCTTTAAGTCTAGCCGCTGGCTATAGTAAGCGCTCGAACTTGGACGAAATAGTCTTACTTAGCGCACTCTCCATGCCCATAGATCCCAATTGCGACTTCATCATAGTAGGCTGATAAAACTACTGCCCAGCCAGGCTAACACCTCAATAATCTGTGATGCAAAGGCTTCGCTGCCAGCTTCTATTTTATATTACATCAACCCTTATTTGACTGCCCTGAAGAATATGCTGTTACCCTTCGTACAGTACATGACGCCTGTATTGAGATACTCAAGATAAAAATTTAGTATATCTGGAATGCGTAGGCCCATGAAAGCAAAGGCCCCAGCCATTTGCTTGAAGAGGCATCAACAATTATGGCCTAACCATAATCATTGCCATCCACAACTAGAAATAGACGATCATCGCTAACACAATCACCAGCATAGATTATAACCAGACCTTGACTATTTTTTTTGACTGATACACCCAGACCCGATCCCACTCTGCTCATTCCAGGACCATAGCGATAGTATTATATCACATCCATTGATATAGCAGCTACCTCACGGCCCTGCCGCCTTTTACTATGTCAGCCGGTGCAAAATCTAAATGCTAACTCCAACATGACATTTCCATCCTAGACGGTGCCTATTTTAAATTTAAATCTGCCAAGACTGGAAATAAAAAATGGCAAACACCATGGTCAAGTACAGTCTGTCAACCTCAGAGGTCCGGACCTAATCCGGCAGACTCCGGTCTTCTTATACTTAGCTAAATAAAAAAACCGTTTTACGCCTAGACGCGCTTATTAAAAAAAACGTCAATATACTCTCGGCCACCCAATCACCGTCCATCAAAATATGCACTTCCATAGAAAATATCAAAAATTACATTTTTTACACAAGAGCAGATCCGCCATGCACTTAAAACCTGTACACCAATACCCTACACACCATGTGTAACCAGAATGACCAATTGATTATTCCCTTCCTGGCTAATTGTAACTAACTACCAGATGCCGAGGAACACCAGTATTACCACGACACAAATTATATGATACTGACCGTAATCGACGATAGGGCATAGACCTAAACACCATAGACAAAATCTTAGACCTTGCCTTACTATCAATAAACATGACAAAGACTTTGGCATGAAATTATTCGTTATGCACGATATCGCCAAAAAAACACAGTGGTCATATGTATGTAGACACTAATCTATCCGGAACAGTATTTTTTGACTTTGGCTATTGCAGCACGTAAATACACAGGGAAACAATATTCAGCCAGATGAAACCTTACCCACCCTATAGCCGCAATAAAATATATCATTTTTTTTAAGAACAATGGAATGCTCCTAGTAGCATTGCCGATATCTCTCCCACCAGCTAAAAAAAGAACTTGACATAGCCTTAGTCTCGCCCGCGAATAATTTCTTCCGTTTTGTCGCTGTATCAAAAAATCTTCAAATTAATCATCACCGACCAGATTATATCTCTGGCAATTAGCGTAGCCCTGGTCCATTAGATATTGATGTTCAGGCCAGAGCTGCTATATTTTTTATCACTAATCTAACTACCAGAAAGACGTATAAGTTCGGTAAAATTTGTCATGAAGATATTGTAGAAAACGAAGGCACTTATATCATTTTTTTTACCAGTGCAGAATCACTGCCGATAAAAATCCAAGCGCCCCGAAATTTGAATAACTGCAACAGCTGCCCTGACCGCTCGAGAAAGAAATATAATATACATACCAGGAAAAGAATTTCTTGACTGCGTATCGGCCCCCCCCTAATACCAGACCTGCCCCTGCTGACAGTCTCGGAGACAGCCGACGATATCACAGCGCTCATAAAAAACACTACACTCACTACCAAAATACCAATATATCCTCGTCCACTTCTCGCTATGCACACTGGAGGAATAAAAAACATTGTAACAACGATATGGGCCAGATGCCCGCATTAATGATACTGAGCAGATGGCCATTGTCGAACTCCAGACTTCCCACAAATCCAAAAAAAAGCCCAACTAAAAACGACCTAGTGGTGGTAGCCGATAATCACCACGGTAGATTGTTCTCGATACTTGGCCGCTTCTGGTACCTGACTGATGGAAAGAGAAAACGGACCGTCATCACGTAGACAATTGGGCTAAACTTAATCGATGTCCGCTGCACTATGTCCGTGAATCTATTGCTAACTCCTCTTCCTATAGGGGGCCAATACTGCTAATTTTAATAACTTGAGCTTAACAACTAATATACATATAAGATATTTTTTTACCTAGATCAGCTGCTGCGCTAGCACAAAAGATTTAACTATAGTCGCCGTGACCTCATGATAATCTATATAGTTCATGTGCGTATCATAATACTCCGTACGCTAGAGGGATAGCTTCTGTTATAAAGAACGCTTCACATGTCTGGCGCCCCAGGAGCTAGTCCTATAACAAAATTACCCTTTTCGACTTTCCGGACCGTAAGCGGCCTATCTATGCTCGGAACGCGGCTACGACAATTCTTTTTTTGGCTTATAAACTCACATATTCTGGCCTACAGACTGATCCACTTTGATTAACCTATACCCAACTTCCAAATAAGAGCCTGACGGACTAGTCTTACACGGCCTATTTTATTGTGACTGTTCCTAGCAACGGCCTTTACCGGCCCAGTTCTACTATGACGCTAATAATGCCGATAATAACAACCACGGTAGATGTCCTTCATCGCAGTACGCACTTTAACCGAGAATCCGAATACAATGTCATTTTTTTTAGCCAAGTCATCAGACTGAAACCGAGACGAAATTAGTCCAGGCTAAATTAACTAGTTCGCTATGCTATATACTGTGGATGTCTTCAGGTTAGTCAATCATATCTTTTACCTTGAATAGAACAACCAAAGAGCCTTCTTTGTGTCTGAAGATCAAGACCTGAAGACCAGGCAGACTGGTAGCTGCAGGTCTTGACCATGAATACCTTGGTAGTCTGCTAAAATCCCCTATACGATCTTATATGCCGAAGCGTTGTATGACAAACAGTTATACATATCGATGGAAAAGAACCATTTTCTTTTTTAAGCCTGCTGCAGCCATGACCCAAGGATAAATGTCTAAAACCGGAGGCCATTCCCACAAACTTACATTAGCCGTTTGGACCTAGGCTAAATGCCTTTGACACAGCCAAATTAATAAACTTGCCTGTGGTCCTGTTCCTCCTGGTATTGCATATGCTAAACTGCAAACCAATTCAAAAAAAGCTGGATTAGAGAAGTCTAAGATAGACCAGCACAATGTAAATATCGGGATGTGCTAAAGGGTCGACTTAAAGACACAGTCAGATCTCTGCCAGAGTGCTGACACAGTATTAATCAATCCGAGGCTTAGTGCTACTACGGACTTCCGGTTATGCAAGAGGCAGTGCTCGCTAAACTCTGGTGGCCTCCAAGATGTCCTAAAATCGCAGGGTACAAATAATTTTCAGCCGGAATCTCATACAGATCGTCACTTGTCCTCGGCTAGCAGCGAGCACACAAAACCCCACGCCAGGCCTTACTGGCAACCGGAGCGACACTTGATCGAGACTCCATATCTATCAAACCATTTAACTATCCATAAATAATATTGAAACGCAATGTTAACACGGAGCGATCATCCTAGCGTTCGCAGTATGCTAGTCTGGTATTTTCTTTAACTAAAAATATGCTATCGTTCCCTTTTGATCGCATTTAGCCAGAGGCGACTCAGATATACTGAACAGTGTAGGCAAAAAATCAAATTTAAGCGCTCTTAATCGGCAAAGATATGGATAAGGAAACGGTCGACCACGAACTCCTAAAATAGATCAGCCTCGGCTGATCGCTAATGAATGAGACCTAAAAACAAAATAAGCACAATTACCGTAATCAAGGTAGATAGATACAGACTTACTACAGAGAAATCCTCCGAAGGTTTCGGCAGGAAAAATAAGAGGAACCCCACCCCATAGATACTAGGTCTATGGTTAGAACCTACTCTATGGTTTCAAAAAACGAGAAACATACTAGCAAACTCATTTGTATTAAATATTTTTACGGCAATATCAGAAAAGATTATATAAAAAAATACTACCGTGGAGGATGCACAACCTTATAGCAACGTGTATAATAGTGCGCAGGCCAGCACTGGAAATGCACTCAAAACCGCGAGATCTACGATGAAAAAATTCTTGTTCATTAGTATATACAACATAGCTACGTTTCTATTCTACTCCAAGCCACACGACTCCACCGGGCATCATTTGATCGAGGCTACGACGAACAGACTTTATTTGACCCTAATAAAATCCATAGATAATTCCTCTATAAATAATTTTGTACTTGGCCTGAGGCACATGATTACACCGAGTTGACCAGTTCTTCATTTTTTTACTAGCCCCAGACGAAAAATATTTTTTTGTGGATAGAGTACAGCATCCGGACAGGACAATAAAACAGCCTGGGATGTGTCAGCCAATTAAGGCTATCTATACAAAAAAACAAACGACTGACCTCGAACAAACAAACCAAAACGCTCGCAGTCACCAACCGATCCATAATTATTCACCGTTGACTTGTGGCCAAACACCAATATACAATATTGTAACACTTATGGCCGAATCCTAGGGATTCCAGCATCAGCAACACCGCTGCTAACATGAGAATGATATCGCCATGGGCGCCATAAAAAACACAACTTAGCCAACCATTAAGAATAGAAATAGCCTATTACCATACTTAAGAAAGTCATAGCGCATAAACTCTTAAATTTTGGCCGATACATATCCGGATATAGACCTGCATATACCAAACAGTATAGCCATTATGAATTTCGGCTAGCATCCAACAAGGATCATCTGCCGCTCCCGCCAGAAAAAAAATAATCGACTGAATAGTCGATGCCAGAAAAAATATTTAAATATTTAATCTTACAGAAAAATATATAGTATATTTTGCTGTATCAGGTGCATGCATTAAACAATACCTAACCCCAATTATACTCGGCTAAAATAAAATCCCCCATTCAAAACACACACTAAACGTTAATCATTATCTCAATCCTGCCGGTCATAGATATGGCTAGAGCCGCACTTAAGTCGACTCCAGCATACGAATACCACGACGAATAGTAGCATAGCGCAGTCCCCAATGAACCTCTGTTTGTGAAAGTTGTACTTTTATCTTCTACCAAATCTTGGTTACAATATATCTGTCGACAAAAAAGTCAATTCGTCCTACAGCTAACAGTTGTTGACCTGCTATTAACTCTAATAAAATCCAGCACCGCAAGGCCCAGCGTGCACAGCAATAAACCTGTATCTATCTGCTTTTTTTTATAATAGCCTAACCCACCAGACGGCTTACTGTCCGGGGTAGTATCCGGAAGAAAATTAGATATTACTTATCCGGATCTACGGCAGACTGGACCAGCTTGTAGCACCTACAGAGGATAAGGCGAGTACAGTCCGGCTGAGGTACAATAACCTTTCATGCGGTCATATTTTATTACCTTTTTTTGTATTCCTATCATCTACCATATTGCTGCGGATTCCTCTTCACGCCAAACTAGCTACTAGTTTCTTTCCAAAAAAAATATAATAGAACCTTACGACCATCTCCATGAGAGGTCAAAGGTGACAAACTAGAGCACCTTAGCCTTCTCAGAACCAGTATTTAGCAAATTATCCTGGGCGTCTGAGCAACTTAAGTCGCTTATTCACGATTTCCTTAAGCAACTCCTCCCGATCTAGAAAACAATCGTTACATATATCCTGCTTTAGTGAAAATTCCTTTAAATTCTTTTTCACATCGCAAGTAAGACAACGCTTACAGCCACCATCGTAGCCATCACTTTCCGTCTCGATATATCCGGCCGCTGGAATCTTAACCAGACGAGCTGCAGCATCGGGCTCTATGGTCGTCCTGACTGGACAAACTTGAGAGTGCTCCTGACGTTCAATCCGCTGGACGTCAGACGTAGCCAGTCGGCCGCCCTGCATTTCCTGCGTCAGCGACCAAGGGCCCTTGAGAGTTTCCACGACTACCTCGGACTCAAAAAGATCAGGGTACAGGTCGAGCAGCACTTTATAAAGCTGAATTTTTTTCTCCTTGCCCTGCCGACGTATACGCACATAACAGTGCTTACCTTGGACAGAAGGCTTTATAGCCTTATCTAAATTAGGGTTGCCGTTGCCCAGGTGTTTGCCTCGAATAACCAGGCCTTGTTTACAGATATAATACTCCTCACCGCCAGGGATCGGTTTCCAATCCAAGGGTCACTCCTCTTGTTTATGTTCTAGATCGAAACCAGAATACCGCCACAAAAAAATAACGTTAGCTACACGACCCCAGTTCGCTCTGTTCTCTGGCTCCATAGCCAGCAGACGAACAAAAAAAAGATCGACTATTCAGATCGCTCCAAATTTTACCGTCTCACTATGCTGCCACAAACCGTGACTCAACTCTAAGAAAAGGCTACGCAACACATGCCCGAAGAAGGGCCGTGCGTTATCTATCTTCCTTGTCGTCCGAGTTCGCGTATACGTTAGTCTTTTCTAACTTAAAGCTATGCCAAATGGAACTAGCTTCTGGCCATCTAAATCGGTAAATATGTCGCCAAGACTAATTGTCATACAACCTTGGAAAGGATGAAAAGACGTTGGCTGATTATAAACGATAGCAGCTTTCCTTAAGGAAAAATTACTGAAGAAATATAATAAACTACTACATCCAGGCCATACAAATAACCTGGGCCGAAAAACTAGAGTCTTGCTCTCCACCACACAACAACGCTAACTAAAAATTGGATACCCCATGCGGTCACCGTCCACCCCGAACCTTTAATACGACCTACCAGACTCTTCATTCTGATCTACTAGCTTGCCCTGGCTGCTAGACACCTTTCGCCTATGCCTAACTGCCAGCACAAACCTTATCGTCAGCTGGCAGTCACCTATCGAATGTCTGGCGATCTAATATCTGCCAAAAATTAAGCTCTGAATCGTCTTCGGACGGACTAAAATGGCTTTCGATCTCGGGATCATGAATACAAATATTATTACTGCGCATAAAAAAAAATACAACTCGCTCCTGCTCCAACGCATCAAAGCCTGACTCCAAACTCTAGGTTACCTGTCTAAGCCAATCCCGGCGACCTTTGTGAGATCTTACACACAAAGGTCGCCTTTAAAACTTGATAGACCTATAGCGTAATCTAGTCCAGCGATATCAAGCTTAAATGTCATATTCCTGACCAGTCCATAATCCAAAACGATGCGCCCATCCACATTACACCTATCCAAGATTATCTAGCTAACTAATGGTCTATATTCGTTTCAGCTTTGATCTCAGAGTGGCTAGCTAAAGATAAAACTTTCATCAATAATAAATATCACCTACCCCTTACGGCCATAAAACGGTACTGGTGCATATCAACCGGACCAGTAGTCAAGCTGCTAGCCGTGGAGAATCGCATGAAATCTACTTGGACGACCAGGATATCCCCGCTCTTCCTTGCCAAAATAGCCGGGACCTTAACTTTAGGCGTATTTATCTATAAGATGCCCGCGGCTGAATAATTAGCCTGATATAACAGCACACTAAAAAAATCTGGCCTTTGCCGAATCCAAAGCCATTCTTATCTATGCCCGACATTTTGAGAAAATCCCCTTGCCATTTCTTTATCAATTTACGCGTCATCGGCACCTGCTAGTTCATGCCTTATTGACGTAGAATACTTCAACGTCGAAAGTATTATGAACAGTAGAATTGATCTATTGGGCACGATCAACACTGTACACATCATGGCCAGCCATGTTATGGCCGCGCACCAAGTCAAGGAACAGCTGGATATAAACAAACAACAACGGGCCGTTATATGGTGCTATAATCATAATGCATTATATAAAATATAATCTAAGACGTGAACAAAATTCTTGCACAATGGCCAGCCACTCCAGGCAATATCCGAAACCTTACATGGCCGTAACTATGTGGCCTCTGGCATTTAGCCTACAAAATAAAACTCAGCTACGCTAAATATTGTTTGTCGTCTATGCATTCAGATTATCGCACACTTATCTGACTTACCAAAGGCTATAGTCCTAGCCGTCATCATAGTATTCTCACTCATCCCTACCTCCGCTGGCTGTGGACACCAAAGATCTCTGACTGTGCGAATACCAACACTGGATCAAAGCCACCGACACCATCAGGACAAAAAAGTTATGAGGTACTCACGGCCTGTATATATAAATTAAGGACATAGAGGCCGGATAAAAAAATAGTCCTCGAAGCCGGAAATACTGTGGACACTCCACTAGCCGGCCCCGAGCCTTACACTGTCGGACCGTTATTTATCTCTAGGCCAAATTTCTAGACTTTTCCCGCTGTCGCGTCCCGCCGCTTGTAGTCAGCCGATCCAGTCAGCAATCGCAGAGCCACGGCCAGAATCCGGCTGCGAGCCAGTCCGATGCCTGGAATAGCCGCCAATTCTTCGGCTGTAGCCATAGCCATAGCCTCCAGAGAAGAAAAATGACCCCAGAGCCGTAGCGCTATTTTTGGCCCCACGCCTGGTACCCCTTGCAATTCCCCGGTTATCAACGCCTTGCGTCTTGACTGACGGTGCCCGCCTACGACAAAGGCGTGCGCAGTGTCACGAATCTGCTGTAAAAACAGTAGCTCAGGCGAGCCAGGGGCTAAATTAAGGGGATTCTTACTACCAGGCAAAAAGATGCGGTCGTGTCGTGAATGCCCATGGCTGGATCTGGGATCTTTGGCTATAGCGGCTAGTGGAATAGCCGTTACCGATTCTATACCCCCACCCACCCTGCCGACGTCTTCCCGGCCAGTCCCTAGCCGGCCTGTAGCCGCTAAAAGTACCCGTTTTACAGCCATAAGTTGCCCTTTGCCACCATCGATGAGCAATAGATCTGGCCAGGGTGGCCCGGCGGCCAGACGACGCCTGGTCCAAGCTGCTAGAACAGCGCAGTCATCCCCGCGAGCCAAACCGACGTCAATGCCATCTAAGGTTATACTGGCTGAATCGTTAGCCACAACCTGACTCATGACTGAGATATCTCTAATATTCTGGACCACCTCTCCAACTATTTCCCCGTCCTTATCCGGAATCCCACCTCTAGTCTCAAGGAATACGTATTGTCGGTACTGGTCCCGAGCTGGGCGGCCATTCTCGAAAACTACCATTGCCGCCCGAGTGGCCTGACCCCGATGGTGAGCCACATCTACGGCCTCAATACGGCTGGGCAGGACGGATAATCCCAGGCGATCAGCCAAAATCGTCAGAATACACGGCTGTCTATAGGCCTTAGCCGCCTCCCGTGCATTAGCACGGGCCAAGGCAATTAGCCGCTTCTCCGCCCCACTAACCGGCATCGCAATATGAACGTCATGGCCAGCCCGGTCAACCAAGGCCTCAGCCAAAACCGAAGGGTCAAGTTCAGCCAAAACAAGATCACTTATTTCAAACATATGGTCAGACACAAACTCACCCGAAGAAAATGTTCCTTCGGCTTGGAACACCCTGACAGGTAAATCCCTATCTGTAGACGGTAGTCCTCCTAAGGTAGGATCAGACAAAGCAACTCCAAAGAGTTTCTCAGCCCGCTCGGCTGCCGCAGCCAGCCGGCGGAAATCCCATGGTACCAGGATACGTGGTGGAATAAACCGTCCAGAGCCATAGAACTGGGCTAAAAAACCAAAAAGTGCCTCAGGACCAGCTTCCAAAGTAAACCCAGGCCAAAAAAAGGTTCTCTTATCTAGAAGTCTACCTTGACGCACAAAGAGCAATCCTAAACCCAGGCCTCCGTCGGCCTCGGCTACGGCGGCCACATCAAGGTCCCCAGACCCAGGCAATATAACTGCCTGCTGTTCCACGGTACACTGTATGGCCCGAATTTGATCACGAAGTCGAGCGGCACGCTCAAACTCTAAGGCCTCAGCCGCAGCCTCCATATCGACCGTAATGGCCCGCACCAGCTCCCCTGACCGGCCGGAAAGTAGTAGCTCTACCCGACGCACCAATCGACCATAATCCTGGGGATCCACTGGTAACACGCATGGGGCCGGACATAAACTTAAACCGTGGTATAGACAGGGCCGCACCCGGTTGACGAATATACGGTCACTACAGCGACGCAGGGAAAAAACGTGATGGATGGCCTTCCAGGTATCCCGGGCAGCGCCAGCCGAAGTAAAAGGGCCATAATAAATTGAGCCATCGCGGACCACACGCCTGGTTAAAGTCAGCCGTGGCCAGACCGCAGTCTTATCGAGCCTGAAAAGTATATACTGTTTGTCGTCCCGCAGTACGATGTTGTAGCGCGGCCGGTGTTTCTTAATTAAACTAGCCTCGAGAAGCAGAGCCTCCTTTTCCGTAGCCGTGCATAGTATATCTACACGTCTGGCTAACCGGAGCATGGCTTGGGCCTTAGGGGTCAGAAGAAAATTATTGGACCGGAAGTAGGATGCCAATCTCCGACGCAACCGACGAGCCTTGCCCACATATAGAATGCGATCTTGGGCATCCTTGAAGAGGTAAACACCGGAACCAAGGGGGATAGTTGAAAGATCGAGATCCATGTAAGAATTCCAGACTAAAAAATAACCATGGGACTGATAATAGTCAGGACAATATACAACATTTTTACTTAGTTTACTTAGAATATTTTGCTTTTTTTAATATCTATGGGTTGGATC
>CBCOTE010000022.1:0-364107 GCA_965112965.1 Desulfovibrionales bacterium | reverse complement strand
GAAGAACAAACAAAAATTCTATACTGTCTACCTTGACAAACTGATAACAGCCCGGCACGCCGAACGGACCGTGGCACCAGTCCTGTCAGTACCCCCACCGAAACTATCCGCTATGAAGCACCACGCCACTTCTCACTCTCAGACCGATCTAACGGCTACCTCTGTTGCATCTGGCCTACTTGATGCAGCCGTCCCTATCCACAAGGCCCACATCAATAATCCGACCAAGCTGATTGACGTCAGTGATCTGGCCGAAACTGAATGTCCGGACGGCCTAGCCGAAACCGACAGGCAAGTCGTTTTAAATCATACCTCCGAGACACTAAATACGCTTCAGGACAATCTTTTTACACTGTCTGACGCGCCCCATTTGAGCCGCTCAGATAAGCACTCTTGCCAACAGAAAACCAGTACTTCCCTACCCGTACCTTTGATACTTGCCAAGGGACAAATCGCGATACAGGACCCCTTACGCGTCTATCTCAGGAAGATTGGGGCCTTTCCGCTGCTTAATCCCGAGGAAGAACTAGACTTTGCCCGCCGGGTGCGTGATCACCAAGACGACTATGCCGCATACCGCCTAGTAACTTCGCACCTGCGGCTAGTAGTCAAAATCGCCATGGAATTCCAGCAACGCTGGATGCAAAATATTCTAGACCTCATCCAAGAAGGCAACATGGGCCTCATGCGCGCCGTGCAAAAATTCGATCCAGAGCGAGGCATCAAGTTCTCTTACTACGCTACCTTCTGGATCAAGGCCTATATTCTCAAGTTCATTATAGACAACTGGCGAATGGTCAAAATCGGGACCACCCAGACGCAACGCAAGCTATTCTATAACTTAAATAAAGAACGACGACGGCTGCAATCTTTAGGCTTTGAAGCCGATATAGCCACCCTCTCTGGGAACCTCAAAGTCAGTGTCGAAGAAATTGATGAAATGGACCAGCGTCTAGGCAGTCACGATCTGTCTCTGGACATCGCCATTTCCGACAATTCTAACACTACCCGGCTAGACTTACTGCCAGCACTTACCCCAAACATCGAGAGATCCGTGGCCCAAAAAGAGATCTCACGCGCTTTGCAAGAGCAGTTGAGCAAAATCATGGCTTCACTGTCAGACAAAGAGTTAGATATACTGGAACGCCGACTCTTATCCGACCAGCCAGCTACCCTGCGAGAGATCGGCGAGGCATACAATATTACTCGCGAACGGGTTCGTCAGCTGGAAACCCGACTTTTGCAAAAAATCCGCAACCATTTCAGCCGAGAGATCAATGACTTCTCCAAGGACTGGATCCTGTAACAGGAATGAATCCCCCAACTTAGACTGGCTGACCAGCCTTCTCCCCGACCGAAGTCTACCTCTGGCCCTAATCCTGGTGCTCATGGCTCTGGTTATAACCGGCGCTGCTTGCGTCAATGGCCGGAATCAGACTCCGACCGTAACCTGGAAACTCAGTACTGAGGCTCAGTCGTCCTATTTCTTCCTAGTGTTGGAGGAAGCTATACGCAGCCGCAATGTCAACATCGCCGACCTAACCATTAAGGAGATACTGGCCCAAAATCCCGGGCCAGAATTCTACGTCGAAGCTGCTAACTACTATTGGCAGGCCGGCCGTCTAGAGCCGGCCCAGGAAATCCTCCAATCCGGCCTCGCCAGGTACCCTAAAGAAAGCGAGCTCCTCCTGTTACTGGCCCAGGTGCACCTGGCAAACAAGGACCTGCTAAAAGCTATCGCCTTGCTGGAAGAGTACCTCGCTAGTCACGCCCATGACTACCAGACCTACCAGGACCTGGCTGCTGTGTACATTAAGCACAAGCTCTACGACAAAGCTCTGGCTTTGCTAGCGTCCTTACCGACTACGGAACATAAGCCGCACACTTTAGTGCTCATAGCCAAGGCCAAGGCCGGGCTGAATAAACTCGCCGAGGCTGTAGTGTTTCTACGGCGCGCTATTAAGACCGACCCAAAATTCATAGAGGCCTGGATGGAGCTAACTTCCGTCTATGAGATCAGCAAGGACTATACTAACGCCGAACGTACCTATCAAAAGCTCATAAAACTCGACAATTCAAACGCGGAGCTACTATTTCGATTCATAGAGGTCAACCTCAAACTGCGAAATACGACCAAGGCCTTAAAACTGGCCAGTCATGGCCCCACAGAACCAAGCTTCATCACGGCAGTAGCTACAGCCCTCATCGAGCGTGGTCTTTACAACCAGGCCTCACGCTATCTAAAATCATTATTAGAGAAAAAAGAACAACCTGAACTCTACTTCTTCCTTGCAATTATCGCCTACGAAGACCGCAAGAACTTGACCGCATCGGCTAAATTACTGAAAAATATCCCAGAAGAAAATCACTTATATAAACATGCCCTGCAGCTACGCATCCAACTGCTCTTAGAAGACGGCAAGTCAGATAAAGCCCTAGAACTGGCCCGAACTGCCCGTGAAAAGTATCTGGAGCATAAGGAATATTGGATCCTGGAGGCAAAAGTCTACAAGGACCGTAAGGATCTGGAAAAAGCGATATTCGTACTCAAGAACGCCTTAGATATTTGGAATGACGATCCCGAGATTATGTTCGAACTGGGGACACTTTATGAGAATGTCAAGCAATTCGAGGCCGCCCTGGCTTTAATGGAATGCATTATCGCCTTAGATCCAGAACACGCCGAGGCTCTCAACTTCGTCGGCTACACCTTGGCCATCTTAGGCAAGGATCTAGAACGAGCCTTTACGCTAATAACCAAAGCTCATAAACTCAAGCCCGAAAACGGCTACATCCGTGATTCCTTGGCCTGGGTGCTGTTCCAGCGCGGAGAAATGACTAAAGCCTGGGAGGAAATATGCAAGGCCGTAGATCAGGCCAACAACGATCCGACAATCTGGGAACACTACGGCGACATCGCCCGCGCTGTAGGCCACCCCGGCAAGGCAGCCAAGGCTTGGCGTAGAGCCTTAAAACTCAAGTCTATAAATACCGATACCAAGCGTATCCGCGGCAAACTGGTCCAACCATGAACAATTCCCGGTCCGTTAAGGCGCCCCACTAATGACCCGCTCCATAATGGGCCCCTGCCTGGCGCTCTGTCTAACCATACTAAATTCAGGCTGTGCCAGCGTTAAAGCTATCGACCACAGCCAGAACTCCGCTGCGTCAACCTGGGAAGCCTTCCGCACCACTTATATCGCCGAGCAGTCCAGTCCGAAAAGCTTTAGCTGCACCGCGACGCTCAATTACTCTAGCCCTAAAGGCTCCAACCGTGTCGTAGCCCGGCTATGGGGCAACCTCAACAGACTGACTACCGCTGTAGCGGTCCGTCTGGATTTGCAGACCAGCATCGGTGCAGCTATCAGCCACTGTCGCGAAGATCAGAAAGCCTTTACCATCTACCTACCAACAAAACAAATGGCCTACTTACACCACGACGGCCAGGCTGGTATGGCCGTCTTAGGCGTGCCCCTGCCTTTCTCTCTCATTGAGCTAGCCCGGCTAATCACCGGCGACTGGCGAAACTTAGCACCAGCCGGCTATACCTCAGCTCGATCAATCACTATGGACGGCCAGCCAGCCTTCGAGTATATTGTTTCCCGACCGGAGGACGCTATAAACTGGAAATACAGACGGAATACGTCCTTCATCATCACTCTAGATCCGAGTGGACAGCCCTTGGCCCTCACCGAGCCTGGGCTATACCCATGGCACATCACCTTCAACGGCATGTTGGAGAACTCCGGTCCACTGCGTCTGCCCAAGAAAATCACTATGTCCCGCAAAGTAGGCGAACAAAAAGATGGAAAGACCGATCAGGTCGTATTGTTCCTCAAGACCTTAGAACGCCGGAATAAATCCTGGCCCGAAATAAGCTTGACCTTGCCGTTACCCTCTGGAACTCAAGTTCATATGTTACAAAATTAACCCACAGCACCTCCTCGGGTTACGTACCGGCCGTATCTCGGTCGACAAGGCACTCTACCTGGAATAAAACCACCATGTCCACCAAGTACATTATTTTTGGTGCTGACCATGCCGGCCTCTCCCTCAAGGAAGCCCTCAAAAAACACCTACAAGGGCGATCCATCGAAATCTTGGATGTCGGCACTCACTCCGCGGCCAACTGTGACTACCCCACTTACGCACACGACGCCTGTCGAGTGGCCCTGGGATGCAATGGCCTAGCCGTGCTTGTGTGTGGCAGCGGAGTGGGCATGTCTATGGCCGCCAACCGGTTGTCGCACATCCGGGCAGTACTAGCTACCAGCGAATATCTGGCCCGCATGGCCCGGCGACACAACGACGCTAATGTACTCTGCCTAGGTGAACAGATTCTGGGATCAGGCCAAGCCTCGGCCATCCTAGACGCTTTCTTGGCCGAGAATTTTGAGGGTGGCCGTCATTTGCGACGCCTTGCCCTTTTCGACACTGGAGCCGACGCGTCGGCCTCGGACTAACTGCGGCCAGACCTTACATGGAGGTATTCTATGGCAACTACAGATCAAAACCTTGGCCTAGACATTGTCCGCGTGACCGAAGCGGCAGCCCTAGCCTCATCCCGCTGGTTCGGTAGAGGCAACAAAAAAGCCGGCGACCAGGCCGCGGTCAACGCCATGCGCCTGTCCTTCAACTTGGTACCTATCATCGGTACGATCATTATTGGTGAAGGCGCAAAGGATGAGGCACCCATGCTCTTCAACGGCGAGGCCGTTGGTAATGGCACTGGTCCGACCATGGAAGTAGCTGTTGATCCATTGGAAGGAACCAACCTGCTCGCTTTCGGCCAGCCTAACGCCATCTCAGTGGTAGGACTCGCACCGGCCGGAGCTATGTACAACCCCGGACCTAGCTATTATATGCAGAAACTCGTAGTCCCGGACCTGGCCAGAAATGCCGTGGACCTAGATGCGCCAGTGGCTGACAATATCCGACGTGTGGCCAAAGCCCTAGGCAAAAATATTGAAGATCTAATTATCTTCGTATTGGACAAGCCACGGCACAAATATCTGGTGGAAGCCATACAAGCTGCTGGTGCCCGGAGCCAGCTACACACCGATGGTGACGTCAACGGTTCTCTCATGACTGTAGACCCACTATGTAAGGTGGACATGATGCTCGGCACCGGAGGTACGCCAGAAGGTGTACTCTCAGCCTGCGCCATACGCGGTATGGGTGGCTGTATGCTCGCCCGGTTAGATCCGCAGTCAGAAGCCGAAAAACAGGCCATAATAGAAGCTGGAATGGACCTTCAAGAAATTCTCACCGAGGCCACCTTAATCAAGAGCGAAAACGTATTCTTTGCGGCCACAGGTATCTCGGACGGCATTTTTCTACAAGGTGTGGTATACAACGACTTTGGGGCCACCACCCACTCCTTGGTTATTCGTGGCAAAACTGGCACAATGCGCTCCATCTTTTCCCGGCACAGCTGGAATAAGCTAATACGTAATAGCGAGGCCAAACACCACTAGCCTGGATCGTACCGGCTCCCTTGCCCTTCCCTTATCTAGCCTGCCCAACCACCAAATAAAAGGCTAAATAGACCTACCATTTACCGGATATCTTGCGGAAATCAAGATATAGTTCCTCATTTTTTTATCCATACAGCAGTATAGCCGGCCTAAAAAAAGTTTAAGCCCGGTAACATAGTCACAGCCATCCAGGATATCATCATCTAAATTAGATCGAAACCGCCAGTGTGATCTTTTACCATATCCGAACGAGATTTACCCGAGGTGTGATGCTTTGCGGTCTTGAATACTCATAGTAGACGAAGTGTAGATGTCGGGGCAATCCCAAGATAACATTGATCAACGTCTAAATTAACTCCAAAAATATAATAGCGTCTGTAGCCTGGTTAATTCATAAAAGCCGCTTTCATTATCGCTATAAAGTCAGGATGCACCGTGATATCCAGCCGGGCAGTCATCGCACCCACAGCAGTCCAAATTATCATAGTCATCATCAATGAACGAGATAACTCTGTCCGGCCAAAGTGATCCGACGCCAAGATGCTTAAAATATTATCGAAGAAGGCCTCACAGACGGAGATAGAACAATTACTTCCAGCCACAACTAACCTATTCCCTAACGCCAAGACCATCATTTCAGAAATAAAAGAGACTCTTATCGAACCCACTAGCGACTATGTCATAGCCATTTAAGGCCCCAGGATAAGATAACCGTGGCTGGCCTTTTCATCCAACATCATGTATCATCATCAGTTAACGCTGAGCCTGTCGTTCTTATATATGATGGCCTATAAAAAGCGCTGTCCATCAACAAAATACCGAACAGCATTTTTTTACCACCAAGGCCCAAGCTAACCTATCTGGAGCAAAGACCTCATACGTGGCCACCTTCTGGTAAAAATAGCTCCCTCCATCGCCGGCATCAAGGCTATAAGCTTGGCTACCACCCCACCCATTACTCTACGACCGTAATCATCTAATTCGACTTGAATTATAATATCTACGACACCGGTACCGATGTCCAAATTCAGACCAACGACACCCAAAAATACCTTACACAAAAAATATGACGAGCCCGCTGAAATTTGCAAGGTCAATTCGGATATACCTGTCATCTATATCTGGATCTGCTACGATCCCATACCATACTACAACATCACTAGCTATGCCAAGACTCACTTACCAAACTCATCTCCATTGTCACAGTACGGCCCAAATAGGTATCTATAACGACCAGACCTACACACTATATATCCAAATGAACCTTAAATAAGTTGACGGCCTACGTCATTGCTATTTATAAGGTAATTATTATCTTCAAAGACGAAACCATGTTACTTGCACACCCTAAGGCAAGACATCAATATCAAAATATCAGCTAGCTCATGCAAGTAGACTCTATGCACGTCAGGTTATAGCCGATAAGAACAAGCAATCCAGCAAGATTAAGATATAAATACAGCTACCAGCTCCACATAAACAACTTTAACATAAGTACATTCAACAGGGAATAGTCTATGTTCGTAGTGATCAAGCACTAGACCAACATAAACGTTATGGCCCTATCACCTTTCTCATCGGTTATTTGTAATCGTCAAGATTATCGGACCTCATATGGACACTTATCCATGATAGCTCTCATTCTATCCAAAAGCTTCGTCGTAGACTATACTATCCGTAATACCTAAAATATCTTGTGACACACATAAACAGACAAACCATCATATAGTCCGCCCTGAAAAGTATCAGGTCGACTTCTCCATCATCTCCAGACCTTCTCCTTGATATAGGTGCCCATCATGTTCTCGGCTAGTTTAAAAGTGTGAGAGAAAAAAAGGAAAGAATTTTTTTTCAAAAAAACATGACTTTCTTCAGTTTCTGCTCGTCAATTATTTAATATCTAACGTAGTAATATTATTCACTAATATAATATTTTTAAATGCAAGCCAAGCGAGAGAGCGATGAACGTTACGTACAAAGATTATTATAAACTCCTGAAGGTATCCAAATTGGCCAGCCAAGAGGAAATTGCCAAGGCATTCAAAAAACTAGCACGGAAGTACCATCCAGACTTAAATCCTAAAGATAAGCAAGCCGAAAAAAATTTTAAGGAAATAAACGAGGCCTATATTATACTTAAAGATCCAGAAAAACGCAAACTCTATGATCAGCTAGACCCGAACTGGCAGCATGGACAAAATTTTCAGCCACCGCCGGGATTTGAGAATATCCAATTCGATTTAAAAGGCAATCAAACTAAATTCAACACCTCAGGCTTCAGCGATTTTTTTGAGACACTCTTAAGCGGCACAATAGCCGACGCCGATGAGAAACGGTTCCAACATACTCAGGATAGAATAACATTCGGGAGGCAGCAGTTTGAGCCCAGATCACGACGGGGACACGATGCCGTGGTATCTTTAAATTTAACTTTGGAAGAGGCCTATTGCGGCGGGGTCAAAGCTATCACGCTTACCGAGCAAACCCAGGGACAAATGCCCCGAGTCAAGATACTCCAGGTGACTATTCCAAAGGGGGTAAAAGACAAAACAAAAATTCGATTAACCGGCCAAGGCAATCCAGGCATATCTAGTGATTCGGCGGGAGACTTATTCCTCAAGGTGCACATCCTCAAGCATCATCGGTTTTATCTAAACGGCCAGCACGTAATGCTCGACCTGCCACTAACGTCATGGGAAGCAGCCCTAGGAGTCCGCGTACGCGTGCCCACGCTAGAAGGAGAGGTGGAGCTAACCATACCGGCCGGAGTAAGTAGCGGCCACAAGTTACGGTTACCGGGACTCGGACTGGGGGTAGAACCCCGACGCGGGGATCAGCTCATACAGCTTATGATTGTCTCTCAGCATCATCTAAACAATAATGAGAAGCGACTATGGGAGCAGCTAGCCGCAACCTCGACCTTCAAAGCGCGAGATTTTTAAAAAATAGATGCCGAAGGCCAGGCTGGACAGATAGATTATCCATTAGATTATCCATGGCTACTCATCATAACGCATTTCCAGATGCAAGACCAAAGTAAACAGACCATAAGTATCAAACACGACAGCAAGCTCTACGAAGGCAGGACGCCGGTGCGCTTAGAACTGATCACATTCACCAAAGTAATGGACTTTTAACACACCCAACCAGACTAAGATCTAGACTAGGTGGAGATAATCAAAAATTCGTATGGAGACTACTCGTTCCACCACGACGACCGCTACTGCACAAGTTGGGCATATCTACTGCTATTTCTAGCTATCGTGCCTAGATAGGTATCATAACCACTAATAATATTTAGTGACAAGGATTCGCATGGACCTGAATAAGCTGACCGAAAGATCTCAAGAAGCCCTGGCCGAAGCACAAATGACGACCATCCGGCTCAGCCATCAACAGGTGGATGCAGAGCACCTATTACTGGCTATGCTTCGACAACAGGAGGGCCTGATACCACGATTAATCGAACGGGCTGGCCCAGATCCGGCCGCCTTAGCCGTCGCCCTAGAAACCGAGCTAGAAAAATTACCCCGAGTTAGTGGTTCCGGCGTCCAACCCGGACAAATTATAGTTACCCAACGTCTCTCTCAGGTGCTTATCAAAGCCCAGGACCAAGCCAAACGCATGCAGGACAAGTATGTAAGCGTCGAACATCTTCTCCTAGCCTTACTGGAGGAACCGCCATCTACCCCTATCGGACGACTAGCTCGACAATTTGGCTTCACAGGCGAGAAGATCCTAGGCGTACTCACCGAAGTACGCGGCAGCCAACTGGTGACCTCAACCAACCCAGAAAAAATCTATGAGGCACTCAAAAAATATGGCCGAGATCTAGTGAAAGAAGCACAATATGGTAAACTCGACCCGGTCATTGGCCGCAACGCCGAGATCCGGCGTTGTATCTGTATTCTTTCTCGCCGTACCAAAAATAACCCAGTTATGATCGGCGAAGCTGGGGTAGGCAAGACCGCCATCGTGGAAGGCTTAGCCCACCGCATACTCAAAGGCGACGTACCAGAAGGGCTCAAGGGCAAAACCATCTACGCCCTGGACATGGGCGCCCTCATCGCCGGGGCCAAATACCGCGGCGAGTTTGAAGAGCGTCTAAAGGCGGTACTCAAAGAAATAGAAAAATCTAAAGGCCAAGTCATACTGTTCATAGACGAGCTACACACTATCATAGGGGCTGGCAAAACCGAGGGCGCCATGGACGCCAGCAACCTGCTCAAGCCTATGTTAGCCCGAGGCGAATTACACTGCATCGGCGCTACCACCATGGACGAGTACCGTAAATACATAGAAAAAGACCCAGCTTTAGAACGCCGCTTTCAGCTCGTACTCGTAGAAGAGCCCGGGACGGAGGACACTATTTCCATCCTACGCGGACTCAAAGAGCGCTTCAAGGTGCACCATGGAGTTCACATCAGCGATTCAGCTCTGGTAGAGGCTACAGTGCTTTCCCACCGCTACATTAACGACCGCCAGCTACCGGATAAAGCCATCGACCTCATAGATGAGGCCGGGGCCATGATCCGCACTGAAATTGACTCTCTGCCCACTGAACTCGACAAACTTAACCGCAAAATTATGCAGCTGGAGATCGAACGCGAAGCCCTACGCCAGGAGAACGACTACTCTTCCCGCGAACGACTAGAACGGCTAGAAAAAGAACTAGCCAATCTTAAGACCAGACAAAACGAGCTAACCATGCAATGGAAAAAGGAGAAGGACAACATCAACGATGTACGTATGCTCAAGGAGGCCATCGAAAGAACTGGACGAGAAATCGAAGAAGCCGAACGAACCTATAATCTCAACCGTGCAGCCGAGCTCAAGTACTCGACCTTACTAGCCTATAAGCAAAAACTAACTGAATCCAGCATTAAAAAACAAGACGGCCAGTTGCTCAAGGAGGAGGTAGGCCCTGATGATGTAGCTAACATCGTAGCTCGATGGACCGGTATCCCAGTCTCGCGTCTGTTAGAAAGTGAACGGGAAAAAATACTCAAGTTGGCAGATCAACTCCATAAGCAAGTGGTGGGCCAAGACGAAGCCGTGACCGCGGTGGCCGACGCAGTGCTACGAGCGCGCTCAGGACTAAAAGACCCGCGCCGGCCCATAGGGTCATTTCTTTTTCTGGGTCCCACAGGTATAGGCAAAACTGAGCTGTGCAAGGCCATAGCCGTAGCCATGTTCGACTCCGAAAAAAATATGATAAGGTTAGATATGAGCGAATATATGGAGAAACATACTGTGGCCAGACTCATTGGGGCACCTCCGGGCTACATCGGCTATGACGAAAGCGGTCAGCTCACTAAGGCGGTGCGCCGTAAACCTTACAGCGTGGTGCTATTTGACGAAATTGAGAAAGCGCACCCGGAAGTACTCAATATATTTCTGCAAATCCTTGACGACGGCCGGCTAACTGACAGCCATGGCCGCACTATAAGCTTCAAAAACACCATCATTATAATGACCTCCAACATCGGCTCGCCCTTTATTATGGAAGGCATCACTGCCGAAGGGAATTTCAAAAACGGCGTACGCGAAGTAGTCCTTACTGAGCTAAACCGATACTTTCGGCCGGAATTTTTAAATCGTGTAGACGAAATTGTGCTCTTTCGGCCTCTGCACCTAGAACAACTCAAGGCTATCGTCGACCTGCAGCTACAGGGCCTACAGTCACGAGTGGCCAACCGCAAGATCATGGTGGTTCTCACCGACGCAGCCAAAATACATATTGTCGAGACGGCCTATGACCCTATTTACGGCGCCCGGCCACTCAAACGCTATATGCAGCAATATCTAGAAACACCCTTAGCACAAGAAATCGTCTCCGGTCACCTAACCGAAGGACAGCGATTTGTAGTAGACGTTAAGGAGAACGGACTAGTATTCCAACTTCAGGATTAAGTTACTAAGGCTACGCCAAAAAATAACAAGTCGAGCTTCATAATAGGAGGACATTCAGAAACGTATAAAAAGCCCCCCCCCCCACAGCTTCCTAATTAAAAAAAGTGGAACAAAGAGAGGCTCGCCTAACCCAAATATCCAGTTAGGCAGCACATTAACCTTAAACAAAATACTGAAGATAGACTAAAACTTGGGGAGTTGACCACCTCATCAGGCTGATATCTTCCCAAAAACATTTTTCGTGCTTAATGATCTAATACTTGATGTATATACTAATCACGTTTATTTTTTAGATTTAAATTGGGCAGAGACATTCTGGGACAAGCTTAATGTCTATACTATCTTATTTAATAGATTTTTACCGCCTCAATTATGGGTTTAAACTTATCTCTTACCTATCTTTTTTTACCCCCCCCCCCGCCTATCTTTGTCTGCTCACCCGTATTCTGCTATAATCGACAACGTTACATTCTTAGTCGATCGATTAAAGCGGTCGAATAACCTCATCGTTAGTCTATTTTTTTAACATATACTCAATTTAACCACTGCAAGCAACCTCAAATGTGGTCAATACAAATGTATACTACTCTTAGTTACCTTCCTAATTATGACCCTGCTCATTGTTAGTAAATCCACGTCAGCGGCATCAACTTCGACTTCCCTTTGGCTTCGTATATATGTAAAGTAACCCCGCCGACTTCAATGCTGAGTCAGTCAACTAGAGTATCATCAAAATTTGCTTCGAAATTAAGCGCCACCAATAGACTGGGACAACATTACCATGGCCCATATTACTGGTAAGAATTATCTTGTCGATTCGAGTATAAACGTCACACCCTAACGCACTAAAATCACTAGCCTCATCATCACATGCTATCAGGTCACAAACAAAAAAAATATCATCCTACAACGCGACACGATTACTACTAAAGCCACTAAATGAACTGATCAAAAAAACTACAGGAAGTGGCGCTCTATGGTTCCGCCGACCTATCCCATCACCTGAAACATGCTTAAAGTCAATCCAACCAATATCCTAATATCTTCGAGACCACGCCCCGAAAAATTTCGGCTAGTATTTGTAATGTTAATATAAATCACTAAATACACTAAATAATAATCTAAAAAACTAATGAATAGTCTCTGATGGTAAAAAAACTCAAAAAGAAATAAAACATAAAGCAAAACACACTTCGCGCCCACTGTTTATCTGGACGAAGCCTATTTGTAGACCTTAATATAATATGCCAAGTGCCAAAAAAAATAATCTCAGATGTATCCCCAAAACTCTCAGCTCTCAGCCATAACTGACACCTTGCCTTATATACTATCCGTCTCTAGACAGTCATTTGCCTAATGTTAATGGACATGTGCCTAATCCTCCCGATCCTAAGCATGCCCTTTGCCGTGCTCTAGGTCTATGGACGGCTCTTGATCTGAAGCCAGGGTTCTGACTTATATCTTTAGTCTTCCACAGTGGCACATACTTATACTGCTCGATCTATCTCAACGATCTGCTGGTCCAGTTATGCTTTCTGTCCGGACTGATTCTGAACAATAATTCTCCTCAGCTATTGATATCTATTAATCTATAAAAATATACAGGGTTATCCTCTCTCTATAAACTAAACGACTCAACGCCGCCTGAACTCTGAGCATAAACAATGCCTTAGCTATCCGCGCACCATCACGCCTCGGTCTCCCTAAGTGACTATTCCGAACTGATTCAAAGTTCCATCCTGCTCAAATATACAATCCTGGCCTTTACCATAGACGTCATCAAAACTCAAAGAATTACACTGCCTCCGTAAATACTACTACGCACTAACCACGCCGTTTTTACTGCTGTCTTGAAGATTTTTTATTCGTCAAAGTTACAGGTGGCAAAATAATAATACTATAAAAAATATTAAGTATTGAAATATATCAGACGTAGCAAGATAACATTATAGATCCTACCTATGATACTCACATCTCTCTCCAGCCCCATATTATAAATTGGGGCCTAGCTAAATTTTTTAAATATGCGCCTAGCCCTAAACCGAATCAGCAACATACGCAAAAATGAGAGACCGTGGGACTCGTTGACCCATCTAACAAGGATAAAAAACACTGCTGCATTACATCTTCATCACAACTTAATACCGGCTATATTTTTTTATATATAAGAAGGAGATCAGCAGCCAAATCCAATGGACTCTATGCTTCTTCAAACAAGTAAGTGAGGATAATCTTCCAAAATTTTAACCTGTTTAACCTCATTGACCGAAAAAAATTATTATTTATGGACTAAAGGTAGTGATTGAGAAAACAGATGCTCTAGTCAGGCCTAGCTCGTAACCCCAATTCGCGTATCAAAGTCTTTATGTCAAGTTAACCGAATTAGACTGAAAAAATTGAAGACGTGAACGATTTCCCGTTTTATAGCTAAATAAATAGTCCCAATCCTCAACCATATGGCTATAATCTAACCCGCGCACATAAACTTATCTTGCGCCAAAAAATCACGACCAGGAAAAAATTTTTTCGGTCTACCAAATCTGAATAGATAGAAAACGATCGTTTTAGACAGCAATATTATCACTAATACCAGTATCCCGGACTATCTAAAATATGGAGTCACTCGGACATATTTCATGAATCTTAAGACGGTACTACTCACGAAGAAATAACGTATCGGATAGGCTATATCAAAAAGTTCGAGCTGACTACTACCTGACCAGGCTACTCTTGTGGGCCGAGCACGGTAGATAATCAGCAAGGAGATAACCATCAAGCCCATTCAACTTCTTAAAACGACGCCTAACTCACCACCATGGCCTTCCTAAATCTATCCCAACATAACCACAACCACGGTCATCCTGCATAATAACCTCACTCCATACAGCAGATTTTTTTAGACCAGCACGCCTATATCTAGCGACCGACCTGATATCGTTCTCATCCGCCATCGCGACAACGGCTGACATAGTAGCCATACTAC
Organism: Desulfovibrionales bacterium; assembly: GCA_965112965.1. Classification (GTDB taxonomy): domain Bacteria; phylum Desulfobacterota; class Desulfovibrionia; order Desulfovibrionales; family Desulfovibrionaceae; genus CBCOTE01. The sequence goes on along the minus strand of CBCOTE010000022.1, from coordinate 349,734 downwards.
TCGTAGAGGCTAATGACAGCCGGTCGAGTGTCCAAGAACATCGCGGTCGCAATCCGATCACTACCGCTGGAAATATGCCCTATAAACTTTTTCCCATGACGAACGAGATTAACCGGACAACTGGCGTCGGCGGTAAGTTTCCACGCGCATCATATAAAGCCTAGCCGATAGCGTACCGAAGGATGTAATAATACTCATCGGCTGAATCACCAAACTAGTCGGCCTGCCAATAACAGAGACTACTCAACGTAGTATATGTGTAGCCTTTTACTGTACATGAACGGTAATATTTATCTAACAACGGATTCCGGAGACAAATAGTCACAAGCGAAAGCATTAGCACGCTACTCATCCAGATGGTAACTATGGCAAAGAGCACAGCATCAGTATCGCTAAGCATTGCTAACCCCAATCATGCAACAAATGGATTCATGTTTCGACCAGCAATATATCACCGCAATCCAGTTAAATATTTTATATCTTAACGCTTCCGAACAACTCAAAAAATATACTGTCCATAAGCTTAACGTAACCGATCCACCCTCCTTAATTGCCAACTTGAATATAAAATATATAAAATTTTGGTGATAGGATAAAACAAAGCATTAACTGGCAGCAAGGGAAAAGAGTGTGATTGCGTAATGGAACATAACCGTTCAGTCGCAATATAGTGACGGCAACAGATAATATGGCACATGCCGGTAGAGAAGACCAAAACGGCATTAGTGGAGCAATTGGGACCGAAGGTCATATGTAGCCCAGATCGAGGACGATCTAGGACACAAACAATGCATTATGTTCGGCATATTTTACAAAATATGGGTCTTGGAGCAACATTCTTAATGGACAACGACGTACCATAACTCTCAGCATAGTGCTCCTAGAAACAATCATAACGCTTGCCGCTAGTCGATGGTAATGCTAGGACCGACAAGAAACTAGATACTAGCTCATTCAGTTTCACCACTACGGACTATTTTTACCTGAGGTATTTGCTATAATATCCTAAGGGACCGGTAAGATCTTATAGATGGCTGCAAAAAAAATATTAGCAGTCTCGAATTGCATTATGACGCACATGACCGAACTAAAATATATAAGCCGGCCCAAATAAAATTGACCTGAGCTAGCCAGAATGTCGAGGCCGGAACGATATAAAGCCCACACACGGCAACAATGTGAACAAATCTTGTGGAGACATGGAGCGATATGAAAGATAAGTTTGTTCATGGTCTAGAAATTTTTTTGATTAGGGTAAATATTAATAAAAAATATTTTTATAAAGCAGATCATTAAAATACTCAGCCATATTAGTTTCAGCGCAAGATTTGTATAATCCTAGTTGTTGCAGTGCATTCAGTTCTGTGGAAAATTTATAATTTTTTTTGATCATATTAAAGGCCGGCATAATATCTTTAATAACAAGGTAGCAACATATGCAGCCTGGATGGTTTAGAACAACATGCTGCGGCTTGACTGCGGCATGGGTGATATTATTGTTCTCGGAGTCAGTCGCGACTCAAGATATGCTGCTCTCGGTGCAGGTGGCCTCCTTCAAAAATCAGGTTAACGCCCAGAACTTTTTCAAGAAGATATTAGCCAAAGGTTACCATAAGATACGTATTGTGCAAGAGCAGACTGAAGACCAACAGATCTACAAGGTCCAAATAGGCCCCTTCCCGACCATGGACGAGGCCAAGACGACCCTAAATCAGGTGACCAAAGATTTTTTAAAATCGTATATCGTGACCGATAGCGAATCAGCCATAACTGTGCCAAGGTTTAAAACTCTAGCCCTGACACCCGAGTATGACGCACCGACTCCACTTCCTGCCCGTAATGAATCCCAAGAACCACCAGCAAACCTTTCCCCGGAGACTAAAATGAATAAGAGTATTACGGAAAAGACCCCACAAGAAATGCAAGCTTTTGCCCTCTTAAATTCTCCAGTCGTCCAGACGCCGTTTCCGTGGCCCATTCTCGCGACCTCCTCGTCCGGGACATCATTGGCGGTCCAACCAGAAACGGAAATCCTCTTTCAAACGGGCGTGCATCAGCATAAGGCCAGACTGACGGGGTATTATTTCAGCGAAAATATAATACTACTCTACGCCGAGGATGAAGAATTTATGGCATGGGACATCCTACGCAGCCTTGAATTAAACCACTTACGCAGCTATCTGTACGAGGCAAAACGACGTTCAATTGAGGTCACGATCTTTTATCGCTACAACTATAAAGATGGATTGGACTACAAAGTCTTCACTCAGCTGTCCTCGCGAGAGCTAGGAGTTATTGACATCTACCAGCCAGAGATAGCCACACCGGCCGCACCGACGCTACAGTATATCTCGCCCCCAGCCACACTTGGGCCCTCTCTTTTCCAGCAACCTCTCCCGCGATAAGATACCCATCGTTTTCCCTTTAATACCAGCCTACGTGATACCAAGCACCTGTATCTATTTCCACCACGATATCAAACCCTGGCAGGCATTCTAGTCCAACTGGACAGAAGGTAAAAAGTATCGGCGCTACAAACAACAAACCGGAATACGTTATGAAGAATTATTGCACGTTGTCTGCTAAAAAATTAGACGTGCTCGATATCTAGCAAGTAACCTACTCTGAAATACTACCGCAGATAATCAACTATATACATCGGGAGAACTAACGACATAGCTAACAAAACGTTATTCATGCCGACACACAGATAAGGGACATCATCAACATAAACATCATAAAATTCGATCGTTTCCGAGTGACAGTGCTACAGCAAGAAGCTAATTAAATGCTGAAAATATGCCCGACGCCGCATTAATTCTGCTCACCGATAGACATAATCCGCCACGGCTGCTAGTATCTCGGGTAATCTAACGCTCCGTCGGATAAAAAAGCTGCCGCTGATCTATCTAAAAATATAAATCGGCCTACAGCCATTGATTAAATAGTACCTAAAGCGACCATAATGCTAGAGGCGCGGCGCACACAGTTGGTCAGTCAAAGCCGGCTCACGCCTAGTACGAGAACTTGACTAGTAGCCGTCAAGTAAAACTCTGAACCTCATGCATTTAACGCTCAAGCTGGATAATATAGCTTTAGAAAATTCAAGAAGAATTAGTTCTTTTTTTTACGTAAACTATCATAAAATAGCATGTTTAATAAAACTAAATAGCCTGATGGTTCATCGTAACAAAAAAACCTCCATCCGTCTCCAAACTTCATCACACATTACCGGCACCCATCGCACTAGACACCGTCTTATAAATCAACATCCACACAATATTAATCGCCTAGTTACACTTTCTGAGTGACCATTACGGCCAAATTAATTCTACATGTTCCTATCAAAAAATCTTAAAATAGATCTAGGAACACCACCTCGTTTTAAATAAATTCTTCATCGGCTAGACCGTTAAACCCAACGAATAAAACTAGGCTTAAGCTTCAATACGAAATAGTCTAAAAGGCTTTATATACCTCGCGAATTACTGTAAATTACATTAAGACCAACAAAATCATACTCTCATCGCAATAGATCTAACCAATATCTGCTATCCGGTACAGTGGTCGACAAACAGAACATGCCGAAAAAAAATCTAGAACGACCTCTCCAGTTTTTTTTAAAAAATATCACTCAGCCTTGTTTAGCTGCTCAAAAAAACATAATCAACATGATAAACACTAGGCAGTGCCCATACCATTTTTATTCTAGGCTACAATAAATTATTCTCGATTCTTCTTTAAAAAAATCGCCTACAGTGTGATATTCACCTGAGCGTCTGCTATATCTACCTCTTGGCCATAAATAATTTTGACTAAATCGATCGTTGGCCAATATACAACAATATTTTTTCTTTATTATGCCTAGCCACGATACTACTCTCGAACGTGATCATGGAGCGCTGGCTTTCGGATAATTATGCACCCGCTCAGCTACACCCCCTTACTGGACCTAATAATCAACTTGACCGTGGCGTAGCTCTAGTTCTGGTCAACTGACTCACTGCCTAACCAGGGCCAAGATTATATTCTACCAGCTCCATCTTCGAAACGCTACTTCTAATCTTACTGTTTAAAATCGCATGGCACCATAATTTATGCATTCGGTACGACTGATACTCTACGGCGTGATCCTTTAGTCATACTCGGACTGCTGATAGTTAACACATAAAGCGCTAGTACCGATAAAGCTCTTGTATGTAGTAGTCAAGAATATAAATACCGCTAGTCTACTCGACACCGACGTGGGCCCTTCATACTAGACAACTTCTTCATCTTAGGTATGCTCAGCGACCTTTAGGCACCATTTTTTTGTCATGAATCTCTACATCTACGGCCCATATTCCAGCGTGGCCTATTGTCCTTAAACTTTTGTCGATCATCATACTAGTTGGCCTGAAAGTATCTCTGGCGCCATGCGATGATAGACTAACGGCCTAATTAAATCCTTTCTAATACCAGATATAAACTTCCTGCAAAAAAACGGTAACCTCGCCTTACTCTTCATAAGTCTACCGATCAAACTCTAAGGACTCTGGGCTACATGACAAAAAGATCACCCGTACAGAAATTTATCGTTCAGTGCGACTTTCACTGGACCACCGTCCTGCAATAGACACTACTAGATCAAACTTATACTCCTCTTAGTGGCCAGAACAAACTAGAACCCCTAGCTAGTCTGAGCTTCTGCTCCTTAGACGATGACATAGCGCCATTATACACACGTATCGCCTCTTCACTCTTTTAAGGAAAAATGACCCGATATACATTCCCCGCAGCTAACTACGTTTAGTATATCGTCTAACACAAAAATAAATATAATATTAATGATATAAAGAAGTTTTCCATAATAAAAGACTCCCTTACATCTCATCTACTCCATCTTTAAATTTTTTTCTATACTACTCCATAAATAAGGAATCCTTGGGAGGCTGCCAGCACCAAAAAAAAATACACAATTTAATCTCTACACGACATGAAAATTACAAAAATTGACAAATTTAAGTGAGATAAAACTTATGACTATGGATAGAGACGAAGTAAATTTTATCAACATGCTCGGCTGAAATACAGAAAATCTATGGAGAGATGACCTTAACTGTGAATATAGGTACAATAAATATAGATAAACATGATTTGCACCATACTCATAATATTACTGTCGTAGAATAAGTTAAATTTAATATAATAGCGTGTTAAATGTAGATAAAAAAATAGAGCCACTACAAAGACTGTGATAAATTTACAATCTATAAGTACAATGAGATGATTTATTATAAAGAAATCTAAAAAAATACCTCTGAGTCAAAAAAATAAAAAAGCTAATATCTTTTAGGCTATGGCAATGACTGTTGTCACGGTGTTCCCATTCGTCCTCGGCCGGCTATATATATCCGGCCGCGGTTTTAATAGCGTTAGTCAAGTTCACTGCCAGGCTTAAAACGACGAGCAATCTCTTTTGCCGCGCGACGACCAGCACCCATAGCCATAATGACCGTAGCCGAACCGGTGACGATATCGCCGCCTGCGAAGACGTCAGGAATAGAGGTTTCACCCGTAGCTGGATTGACCTCAATATAGCCGCATTTATTAAGCTTTAGGTTATGGGTGGCGTCGAGGAGTACCTTGTTGGGACCGGCACCCACGGCTACAATGGCCTGGTCGATATCCAGCTCGCAGGTTTGATTTGGTATACAAACTGGAGCACGTCGGCCAGAAGTGTCAGGCTCACCAAGTTCCATTTGTTGCAGAGAAACGCTCATAAGAAAGCCTTTATCATCGCCATGAAAGGCAATGGGGTTACACAGACAGAGGAATTCCACTCCCTCCTCGAGGGCATGTTCGAGCTCTTCCGTCCTGGCAGGCATCTCTTGCTGGGTACGACGGTAAATGATGTACACATGATCAGCGCCTAAGCGCAGGGCAGTACGGGCGGCATCCATTGCCACATTACCAGCACCAAATACTGCTACCTTTTTGCCACGGATAATGGGCGTGTCAAAATTAGGAAAAGCATAAGCACGGCCCAGGTTCACTCGGGTCAGGTACTCGTTGGCTGAAAAAACACCGATAAGATTCTCGCCTGGTATATTGAGAAACCTAGGCAGGCCAGCGCCAACACCGATAAACACAGCCTTATAGCTGGCGTCGAAAAGCTGACTGACCGTGATAGTCTTACCACCTACCCAATTAGTAAGTAGATCCACCTGATTTTCAGCTAAGGCCCGGATCTCGCGCTTGACGATAGCCTTGGGCAAACGAAATTCAGGGATACCATAAACAAGTACCCCACCTAATTCATGCAGGGCCTCGATAACCGTGACTTTGAAACCGCGGACGGAGAGATAACCAGCGACAGTGAGGCTGGAGGGGCCAGACCCAATACATGCCACCTTAAGCTTTGGGTCGATGGACTGACATTCAAACTTACCGGTCAGCTCCTCACAGGCATTGCGGGATGTGAACTCATCGGCTACGAAACGTTCCAAACGACCAATACACACGGACTGGCCTTTTGCCTTAAGTACGCAGGCTCCTTCACACTGATTTTCTTGAGGGCAAACACGGCCACAGACAGCCGGAAGACTATTGGTACGACGAATAGCCCGAAACGCAGCAGACACGTCGCCTTGAGCCAAATAACCGATGAATTCCTTGATCGGCACCTCTACAGGACAACCTTTTCTGCAGGGGGGGTTCTTGCACTGGAGACAACGCTTAGCCTCAGTCATGGCCATTCCAAAGTTATAGCCTAGAGCTACCTCATCGAAATTGCTGATGCGTTTCACGACCGACTGGTAAGGCATAGTGGTGCGGGGTAAAACAGACCTCTTAACCTTCTTATTAATCTGTGCGGCCAGGACCTGGCCGGAGGGAGAACTATAATCGGCCATGGCGCCTTTTGTACTCCTCGTAAGAAATAGCTTCCTGGGACTTGAAGGCAGCCAGACGTTGACGCATTTCGACAAAATCAACCAGCTGACCGTCAAACTCGGGCCCATCCACACAGGTAAACTTAGTCTGGCCATTCACTGTGACGCGACAGGCACCGCACATACCAACGCCATCTATCATGATGGAATTAAGACTAACCGTAGTCTTGATGTTAAAGGGCTTGGTAGTGCGGGCCACAGCCTCCATCATAGATACAGGACCAACACCCACCACCTCGGCTACGGTCTTGTCCTCCTCCAGGTACTCCTTAAGTAATTCGGTAACAAAACCCTTACGACCGAAGCTGCCATCGTCAGTACTCACTAGGACTTCAGAGCAGAAGGCACTGAACTCGGCGTGGAAAAGAAGTAAACTGTGGGAGCGGGCGCCGATAATGGATACTACGTGGTTACCGGCTAGATGGTGACCTTTGGCGATATGATGCATGGCCGCAATGCCAGTGCCGCCGCCCACGCAAACGACAGTGCCAACCTTCTCGATATGGGTAGGTTTACCCAGTGGACCGCAGAGATCCAGTATAACATCACCTTCGTCTAGCTCTTCGAGCAAGGCGGTAGTCTTGCCCAGAACTAGATAAACGATGGTTACAGAACCAGCTGTAGCGTCTACATCGGCTATGGTAAGTGGAATGCGCTCGCTCTTGTCCCGGACACGCAGAATAACAAAATTACCAGGTCTAGCCGCGGCTGCAATAGCCGGAGCATGAATGACTAATTTGCTAGTTTGGCCTGGAATCAGCCGTTCCTTTTTTAGGATAGTATGAATTGTGGGGGCAATCAGAACTGCAGCGGCCATGTAAGCTCCTAAACGCAAGAGTAACGGAACGACAGTACATTAAACCGCTTAGGCGCTAATTGCAAGACCACCCACTTTTTTTTAAAAACAAAAAAAAATAGAATAAAAACAGGTAGGTACTCTATCAGGGCCTCTTATACGTAATAGCTCCAGTCTTATTTTTTAAGTAGACGGCTATTTCTTGGATAAAATAACTGAAACCATGCGGTCCAGCGCCAATATCATTCAACCCGTACACGCCATTAATTGTATCGTTGGCCATACAGAATACACTTCGCGCTGCCCAGACCATACAAACGAGACTACCCGTTCTGTCGAAAGTAGACAAAAATCGCCGCATTCTGTGACCAGCAAAAAAACAAGTAGCCCGGACCATGACTACGGCTTCAAACTCGCAAGCCAAAAAATCTAAAATCGACGCCGAACTTCTGGCCATAGAAGCATAACAGCAACGAAGATGAGCAGGTCTAAGCTTTTGGGCTAAAAAATGAGAACAGAACCTAAAAAATCTTGCACTCCCCTGCCGGCTAATTCCGTCCCGACGACGACCTAGTCATGTCCCTGTCTCGCAATCTGGCAGCCTATCGACGCATAGTCAACCAGGCAAAATCCGGGGGTACCTCTATTTCAGATTCGCCGTCCAGATCAAGCCTTCTGGAACTTTCCCACCCTTAACAGCCTCAAATCCACCACCAGCAACTAACACATTTAGTCGCGTCCGTCACAGCCACGGTCCATCGTTGCATATGCCACTCACCCTAAGGAGTCGGCTGCGACATCCAAATATAAGCTACGAAATCTCGCATACACTACGTGCCAATTCCTCAAAAAAAATAACTACTGTCAAACAACTCCAAATCCCGTCGATCACCAAAACAAAAAAATACAGCGCATGATACTCAATCGTTGTAAAAAAATGGAAGTGAAGGACTTATACTCCCAGGATGTATGCTATCCTAAGCCAGTATTTATAGCTCAACATAAACCGGTTATTGGTGACCATCTAACCTCACCCCGGATATTCGGACAGGATCACTGCTAAGCCCGCAAAACTAAGTCAGCGGCGCCCTGCTCTCTTGAACTTGATTCCGTCCAAAACCTTAATTCACCGCGTAGGCCCAGAATTTTACTGCTCCACCGGACCAACCAGAAAAATATAGTAAGATCATGTATATTATCATCCTTAAAAAGCCATTCAACTACGCACCTTCTGTCAGCCGCTACCAAACAGTCAGTAAAGCACAACCACCAACTTTTGGCTCCAAATCACGAGTCGAATAATAGGGTAAATAACTGACCATAAGCACCCACGGGTCAATTTTGCTAACTCCCGACTGGCATTAAACACCCAACACAAAAAAATCGATCAGCAGGAGTCAAGACATAGCCAATTTTTACCTAACGACATGACTTCCTGCACCGTGCCCCCCGACCAGCAGACTAGCTTCCCCGATTAGCATCCAGCCTCGCCGCAACGCATTAGATATATATACGCCGTTGCAGTCATGTAAATAGTAATTATCCACCTATTGTTTCCAACTAGTCACCGTCTTAGGAGGGGCAGAGTGCTCAGTAGGGTATAGACGAGATGTATGAGTTTAATCTTGCGGTAGTCTCCTTGGAGAAATAGACCAGTGCGGATATCCAGGTCGAGGTACGTTTTAAAATTGCAAGCGTACATGTGGTACATACAGGTGCGCTCTTCGTCCGAGACTATCTATGGGCAGCTCGTCGTAGTTATGCAAAAAAAATACATACTACCCTGCCGACTAGCAATGCCAATGTCTAAGCTATAGTGCCCCCTCTATGGAATAGCGGTCTTCCAGCTACAGGACAACTAAAAGTATACATTATATAGGAGCATTGGGAAACTATTTGTTAGAGATCAAAGACGCTAAAGTAAGCTACGGCATCCTCTGCGGGCACTGTTTAATTTCGGCCAAGGATATGTTCCTAGTGAGGGCGTCCACATTATGTCTGGCTCCCGTAAGAAGACTAAAGTCTGAATAGATTTTTTTATAATAACTATCTTTTTCTTTATAGAAACAAGGCACGGTATCCAAACTCGGGCTGTTCATGTCTAATCCCAACCAAAAAAAATCGGCGATCTTGAGTAAGTTTATTACGCGCTAAAAGATTGTCGTAGTTCAGACCCGACCGATAGTTATAGAAATGGTGTCAATATTTAACGTAGGCCTTGGTGTTCTCAAATCCAGTTAGAGAACGCAGTGTCCTGAAAAATATACTAGGCGTCCTGGACGTGACCATAGGTATCATTAAAAAACATAAAAACCCAACATTTTTTGTATCTGAACCGTCTGGCAAGCGCACTAGAACCGGACAGACGGTCATGCATTACGATTGAGTATCAGCTCGATAACGACCTTAAAATACAGTCGTGAGCTTCACAGAAAAAACATCAAAAAATAGCCCCCCCCGTAGGCTAAATGCACGACAAATAATCCACGATATCATACCCGTCGCATTGGATGGGATCTATAAAGGACAGGAACTAAAAGGCCATGATCTCATTTTAGTCCAATTAGTCGAATTTATGGATAAAATCAACAAAAATTCTTTATATATTCACCATTGGTATAGAAGAACGAACGCAAATAACGCTCGTAGATAGTCGCATCATGACACCATAACTGGTTCCGTCAACTTACTTCTGTCGTACTCTATCCTCTTTATCCTTTTTTTTTATTCTTTTCCTGGTGGGGTAACTCTGTGCTGCTCAGCCCCGAGACGACTCTTAAGGAAGCCGCGGTCGGATGATATTGCTATAATCTCATTGACTGTAACTGTTCATCAATGATCCGCCCAAGACGAACCAGATCAGCTGGATCGGTGATAATCTTCTGTTTGCAGCTGGCGCAGAGACCAGATTTAGGGCCAACTCCAACCAAGGCGCGACGCCAGGCCACGGAACTAAGAGAAAAATAAGCATCTAGTAAAGAGGTTGGAGTCTCCAGCCGGGCCAAGATGGCTGAGTGATGTGCCTCAATCTCGCCAATAAAATTACAGCAAGACATAAGCGCACCAGTGTAGTCAATAGTTAAATTCTGGAAAACAAAAAGACAAGGAGAAAGGCGCAGATAATCCGGGTCGATAAGTTCGGGCAAAGATTGCCCCCGATCCAGACCGATGCAAGCCAGATTCTGGGCCACGGCAAAGATCCGAGGTCCTTGATGAGAAAATTCCCAGTGCCGACTGGTTGCCGACTCGTGTATAACTGTGGGCGTGAAATCCAGGCGTTCAGCGATACGGCCCACTACCGCATCCACGGCGTCGTGTGTCCATTCGCCGTGACCGTCGGGGTAGATAGAAAGCCGGAGCACGGACAGGCCGGCCACGACCAATTGGTCCAGAAGTGGTCGATCCAAATAATCGGCATTGGAGACAATATCGATCTCAGACTCAGGCAAGGCCGCCCGTGCCTCAACTACGTAATCTACGATGCCCGAAAAAGCTAACGGCTCGCAATAACGAGCAAAGCGCACGCCACCGCGGTAGCCCATGGCCGCTAGCTCTGCCAGTAGCCGACAATAGAGGGCCCGATCTAGTGGGGTTTTATCTCTGCGTATAGGAGCTGTAGCGTTGGGACAGAAGCTACAACGTCGATTGCAAAAGCCATGAGGCTCGAACTCCACGAGCTCTATCATGGATAAGAACAGACAGATTTTTTCCGCCTCGGACATGCTATGGTCATAGGCTAATAGGCCCTTTTTTAGACGTCTAGTAAAATGCTCAAAGTCTGATAGCACCGGCGATCGGGACCTAGTAAAAAAAGATTGAAGACGACCGAACATGATGTCCTCCCTTGTTTACTGGGATAAAATAATACCTGATGAGGCTCCGTGTCGGCCAAAAATAGCGTCCAACTCCGGAGTCAAATAAAGACAGGACCAGGTCAGTCCTTGCCCTACGACTTAGGCAAGATAAGTTGATCTTAGCAGCTTACAGATGGCTGATCCAGATTTCAATAAAACTGACATACTCGGCCGTGCCCTTTAATACTAGATTATAATAAGGGCATGGGCTTCGATATGAAACTTTCGGAAACCAGGCTTGATCGCCGTCTATATCCCCGCAGGGTATGGCTGCCGACCGCGGCCAAAAAAAGAAATCAGTCAGGCCCGAAATATAACTGAAGGATCGATCACGAAAAGAATCTCGCAAAATGGTGCGCGTCCCTTTCATTGTACCTATATGGATCAGGAAACCTAAATCAGGCACGACGTTGGAGAATCTTTCGTAGTGCACACCACTATTGTACTAAACGCCATGCCCATAAGCACTACGATCTCGTTCAGCTGCCCCCCCCGCGACAGATGATAAAAACTGTGACCCAGGCTATTGCAATGTCCGTATGTCCGGCTAAGAATGAGATGCTGACATCAAACCAGAATAAAATCGAGCCCGATCGGTGGACAGTATCCTGTCACATCCAGTTGCACCATAATTCCATGTCGCATCTGACTGCCAGCCTGACCACTATCTCGACTAGATTGTCGAACTCCATATTCGTGGCGACATGCATGGATTGGACAGCCATATGAATACACTATTCTAAATACAGATTTCTCAACGCTTGCGTATCAAGTCAGTCTTACGGCGCTTCCTTCAAGCCAAGCAGTTACGCAACTCCATAGAGGTAAACGCAGCACACCGGCCACCCCGAAACACAATGCGGCCCGCGCCTCAAGCTCTTTCAGAGCCTGCCACGCCTCGAGATTACCCGAACTAAAACGTTACAAAGAAAATAGTCTGAATTATCAGCATTCCGGTCATAATAAATCGGAATTCAATTTTTTTGACGTCGTATAAAAAAAACTGCTCTACAAACCACAGAACACGCCGCAGGCCCCGGCTGGCAGCCCATTGCACTAGCCAGGTGCCTAATAATACCAAATATGACACTATCGACCTCAAAAAATACTTCAACCACGCCCTATGCGAAATCTACAGGCCTAGAGGAAATGCTGCAGTCTTTCGAGTAGTAGTAATAGAGTAGACCGCCGATGTACTACGCAACATAGTGGAGGTGGCTTATATTAAACTCTGCGACCTCAACAAGAGCATGGGTCGGGATATCGGCTCAGTACAAATCACGGTGAACAACTACGGCGAACCGCAACACGCCTTCGCGCCATAAAGCCCAAAGATGAGTCACTCCACTAACCAGCAGCTGATTCATGCCTATGGCCCGGTTAAATAGCCTCGGAACCTATACTTTTGCAGTATCATTGAGCGTTTTTTGAAGGGCATGGTTGCAACTCTATATATTCGGCCTTCCAGTTCAGAAGACCAACTGTAACCCAAAACGATGAGATGCCATCGACAACCTTAATCACAGCCTGTCAGCAACACTCGTAGCTCATTCCTTTTTTTATCATAACGCTAGAAATAGCTCGATCATCACTTCCGAAGAGTCAAAATAAGAACTAGTTTACCTCTAAAAACTAAAAAGCTGCCCCTTAAATAATTTATTTATTTTTCCTTAATAGACTCCAGCCCAGCCCATTGTCAAAAAAACTACCACATCACAACCAGTCTATTGCAACTAAGATGGGCACGGCCTCCTGCCTCTTAATTTACATGGCATTACAAAAAAAATCAAAGTGAACTGCAAGAAAAATTGACGGCACAATTTGAACCTTCGTAGTGCGCAAGAAAAAAGTGTTTAAAAGGATAGAAAAAACGCATGTAAGAAATATTTTTTAAAAAAATCTCTCCTTACATACACTGTCAGTTGCCTGCGCCTACATAAAAAACGACGTAAACACAGGGTGTTAGTAACTAAGTTGACCTAAGATAAGGCCATGGCAATACCAATAAACATATATAGTTCAAAATAGGCAAAACGGTAACAGAAACGATGCCGCACTGACGGATGATAGCTAAAGCTACAGCTTCTTTATCACCAAAAAAAACATGTGAGCCGCAAATTCATGGCGGAAAAAATATATAGCTTTTAATCTAGACCGACAGGATAGCGGTACGGATATCCCAGGAACGTTGTGGTCCATAAAAACTCCCCGATATCCGATATACATCCAGTGCCCCCTCAATAACGCGCCCGAAAATTACGACGCCACCAGCTCAGGATGGCCTACACGCCATCAGCTAGGCTGGATAGTAATCAAAGAGGACATTAACACCAACAACTAAAATCACGTCAGAAACTAATAACGAGTACGAATTTCGGTTTTTCAGGACCGCAGTAGCGCAAAGCCAATAATATTATGCAAAGTTTCACTGATCTTGATGGGAATGTTGAATTGAGTACTGAGCCTGGCCGCGATCATGATAGGCATAAACATGACAAACCGTATTGCGCAGGTGCAGTCAGCCAAGAACACGGCGAACCGACATGCAAAAAAAAGCCGAGAGAGCAAGAGCAAGCGCCACTATAAACTACGAGGATAAATGATAGCTAGTGCGGGCCGAACCAAGCCAACGATGAACAGCGTGAAGCCCTGAACCTTACACGCCAGGCATATGCTGTAACAAAAACAAGACATCCTCTTACATACATGCTCGACACGCATAGTCAGAGCACCGGCCTATTTGAGAAATCTGCTGACTACGACGTCGCCAAGCTCATTGCCATTAGCAAAGACGCCCTATAAGCTAAGGATTAATTACTGGTCTGCACTCGCCAGGCCGTACTAAACTCAAATTGCAGGACTCGACCTCTTTCTGGAAGTCCTGCGCTCCAGCAGGATAGCGTGGCTGAGTGACCCAGTTACACCGGATAAATCCCTCCATCTTCTACCGTCTCTCCTGGCTATCTCTCTCGCCTCATCGCGGATCCAACGATAGCCGCCTACAAGGCAATACGTAGAAAATATTTGAGCTGCCTCAAAAATCTTTACAAAGAGTAAACCTCAAAATTCTTGCCTAGTAAAATAAAGACGGCATATACGACAACGAATTCGAAAGCATAGGTCCATAACCCACTCTTTGTGGCCACCATGATGTATGAAGTCAGGACAATTTCCATCAGACTCCAGCAAACTGACAAGAAGAACGGCTTCGGTCTCACGACTACTAAGAAATACGTTGCGATGAGACACCTCATCAGAGTCGGAAAAAAACTCAAAGGTAGAAGTCACGGCCGAAACAAAAAAGCTGGGACTTCAATCTCAAGCTCGACTTAACTGTCCCGTCAGTCCAGCAATGAAGTCCTATATGACATCGTGTACAAGGCTATAATGCTCTATGACCTCACGAATACACAGCAGTAAGGCGTAGTAAACCCCTGAGACCAGCATGTACACTCCGAACTGACCCATAGGAATATAAGATAGCACTTTAGATCGCACAATGGTAATCACTATGTCTAGTTCCCGGAAGGCAGCGCCTACCAGAGTTTAAAACGATGGCCCGATCTATACTAACCTTAACCATCACAACCGCGGCTATCTAACTCTGCGACATATATTGGCAATATAAAATAATCTAATTTTTCCGCGATTTTCTTCCGTCCGTAATGTCAGATCAGCCAGTCCAGCCACACCCGATCCTCTTATGAAACAGTTCCTTCTAGCCCATGGCAAATACTACTGATAAAAATATTTTTCATTTTTTTCAAAAAAATTGGATATAATTATAACGAGATTATCAATCCAATAAAATTACCAACCATCACAAATCTAATCCGCCAACTAATGCTGGATCGCCCTTATCTCAACTTGATCGTGACCAGCCCGCCCCCACCATTTTTTTCACTACAGCAGTATAGAATAAGCCAATTACTAGATCAGATAACCAATTTTCTACGCACATCTGCATATCTGGGGCTAAAACTACTATTTCGCACTCCTAGCAACGCCAAACGGCCTAAATCACTGACTATGGTCTAGCCACAAGGCAATTATTGACGATTTCATCCTGACTATTTATGGCCTAGACCAAAAAAATTACATTTTTCCACCCAGTTAATCCTGGAGAATGTAATCCTCGCTCGCTCAAAAAAATGATCTGCATCCATATGCTGGTGTCCATAGAAGCCGCTAAATAGTGCTAGCTGTTTATAAACAACTCAATTTGATCAACTACACCTGGCCTAAACAATTCTTGTAGCCAGACTAACTTCGAAGCACTTAACAGAATCTCCGATATCATAAAAAAATAATCCTCGTTATCACCTTGAGTTATCAATCTGCCAAAGGATTCAGGCCTAAATATCTTCTGCTGACCGAAAAGACGATGAACAAAACTACCGCTAACCTCTACCACTACTTCGGGTACACTCTGTTCCAAAGTTACGACTTCTTCAAATCCGAGCTACGTCCGGCCGCAAGCTCAAAATCCGACCGATAATTAAAATTGAGCTCATATATAAGCTCAATGACTTTAAGATCACAATCAAGAATCTAGACGATCATATACGAACGATATATCCCTGAACTATTGTAGGTACAGGTTAATGAATCTGAACTTCCTCTACATGAGCAATAAAGCATTTTCTATCGTCCAGTTCATCACCATACTCGGACTCATATCTTTTCAATGACGAACCATAG
This sequence comes from Desulfovibrionales bacterium, assembly GCA_965112965.1. Taxonomy (GTDB): domain Bacteria; phylum Desulfobacterota; class Desulfovibrionia; order Desulfovibrionales; family Desulfovibrionaceae; genus CBCOTE01. The sequence continues at coordinate 333,451 of CBCOTE010000022.1, read as the reverse complement.
TCAGCATTCATGTCAGATATTGATACCTACCTAAATAGCCGGAAAATAACTGCCTTCCCTTACATCACTCCATAGCTAAGAGGCGATGATGAGCTGACGGATCGGTTATATCCGCCCATCTTATCATGCTTCAAGTACCGCCCCACCTCACTTCCACTCTCCCAAGTTCATGTCTAAAGTCAGACCACGTAAACATGCGCCCTTAGGTCATTTAATCGTATAGAAAAAATAAAATATAAACGCCAAAACAATAAGATTACACTTTTGACCAACCCGATGAATCCCGGTACCTCCACCAATAGGCCAATGGCAGCGGTAAAATTTCACAAAATCATGATCGAACGACCACGACAGGCAGCCAGCTCAAAATTATTAAAATTCGCGAAGAAACTTAAAGTAACGGACTACTCGTAAGCCCTGGCCTAACGCAATAGAAAGAACAAAGCTAAAAAAAATATCACTAGCCAATAGATATTAGAAGATAACGTACACGCAACACATCCAGAGATAGCTGTGTAATTTGCTCACCTTTTATAGAAGAATATAGCCAGAATATAAAAAACAATGCCATCAGAGCGGCAGACCCGATGTACGGAGTAAAAATCGTATCTTATTATTCCTGTTCGACAATTCAACCGATAGATATCACCCGCTCGCCCTCGAGGCCTAGCCATCCCGGCGCTAAAATGATAAAAATATATGTACACCAAGAAAAAAAGTACTGAAAGATAAAGTTGAAGACAGCGGGTTAAACGCATCATTTAGTTCATTTCAACCAAGTCGTTCTAATCGAAAATGATGACGATGTAATGGGCCCGTACGAGAAGATGAACCGAGCCATAGTGTGCCCATATGCCGGTCTAAAAACAACGCCCAGGCCAGACCAGGCCAAACATTATGAAGCCGATCTGGGACCCACTTTTTGGACCATGAAGAGCAGAAACACCTGGCCGCCGTAAAAGGCCAGGCCTAACTCCTCATACATACCTTGGCCAAGGATAGATATATCATATAGATGGGCTTAAGAACGATAGTCAGTTGGGCGATACCGCCCCAGAAGTGATTAATGAGCCAGATGTTCGTAGCCAAAGGTAGTCGGTCAGTACTCAGCGAGCATAGTTATAAAGAATTCTGTAGAGTCACGAAGTAATGGAGAAAAAATATCTAGAGATGCTCTTGATCATGACCACTAGCTAAAGATTAAAAAGGTTAACAATCCTCTTTGACCGCCACCAACCAGTGGCCACCTAAATCTAAAAACAGTCTGTCGATGCAGTATATGTTAAAATCACCTTACCAGCCTGCTCACCACGCCATATCAAACGGTTACTCATTTGACAGATTCCATTATTGCCCAGCCCATGTATACCATAACCTATTGAACTATCGACCCAAAACGAGGCAAGGAATATCACAGACTGAAAGACTATATAAGCGATACTACTAGGCCACCCAACCTTATAACGTAATGGCAAACATAATACGATCTAAAAAACTAAAATGCAAATATTTGAAAAAAAATACTGTAGGCCAGACTGAACCCAAATACACACATCTCGGTAACCTATAACCGCAAAAAAAATCGGAGCGAAACGAAGCAAGTAGCAGGCCAGCCACCAAAAAATATGTACAAAATAATTCAGAAGAACATCGCGCCTAAGGCCATAACTAACATCACCTCATATTGCCCAAAATTCATGAACAGAATACTTACTTCAGGACAACGATGACACAGAACAAACTTAAGGTGAACAGAATGGTACAACTAATGGTTCAATAGTTCTACAACGACACATCCTACCCGGCCACATAGTCCGATATAAATAGAATAATAAAAAAAGGTGACAAAGATTGAAGAACACGCCCACTAGTCTATGTAACAGAACCATCGCCTCGGTCAACAGGACGCCTCCTACCGGCCAACCGTGGATGACTAAGGATAAGCTATCGATAATATCGGACAAACGTGAACCATAGGGGACAGCCATATCTTAACTATATCTTAAATAACTAGTTAAATAAAGGCCATCGGCTATGATTAATCAAGGAATCATCAAAGTCAAAAATCTCTCGAGTCTAATGGTCTTAAATAATCTAAGTGGTGATAGTTTTAGTTCCGAACTTACTGCCAGCTCTAACCGCTAGTAAGTATCAATGGGTAATATTGCCATCCGACCATGTTAGGGCTTCCAAAAAACGACATTAGTTGACCACCATACAGCAGAGGATGCACTGCTTAGTACCGATCTCTATCATGGTTACAACACTGCAACTAACACAGTCGTATCGAAATAGAATATTACTACGCTCTTTTTTTTTACACTGACCTCGTCATTTCCTCTGGCTTGGGCAGCGCAATACCTAGTTTACCCCACCAGTCAACACTATCGGCAAGATCAATGCCAAAGTTGACAGTATCAACCCTCGATACTCCACGGCCACATTATTCCTCATCTACCAAGACCCTATGGCCCATCAAAGTTCTCATTGCATGCAACTTGCCTCGCCAAGGACTCCACTACCTTTTATAGCCGCACCAATAACGAGCCCATACTGGCACGATCTGTGAAGATATACGATATTAGCAATAAAGCCACCCAAGTGACTTCTAAACGTAATCCAGTAGATAACCATCATAACTACTATGACCACGGGCTTATATGGTCCTAAAAATTCCCCTTACCTGACTGTCTAAACAGTCAGGTATAACATCATTCCGTGCCCTATGGCTATCTGCCAGGCGGTCTAGTTGGCCAAGCGTCCATAGCGACGGCACCAAAATAAACAAACATCAGTTTCAGCGGACATTACGCGGGTATAATCCAGCATCAGACATGATATCCCTCCTATGTTAAATGCACGGTGTCCACCAATCCAGAAATTTTTTACTTTTGTCCTTGCCCCGGCCCATCTCAGAGTCATTCACAATTACTACCAATGTGGCCATCATACCTATAGCCTTTCTTCACTCGACCATTGATGCACAGCTCCGCAACCACGGCCAAGATATCCTTGACTGAGGACTAACGTTTGGGATAAATATTGTAAAAATTTATACGATCTCATCCCGCAATACCTCATTACAAGATCCCGACAAACATATATCTGTCAATATAATCCCACGACCACGACGCCAAAAAAAGCTCGTGCAACAGGACTTCGGAGCCTTATGTAGGACCTCCGCCTCAGCAATGATAGAATGATAAATGCCATTGTGAAAGCCAAGCCGTACCTTTTGCCTAGTAATGCCTCGGATATATATCATCTAGCCCTTTCATGTCCAGGTGACTTTGTGAGGCACACTATTTTATTTTTTTCACGAGATCCATTGCCATTTTCATATTCCTATCTCCCAGTCATGACTAAATCGCCGCGTTAAAACAGATCTCGCCTTCGCTCCTTACAAAATCCTAACGACTGTCTCATACTGACCTATCATCACTAGGCCGTCCAAAACTCGCTCCATAATGGGACGGAGTAGTGCACAGGTGCAAACAAGGCAATGGCTCTTCGCAATTTGACAATTTCAAACTCCTCATCCGACTAACCAGCTAATTTAGTAGCAGTTCCTGACTACAGGCTACGGGGGAGGCTCTCGCACTAGGACGTAAGCCATCCACAGTCGCTCACACTGGCCGACCATGAATCCGACTCAATACTGTGTGATATACTACTGGACAACGTAAACTACGAAATCTACAACATTTCGGGAACTCACACATACAGCAATACTTCTCGAGCAGCAGTAAGAAAATTGTAAACCGGCTAATCTTAGGCCACATTGTTCAAAAAAAATAAACATACACATATCTTGTTCGTTTCGTCATCATATTTTCAAGTAGTAATATACCCAAAAAAACGAACCCATTGGTCTTATCGCAGCAAAACGTTGCAAAAAAAAACTGAAGAAACCTAAAAATACTAACCTACCCACCGTCCAAACACGGCCACAGGCAGCAGAGTAAAACAAAAAAACGACACGGCAAGAAGGAAAGGGTAACCAAAGCGCTGCCTCCGGATCTGTCTCTAGCACCAGATAACATGATAAACAGTTATTTTTTTTATATGGAGAAAAGCTATCGTCCCGGAAACCACCCTATACAACCAGCCCTAACTTTACGCGGGAAGTGTTTGAGTCCAACGCTTGAGCAGATCCATAGTTCGCGCCAGTTGTCGGCCGAGGGGAGATTTTTTAGTCAACTCACGCTCAATATTGGTGATACCTTTAAGCACAGTAGAGTGGCGACGGTTAAACTGATTACCGATCTTCTCTAGAGAAAGATCGGTATGCTTGCGTGCCAGAAAAAAAACTATATTGCGTCCCATTACAACTTGACGCTGTCGACTCTTAGAGCGCAGCTGCTCGCGAGAGAGTTCATAGGTATCACAGACAAAATCGATAATACGATCAAAACTTAGGCAAGGTTCAGACGCGGTGAAACTACCTAGTATTTCCCAGGCCAAATCTAAAGAAATATGCTTGTTAAGTAATTTAGCCTTAAGAATGAGGTTTTTTAAGCAGCTTTCCAGCTGGCGCACATCTGCTCGGATGCGGTCAGCCAGCAGCTCTGTCACTGATTCCGGTAGAGCGATGTCGAAGATGCGGGCCTTGCATTCAATGATACGTTTGCGGGTTTCGAAGTCTGGCCGGTCGATGGCGGCAATAAAACCTGAGCAAAAACGTGAGATAAGCTGACTATCCAGGTCTTTCAGTTCACGGGGTAGGAAGGAACTGGATAGGACTACTTTGGCGCCATGGTCGTGCAAGGCTTTAAGGGTAGCCAACAGCTCGTACTGAATCTTTTCTTTACCCTGAAAAAAGTGCACGTCTTCTAAGATAAGAATGTCCACATCGTCGCGGTAGCGGACCTTGAAACGTTCGATCTCTTTAAGGCGCAGGGCCATGACCATACGACGGGCAAACTCCTCAGCGGTCAGGTATTCCACCCGGGGTCGACGCTTATTGCACAGGCTGGTATATCGGGCTCCAACGGCCTGGAGTAAATGAGTCTTTCCCAGACCCGGTCCAGAACTGACGAACAGCTGTTCAGCGGATACGGTATCTTGGACGAGGCTCTTAGCTGCGGCATAGGCCAATTCATTGCAAGGACCGACCACAAAATCATCGAAATTAAACTGCCATAAGAAGGCCTGAGGGGGACCATCTAGGCCCGTGACCGGTAAGGGGAGCTGACACTGGGTCTGTCCAACAGACAAAGGCAACAAAGCAGTTTGGATAGTTCCACCAGGAGTAGCCGTGACCGACAGAGGACCAGTCTGAGGCCGGACGGTCACTTGTAGGCCTGGACGATAGCCAAGCACGGTAGTGACCGCTTCTTCGATATCCGGTAGCAGCCGGTCACGGATCCAGGTCGCGACGAATTCGTTGGGAGCGATAAGCAAAAAACCGTCATCCTTGGGTTCAGCCTGCAATTGCTTAAGCCAAACTTGATAACTGCCGGAATCGATAGTTTTTTGCAGAACCGACTGGATTTGCGACCATAGTGTTTCCATAAAGGCCTACTTAACTCAGCCGGCCAGATGTGGCCAACCTGAAAAATAGCTAACTAACGGTATCCTGTATAGGCGTTATTCCCAATCAGTATTTATATCTAACATAATGTTATTTATAATTTTATCTAAAAATCTTAATTTTTTGACCTTCCTATAAAACTGTTTTGCTACGGGGGTTTCAAATACATTGGGAGTGATATACAGGAAGTCTTTAAAATGTTTTCCACAGGGATATATTCTAATTTAAACAAATTATACATGCATCAAGTATTTTTTTATATGGACATAAAAATTAGCTTAATAATTTTAGCTTTTTTTTGCGTAAAACATAAGGTGCTACAGCCTCGACCTAGTCTGGCCTCCAAAATACGACCGTCGCAATTGACGATTTTGAAATTGGGAAGTCATGATCCAAAAAATACTTACAGTGGAAGCAATATTAAAAGGCAATCAGGTCTGAGCCAGAACGACACAATAAAAAGACACCGACTGACAACACAGACAGACAGACAGACAGACAGACAGACAGGCGAATGGACTAAGCCCCAAGAGCTACGACGGATCAGACAATAATAGTCCGCAACGGATAACGGCCGCAGGTAAATCGCTCACCCTCAGGACAGTAACCAAGACGTTCGCAACGGGCACCAGCACGGTCAAAAATAGTTGGCAGGGCCTCACGACATAACTCCAACATACGCTGGGCTAGTGCGCGAATTTCCCACTGGGCTCGAGCGCAGCAGCGCAGCTCAAAAAAATGTAGCAGACTACGGCAATTCATCGTAAACACAATCTTAGTCCCAGATGCCTGAGGAAGGACGAAACGAGCGTCTTCATTGGCCTTGGCGCCACGTCCGGCCGCTTCCAGCATGCCCTGGAGGTCGCTGTAGGCACTACGGCATTCCTTAAGAAAGGCCAAGAAACGAGCCTTAGCCTCTGGAATTCGAGCAATCGCTGGAGGCAAGACATATTCAAAGTGTTTTCCGTCCAAGTAACGCTGACTCTGCTGCGAATAAGAGGCGATGCGGTGGCGCACTAATTGGTGAGTCAGGGCTCGAGAGATGCCATCGGCGGCGAAGGTAAAGTTTACATGCTCGACAGGACTGTTGTGGCCGGATTCCATAGTTTTGGCCACGAATTCAGCTTGCTTATCCAGCGTAATCTCCCCAGTCAGGAGCTTCGGCCACATCTCGGCCACATAATCGGAGTGATAACATTGTCGAAAAGCGGTGTAGATAAGCGAAAGTCCATCGGGGGTATAGGCGAGCAACTCAACCCGCAATCGTTTTTGCACCATGATCACTCCTGACTCTAGCCTAATACATTTTTAAACTAACCTAAAGTTTTAAGATGCTGGAAAGCTTTGGCCGTGGCTACTCTACCGCGAGGTGTACGTTTGATAAAACCGCACTGGATGAGAAAAGGCTCATAAATCTCCTCTAGGGTGCGTACTTCCTCGGAACAGGCCACAGCCAAAGTCTTCACGCCCACCGGGCCTCCACCATAGTACTCGACGAGCACCTTAAGTAGCTTTCTGTCCATATGATCCAAGCCTGAAACATCGACATTCATACGTTCCAAGGCCGCGTGGGCATTTTTGGCATCCACCTGCGTCTGGCCTTGTACTAGAACAAAATCACAAACTCGCCTAAGGAGCCGAATGGCGATACGCGGAGTACCACGTGCACGGCGGCCAATCTCAATGGCCCCATCATTGGTGAGGATTACCTTAAGAATCTTAGCAGCCCGGATCACGATACGGGCCAGATCCTCTGGGCTGTAGAACTCCAGACGCAAAAGAACCCCAAAACGGTCACGCAAGGGGGAGGTCAAAAGTCCCAGGCGAGTAGTAGCGCCAACAAGGGTGAATGGTTCAATGTCGATCTTGACCGTACGCGCCCCTGGACCCTGACCGATAACCAAGTCGAGCTTGAAGTCCTCCATAGCCGGATAAAATACCTCCTCCACCGTTGCCGGCAGGCGATGGATCTCATCTAAAAAAAGGATGTCAAGAGGACCAAGATTTGTGAGAATAGCGGCCAAATCACCGCTGCGCTCAATGACCGGCCCAGATGTAGCCACGCAATTGACGCCAAGCTCGACGGCCATAATCCGAGCCAAGGTAGTCTTGCCCAAGCCTGGATAGCCACAGAAGAGGGTGTGATCCATGGGCTGACGCCGTTCACGGGCCGCTGCCAAATATACGGCCAGATTGGCACGCAATTCGTCTTGGCCGATAAATTCGGCTAGCGAGACGGGACGTGTGGACTCCGTCAGCTGCCCGTGCTTAAGGTGGGACATCTACTAGCCTTTAGCCATAATTTTCAAAGCCTGCCGCAGGGCTGCAACCACGTCCAGATCGGACTCAACCGCAAAGACCCGCTCCAACACTGCCCGGACCTCGTCCTCAGCATAGCCTAGATTAATAAGACCGGCCATGGCGTCGCGAAAAGAACTAGTCAGATATGTCCTAGGCTGAAATGGTAAAGTCAAAAGATCATTGGATATTTTAAGCTTATATTTAAGTTCCAGGAAGATCTGCTGCGCCTTTTTCTTGCCAATACCCGGAACACGGGTGAGTAGGGTCGGATCGTCGGCCGCCATCACCCAGCGTAGATCATCAGGCCCGTAAGTAGAAAGCAGAGCAAGGGCAGTCTTGGGGCCCAGGTTAGCAATACCCAGACAGACTAAGAAGATCTCTCGCTCGTAGGCTGTAGCGAAGCCGTAGAGGTCAATAGCATCCTCACGCACTACGGTGGCCACGTGGAAGGCCGATGTCTCCCCATTAGCCGGTAGTCCCCGAGCCACAGACTTAGACAAATATACCATATAACCCACCCCGCCGGATGTGAGCAACACACAGGCATCCGAGTCTAACGCCTGGGCCAAGATGCGACCTTCCAGATAGGCGATCATCTCTGCGTCCCTCCTACGCCGGTCCCATCAGCTCAACACATAGGCAGCCTTGACCTTGGCAACCGCCCCGTTTCTCCCTTACTCATCACCCCGCGGCTATGCTAAGAGATGACGGCAGCGACGATGGTTCAGATGGCAAATAGCAATAGCCAAGGCATCGGAGGCATCCTTAGCCCAATGTAAGTCACGAACCAGGATACGACCGACCATAAAAGCTACCTGTTCTTTATCCGCTCGACCCACGCCCACCACGCTCTGCTTGACCAGGGTCGGCTCATACTCAGATATGGGCAGGCCAGTCACGGCCAGGGCTGAAATAGCTGCCCCTCGGGCCTGGCCAAGTTTGAGGGCTGAGGCAACGTTCTTAGCCGCAAATATATTTTCCACTACGGCCTCATGGGGCGCGTAGCGCTCTACTAAACCGACCACACCGACGTAAATGGCCCCAAGCCGCTCGACCAACGATGCACCGGAATCAGTACGGATGACACCGGCGTCAAGATATTCAATCTGGCCCGACTGCTCTAGAATTACTCCATACCCAGTGGCCCGAAAGCCAGGGTCTAATCCAAGTACAACTACCATCCCATATGGATACTTCGACACATCGTTCCTTAACCTTCAATCTCATCCAATAAATCGTCCGTCAAATCGAAATTGACAACGATATTTTGCACGTCGTCATGGTCATCCAATGACTCTATAAGCCGAAGTAACTTGCGGCCGCTATTAACATCCACGGCTATGTTATTCTTGGATTGCATAGAAATTTCGGAACTCTTAGGAACCAATCCAGCAATCTCAAAGGCTTGTTGCACAGCCTCAAAGTCTTCAGGAGCCGTATGTACCTCCCAACTGTCGCCATGATCGACTACATTATCAACGCCAGCCTCCAGGCCAATCTCCAGAAGTTGATCTTCGGTGTATTTCTCGTAATCAAAGATCAAGATGCCCTTACGGTCGAACATCCAGGCTACACTACCGGTCTCACCCATAACTCCACCATTCTTGGAGAGTACGTGACGCAAATCGGCCACGGTACGGTTGCGGTTATCCGTGACCGTCTCGATGAGCAGGGCCACGCCACCTGGGCCGTAACCTTCGTAAGTAATCTCCATAATATCGCCACCGGCCAGTTCGCCTATGCCCTTCTTGATGGCATTATCGATTTTATCTTTAGGTAAGTTCACTGCCTTGGCCGCCAGGATAGCCGCACGCAGACGAGCATTCGTAGCTGAGTCATCACCGCTCTTGGCGGCGATGATGATTTCCTTAGCCGCCTTTGTGAAGGCCCTACCCTTTTTGGCGTCCTGACGGCCCTTACGATGTTGGATATTCTTCCATTTACTGTGTCCGGCCATGCTCTCTCCTTAAGCGGGCGGCAGCAACACGGGCGTCGAGGATGAAATCATAAATTGCCTCAAGGCTAACAGCTATCGTAAAGGAAACTTACTAGATATATGCTATAAACTCAGCTTAGTATTCCGTCAAGGCTCTGGCCATAAACGCCCCCTATGTTCAGATGGTGAACGTCGATTATCTCTTAAAAAATCCAACATAAAATATTTCGATGCTTTCACTACGAGAACTTTTAGGTTTATGGGCCTTCACTGTAGCAAACCGCCGGCATAGAATATCAACATAAGCCTTGACGTCCGGGCCCATGAAGATCTTTACTATAAAATGGCCGCCTGTGACCAGTGCGTAGCCGGCCATCTTCAGAGCAGCCTCGGCTAAGGCCAAGGAACAAGTTTGATCTGTAACCCGAACGCCAGTAGTGCGCGGAGCCATGTCACTGATAACCAAGTCGAAGGGCCGCCAGGCTGATAGGGCCGCATATAGGACTTGAGAAGGCTCTAATACATCATCAGTGAGGCAAGTCACATTATCTGGGAAGGTTGTGCCCAGGGCTGCCCAATCCTGAAGGTCCACGGCCAATACCCAGCCGCCCTTGCCTCGCTCTCCTTGAGTACCCCCAACCAGAGCCTTACCCCCAGCTACTTTTGCCGCGGCGTAGAGAGTCCAGGAACCAGGGGCTGCGCCCAGGTCTAAAATACGCTGACCAGGTCTGAAAAGCCTATATTGCGTGTCCAGTTCTTTAAGCTTATACACGGATCGGGCTACGTAGCCATCTTGCTTGGCCTTCACAAAATAATGGTCACGGTAGTTTTTCATAGGGAAAATGCCTTCGCGGACTTATATTCCATACCTCTGGAACTACCAAACCTACGGTAAAACAAGACGGAAGATATTACTCGATTTACAACCCAGCCAACTTCAATAAGCTCTTGCACCTCCAAACGAACCTGACCCCAACCTTACGCCTCCACGATACGCTAGACAATATACAACAAATGTTCCCGGACAGTCTGTCTTTCAACACTCTACCATCCTCAGCCCAACGTCCCAGCCACGGCTAGATCCCATTTTCTCGGCCTAAAGCTAGGCGCATTGCCTCGACCGTAATTCTCATCATCGCCTCAACACTGCCAGTTAATAGAGCTCGTCGATAAACTGGATCGAAGCACCCTTAGACAGTCTCATGATCCAATACATCCTGGTTATCCAAATACCCCACCAGTAACAATCCTATCCGGCCCGACCCTTGTGGCCTACCATTTAAGAGTCGTTTAGAATATAACAGGGTAGATTGCGTACCCCAACAAACTTTTCCGAGCTATTCTAAACCCCAATGACTCCCCCCGCTCTATCTTTTAACACCATAACCACATAAACTTTATATACTATCATATTTTTTTATCAACTAAGATTAAAAAATATAAAATAGGTAAAGAATGAATATAATATATGAGAAAGTAAGGATGTAAATCATGCCGGGCGTGAGTCTGCGCTTGGAATTCTTATACAAAACGGCCTTGAACATGGCTAGAACACCGCCGGTGCCACAACTAAGATCTACTCAAACATTAGTAGCAAACCGAGTAAAAATAGATACCGAAAAATAACGAAAAACATTGCAGCCGGTTGATGAAGGTCAATTATCCCACGTAAGCCAAGGCACACAAACATGCTTAATAGCCTAATCTCGGCTATCTGCTCCTAGTCTTCAATACTGTTCATGACTAGCAAAACCCATGACCAGCAAAACCGTAGATATGCCTACCACAAAATCTCACATATAGCAAATCGGCCAATTTCCTGTCCATAGTCGCACAAAATAATCTTTTTTTTTATTCGCCCATGACTCTGATCCTCCCTTACTTACTAAGGGGAATTGCTATTCTCTGCCACTATCTAAGAAAATACCTCACTAAAATGGGAGACATACCATCTCTCGCCTGACTGAGAAATACATTATATTATACTGCGCCCGGATCCAACCAAGGGCGATATGTTGAATTTTCTGGCTAGACTGAGTACTTATGACAGTAGGACGCCACTCCCAGAATAGACCATATCCAACAATAATAATGTTATCTCCTCCCGATGCTCAGCACCGCCAACAGCGGACATTGATGCTGCGCTACTGTGGCCACAGCGCCATCCTTGCGGCCTTGGCTAGCCTGATGGCCGTGCTACTTTTACCAGTACATCCCGCCTTCCTAGCCCCACTGGACCCCAACCGCACCGCCACCTTAGCCATTCCCATGGATGCGGAAGCAGAAGGCTGGATCTATAGCCTACCACTACGCTTCATGCTGCCCATACATCTGGGTCACCTTGACCGCCTGGAGATCGAAGTGACCACCACCGGCAGCCCAGGAACTAACCAAAGGACAGCAACAAGTTCCTTGCCCGTAGCCGAGGCCACCTTAGAATTTGATACCTCTGATTGTTCCAATTGCCGGCTCACTGCGCCGGCCAGACAATCCTTGAATCAAGAAGACACTCTGGTCCTAGTCTCCTTCGGGACGGGCTGTCCGGACCTTTGGCAACAAGCCGCCACAACGGGCGGCCTAGATGCCGTACTCCGTATCCGGCTGGCGGCCTACGGTTCCGTAAGTCTAGTAATTTCGAAACCATCAGTCCAATCTGGACTACTGACGGTGCTAGATTCCGCACCTGGATATTGCAACGTTCAGGGCCGTTTGGCCTGGCGGCCAAATCAGCCCACAGCCGTACGTCTCGATCTTCTAGCCTGGTTGTGGGATTTAAGCCCTTCAGGTAGCTGGATCATAATCATCCTTCTTGGCTGCGCTGGCCTGGCGGCCTGCGGCATTGAACTGATAATTGCTGGTAACAGTCTGCCTATAGCCACCGGCTGCCTGGCTCTAGCTCTGGCTTCAGCTTACGCCGTAATCCTGCCACCCTTACACGCCCCGGATGAGCCAGCCCACTTCCTATCCTTCACCAGCCTGGCCGACCGCAACGATCTTTTCTTTAAAACCTTTCGCCTAGCCCGGCGCGACCATCTGGACCGCTTACACTCCAATACTAGAGAGCTATTTCTGCCAGCTGACCGAAACACCCTGGACGTCACCCCTTGGAATAATACAGTCACAATGTCCGAAATGACAAAACGCTCCTGGCTTACTACACAGCTATGGAAAGGAGCCATCCCGTTTTTAAGTCATATAGTGCCGGATACACCAGCCGGGTGGCTCCTGGGCCTGCGCCTACTGCACGGACTTGGATTTAGCCTAGCTACAGGCCTAGGAACCTGGCTACTCGCTCATCTGGCCGGATCCTCCCAATTTACATGGCCGCTCTTCATCTTCGCCGTCCCAACCCTACCTTTCTTCGCCATGCACGTATCTAACTACGCCTTATCCACTATGGTCTTGCTACTCTTAGGCTGCGCAAATCTAGGATTCTTCCTGCGCCGAGGAGATTTTCCAGCGTCAGGGTTACTCATAGGAGGACTAACCGTACTACTCGTCCTTACCGGCTCTACAGGGACCACACTACTAGCCTGGCTAGCCGCAATCATTGCCGCCCGAATATTCCTGAATTTAGACAAAATATGGAATATGCAGGAGCAGATAGCCGGCGCTTTACGTTTTTGGGGAGGTCTTCTAGCCACAACCGCCTTCCTCTATCCGCTGCGGGACACGCCACAAGTAACCAGGCTGCTTGACCAGATTGTTCAAATTATAGCTCTATTTTTACCCCTTGCTCTATCTGAAACCCTGGCCCACCCCATAGCGTGGACCCTGAGTACACCCTTGGCCCTACTCGGTGAACTAGCACTGGGTCGACTCACAGCCAGTCCAGCAATGACCTTAATGCTCAAAGGCATCCGCCGCACTGCCCTTCTAGGACTACCTATAGCCCTAGGGCTCGTCCTATCATTCCTGGCCCTATCAGCCAATCTACCTTTTACCGACTCGCCCAACGAAATCCAGACTATACCTCTCAACCGCTACCTCCGAGAGGTAACCTTCGCCCTAGTGACAGGATGCAGCTTCAGGGAACCAGACATCCTCCTATCCGAAACCTTCTGGATCGGCTTCGGCTGGCACCATATGGGACTACCTAAAGCCCTCGCCCGATGGCTAGCCGGCGGAACTGGCATTGGTTTAATTTTAGTCTTGTGGCGGGTATGGCGAATACAGGATGATCGAAGAACAGTCTGGCTCGGCTTCTGGGCTATAGGAACCCTTGGGGTAGGACTAACAGCGGCGCTGGCCGCATATAAATTGGGCTTTCCAAATGTACACGGCCGCTACTTAATTGGGTTTTACGCCATATTGCTCTCGGTGGCCGGAGCAGGATTCGCGGCCTGGCCTGGGGAAACATTCCCGCTGACTACCTTGAGTCTACGCCTTGGAAGCGCCATTGTCATATGTATTGCACTACACGCTACCTGTCTAGCTAAAATCTGCATTCGCATATTTGGTTAAAAGACACAGCAAGCTAGCAAACAGACATCATAAAAAAAACCACAAGGGCAACGATTCGTCTAGCACTACTACAAAAAAATAACATTGTGCTATCCGGAAGGACACTCTATATCTAAAAAAAAGGAGGTAAGTAGACATCCAGACATCTCAGAGCAACTATTCGGATTTTTTAATAAACGGCTTAACTACAGCGCCCGAACGTAGGCAACGAGTGCACACACAAAAACGCCTAACCTGCCCTGAAAGAAGGATAGCGCGCACCTCGCGCAGGTTGATGTTAAACCGACGCTTGGAGCGGTTGTTAGCGTGGCTTACACGATTGCCAACTTGAGGTTTTTTGCCACAAATATCACATTCTTTGCCCATGGCTGGGTCCTCCTTAATAAACGTATCGACTACAGATTAACTTCTGTACATGCGCGAGGCGCAAAAAAAATATCTACCCTAAAAGAATTTTACTTTTTTACTCCAACGCCATCTCGTTTAGCAAGCTTTTTTCTTGACACGGACACGCTGCTTGGCTAGCGAGTCTTTCTTCACGAGAAATTTATGGTACAAATATGGTTATCCTTAAAAAACATCCCGGCTGAAGGCCAGAAATTTTTCTTTTTCGATTCAAAACTATGGACCGACCTTTGGATAAAATTCAAAATGTCGTATACAATGGGCGAGCCCCCAATCTCGGCTGCTTTTATCTTAATACCGTACCACAAAGGTTACCATATTAAGGGTAATCTAAACGGAACAGTATTAGTGCCATGTGACCGCTGTGCTGAACCAGCTAAAATTGTACTGAATAGCACATTCGAAGAGTACGAAGAAATCAAGCCGCTGCCCCAGATGCTAACCAGCTACGATAAAAACTACGGCCAAAACCGCCAAAGAAAAATTGTCCAGACACCTATGGCCCAACCTAATCAAAATGAAACAAGTGATCAAAGGCTGTTATACTGGCATGGCCCAGTGCTAAAACTAGATGTAAGCAGTCTTCTCTGGGAAGAATTTATCCTGGCTATGCCAGTCAAGCCGCTGTGCACTTTAAAATGTCTAGGCCTGTGCCCGACGTGCGGCTATAATCTAACCAGTGGTCCTTGCAAATGCGCCAAGCAAACCGCAGATCTCCGGCTATCTAGCTTACACAATCTTATAGATAAAAGATAAAATACTGCGGCGCTTAATTCATGAATCCACCGTCCTAAAATCCATGGTAGCTTTGCTCAAGCGCTATCGTAAACAAAAAAACATTTAAGGATAGACCTCTATGGCTCTGCCAAAAAAACGTACTTCCAAATCTCGTAAAGGCATGCGTCGTTCCCACGACCACCTAGCCGTTCCCACCGTCATCTTTTGTAAGTGTGGCGAACCATCCCTATCCCATCGCGTCTGCCCTAGCTGCGGCACCTATAAGGGACGCCAATACTTAAAACGCGAAGAATTAAATTGCAGCCACCGGACAGAATGATATCCAACTCCAAACCGATCATCGCTGTTGATGTCATGGGTGGTGACTATGGCCCCGGCGTGCTCATCGCCGGTGCCGTAGATGCCCTCAAGGAGGTCGAAGCGAATCTCGTCCTCGTGGGGGACGAAACTATCATCCGCAACGAACTCAAGCAGCTGTACGCCGACCATCTGACTATCCGCATAGTGCATGCGAGTCAGGTAGTGGAAATGGACGACAAGCCATCAGATGTCCTACGCAGCAAGAAGGATGCTTCGGTCAACGTGGCTATCCAATTAGTAGCTAGTGGCCAGGCACAAGGTGTGGTCAGCGCAGGCAATTCCGGGGCTACTGTTGCCAGCGGTATGTTTTCCCTAGGCCGTATCCCTGGTGTAGAGCGGCCCGCATTAGCCAGCATGATGTTCACCGAAAAAAATCCCATGGTGCTTATAGACGTAGGCGCCAACGTGGATTGCAAACCCTATCACCTCTTCCAGTTTGGGCTCATGGCTGACGTGTTAGCCCGTGACATGCTGGGTATCCCCAGACCACAGGTAGGCATTCTGTCCATTGGCGAAGAAAAGGGCAAAGGTAACTTCCAAGTCAAGGAGGCCTTCGAACTCTTCAAGATGACCTCGCTCAACTTCGTAGGTAATGTGGAGGGACGGGACATTTTTTCTGGCAACTTAGACGTGGTGGTATGCGATGGTTTTGTAGGCAACGTGGTACTCAAACTCTGCGAGGGTCTGACTACCTCTCTTTCACAGGTACTCAAGCGCGAACTCAATAAAGGGCTAATCTCCCGCTTTGGAGCCCTGCTCACTCTGGACGCTTTCCACCGCTTCTCCAAACTTGTTGACTGGGCCGAGTACGGAGGCGCCCCGCTCATCGGCCTAAAAGGCATCGTCATCGTCTGTCATGGCTCCTCCAATGCCAAAGCCATGAACCGCGCCATAGGCATGGCCGCGAAGCTCATTGAAAAAAAAGCCAACAAACACCTCATGGCTGAGCTGTCGGCCAACGAAGAGCTGACACGTTTCGGCAAAGCCGCCATGAAGCGCTGAACAAAAACCTACCCCTCTGGAGATACTCAACCTTCTTCCCCCATCAACAAAACAAACTACTGATCCCCACTCTGACTTATGCTAAGAATTTCGGTACTGTAATTAGCCACCGTGCACCTTCCTAGAGTCTAGTGATACTCTGCCGCAGACAAATGGCCAAATAAACCAAATACATCAATGAAGCACCGGACTATTATTCTTGGCATGGGGTCCTATCTGCCTCAGCAGATATTAACCAATGCCGATCTAGAAAAAATCGTCGATACCAGCGACGAATGGATCACTGCCCGTACCGGTATAAAGGAACGGCGTATCGCCACCCCGGATCAAGCCACTTCGGATATATCCATGGAGGCTACGCAGCAAGCTCTAGCCACGGCCAGAATACACCCCGAGGAACTAACACACATCATCGTCGCCACCTTAACTCCAGATACCTACTGCCCATCAGCCGCAGTGCGGCTCCAATATAAACTGGGCATCAAAAATCGAGTCGCTTTCGACATCAATGCAGCTTGCGCGGGCTTTCTTTATGCGCTCTATATAGCTCGCAGTCTGGTAGCCCTGGATATCCAGACCAAAGTGCTTGTGGTTGGCGCCGATATACTTACTTCACGAACCAACTGGAAAGACCGGCACACTTGCGTCCTCTTTGGCGACGGCGCTGGCGCAGTTATTGTAGCCGCCCAGAAACAATGCCAAGCCATGGCCACCATCGACGACATCATTCTATCCTCGGACGGTGCACATGCTGACCTACTCACGATCAAAGGCGGTGGTTCGGCCTACCCCCTACGTCATGGCGAGCCCGCCGATAATGATTTTTTTATCCAGATGTCAGGCCAAGAAGTCTTCAAGTTAGCCGTACGGAATCTGAGCACTGTGGTCAAAGATATACTCGAAAAAAATGGCATCACTAAGGCTGATATAGACTTATTTATTCCCCACCAGGCCAACATGCGCATCATCGACGCCGTAGCTTCGCGCCTAGGTTTTTCCAAAGAGAAGTGCTTCACCAACGTCCAGCACTACGGCAACACCTCGGCAGCCTCCATACCCATCGCCCTAGTGGAAGCCTTTGCTACAGGTTGTATCCGGCCCGGTGCCCGCGTACTTCTGGCCACTTTCGGCGGCGGTATGACCTGGGGCGCCGGACTTTTGCAGTTTTGACGCAATTGCAACTCACCAACAATTAGGGTATAGTTAACATCATACACGGCCTTTTACTACAAGAAGACAAGCCATGCGCGACCTGCCTCCCGTTGTCCTCGTCACCGGCGGCTCCCGCGGCATCGGTCGCGCCATAGCTTTACGGCTCGCCGATACCGGCCGCACTATCTACCTCACCTACGTAAAAAAACCAGTTGAGGCCCAGGCCGTATGTAAAATTATTATCGACACAGGAGGCAACGCCTGCGCCTTCCCTTTGGACGTCTCAGATATCGCCGCTGTAACAGCCTTCTTCCAGACTGAAATCAAGGACAAAGTACAACTGGAAGTACTAGTAAACAATGCCGGAATCACTAAAGACCAGCTACTCCTGCGTATGAAGGATGAGGACTTCCAACGTGTCCTTCAGGTAAACCTGGCCGGCGCTTTCCACTGCACCAGAGAGGCGGCCAAATTCATGGTCAAACAACGCAGCGGCCGTATTATAAATATGGCTTCAGTGGTCGGACTCACAGGCAATACAGGCCAGACCAACTACGCCGCCTCCAAAGCCGGACTTATTGGTCTGACTAAAAGCGTAGCCCTAGAACTAGCCCCACGCGGTGTGACGGTCAACGCCGTAGCCCCGGGTTTCATCGAAACCGACATGACCTCGGTCCTCTCCGAACAGGTCCGCAAAAAAATTCTAGAAAAAATTCCTCTAGGCCGTCTAGGCCGCGTAGAAGAGGTGGCCGCTACCGTGGCCTTCTTGGCCTCAGATGATGCCAAGTACATCACCGGCCAAGTAATATCGGTCAACGGCGGACTCTACTGCTGACCGCTATAGGCCAGACATAATTATCCTGATAAAAAAGAAATAATCTGATGGAGGCGCATATGTTCATCGAAGAAAAAGTCAAGAAAATCATTATGGATCAACTAGGCGTAGCCGAAAAAGAAGTGAAGCTCGAAGCCGCCTTTATCGAAGATCTAGGGGCCGACTCATTAGATCTAACCGAGCTTATCATGGCCATGGAAGAAGAATTCGGCATCGAAATTGACGATAACGATGCCCAGAAAATTCTTAAGGTCCAAGATGCTGTCTCCTACATCAAGACAAAACAATAGAAACCTAGAGGACAACTCTAGGAAAGGTAGTCCCTGATGATTAAAGCCGGCGCATCGTCTAACTATTTTAACAGTCACGCACGGTAACGACACCATTCCTGAAGTAACGCATATACGAGGTCGTGCATGATCGGAAATCGAGTCGTCGTCACTGGCGTCGCTGCCATTACCCCCATAGGAAATGATGCGGCCACCAGCTGGAATAACCTTGTGGCCGGCGTCTCAGGCATTGGGCCCATCACCCGCTTCGACACATCGGAACACGCCACAAAGATCGCAGGACAGGTCAATGACTTTAAAGCCAAGAATTTCCTGCCGGCCAAGGCAATCAAACGTATGGAACTCTTTGCCCAGTACGCCGTGGCCTGTGGCCATATGCTTCTAGCCGACGCTGACTACCATATCACTCCTGAAGCCGCACCGTACACAGGTTGTATCCTGGGTTGTGGCTTAGGGGGCCTCGAATGCATCTGTCGCACTCACGCCAAGTTAGTAGACGTCGGCCCGCAGCGAGTGTCCCCTTTCTTCATCCCAGTGGTCATAGCCAACATGGCGCCAGGGCAAATATCTATAGCCACGGGCGCCATGGGGCCAAACCTAGCCACTGCCTCAGCCTGCGCCTCAGGCCTACATGGTATCGGTTACGCCTACTCTGAAATCAAGCTCGGCCGGGCCAATATAATGCTCACCGGCGGAGTGGAATCGGTCATAGAGCCCTTAGCCGTAGCCGGCTTCAACGCTCTTAAAGCCCTGTCCATCCGAAACGATGCCCCAACACGTGCCTCACGACCCTTTGACCGCGACCGCGACGGCTTTGTCATGGGTGAGGGCTGTGGTATGCTACTCCTAGAAAAATTAGAGCATGCCCGGATCCGCGGAGCAAAAATCTATGCTGAAATCGTCGGCTTTGGCGCCTCGGGTGACGCCTACCATATGACCGCTCCACCCGAAGACGGCCGAGGCATGGCCTTAGCCATGCAGGCCGCCCTGCGAGAAGCCGAGATTATCCCAGAAGCCGTAGAACATATTAACGCCCACGGCACCTCCACCGAGCTCAATGATGTCTGCGAGACTCGGGCTATAAAAACTGTGTTCGGCAACCACGCTAAAAATCTGGCTATCACGGGCAATAAGAGTATGATCGGGCACCTTTTAGGTGGATCCGGCGGTGTGGAAAGCGTATTCGCCGTACTCACCCTGCACCACGGCATCTTGCCAGGAACTATCAACCTAGAAAACCCGGACAAAAATTGCGACTTGGACTATTTAGCCGACGGGTCGCGTATTCGGCAGGTGGAGTACGTGTTAAACAACTCCTTTGGCTTCGGCGGCACCAATGCTTGTCTGCTATTCAAACGCTGGGACGGCTAGCAGCTTCCGCGCAACCGCTCTGCAAAGGAAATGACACCATGCAAGAATTATTGCTAAACGATCCGGAAGTCGGCCGCGCCGTCTATCGTGAGACTGAACGCCAAATCTGCAACCTAGAACTCATCGCATCGGAAAACTTCATTTCTAATGCAGTACGAGAGACTATGGCCACAGTATTAACCCACAAGTATGCTGAGGGCTACCCGAAAAAGCGCTACTATGGCGGCTGCGAATACGTAGACCAAGTCGAAGATCTGGCTCGAAATCGAGCCAAGGTTCTCTTTGGGGCTGAGCACGTCAACGTCCAACCACATTCAGGCACACAAGCCAACATGGCCATTTATCTGGCAGCCTTAAAGCCCGGGGATACAGTATTGGGTATGAACCTCTCCCATGGCGGCCACCTTTCCCACGGTAGCCCTGCTAGTTTCTCTGGCAAGTTCTATAACATCATCTTCTACGGCGTATCACGAGAAACCAAGACTATCGACTACGACCAAGTGATAGCCCTATCCCAAAAACACCGACCGAAAATGATTATCACTGGCTACTCAGCTTACCCACGAACTATTGATTTCGCCCGCTTCCGGGCCATCGCTGACGAAGTGGGGGCTGTGCTCTTGGTCGATATCGCCCATATTGCCGGCCTAGTAGCCGCCAAACTACACCCCACCCCCATCTCCCATGCCCACTACACCACCGCCACCACGCACAAAACCTTACGCGGCCCCCGCGGCGGCATAATCTTCACCAGCGCGGAGCACGCCAAAAATCTGGACTCCCAAGTCTTCCCAAGTATCCAGGGTGGTCCACTTATGCACGTCATAGCGGCAAAGGCTGTAGCTCTAAGAGAGGCCCTACGGCCTGACTTCCGTACTTACCAGGCTCAAATCCTAGCAAATGCACAGTCTCTAGCTAAACATCTCCAAGATGCTAATTTTGAACTAGTCTCTGGAGGCACGGATAACCATCTCATACTCGTGGATCTGAGCAATAAAAATATCACTGGTAAAGATGCACAGGTCGCTCTAGATAAAGCAAGCATCACAGTCAATCGAAATAATATACCTTTCGATACGCGTTCGCCTTTTGTGACGTCTGGTATCAGATTAGGCACTCCGGCCGTAACTACCCGCGGTATGAAAGAACCAGAAATGGCGCAGATCTCCAGCTGGATCGTGGACGCCCTGACAAATGTAGAAAATGAGACCCGGCTGACTGCCATCAGCATGGAAGTCCAAGCCTTCGCGCGGCAGTACCCACTGTTCGCCTGGTAGCCCACCGGCCCCCTTGGAAGATTGCCCGACCCAACTGTTAACCAGGATCCTACGGCTAGCCATTTTTGGGCCGTAAGGGCACCGTCCTATGTCATGCATAGTCGCTTACCGTGGGATCATTACTTCATACAGATCTGCTTCCTAGTTTCCGAACGCTCCACCTGTCTTCGACGCAAGGTCGGTGCTGTGGCGGTTAAAGATAAACGCATCCTGGCAACGGGCTACAACGGCGCTCCCTCCGACATCCGGCACTGTACCGAGGTCGGATGCCTACGGGAGCAGATGAGTGTACCGTCGGGCCAGCGTCACGAGATCTGCAGCGGCCTACACGCCGAGCAGAATGTTATCATCCAGGCTGCATTACATGGGGTGGCCATTCGTAGAGCGGACATCTACTGCACCACGCAACCCTGCCTCATTTGTTCAAAAATGCTTATAAACTGCAGCGTTAAATCCATAACTTTCGCTGAGTCATATCCTGATGAAATGGCCGAGGGCATGCTTAAGAAAGCCGGCGTACCATACTATTATTTTCCCTTAGATAAAACCAAAAAGTAAACTACAAACCGAATAAAAAGTCAGAATTGTTCCAGCCCTCTGGCCCGGAACAACTAGTCGTTGCTGCCACAGGATACTAACAAAAATACATGATATCAGGCGACAACGAACGTATCATGCTTCGAGCCGTGGAACTTGCCGAACGAGGGCGTTGGCTCACGCCGCCCAACCCCTGCGTAGGCGCGGTACTGGTCAAAGATGGGATTATAATAGCCGAAGGCTGGCACCGCGGCTACGGCTATCCCCATGCCGAAGTAGAGGCCATAACCGACTGCCGACGTAAAGGATTTGACCCGGCAGACTGTTCCTTATGGGTGACACTGGAACCATGTAATCATATAGGCAAGACGCCGCCATGCACCAGGGCTATCTTGGAAGCAGGCATCGGCGAAGTATTTGTAGGTACGACCGACCCTAATCCCTTCGTGACCGGAGGCAGTGTCGCCTTCCTGCGCGAGCAGGGGGTGATAGTACATACAGATATTGCCTTCCAGGCCTGCAAAGACCTAATCGCTGATTTTCGGGTCTGGAAATTAGGCCAGCGGCCTTATGTAGTACTCAAGCTGGCCTGTACACTAGATGGTAAAATCGCCACACGCATAGGGCATTCGCAGTGGATTAGTGGTCCTGAAGCCAGGGCTGAGGTACACAAACTACGCAGCCGGGTGCAAGCAGTATTGGTGGGTGGCCACACCTTCGTGCAGGACAACCCACGACTAACTGCCCGTCGAGCTGAATACGGGCGATCCATCGAAAACGCAATAAAAGATAAAGGCCTATTCCAACAACCCTTAGCCATTGTGGTCACAAGCTGTCTACCTAAACCAGATGCTCCATACTACCTACTCCAGCACCGCCCTACAGAAACGATCTTCTTCACCACCAAATCTGCTGCGGCCTCGAAAAACGCTATTATGCTGAAGCACCTGGGCTGCCGTGTCTGGGGGCTCAATCCCTCAGGCAGGAACATCGATCTCAGCCAGGGGCTACATCGACTGTGGAAAGACTTACAGTGCAGCTACCTACTTTGCGAGGGCGGTAACACGCTAGGTATACGTCTTTTTAATGCCGGTCTGGCGGACGAACTGTGGCTGTACCTAGCGCCTAAGGTACTCGGCGATGCCCACGCTATCGCGCTTTTTACAGGCCGTAATGTGCGCAACATGAATCAGGCTCTTATGCTAAGAATCTGCTCAATGCGTCAGGTAGGACAGGACGTGGCTCTGGTACTGAGGACACGATAGGAGTAATAAATATATGTTCACCGGACTTATCCATGGCCTGGGCTATGTATTGGTGACGGAGTCAAAAGGGCATGGAACGCGGCTGAGCATTACGCCATCCTTTGTCCTGACGCGTCTGACCATAGGCGAAAGCATCGCGGTGAACGGCGTCTGTCTGACCGTAGAAACCGGCGAGTCCAGGCTAGGGGGGTGGTTCAAGACCTATGTCTCAACCGAAACACTGCATACAACGTCCCTAGGACAACTACGGATAGGCGATCGAGTACACCTAGAACAAGCTCTAGCCATAGGCGACCGGCTGGCAGGGCATCTAGTGAGCGGCCACGTAGACTGCCTAGCAAAAGTGGCCGCCGTGGTTCCGGCAGGCGAATCCTTAGAATTCCGCATAGAATTCCCGCCAGAATTCGGGCCTCAAGTAGTGTCCAAGGGCTCGGTGGCTCTAGATGGTATCAGCCTGACGGTGAACTGCTGTGGGGACAACTATATAACAGTGAATATCATTCCGGCTACCCAAAAAAAAACAACTATCGCCGACTGGCAGCCAGGCCGCCTGGTAAACATGGAGACTGATCTCATCGGAAAATATGTCCAACGCATGTTGGGGGCCTGGCAGGAGCATAAAACACCGGCCCAGTCTGCCGCTGGCCTGACTAAGGCCTTTCTACACAAACACGGATTTTAATTTTTATTAACGCGATCTATCAGGTGGTATCATGCCCTTCTTGCTTTTAGGCACTATCCCAGCCGGGATCGCTCTCCCAAAGTAACTAGGATGCCAACATGCCTATCGTCCCAGCTGAACAAGCTATTAAAGAAATCTATAAAGGCCGCATGGTCATTCTGGTTGATGACGAAGATCGAGAAAACGAGGGCGACCTGGCCATCGCAGCTGAAAAAGTTACGCCCGAAATCATCAACTTTATGGCAACCCACGGCCGTGGCCTTATCTGTCTGGCTATGGCCCCAGAATTGATAGACAAGCTCAGATTACCCATGATGGTCACCAACAATAAATCTAAATTTGGCACTGCCTTCACCGTATCTATCGAAGCCCGCCAAGGCATCACCACCGGCATTTCCACCTACGACCGAGCCACTACCATACTCACCGCTGTAGCCGACAACGTTACCGCCGACGACATAGTGACTCCCGGCCACATCTTCCCTCTACGCGCCTGCAACGGCGGCGTACTGGTACGGGCCGGACAAACCGAAGGCAGTGTAGATCTATCCCGCCTAGCTAACCTCAAGCCCGCCGCAGTCATCTGTGAAATTATGCGTGAAGACGGAAATATGGCTCGTATACCCGACCTCATCGAATTCGCTAGAATACACAATATCAAAATCACTACCATCAGAGACTTAATCCGTTACCGCATACAGTTAGGCCACCTCTCCATCCACCGCGAGGCCGAAGCTCGGATGCCCACTTGCTATGGCGGTGACTGGCGCGTGCTCGCCTACAAGAGCGAGGTGGACGACAATACACATCTGGCCCTCACCAAAGGTGTAATTAAAAGCGGCGACCTCGTACTCGTACGCGTGCACAGCGAGTGCCTCACCGGCGACGTCCTCGGTTCTTTGCGCTGCGACTGTGGCAACCAGCTGCACGCTGCCATGCATATGATTGGCCAAAAGGGCCACGGCGTGCTCCTCTACATGCGCCAGGAAGGCCGCGGCATCGGTTTAGCCAACAAAATCAAAGCCTATAGCCTGCAGGATAAAGGTCTGGACACGGTGGATGCCAATATGGAGTTAGGCTTCAAGGCTGATCTGCGCGACTATGGCATCGGCGCCCAGATCCTTATAGACGTAGGCGCTACTAGCCTAAGACTCATTACCAATAACCCAAAAAAAATTATCGGCCTGAAAGGCTACGGCATCGAAATCGTCGAACGTGTACCTATTGAGATACATGCCTGCGACGAGAATATAGATTACCTAAAGACTAAAAAGAAAAAGCTCGGCCACCTTCTCAAGTTGAGCAAGCCCACCAGCCTGGCTGAGTTCTAGTCCCAACACCCAGACACTTCTACAAGCTGCCCAGCTCTAAGGAAAAAAATAATGTTACATATCACCGTCGTCGAAGGCCAGCTCAATGCCACCGGACTCACATTCGCCATCGTGGCTAGCCGTTTTAACAGTCTATTCGTGGATCATTTGATAGACGGAGCCGTAGACTACCTCGTGCGCCACGGCGCCGAACGCCAAAACTTAACCCTTGTGCGCATCCCCGGCGCCTTCGAGATACCCTTGATAGCGAACAAACTCGCTGCCTCAGGTAAATATGATGGTATTATCTGTCTCGGCGCGATTATACGCGGTGCCACCCAACATTTTAATTACGTGGCCGCTGAAGTATCTAGGGGCATCGCCTGTGTAGCCTTAAAAACTGGTATACCAGTTGGGTTTGGCGTGCTTACCGTGGATACCTTGGATCAGGCTATCGAACGCTCCGGCTCCAAGGCCGGGAATAAGGGAGTAGAGGCAGCTGCCACAGTACTCGAAACCGTCCAGACCCTGCGGCAGCTCTAAATGATCCACCCAAATACCCGCCGCGTTGCACGCGAACAAGCCTTCCAGCTACTCTACGGTCTAAACTTCATCCCCGCAAATGATGTCCAGGCCCTAGCCCAGGCCTTTGCCTTGGTCCCCAACTCTGAGTCCCCCAATGCCAAACCCAACTACGAAGTCCCGGTCGGCTTCGCCTGGGAGCTCATCCAGGGAGTTTGGGAACACCGTGAAGCTATCGATACAGCTATCGGAAAACTCTCCCGCCATTGGCGTATTCAGCGTATCGGCTGCATCGAGCTAACTATACTACGTCTTGCCCTCTACGAAATGCTCCACCGTATCGATGTGCCAGCCAAGGTAACCATCAACGAATCTATCAAACTAGCAAAACGTTTTGGCAGCGGCAACTCTCGGGACTTCGTTACCGGCATCCTCGACGCTGCAGCACGAGCCATAGATCACGATGAATCTGGGCTTAGCTAAGCACCAAATAGATGTCACCAGATTCAGCCTAATCTTCGCACACTATGCCCGCCACATTAAGACCACGATCTACATATAACTTGACAAGCCAAGACCAAGGTCTTCGAATTGGCCATTGACTATCGATTGGACTAAGATAACTGTCACTAAACCGACCTAATGTACGGCATCTCCGTGAATATGACGAACCAGCTAATGTCTGGACAGGATCTTAACTTAGTCCAAGACAATGGAGTGACTTTCGAAAAAAAACCTTTTCGGCCTTTGGCTGACGAGTATGGAACTAAATTCACAAGGATATTGCAATATTTCGGCCACCGGAACCGAACGCACCTCATCGAAGTAGTCACCATCTAATAGGCTGAGTTCCACCACCCTATACTCAACCTGTATGGCTCAAACAGCAGATCATATATACTAAAGCACCGTCGCTGAACAGCATGAACGAGATAAAATACACTATAGTCCCATGCTCCCATAACGCTGGAGAAACCCAGTGAGCAACTCCAAGCTTATCGCATACACGAGAGATTCTGCCCCATGGATCACTACAATCCCCAAATGATTGAAACAGCCTGGCAGGCTATCTGGGCAGCCGAACGGGTTTTTACTTGCACTGAAAACTCCTCACAGCCCAAATACTACGTACTCGAAATGTTCCCTTATCCCTCAGGTCACATCCACATAGGCCACGTACGCAACTACTCTATTGGCGACGTAGTGGCCCGATTCATGCGCATGCAGGGCTACAACGTTCTACATCCCATGGGATGGGACGCATTCGGCATGCCCGCCGAGAACGCGGCTATCAAGCATAGTATCCACCCGGCTAAATGGACCTATGAGAACATCGCCACCATGCGTACCCAGCTCCAACGGCTGGGTTATTCCTATGATTGGTCCCGCGAGCTGACCACCTGCGATGCTGAATATTATCGCTGGGAACAGTTGTTTTTTCTCAAACTCTACAAAAAAGGCCTTGTCTACCGAAAAAAAGCTCCCCAAAATTGGTGTCCCTCCTGCCACACTGTACTAGCCAACGAGCAGGTCATTGAGGGCGCCTGCTGGCGCTGCGACTCGCGTGTGGAGCAGAAGGAGCTTTCTCAGTGGTTCCTGCGTATCACGGCCTACGCTCAGGAACTGCTGGATTCCCTTGACACCCTGGCCAAAGGCTGGCCAGAACGCGTCTGTACCATGCAGCGCAACTGGATCGGACGCAGCGTGGGCGCCCGCATAGAGTTCCCCCTGGCCAAAGGGACCGGCAGCATTACCGTCTTCAGCACCCGCCAAGACACCATTTTCGGAGCCACTTTTATAAGTCTAGCCCCAGAACACCCCCAGATCTACGAACTCATTGAAGGAAAACCAGAGGCCTCGTCCGTGCGCGATTTCATCAACAAAATCTGTTGCATGGACAAGGCCATACGCTCGGCAAAAAACATAAAAAAGGAAGGAGTGTTTACCGGTGCCTATTGTCTCAACCCGGCCACTGGCGCCCGTATGCCCATCTATGTGGTCAACTTCGTTCTTATGAATTACGGTACCGGCGCGATCATGTCCGTACCGGCCCATGACCAACGCGACTTCGAGTTCGCCGCCAAATATAACTTGCCGCTCAAGATAGTGAATCAGCCCAAAGGCGCTACCCTCGATGTGGCTACTATGACAGCAGCCCACACTGGCGATGGCTTACTCACCGCCTCGGGTCCCTTTGACGGCCTAACCATAGCCGAAGCTAAGGATAAAATAGCTGCCTGGCTAGAAGAAAAGGGCATCGGCCAGCATACTGTAAACTTCCGGTTACGCGACTGGAACATATCCCGTCAACGCTACTGGGGGGCACCCATCCCCATGATTTACTGTGAGGTCTGCGGCATCATGCCTGAGGCCGAAATAAACTTACCCGTACGTCTGCCCATGGAAGTACAGACCAACGTCGACGGCCGCTCCCCCCTGCCCGATACTCCAGCCTTCATCCATACTACGTGCTCTACCTGCGGTGGCCCAGCCCGACGGGAGACTGATACCATGGATACATTCATAGAGTCTTCCTGGTACTTCGCCCGCTACACCACGGCTAGATTGAATAACGCGCCATTCGATCAGGCTACGGCTGAGTATTGGTTACCTGTAGACCAGTATATCGGCGGTATTGAACACGCTATCCTCCATCTGCTCTACTCCCGCTTCTTCGTTAAAGTGCTGCGTGACCTAGGCTACCTCAAGCTGGACGAGCCCTTCGTCAACCTGCTCACACAGGGCATGGTGCTTAAAGAAGGTGCAAAAATGTCTAAATCAAAAAATAATATAATAGATCCCGACGAAATGGTCGCCCGCTATGGAGCTGACACTGTACGTCTATTCTGCCTCTTCGCCGCCCCGCCCGAACGTGACTTCGACTGGAGCGATCATGGCATCGAAGGCGCCTTCCGCTTCATCGGTCGGTTGTGGCGCCTAATAGGCGAACTGAGCGACATCATAATCCCAGTTCAAGCCTGTACGACCACCTTGGCCGACGTAACTACCCCTGAGGCCCGCGAACTACAGATAAAAGAGCATACCACGACCAAAAAGGTAACCGAGGGCATGCGCAATCGTTTACAGTTCAATACCGCCATCTCTGAAGTCATGAAGTTAGTAAATACTATCTACCAGACCAAAGATGCTCTGATTAGCACCCAGGCCGGACGCCGCGTCCTCTCTTCGGCCGTGGCCACCACACTGACTATGCTCTCGCCAGTCACACCCCACGTATGCGAAGAGCTTTGGCAACGCACGGGCCATGCCAC
This sequence comes from Desulfovibrionales bacterium, assembly GCA_965112965.1. Classification (GTDB taxonomy): domain Bacteria; phylum Desulfobacterota; class Desulfovibrionia; order Desulfovibrionales; family Desulfovibrionaceae; genus CBCOTE01. Next base: position 304,199 of record CBCOTE010000022.1, on the reverse strand, counting down.
GCTCTTGTCCACCGAACAATGGCCGACCTGGAATCCGGCTATCCTAGCCTTGAATTATTTTAAAATTGTAGTACAAATCAACGGTAAAGTACGCGGCCACATCACCGTGACCGCCACAGCTCTAGAGGAAGATGTCAAGGCCGCAGCCTTAACTGAACGCAATGTTCAGCGCCATATCAAAGGGAAAACTATTCATAAGATTATAGTTATTCTTGGCAAACTCGTAAACATAGTATCATCTTAATCACCCAAACATAGATCAGACTCGCTCCAGAGATCAACCCACTATATCTACCAATGACACGCCCAGGCTTCTACTTCCTTATCTGCTCCGATACCACTTTACTCAAAAGGCACATCGAAACCGTCCTGGCCGATTACCCTTTAGAGGCCGGCCGCACCTACAAACGACATGTCTTCTGGGCTGACGAGGGCCTTTCCTCCCGTTTTTGGGAAACATTAATCATGCAAAACTTATTCAGCGATACAAAAGCCGTCATTATCCGTCGGGCCCAGCTACTCCGAACAGAAGACTGGAATGCTCTTTCTAACCCCCTAGCCTGCTTCAATAATAACATTTTTCCCTTCTTCGTCCTCGAAGTAAATTTCGAAAAAAAATATAAAAAGTACATCCCTAAGATCCCAGCTTCCCTGACTAAACAACCTTACTGGACCTTCGCCCAAAAAAGAAACTGGGTCTGGTTCTCCCCGGGCCTGAATGCCCATAATATTAGCACCTTCCTCAAAGACTGGGCTACGATCCGAAATCTCTCCTTCGGACCTGGCGCCCTGGATGCCTTAAGCCGCCAACTTCCCCTAGATGCCGGCACCATTGAACACGAGTTAGCCAAAATCGAACTCTACCTCACCACTGATACTATCTCGGTTAAAGATGCAGAACTCATATCGTTCGCCCCAGAAGTAGAAATCTTCACTTTTCTTGACACACTACAACACAGTACTTCTGCCTTCACGGTTTGGAAACAAGCTCTATGCCATGAATTAGATGGTAATATTATGTTCTTCAATTTCCTCGCTCTGCTGGCCCGCGAAATTCGCATCCTCTGGCAACTCTGCTTCGGTGAAGACCCAAAAGGTATTCCATCTTTCCTTCTATCGTCCAAACAAGCCCTAGCCCATTCACTCGGTCCCGCCACCCTTACCCGACTACTCACCATGGTCTTGGACGCTGAATACGGCGTCAAATCTGGTGAACATTCTCCCGGACAGGCAATGGAGTTCCTCACCGCTAATCTAAGCGCTATTTTTTCTGTGCATCGATAATAAAAAAGCCGAGCGTCGTGCGGGATGTATTTTTACAAAAAAAATTTTCTTTCCCCATCCCGCTTTATTTTTTTTCGTCCACTATGCAGCCCTAAAAATAAAATTCTCTGGCATGGTGGACCTTTGTTAGATCTGAGTAGCACCGCAATGCAATTTAAAATACCTTGAATGGGGCGGGGCCACTACGGCCATGAGGCACGGTGTTGTTATTATCTATTGAAAAAAACTATATATTATTAATCTGTCTAAATTTTGTACAGACAGTTATATTTCATGTGGCAAAATGCCCAGTATTACTATAAACTCCAAAGAAAACTTAATTTACGGTTAGTCCAGAACCAAATATATATAGCGTATTATAATATTCTATAGTTATTAATAATCCATATGAAAACTAGGATATCTATCCTAGAAAAAAATATTACCTGGCACCTCTGAATACCAAAAATATGCTCATTTAGCAAAAACTCGTATTGTTGTAAAGTAGCATAGATATTATTTTCATCGTTCACTTAAGAGACGTTGTGTATAGCATTATGATGCTAGCTAACGAATTAATACTGATGCATAATTATTCAAACTACAACCTGCAACCTTCGTGGGATAAATAATGTAAAAAAACTACTTCTGGCCACAAAATATAGTGGCATTTCAATGCTCAGCGTATCATTAAATAAAAAAAATCTTTAACTTCGCATTACAAAAAAATAATAACAACTGCCGGAGGTTCTCGGTGATTCGTAGTCTACAATGCATCATCTCGGGCAAGGTACAAGGCGTATATTTTCGTTCCTGGTCACACAGCCAGGCGACTTCCATGGGCATCAAAGGTTGGGTCCGCAACATCGCCGATGGTAAAGTTGAAATACTGGCTCAAGGCCTAAAAACAACATTAAAAGAGTTCATAGCGCATCTATTGCGGGGTTCTCCACTCTCCAAAGTAGAAAACATTGAATGTAAATGGACCGATTACGATAAGGAATACATAAATTTTGAAATCCGTAACTAACGGCCCAGCTCCGACCAAGATAACTACCGTCTATCTTAATTCAGGAGGCCCATTTATTATAATCAGAACTCACACTCCAACTCACAAAAATGATCAGACGATTTTTCTTAATTGCTAATATTGTCAAGTGATGATTAACGTATCATCCGATCTACTAAACTAATATTTTATAGCCACCTAGTACAACGATAGAATAATGTATATAAACCAAAATATAACTTGCCACTGATCAAGCGCAGACCTAAGAGAATTTCAGAAAACTTATTAAGATCAAGAATTCAAGAGAGTACTATATGTTCACTGAGACCCCCATCGATCTACCCGTTCTCCCGATGGAGCTATCATAACTATAAGCTGATCCTGCCATACTTTATGGACAGAAAAAGTTAGTATTAGCTAGCCATGGATGTGGCTTTTAGTAAGCATCAATACATAAATACATAACACAAATACATATTTACTCTAAAAGGACGAAAAAAATAAATAAATTCAAGCCTAATAACTTCTGCTAAGTAAGCACGGTCTGCCTGATTATGAGCATGTTCAAAAAATACCTGATAATCGGATGAATGTGTTGGTCCAATAAAAAAAGTATCCGGGTACTGGTCTAGATTTTTTGACCTAAGAGCTTTTTTTCGCTATTGCCGACGAAGACGTTCTAAGAATACAATCAAGCCCAAGGCCTTAGAATAAGATACACTGCTTTGATTTATTCGCGAACAAATCAAAATTCCGTCCTATACAGTATCGCTCTAGCGCGATCATGACCGTATTTAATAGAGTCAACGAACACAAGCCGGAGGTGACCTCATCTTCTCTATCCTTTTGTACATAAAGATCGAGGACGCCCAACACATTCTCTAATGCACCGACCTTATAGAACGGCTAGGGCTGATCAAGGAATGTCTAGTTACAAATCGAGGTAGATTTTTTTTCGTACAAATCCACTCAAAAGTTTTAGCCCGAAAAAATACGGATAAAATGTAGGAGGTGCTTCCTGAATGCAGTTTAAGACTACAAGCAAAGAGCTTAAGCGAGGAGGGGCAAAAAAAACAAAAAATTAAAAGACTGGTCAAAATGATCAAGCTTGACTGTCAAAAAAAACAAAAGACAAGGGGTAATGGATATATACCCGGAACTCATCAAACTATAATCGTACGCACCTACTTCGCTTGGATTAATAAAATTACCGTCCGAAGATAAAAGGATTATTCCGTATTTCGTCAGCCATCACGGAATGAGCAAGATGTCACTCGACCGCTCCTTCTATTTAGCTCTAAGCCACGCATTTGTGCACGACCTCCCCCCGAAGACATCCGTGATAAAGTTGAAATCAGTAGCTACGGCATCTATATTAAGCCCCCAGGCTATATTATTAAAAAACATAACATAGGTCAGCATCGTCAACTCAGTGTTCATACTTAAAGAGATCAATAGGTTGCTATCATTTTTTTGTTAACCATTCCGCCGCGCTCCTAAAGATCCTCGCATCGAACAGATTAATATTTTTTCCTTACATCAATATACCCTACAGATTATCTAATATCATATTGATCTAAATATCCAATATTTTTTACTATACCATCGGCCCTACTGGACTGCATAAAAACTATCCGTATTCTGGATTGCATCGAGCAATAAAAGTCAAGATTACCTGAACGCTACATCGTCCTCCCTTTCCAGATCAAAAAAATAAAAAAGACGAAAAAACGTGTCCGGCTAGATAGCTTCAAATCTATTCACGAACATACCTATGAAACTAACCTACACAGCCCGGAACACGAGATTAGCAGAATCTTCCACAAGCCTGACATAAAAAACGCGCCGAAAACGAGGAAGATTTTTTTACATTCAAAACGAAAGCCCTACATAAGTTCCTTGGCCACTCCCATTCCAGAAAGACGAAAAGAAAAAACGTACTACCTCCAGGCATAGTCACCAGCTTCTGGATAACTTACGTCGGTGAATTATTTCATGTAGGAGCCTATAATATAGCCTCATAGACAAAGCTCACTATAACTAGCAAATTCGGTGATACAGCAAATGAGACACCTAGGTAGCCATATTCTACGTATAGCAAGCTGATATTATAAGCATAGCTCTTGATTTCATCGAAAAATGCGACATTCACACCTACATATCCTAATGTGATAAGAATGGCCCATCAACAGGCATCATCCTATTAACGGCCTTAATTTACTTTTTTTTGACTAACAAACTCGCCTCCTGTGACCTAATCTTGACCAACGAGGTTATCGCACGGTCGCATGTTGTCCATATGCAGCATAAAAAAATAAAATCCTCGCTAACACATTGCATGGTCTATAAGGAAGTAACAATCTCCAAGTAACCAAAAAAAAGCCTGGACAATATCCTTGAAGATTTGCATAAACATGCTATTATCTTGTCATTATGCACATAGATAAAATTTAGAAATATTTCTAAAAAACAGTGTAGTTTTTTTGCAGCAGACGGTGTCTCCCAGAAGTCTCCGCGTTAAGCCAGATAATCCTCTAAGCCCTATACCCTGCCCTCCATCAGAGGAATCCAGTCTTAGCAAAAAAAAGCATCTCCCTGCCCCCCCCTTTACGGATAGGGAACTCCTGACCAGGACTCACCTTTATCGGTTCACTAGCCAGGCCATCTGACTTTTTTTGAAGAATAAAGCGTCGACTCCGTCCATATCAACGCCTTCTTTCAACGTTTCAAATTCAGACGAGTTAATACCTTCACCGTTATGCGCACTACCTTCTCCGACCGCGGTCCGTTTCCATAGCTTTCTCTATGGATCCCAGACACTGCGACAAGCCGTACACCACTGCCATTTTCGGCTAATTTCATCCCCACTATCAACCCTCACAAATCACGAATTATTTTTTCTTTTGGCCGTCTATGTCATGCCACAGCCTACCAACATCCTATAAAAATTTTTCTATTATAGAATTGTGATAGCTCAAATATAATTCACTAATATGACGAATTATATTTGAGCTATCACAATTCTATAATAGAAAAAAACCTAAAAAATAAAACAACTATAACATACCATAACCATTAAAAAATGACCTCACCAAAAAAATTGTTATTTCTATTAATATTATTCATGAAAAAAATAAATATATACCATTAATAAAAAATATGCTGAATTTACTATCATAACCTTATGTAAACATATTAAAAAATTTTATTTATAAATTAGTGAAGATTGTGATAAAATTAACCGATTACATGACTAAATGTAGATGAGGTTAATATAAACAACAGAAACATACAATGAAATAATCAAACAGTATTTAATAATCAAAAAATATAATAACATTTCCCACGACTACCAGACACATTCAAACTATAAAAACAAAAAAATGATGCAGACGGCAATTAAGGTTATTCGAAATTATGAATACATAAAAACAAATATCGCGGCTGAATCATCGTACTTTTCATGATATTTCCGTATAATATAATCAAAAAAACATAGTCCAAGAAGCAGACATCACGACAAAAATAGATCAATATAACGTCGTGCTCGGCGCTGAGGATAGCGCCTATCATCTAAGGTAAAACTAAGGACTTTCGACGATCTTGAGTTCGGATCAAAATCGGATCTGTGAAAACGGCTTCAGCCTCAAAAAAATGCTGTACAATGATATTATATACAAGCATACCGCAAGCAGTGAGACACAAGTAACCACAGACAATACGCACGAGCCCATTCTGATGCAAAGCTTCAACCAAACGGGCATGAACTTTAAGAAAGCTGCGACCGGTAAGGGCGTGGTAGGTGGCCAAGGACAGTCCATGGACGGTGCGCAGCCGAAGCATAATCAGCTCCCGCACCTGAATGGACATAGTAAGTTTTTCGGTCTCAATGCCCAGGCTACCATCCGCCACGACCGCAACCCAAGCCATCAAATCTGCTAGATGTTCAAAACGGCTACCTTCTAAAGTGGAGACAGCCGATGGCCCAAGCCCCAGATAATCCACGCCTTCCCAGTATCCCAGATTATGCCGACACATAAACCCTATACGGGCATAGTTAGATATCTCGTAATGTATATAGCCCTGTGACTCAAGGTACTCAGCACCATAGAGAAACATACATGACTGTTCGTCATCCTCGGGCACTTTCAAGTTACCGGCCAGACACTCCTGAGCCAGTGGTGTACCTTCCTCCAGGGTCAAACTGTAACAAGAAAGATGCTCTGGGCTTAAGGCTGTAACCACCTTAAGCTCATCCATCCATTGTTTTACCCCCTGACCTGGTAGACCCCAGATAAGATCCAGACCTAGATTCTGAAAACCTGCTGCTCGGGCCTGACTTACAGCCTCCTGAGCCTGACTAGCGCTATGTGGCCGGCCGAGCAAAGCCAATGAAATATCAGAAAGGCTCTGCACACCTACGTTCAGGCGATTGATTCCCAGTCCATAAAGGGCACGGACATAACCTGGGGACAAAAGTGAATCAGGATTGGCCTCCAGAGAGCATTCGAAACCAGGCTCCAGTGAAAAGGCATTGTCTATGGCCTCAACTACAGAGTAGAGCGCCTTGATGGACAAAAGGCTAGGCGTGCCACCGCCGAAAAACACACTTTCCACAATTGGACGTTGCAACCGTTCACCCCACCAGGCAATCTCAGCGAGGAGGACGGATAAATAGACAGCCATAGCCGCCTCGTCCTCTACTTCGGAGTAGAAAGCACAATAGTGGCATTTACAACGACAAAAAGGGACATGGACATAAATAAGCATTAGATCCCGACCCCTTAGACAACGGCGATATGCCGTTCCGGCCAACGTCAGTAACGTTTAAGATCCAAAAGGAGAACAATTGCAATAAGGTTATCAGTAGAGTCCTCACTTCCGGAATATAGTCAAACATTCATCTAGACCCATGTAACATTATAGATACAGCAAGGCTGGACCACCGTTAGCAGCCATTTTTTTAGCCCAAGATCACGATGGTCTCGTGGCGCTGATATCTAGAACAAAAACAGGACTATGGTGAATCGAAGACTTAATTCCATACAATAGACGCGATACACGCTAGATATTCGGTGCATGATAAAAATAGAAGACTGAAGCAAACTAGTATCGGCCAGTCCAACCTAACGTATCCAAAAAAACACCAGACCGTAGCTAGCGTCATCCCGGAAGATATAAAAGATTCCCAACCAGAGACAACCTAGCCCCCCCCCACACACACCGGCACGGATATTTTGTGAAGGGATGAATATTTAGGCTATGAACGTCTCTCCATACCTCTTCCACCAAGGAACCAGCACATTAGAAAAATCAGAGTACATATAGATGTAACAAATGTGTACAGAGAATATAACTTATTATTTTTTTTATTCGTAACTTGTCAAAATAGTCCTTCGGACAGCCGCAACGCTCCCTGCATACCATGACGCTGAACAGGTCGGAAATATTTACCCAGCTAGACTTATGAAGCCAGGATCGTAATCGCGGTCTCAAATTGCCGTTCCAGCTCCAAGAGCTTAGCGCGCTTAGTGTTAAGGAGGTAATAGGCTATCTCTCCGTTGGTCCGGTACTCCACGGACTTGTCAGGGCGTATGCGAAGTTGACGATAAATTTCCTGCAGAGCCTGTTGAGCCTGCCATTCTTTATTGCGCCGCGTGCCCGCGCCACCACAGCAAGGGCATGACTCTATAGTAATTGAGAGAGCCGATGAACCCAGACGCTGTCGTACAATCTCCACCAAACCGAACTTACTCATCTTACCAATATCATGTCGTGCTCGATCGACCTTCATGGCGGCACGCAGAGTCTTTTCCACCTCATGTACATGCTTACGGTCCTTCATTTCAATGAAGTCAATAACAATTTGGCCGCCCACGTCGCGTAGACGCAGTTGCTGGGCAACAACCTCGGCTGCCTCAAGGTTGATACGCAAGGCCATTTCGTTAAAGTTGACCTTGCCACCGACCTTACCCGAATTGATATCTATAGCCATAAGCGCCTCAGTCTGATCAAAGATCAGTCCACCGCCCGAAGGCAATGTGACCTCACGGCCAAAAATCTGTTCCAGCTGCCGCGTCAGGTTAAATCGCTCCCAAAGCGTACGTTCCAGGGCTTTGTGTACCTTAACTAAATTCGGCTGACGTGGAAAAATAAGGTTAGCAAACTGTATAAGGCGGTCGGCTATTTCCTGATCATCCACCCAGACTTCTCCCACATCGACAGTGAGGTAGTCACGAATAGCCCGAGTGGCCAAGTCGGGCTCTTGGTAAACCAAAGCTGGCGGAACCATGGTGGAGCCCATCTTGCGGATTTCCCTCCACAGACGTTTAAGAAATTGCAGGTCCTTAGAAAGACTGGTCTTGTTCTGGCCCAGACTGGCCGTGCGTACAATAATACCCAGCTCTTCTTCTATCTCGCTTTCCAAACTATCCACCAATCCCTTAAGCCGAGCTCGCTCTTCGTCATCCTCCACCTTGCGTGAGACACCGATTTGTTTATGGCCGGGTGTGAGTACCAAAAAACGGCCGGGAAGAGAAAAGTATGTAGTAAGGAAGGCCCCTTTAGCACCTGTAGGTTCTTTAACTACCTGCACTAAAATCTCCTGGCCGGACTTAAGCACCTTCTGGATGAGCGGATACTTATGTCCCTTAACAGCATCATGTGGGGCAAAATAATATTCAGAATGCACCTCATCAATCTGCAAAAATCCGTTCTTGGGAGCACCGTAATTAACAAATGCAGCCTGCAAGGAATGGTCGATATTGCTGACGACCCCATTATAAATGTTGCCCTTGGTCTTGGCCTGATGAAGCATCTCGATATAGTATTCCTGTACCTTGCCATCTTCAGCCAAAACTACCTCAACCTGCTCGCCAGGCAAGACGCCTACAAACATCTTACGTTTCTTCTTTTTTTCTCTCGACATGACTAAACAACCTCATAATAATTTTTTAAATATATAGCAGCTCGGAGACCTTTCGGCAAATTTTCGGACTGGCACTATATAGAACAGTCAATTTTTCACCGGGACATAACGGCGCTTCTTACGGTAACTCGGCCACTCGATGGAAGATGAGACCTCCACTTTCTACCCGCTCAATGTATCCTTGACACAGCAGGCGCTCCAACACCCCGGCCAAAATATCCTCGGCGACAGCCAGTGCCGCGGCAAGCTGTCCGGCAGTTTGCGGTCTACGTTGTAAGGAAGCATACACGGTCTCACCTAGATTATCTAGATATTCAGAATGAGATATCTGATAGTTGAGGCCTGAACGAAAAGGGGCTATGACAGATCCAGAGGCTACCGAAAGAACAGCGCGCCATACCGCTAATGTATCGGCGGACACGGCTTCAGCCAGGGGACTGGTACCGGGGCGAGTCAAAGTCACCACGTCCACACGGTCGGCCCTGAGTTCACGACAGAAGACTGCTAAAGCCTCACGGCCAGCCTGGGAATCATTTATGCCCCTAACCAAAAGTACCTCCAGGTAGAGACGGCCATCGAAGATCTGGCGGAAGCTCTGGATGCCCGCAGCAATGGCGGCAGGCCCCTGAGCAGCCAACTCAAAATGCGGCCGATTAAGACGAACGTAGACTTCAGGGTCGAGACTATCCAGGGAGGGCAGTACCACATCGGCCGTAGCAGCCTCGGCTGCGACTTTTGGATCGTACAGGTGTACAGCGTTAGTGAGCAAAGCCACTGGTAGACCTGGAAAAAGCTCACGGACGCCGGCAATAATCGCGCCCAAGTCACTGTTCAGACATGGTTCGCCTGAGCCGCCCAAGGTAACCACGTCGAGAGAAAAATTCGATTCTCGACGCCAACGGACTAGCTCATCCAAAATATTGATCGCCGGCACCCAAGGACATCGTTCTAAGGTCAAAACCTTGGTAGGTCCGACCTCGCAATACAGGCAATTTAAGGAACAAATCTTGGCTCCCAAGAGATCCAGTCCCAACGAACGACCTAGGCGACCCGAAGCTACGGGTCCGAAGATGTAGTGATAACGCATGAGTACAAGGTAAGAGTTCTCAAGGCTGATGGCAACCCCAGACTCCACTATACAGGGATAGGATATGTGTAGTGGAGCTTGAACAACGGCATTGACGCTTGCACACTCCAACAATAAAAAAAATAATTGGGTTCATTTTATAAAAGAACAGGACCGAAATAAAACCATACATTACAACATAGAAATATCCATCGAATAAGGGAAATGCTATATCCACAAAAAAAATTCGTAATAAGCTTATCATATCGTTCCTACTGATGATTGCTCTAGCCGTAGATATAATTGTCACCAATGTACCCTTTATAGCACAGCTTTCCCATAACATTTTTTTAGACTTCAACCCTGAAGTAGCTGAAGTACATCAATTATTTATTTAGAAAAGTTATAAAATATTGCAAAAGCAACGCTCACTTCTACACCTCCCCTTGCTGCACACGAAAAAACCTAAAAAAAGAACTATGCTTTCTATGTAGCCACTGGTAAGTTTGCATTTTATCGTGATGTCCTTGACGCTTATAAGGTCCAGCCACTCAATCTCATAGCTTGATTGACAAAAATAACTCTGCCTTCGATGCCGCATACCTCGACCTGGAGGAGGTCGAAAATCGATGGCACTTTCTAGTCGGCTACAACTCGTACAAATGTTCTGATACCACGACCATGCATATACCAAGTGATACTATTATTTCCAAGGCATACAATAACTATATCTGAGTACACCATTAGCAGCGTCGTCACTAAGCTGCCTTATGCGGGATAAAACTCGCTCGGAATATCGGCAGCGAATCCAACCTCTTCGCCATGAGCACAGTCATCTATGCCATCTAACTCGATCAAAACGGTTATGTCGTGCTCTATAGCATGATGGCATCATTATTTTTTGACCTCAAATATGCATACCTACCCTTTAAGACCGTAACCGAATCGACACCATGTCTACGCTTTTTAGTCCAGAAAAAGACATGGTCTAATTGCCCTTAGAAGACTACTGCTAAAATCACAGCATTCACAACCAAATACAAACTATTATTTATTATTGATACCGTAAGGGTGGCCACTGACACCCGCACGCCGTGCGGTTCATCCTCATGTCCGATGCAGTCTCGACTGTAGGTCTCTAACCCTAGTTTAACTTTTGGTCCGATCCATCTCGCCCAGTCAATTCAAACAACGTGCCCCACTACACCCGGACTATCATCATGCCAGTCCCGCCGGAAATATAGACTGTCGCAGAAAGTTCGATTTTCCAGCACTGTTAACTTCTTCAAACTTGAGGTCGGTTATATCCTTGCCAGCCTTCTACAGTCACCGTGTGACCAAAACCGAACATATCTGAAAAAACTCGAAAATACTTAAAAAACTATTGTATAAGATTTTCTATACCTTGACCGTCTCAAAACGAGTTAGATCGACGAAGTAGGCTATGTCCTCGCCGCCCACTAGTCTGATCTTTTATAGGAGATGTCCCATAGAATAGTGCTTCAAGCTGCCTGTCCACAACTACATACCAACCTAACACCCCACTTCAGAAGTAAAAAACATATATCTCCGCCCCGATATCGATATCTAACCAGTAATGCCTTTGCCCTATTACTCATCGATATCGATTAGAGACCACTTATCATAGCCGTGGCTCTAGCCAGGCAGTCAACATATAACTATTAACCATGAAGAGATAGCTGAAACAGCGGGCGGGATGCTACTTCCGCATATAACAAATACAACAACCATACTGCACACCTTCCACACTAACGCAGTGGAGTCATAGATTGTTCACTTGACCAACCCCTGACGAAAATAACCGAGCCTTCCGACGCAAAGTCACTACGCCCTATTCCTAAACCCTAATCAAGATCAACGACTATACGATCGACTTGAAAGATTCAGTTAAGATTGACGGCACAGCTTTATCCATGTTTCTGGACCTGTGTCTAGCACTGAATCAGACCATAAAACTGCTTTTGCATTGTCCTAAACAAATTGGAGCACGGCTATGGATAAATATTTTAAAAAAATATTTCTATGACAAATTCACAATTGGGATCAATGAATGCCTGGCCATGCTAGAAAATCTTACTTTTCGATTTTAAAATAACAGAGAAAGCACACTCTCCGACCTAAAGTTAATGGACAATCTTTCACAAGTCCATTTGGTTCGTAGTAGTTCTTCCTTCCTAGGGCCCTTTACGCATCAAAACGCTAGCTCTATCATAAGAGACCATACTCGCCGAATATACTAAGACAGCTTACCCGAGTCGAATTATATAAATTCTGCTAGCCAACACAGACCTAGCGCACTTAGATGATAAATCCACCACCAGAACTCTTAAGTGACATTCGAGCCCATAATACAACGACGGCTCTGGACTGAGAATACGGATTAAAAAAGCCACCCACCGACTTGCCCTCCAGCGCGCTGTAAGATACTCGCCAAGGCTCTGAAGCGCCATAATATCAACTATACTACGCTATAACCTAACCGAAACAGCAACATCAAGCCTTCGCTTCTACCTGACGTCATGTTCAAGAAACTAAAAACCGCCGACGATATAATCCAATATCGCATTGCCCTAGACAATGATATATTTTTCCAGGAACAATCAGGTCCGCTAGCCTTCGAGATCTTACTAACACCATCTTCAGGCTAAAAACAATCGATACTGTAATCGGTACTGTCTCCGGATCATGCCACCCCCACTTAAATGAGTTCACCACAGCTTGAACAGCCTTCAACAAAAATATGGCACACTGTCTCGCCTGCTATTCAGCCTCTGACTTCGACCGTCACCGTCCAAAAAAATACTTATGACGAACGCACCGCTCAAAATGAAAATCCACACCACCCAGATCCGTCAAACAATCTGCGGACAAAAAAATATATACTGTAGATAGACGTGCACATTATAAATAAACTCATAGTTATATCCTGAGAACTAGGCTTGTGCGTAATAAATAGTTCCTGACCTTAAACTGCTTCAATCTCTAATCCGGAACATAATTTAACAACTAGGTCTAGTGACCATAAAGATTCAGGGCGCTATAGTGCATACGCGCATATAACCATCAACAACGTCCTAAACAATCTATCGCTGTAATGTAGAACCTGGTAACTGTACTACATAAAAAGATCAATATTGAAATCGAAAGGATCAACATTAAGGGCTGGATAAAGGCATCCTAGCAACCTAACCGACTCTTTTAATCACATCATCCGTAACTACTGCAATTAACAATATAGAGCCACTAATTGAATGGGAGTGACTGAGCAAGTAATATATGGACCGTATCATCATCCAGACCTTCCATAAATTTTGGCAGATCTCCTTTTGTCCTACGCGACAACAACTCTGACATAGATACTACCCGCATCTGGCGCACTGCAGCCCAACAAAACCTCTAGTCCAAAACAAGCTGCCCAGGCCGGACAAGAATATCCCCTTAGCATGCTCTGCTGATCTTATCTACGGCTATGACTATAGGCGATCTTCTCAGGCCGAAACATAAATATAAAAATGATGCGTCATTCCATCAAAAATGGATAGCTTGGTGGAATTGGACTTCTGGCCCAGTCAAAACATAGTACTCGCCATCCGCTTACTCATTGCCATAGCTATCACTCCCATCCTCGTCGCCGTCGTAGGCAGTCAACGGTTCGTCAACCAATAAATAACATCTATGAGCATATCTGTTTTTTATGATAAAAAATCAACATCTATATTGAAATCATCGGAAACCAATGAATCTTCCGCTTGCGAAATTATTTTTTTTTCTGCCGGCTGGTCCACAACTCTCCAATATCTTAGTCGGTGGTACTCGTGCGTCAGCAAGGATAAAATACCATAATCAAAATACTAATAACGAAATCGTCTGGTCTTGATTGAGCTATATAGCCTACGAACTCCAGATTCTAAAAACTATTTGTCTTTTTTTGACGGCCATCTGCTTCTCCCACTTTGACGTGGTCAAGGTCAGCGATAAAATATTTGGCTTCATCATGGACAGCATCGTAAAAGCCTGATGTAGTCGTGGTAAAATCTATATACCCGGTTACGGAACCCATCAAACTTTATTCCGGTGCTACGATAATGGCGATATCGCAATGGCCCTCATACAAAATATCTAAATATTGTCAAACATACCGACTTCACAGTAATGAAACTCGCCGAATACATGCTGCCTATGTCCGCACTATATCTCGGAGCAAATAGAAGCGTAATCAATCTTATCCTTCAAAAAATAAGGGATAACAAACTATTTGCCCTGATTATGTCGCTTGTATAAATGCATTCAATAAAATCCTGCGAGAAGCCGTCAATAGCATTGGCGCAAAAAAAATGGTTCATTATCATTAACGGCATCTAATCTAGTGCTCCAGCTAACACTTCTTCATCTATCTGTCTGCCATGAAGACGGCAAACTGTCCTCATTTTAGGCATTATTCATTTACCCTTCGATATGCTCATATCCGAGCCATAGACATCAAAAAAGTCAGTATGGAGCTAAAATAGGATAGCTACATAGAAAACGGACTGTATAACACATCTATTCTACACAGGAACATAATCGTCTTCCAGAACATATATCAGGTCATCGAAGAAAACCAAATTGACCCAACTAACTGCACGGCGCCGCCGGCCCGAATAGTATGAGCTAAATAAAATTTTTTTTGCTGGTAGATAGTTCAATTTTTTCTTCTTGCAAGTGGTAAATAAATATCTAAAAGACAATAAATAAATAAATAAATAAATAAATATAGTGACCACCTTAATCAGTAAGGCCTTCATGGATTTCATAAATATATAACACTTATGCGCTATAGTCTTAGATATTTAAATATTAATCATAAACATCATGAATCTTATCTGTTATATGCCTGAGATCAGTATAATAGGCCCCGTCACCACCATAGCTATAGCCACGCTCAATACTAAATACGATCAACAATAAACTGGCTTATAAGTTCAAACACTATCAACCCAAAAATCAACCGCGAACAGCTTCTAGCCTTGGATAAATTAGCTACTGTTTTTTTAATCATACCCCGCGACCACAATAGAAGTATATGAAATAACCTTTAAGTACCCCCAAAACCATTGACGATCTCCAGTCGACCAACCACACCCTTTCTGGCTAAGCACTGGGACAAACGCATCCCATAACACAGCTGACCAGGGGTTCCGATAGTTCTCCACCTTCTCCATCATCAGCCACCTCTGTGACGTAGACATCTTCTCTAAAAAATAGTCAACTTAGAACTCCGATTCACTCAGATATTACACCCAACAGAGAGAGAGAGAGAGAGAGAGAGAGAGAGAGAGAGAGAGAGAGAGAGAGAGAGACTATCAAAAAAAAAAATCAATCAATGTCTATATGCAGACTGACTCTATCTTATACCTCCGACGGATTCTCGGCTTTAACCTGACCAATGCTGACGTAAAAAAAATCCGGCTGATATTTTTTATGATCAAGCTAATGGTCGTCTAGTCCCTGGACATCCTCGCAAACGCCATTAAAAAATATTGTAGCCGAGAACCGTAGCGGATTGCTTCGGCCATCCCTCTCGTGCCATCATGATGATGACGTAAAGTCAGAAATGGGAACCACTGAGAGGAGTATGCTTCGCCAGTATCTTCTGGATCAAAAAAGAATTAACTACTAGTATTCATCTAGTATTCATCCCGCGCCAACCACTTCTCATGCTAAAATACAACATACGCTAACTTCTATCCTGGACACTAGAAACCGAACCCATGCAATAAAATCATCCTTCCGTAACGCCAACGCTGTGCTATTTTTTATAATTGCTGTCAGTGATAGCCTTTTCCGGCTTGTTCCTGGCTAACTTTCACTGGCAAAAAAAGAAAGTCACTCTGTCGCATATCTATAGCTTTCCCAGTGTATTTCGAATCTGTGTAGATTTTCATTCGTAGACCCATTTTTTAGGCAACATGATAAGGCGCCCTGAACAATTCCGCATTCTCTCAAAAAAATCTGCGGAGTGCGCATCTTACTTACGTATAACAGATATATTATAATATAAAATACTCTAAAAAAAGTAGAGCCTGACCCACAAAATCAAAGATGTTGTCGACAATCAAGCTACATTCACCTCTCCATGCTCTAATAGGTCCTGACAAAACAAACTAGAGCGCAGCTAAATTCACCCTCAGGAGCCCAGAAATATAGAAACACTCTCTATCAAAAAAATAAATCTTTTTACACCCACTACCACAGCCGCAGTAAAGAAGAGCTCAAAGCTATAATCACAGCATGTACTATAAATGGTAAAATCATTAAGTACATAATATAATAGTAGTTATAAAAACTCTGTAGTCTCCTTTTTTTGGCCAATGCTCATCCTTCACTTCTGTTGCTTTTCATGTATCGAGAATCATTAAGCGTATTATGTACCTAGTCCAATCCAACTATGACTCATACCAGGAGAATCTGGACTTCAGATCGACTTCGCATAGACGAAACTAAGTCGTCTAACCTGTCCCGTGCCTCTTAAAGATGATACAGACTATCAAGCAGGGCATCGCCAAAGCTAATATATATTCGAACAAGGTAATCACGAAGGCCAAATTGGCCTATCTGGGTACAGAAGAGGCCGTCTGGGCCCATAAAGAAACAGTCAATCGATCGCACTGTCAAAAAATTAAAATAAAGCAGCTCTCCTCTGTACTCCAGCATATAACTCAGGACGACCTGACTACAGCCTACTACTATGCCGGTCCAGCTTAAGGCGATACTAGGCACAAAAAAAGCTTCCTGGGAAACCCATGTAATAGCTAATTAGGCCTTATACGGCTCACTCGAGATATTCGCCACCACAAAGCACAGCACCTCATCCACGAACATCGCCATGTAGTCGAGCGCCAAGATTAGTTAGCAGAAAACGTCTCCGAAATATACAATAAACTAATAACGACGCTCTGGCTCTGACCAAATTCATCTCCTACATCACCAAGACCGCCGAAGTCATGAACTTTAATGAAACGGATATCACTTGATCTATAACCTAATACGATGGACAACGCCATAAGCGTCAGCGAACTCATTACTCCGCCATCCGTAAAACAAAACAGATCAACTGCTCCAAACGCAGTCTGACAACCATGGTCCAGGTATTGCGCTCCGCCGTCGACCTGTTTATAAAATTTGTCACGGAGATATACCATGCACCTGAACCAACCCAAAAAGTCATCCTGCGTGGCAGTCAGCTTCTTGGCCTTTTTACTGCCGCAATCTATTGTGTCATTGTTGACTGAAACGGCCTTGATGCGCTATGCGTCACCAAAGGCTGCACCATATATAATAATCTAAAATTATTAAGACTATCTTTGTGGTTATGGGGCGCCGGTATATTCTTAAGCATCAGCCTGCTTACCCTGATCCGGCTGCCTCACATGGCCTGGCGGCTAGTCTATCTGGCCCTATTTTTGGATATCGGATTTCTAGCCTGGATGACTATATCACCACCCTGCTTCAACTGCCTACTGGTCGCTCTAGGTCTCATTCTCATATTCTTTGCTTTGCGCAAACCGGCCCATAGCAATGAAAAGATCGTCCGCGGCTTGCTACTATTCTGGCTTTTCTTCTTCTCCCCAAACCTCTTCGCCATCGCCCTAGAAACTAACAGTGCTTGGGCCTATGCATGGCCGTCAGGAGGCCGCCGTCAGAATATTCTTTTCCCCTACCTGCCCATCCTGCCATCATATATTATCCTATTTTCTACCCAACGATAAAGGCGGACTGGCCTTGATGCCTATTGCTAAAAAACCCAACCAACTTCAAAATCCTGGCCGGCATCCATGAGCGCATCAATCATGGCGAGACCTTTGCCGATGCCTATGCTGAAACCCTTAGTGAGCCAACAGAAACCACCCACGCCAGAAGAGTTCCTCTGTGGCTACGGTTACGCCTGATACGTAACCTGACCTTGCTCATGCACACCGGCGTTGATAGGGTCCCTTTCATGACTATAGCCGGAGAAGCTATTGGAGGCAATGCCACTGTATACAAGACACCGCCCGAACATCCAATTGCCCAACACCCCTAACTCCGACTTCCTAAAACCACGACCTATTCAGAGAGTACCCCTAACGATATCCCAGTCTATTCAACACTTCCACCCTGCATCCAACATGCTATCAATAACACCTCCAAAAAAAGCCGTCATACTAGCAAGTTTAAGCATCTTCGCAGCGATCATTCTCACATCTACCTAAGTCCACGATCAAAAATAACAGCACAACTATCCTCTGGCATATTAATAAATATACGCCACCTGCATTAATATAGATACAAATAACTATCTAACAATAATAATTACTGTAATATAACTGCTAGTCTACTTAAGTGCTTTGAACTAAAGGAAGACATCATAGTGTAGTTCCACAAAAAAACTTATATACTATTACGGCTGAATTAACAACTGACTCCTTATATGCTACCGTGGTGATAGACTACATATCTAAACGATGCGGCCATATAGCAACGCTAACGCCTGGAGCGAATGACTGCCGATGGCCAGATTACAATGTAGACTACTGCAAACTTTTGGCGACCATAGTCATGTTGTACGACAAAAACTACCTAAAATCATATAATAGCAGGGTATGTATAAAAGCTAATAATGCACATCTAGTAGTCATGATCCCCTAAGACCACCTATAGTCGCCTGAGTCCGATACAGCTCGTTAACCTAAAATCTTTGTTTTTTTCAGTATCATTTTTTTTGCCCTGCACGCCGTCCCAGACCAAATATAATATCAGGGTGGGTACCGTTAATCGACTCTATCGCATTTACACTCCTGACCAACAAACCAAATTAGTCTGATATTAATTTCAGGTCTACACCACGGGCCCCATTGGCCACCGACATCAACCAGGCCCCAATATTGACGTACCGGTGGACCTTTCCTGTTCCATCTCCTAGCAAATTACCTACATAGCAAATATCCGGAATAATAATATATCGAAATATTCTCTCTGGTGCACTTATTCCTTCTGTTGATGTTCCCAAAGCCCCCCCTCATAGCCCCAAACCAAGCCAAACTTCGGCCGAGCCTGGCAGCCATAGTCCTTCCTCAAGCCATCAGATCTGGGCTGATACCATCCAACATTAAGCACGCAAATATGGTACCGGATAGAGCACACTGCCAGCACCATCGTAGCCATCATAGCTTTACGCACTACAGGTCTACTAATTTTTTTCAAACTATTCAGACCTATTGCTGGACACGCCCTCTATGGCCTGCGCCTGTCCGAGAACTTAATCAACTCTTACGAGGTCCACTAGACGATCAAATTCTGACAATACTAATACATCATACTATCCACCTTCATCCGAGACTACATATATATATCACCATGGACAACAGACAAAAAAAAAGAACTACAAATAGCTACGAACGCAGTGTGGTCATACTCCTCTATAAGCTATTGCACAGGACCACCTAAACTTCTATCTCAATAAACTCCCACCAGTAATCACCTTAAACGAATATATGCTCTCCTACTAAAAAGATTTTCCGTTCCAGCCTGCTCAGCTTTCCTATATTATATAAAAAACTACCATCTAGCAGTAGGCTTATCCTTCGTTAGCGCCACAAACTTTGTACTACTTTACAAATGTCGGAGCTATTGCTCTGATTCTTCCGGCATCATGAATGGCAAACTTGGCAGTAAGGCTGCGTCAAATCCTGACTAAAGCCAACCTATCCAGCACAGGTATAATACTCTTAAGCATATCTTCGGCCATCCTCATAAAAAAATTTCTGGAATGACCACCGCACATCGCCTTCCATGGTTAAGGCTTAGAGCAGGCCACAACTATCAATCTGTTCCTTGACGCAAATTCGGACAAATACCACCCGGTCTCTCACCATCCCGAAAAACGCACTGTCTTACTCCTAAAATTCCAATAGTCCCAGCTTTACCACTACTATAACCTCCTGAACAAGCTCCGTCACTGGCAACTTCCCAATCGCGATATTACCTAACATTTCTTATAGTCGATGAAACCAAACATCGATTATTGGCCTAGTTTGATGTCACCTTAACCGACCCACCAAACTGCTACCGAACGACTGCAACCACTTTTTTGTCGCTTCAACCGAATACGATTTAAAGAGTCTAGAAACAGATAACTTCACGGCCTTAGCCTCAAGCAGCACTTTGAAACACCAAATGAGCGTACACGAAATGTTACATAACTAACCAAAAGGTACCTAGCAACACTCAACACAGCTCATAAAAAATATGGAGCAGGGCGCATCACCCAGATTTTCTAGTCTACCGCCGCAGCGGTGTGGCTCAGCTCTTAACTGCTCCTTACTGGTTCGTATTTTTTAGAAAAAATATAGTACTTAATCAGCTGATATACTAGGAAAAAAATAGATAAAATGTGCGAAGCAATATATAATGTGAGTTCCAGTCTCCTTTGTCGACAGATGATCCATAATCACGGATGAAAGTAGGAGACCTTAATAATTGAAGATGAACGTTCCACACTTCTAGACATATACGTGCCGCTCTCCAGGCTCAGAGATACGCAGTGCCTGGTGGCGGCCAATTATTTCTTATGCACTATTCCTAACCAGCCTGGGCCACAACAATCCGATAACAACATCTTCTGGAAAACTCCACATATACCACAGAACCATTTGACTTTTATCTATCTTGCTGGTATAAATATTTGATGTTAAAAAGAGAGAATTCCAACTAATTACTATTTACTATGAACCAATATCCCGATCCATACAAAATAAATCCGCCGGCAACGACCTATGGGCCCACCTGGATGCACCTTCTGACTTTCGAGATAAAAAGTCGGCTCGGCCGTTTGCTATGGCGCCGTCCGCCACCGTTAACCACAACCGGCCCCAATCTGCTCAACCTAGGTTGTGGTGATCGCTTCGTAGAAGGATGGATAAATGCCGATTTCTTCTGCGGCTTTAGGTTTTGGCGGTCTAACCAACGGCCAGACTGGATGTGGGACTTCCGCTTCCCCCTACCATGCCCTGATGCGGTCTTCGATGGTATCTTTTCCGAACACGTTATCGAACACCTTTATCCGCACCATGTGCTCGCCCTCCTGAACGAATTGCGACGGGTGCTTAAACCTCATTCTTGGCTCCGTATCACCGTGCCAGACCTGAGCAAGTATGTCGCCTTCTATATCAGCCGAAATGCCCACTTCGGAGAATGGACCAGTGGCTGCGAGGCCATCCGTGCCCTGACTCAAGACTGGGGTCATGTTTCGGTCTGGGATATTTCTCTGCTCCGACGCTATCTCACCGCTGCAGGATTCACTAAAATAGTCGAGCGCTCGTTCCAAGAAGGCGATAATCCCCGACTGCTCTTGGACGACCCAAAACGGGTCGAGGAAACTATGTACTGCGAGGCACTCAAGCCAGACTAATGCCAGAAATCCTACTCTCGGTCTCGATCATATCCAACCAGCAGACGTAATCCTTCTAAGGCCTTACTCAAATGCATACAGGCCGGAGCCAGAGTATCTATAACCAGGTTCTGCCAATAATACCCCAGCCAGACTAGACGCCACAAAGCTCCAGGCAGCCGACGTAAGGGTAGAATCAACCCCACGACCAAGGCCTTGACCACCAGCACGGGCTTTGGATGCAGCTCAAGCGTATCCCAGGTATCACGACCCACGGCCCAACTTGAACGCAAAAACCACCTCAGCTTGAGCTTATGCGGCAGCATACGGTGTTCCACCTTAAACTCCGGATCGAAACCAATCCGCCTACCTTGCTTAAGTAATCTGAGTTGGGCCAATGTCTCCTCACCATAAGCCACACGTCGGCCGTTCATGCCGATGGCCGGTGAAAATCCGCCAATGGCTATTAAGGCACTTTTACGGAAGGCCATATTCATACCCTCTGCAAAATGCCCATCAGGCATCTCGCACAACGTGAGGAAACGCCCTTCATTGCTCTCATATTCCCGCCGGTACCAGTGCGGCCGTGGCCCATCTGCCAGCGGCAGATACACACCACCTAGGCAATCAAAGGAAGTCTCAGCGGTAACTGCTATCAGCCGGGAGATATAGCCAGGCAGGGCCCGAGCGTCATCGTCCATATAGGCCACCCATGGAGCGCTCGCTGCTGCAGCGCCAGCGTTACGCGCATGGGAAAGCCCTTGGCGGCTCTCTAAAATCACTTGAAAGTGCCTATACTCTCGCACGAAGGACGCGACAATTGTTGCAGTTGCATCGGTGGAGTTGTTGTCTACTACTATGATCTCAAAATCTCTAATCAACGCATCCTGTGTCACCAGAGAAGTCAAAGCCTCAACCAAATAATCAGCGCGGTTATGAGTACAGACCACTACCGTAACTTTAGGCGACGTAGGCTGGACCTGGTTAGCAGATGTCCGGACAATAACAGCCGGCAACGAGGTAACATAATAAACAGAATCAGGCATGAGAACGATACCAATCTCGAGATAAAGAATCTAGCATAGGACTATCCGGCAGCAGGTCGCCCCCAACGTAGCAGGCATTTTAGTAATAACCTGGCCTTGGCCACGGCTGAAGAACCGTTGGAGCATAAATCTGGCCGGCTGCGGTAGTGGCGAAAGACCACCCAGCCATCCTCAGCCACGGCACTGCATGCCTCTAGATAACGTTCTCCCAGTAATCGAACGAAGTCTGGCTCAGGAAAAATCCTACGCTCCCGGTTGGCTGTAGCCAGCCGCGCCAGCCACTCACCAGCAACATTAAAAAAGTCCAACGTCGCTATATACTGCCGCGTAGCAATGGCACGGTGTATCTCCAGCTCAGCCATCGTTGGTAAAATGCCCAGCTCCTCCAATTGCCACCGGCGCACTTTATCGGCGCAACGGTCCTGTTCTTCCAATCGATTAACTCCGATCTTAGTGCCGTGCATCCGAAACCGTAATAACGGCTCGGGTAGATTAGCCAGCCGCCCCCCTAACCGGGAGACACGCACCCAGAGCTCGTAATCCTGGCTGCATGTCATCTCGGTATTGTAGCACACTCCGTATTCCTGAAAAAAAGCTGTGCGATACATAGCCACTGGATGGTAAATGCTTGAATTGAAGAGGTGCTCGCAGCATAGTCGCTTGTCATCCACCGGTGGCGTCCAAATATGCTCGCCTAGATCCCCAAAAATCTCCACCCAGCTACCAAGGATAGCCACCTCTGGATGGGCTTCCATGAAAGCCACCTGCCGCTCCAGCCGATCTGGCCGACATACGTCATCGGCATCCATACGTGCCACATAACGACCACGTATCAGTCCTAGCCCGCGGTTAAGCGAATGCGTCAACCCCAAGTTCTCCTCGTTGCACACTACCACCACCCGAGGATCGGCCACTGCGTACCCAGCCAATATTTCCAGCGTACGGTCCGTAGAATAGTCGTCCACCACTAGGCATTCAAAGTCACTAAAAGCCTGACCCAAAACACTATTCATGGCCTCGGCCAGGAACGCCTGACCATTATATACACACATTAACACGGTCACCGTCGGCGTCGTTATTATTGTTGCTCCCCCCCCCTTCCATTTCAAGCCTTCTGCAAGTATTATATTCTGCAGCCCGCCTTACTACAATAGGTCGGCCGGAACTTATATGTTTCTCAAAGATTGCCTAAGCGATATGCACCACTTACCCCCTGTCACCACCTATGTTTCACCAAAACAAGAAGCTCCAGTCTTGCTCATCGTCTTCAACCGACCTAAGACTACTGCACGGATCTTAGAAGCCATACGCGCCGCCCGTCCTCGCCGTCTCTTCGTCGCCGCCGATGCTCCACGCAACGGCTTTAACACCCCCCCAGACGAGGTCGAGCGCTGCCGCCAGGTACGTGCTATAATCTCAACTGTAGATTGGAACTGCCAACTCGCCACCCGCTTCGCTGAGACAAATCTCGGATGTCAGTACGGACCGGCTACTGCTCTTTCCTGGTTCTTCGACCAAGTAGAAGCTGGAATCGTCCTCGAGGACGATTGTCTGCCTCACCCAGATTTCTTCCCTTTTTGTAACGAGCTATTGGCCCGCTACTACCATGATCCTCGGGTCACTATAATCGCCGGACAATGTTACCGTACCACCTCGCCTCCAGGCGGCTACTCCTATGGCTTCTCCCGCTTCCCTCTCACCTGGGGCTGGGCCAGCTTTGCCCGTACCTGGCGACTCTACGACCCCAACATGGTCCGTTGGCCGGAAGCGCGCAGCGCCGGCCTCCTAGAATCTTACTTCCACCGCCCCACTGCCATCCAGTACTGGCGCTCCATCCTCGACCGCGTCTATGATGGCCGTATTCAAAATGCCTGGGACTATAAACTCCTACTCGCCTGCTGGCTCGCCCGCGGCCTTACTGCCTACCCAGCACGCAACCTCGTGGTCAACATCGGCTTCGGTGAACTGGCTACCCATACCGGGGAAAAAAATCCTCTCGCCCCAGACCGCCTCGAACCCCTCTCCTTCCCCCTCCGCCACCCGCCCTACCTCTTGCGCGACCACACCCTCGACGATCTTCTCCAATGCCGATATTATCAACACTCCTTTCCCGACCGCTGTCGCGCCCATCTGCGCCGTATCCTTACTCGCTGGCATGGATAAAAACAAACGGAAGTATCATAAAAAAAGGAAATCTTATTTCTAAAAAAATCCTCTCCATCCATCCTCCTAAAATATAGTAAGTTGTTTAGACAGTGATAAATTCTTATATCTTACGCCAGACAATACACAAGCACTGCTATGCCCACAGAAAGGTGGACATGTGTACTCCTAGTCGTCGGAGACAGCTATTACCATTCCCACGATTTAGCAACCGGATATTTTTTTAAGATATAAATTTGCTAAGGGGCTGCATATATCATTATATTTTGACAAGCATGTAAAAAAATATGACATATACTGTTGCATTATTGGCCATGGTAAGGATCACCGCCTTGCCTTCTCTAATTCGCCCTGGCCAGTCTAATCAGAGCAGCCGAACCTATCTGAACCTAGGACATCTTCGTTGATCACCAAACCGGCCTGGGCCTTAGAAAAAACTAGAAAAACACCCTCTTCTTAGTCCAAGGGCAGCCAAATAAAACCAAAAAGATTTTTTTAAGCAGCCTGTAGAACTTAGTTAGCCTACGACAACGTGTGCAATGTGATTACATTCACATTGTTTGCGGATAATATGCTCAAAAAATCAGGTCGTCGCGGTCATCAACCTAACTACTTCTATAAAATTTCTTGACCATTACGAGTAAATTCACCGAGACAAAAATTTTTTCACCATCTTTTACGCCACGGCCAAAAAATTGCGGACTAATGAATCCATAAAAGTATTAATGCACCACCTGCAAGCCGCCATGTGGTCGTCGCTATACTAAACCACGCACGATCCACAGATTCAAAAAAAATCACTGTCACTACTATGTCCGATGACTTAGACTAAACCTGCCTGACGATACTCCAAAGACTCGATCAATCCTAAAATTTCACACTGATGCCCCCGGCGAAACCTATGGCCAGAAAGATTAAGGACATGACCCCCCCAACTAACCAAAAAATAAGGATACCGCCCCAGACGCCATCTACGAAGATACTAACTACAATTCGAAGCTATGGCACGCAACAGGCCACAACTAACATCGCCATCTCACTCTAATCAAGCCACGACGTAACTTCCAAAAACTATCAATGATGGCTATGAAGAGCCTATATCCACTTTAGACGACTCTACCTAAATGCCTATAATGTTCTTGATAGAAGACATCAATCGTAATAGCTTAGCCATTCTCCAGACCATTAATAATAACCAGGTAGCCATCAAAAACTACGTGGCCACGGACAATATTTTAACTTTTCAATCGCAGACCGCAGCAGCCTAGTTATAAGATCTCGATACGGCGACCATCGAAAAATAGCGACGGAAGACTGTCAAGTACTACCATAGCCACCATTGCTAAAAAAATAATCTAGGTCGTCTTCTTTATTTTTCCGGACCGGACCCCGAATCTGAAGTAATCTATAGCCCCTTATCATACCCAGCAAAATAAAGTATAAGTAGCAGCAGTTCAGCGCCCGAATAGCTGATATCTAACACTTTTAACCAAGTAGATCATAAAAGATCATTTTAGACCCAGATGTCATTTTCTTTGTCAGTAATCTACTGAACTTTGACCGTCTACTTATTTCGGCTCTTGCCAAGGCTGCAAGTGCTAGCCTAAGTACAGTCCTCAAGTTTTGTAACACTCCTCACTGAAAGTCACTTGATGCTGTGGAATATACTTATGCTACCAAACTAGTCTTGGACATAGACACGCCCAAACATCGTCCCCACGGACTTTGAAGTAAGAATTTTTTCTAAATAGCCTAAAGACCCATGAACACGAGCGATCCGGTACTCCTGAAGCGACCTAGCCAAGGCCATCCAAGCCTCCTCCTTCTTTCTAAAGTCAAAAACTTTTAACCATGGACCTGGGGCAGTGAGAAATTGATACTGACCAACTGACAGCCAGTCTAGTCGAATGGACCAAGTTCTTATAAACTATACTCAATAATTAGAATCATTTGGACTACACCGACAGCTTTGGTAATCTGGCAGAAGTTAGTTAAATAGATCTAGATAAGCGATATCCTCAAGTTGAACTACACTTTCAAGAACGAAGGTCTGCCGCCCATCTATGCCTTCTTACCAACTAAAAAAAATCTGCACTCACGGGCTCCGTCTCCAAGATCGCCAGCCCCGGGACTACGTACAGATGGATCATAATTAAGCCGGAGCTTGTACTCGACACAGTAACGACCAAACAGGCTTCCGATCTACAAACCTATATCTTATCTCAGTAGATGCTCTACCGCTTTCTGGAAAATCACAGTCCGGACACCATATGTCGCAACCAACCGCCGGACCTATGATAAACGGTAGGAGACTATGGTAACGGCCATTCGCCTGGATTCTCCGAGAAGATATACCGCACTGAATCAGAAGGCGGCGTATACTTAGTGGGGCCAATTGCCAGCCGGATAGATACCTAATATTTTTTTGCCAAACTATTGAACCCCTGGTTGATATTCATACCCAGATGTCTTCCTACAATAAAGACAGTAAACACTTTCCATACTGAACTATTTCAACGTTACACCCGAATATATCGTAGAAGGCACAACTAAATTGAAACGCTGTCTTAATTAAAATATTCAGGAGACCCGGCCTAGACCCTTCTCTCTCAACAGTAACCTCCACTAACGATCCAATGCCAAACGGAACCAAAAAAAATTAATACGACTCTCTCGTGATCGTAGGAAACGAGCATAGAAACGAAGCCTGCCTCACCTACGGCCACACCCATCCATATCCGAATCCGACGACGCCAAAAAAAAACTACGCCCATAAAAAAAAGTCCTGACCTGTTTGAACTTCACAAGCTTGTAAGTGGCCCATACATCATTATTTCATTATTTCATTGTCAGCCTGCATCAACATGATGAAATTACCCACAATAGCCATCTCGTCCCCGTGCTAAGTTAGTCACAACCTACGTCCTGTACTGGGTTGCCGATCTGAAATTATTAAGCATTTTTTATCTAAGGGTATGAACACCGTGGCACCGGAAGGTGAAATGAAAACATAGCTTTAGGAGAGGATTCAAGTCAATAATAGTAAAGTTACTGGCATATGAACTTAGCCCAGCCAATATCGCCGCACAGTACCGACTAGCTAGTCGGAGTGCAGCCTGACCTGATACGAATACTCAAATTCCCAGAAGCTATAGCAAATACACAAAATTCTACTTTTCGTGAAAGTTTTTTATCTTGACACGACTATCGGTCCATGCATAAAAACTGAGACGTTGTGGCAGCCGGCCCTTTCCGAAAATTTTAACAAAATGAGGCAGAAGGGTATGGAGGCAACAAACTCAAAACAAACGAACAGCATAGCTGGCAAGGCCAACAGCTGCAAAAATGGTGTGGCGTCGTTTTTAGTCGGCATCATAATGTCCGTAATCCTGGGTTGGTGGATATTTCCACAAATTCTCTTTATCGAAAAGCCTCAACCACTGCAATTCTCTCACAAAATACACAATGATACAGCCGTCTGTGTGGATTGCCATAGCTTCCGGCCCGACGGTTCTTTCACGGGCATCCCGAACACACAAAAATGCAGTGAATGCCACACAGATACGATTGGCATGGATCCTGCTGAAAAAATTCTTGTGGAAAATTATGTTAAACCGAACATAAAAATTCCTTGGAAAATTTATCAGAAACAGCCTGATAACGTCTTTTTCAGCCATGCCGTACACAATATGAAGAAATGCGGCGAATGCCACCAGTTTACTGAGCCTGAAATATGCACCAAGTGTCACCTTAACAT
Source organism: Desulfovibrionales bacterium (assembly GCA_965112965.1). Lineage (GTDB taxonomy): Bacteria > Desulfobacterota > Desulfovibrionia > Desulfovibrionales > Desulfovibrionaceae > CBCOTE01. The sequence continues at coordinate 275,539 of CBCOTE010000022.1, read as the reverse complement.
GGCCGACAGTGACACACCACCGCCATATATTCAAAACTGGATCACTAAATATTCTACCCATACCATGAAGATGTGGCAGTGCGAACATTGTCACGCCCAATCTGACCACACGGGCAATACTGCAGCCAATAATGCCTGCTTTACCTGTCATAAATAAGCAAAGGTGCGCACATGGATAGAAGAGATTTCGTCAAATTTCTTGTCGGCGGCGCAACCGGCACCTTCTTAACGCCGATTCCCTGGAAGTTAACCGACGATTTATCTATCTGGAGCCAGAATTGGCCCTGGATTCCCAAGAACTATAAAGGCGCCAGCGAATACGTGCCCACGGTGAGCAAGCTCTGTCCCTCCAGCTGCGGCATGCTTATCCGGACCGTAGCCGGTGCTCCGGTCTGCGCCCATGGTAACCCAGATAACCCTCTCTCCGGAGGCAAAATTTCAGCCCTAGCCGCAGCCGAGATTCAGTTATTGTATAGCCCCGCCCGCCTACGCCGACCCCTCATGCGCAGCACTGACGACACCTACGTTGCGGTGACCTGGGACGAGGCCATGGTCATACTAAAAGAAAAGCTCAACAAAGCCAAAGCCAAAACTACTGTTATTTCCGGCGACGAGACCGGAACCATTAACGAGATCTTCTCTGCATTTCTGACTAACCTTGGATCCTCAAATTACTTCCTCATGCCCGGAGAGATACAGCCTGCAAGTAAAGCCTGGAATGAGCTACTTAGCGGATCTGGGCAAATCGGTTATGACCTGGAGGGAGCAAATTACGTCCTGGCTCTGTCTGCCGATATACTAGAATCGTGGGGTCCGGCTGTACGCAATCGACGTGCTTACGCTGCCAGCCATACCCATGGCGAGGAACCCAGTGCTAAATACGTCTATATAGGCCACCAAAAAAATTGTACTGCTACGGCAGCTGACCAGTGGGTACCCTGCCACTCCGCCATGATCGTAGCCCTAGGTTTAGCTAACTTGCTCATCGCTTCAGGCAAGAACGCCAGCTTCGATAATTTCAACGAGTTCAAAATCCTATCCAAAACCGTTAGTATGGAAATGGTCCAGGAGATAGCTGGTATAGCCCCGGCCACCCTACAGACTCTGGCCAAAGATTTAGCTGAAGCCAAAAAGCCCATCATTATCACTGGTTCGGCCTTCGGCCAAGGTGCCAGTGCCGATAGCATCGCGGCCGGTCTCGTACTTAACCTATTGCTGGACCGCCTGGACCTGCCCGGCGGAATCAAGGGCTTACCAGAAGCCCCAATAGTGCTTAAAGACGCCATTGATCGGACGAAGATCCTTGCCGCAGATGTGTTCACTTATCTGACCCAGATCGGTACGGGCAAGCTGGCTGCCCCTTCGGTGTGCATTACTTACAATGCTAACCCAGTTTATGGCCTGCCTGTCACTGACTCCATCGCCGAAGCCTATAAAAAAATCCCCTTTAAAGTAGCCTTCTCCGTCTTCATGGATGAAACCGCCATGGCCAGCGACCTAATTCTACCTATCCCTATGGGCCTGGAACGGCTGGACGATGTGTACACACCCTACGGCTCGGGTCAAATATTTTACGCGATATGCAATCCAGTCATTAAACCGATCTTCGACGCCAAGCCCGCAGCCGAAGTCGTCTTGGCGCTGGCCAAAGATCTTGGTATGGAATTAGGCATCACTTCTTTCGAAGATGCTTTAAAAGCCAAAGCCGAAGCCTTAGGCGCCAGCTTCAATGACCTCAAAAAAGGAAAAGTAATTTATGAAGCTAAGACTAAGACTCAAGGCAACCTAGCCCTCAAAACAGACGTGCTAGTCGAAGGGCTCAAAGCCCGTATCGCCGCCACTCAAGCCGATCTACCTTTATACCTGGCTCCCATAGCTAAGCTCAACATCGGTTCCCACAGCGTAGCCACCCCGCCCTTTAATCTCAAAACTATTCCGGATACAGAGCTTTCAGGCAAGGACCTATTCGTTCAGCTAAATGCTAAGACAGCCGATAGTCTGGGTGTCAAACAAGGCGATCCCGTCAAGGTTGAATCTAATAGCGGAGCTATAAGGGCCAAGGTGAACCTGACTGAGACGGTCATGGACGATGTAGTGGCTGTATCCTTAGGTTTCGGCCGCACCGCGTGGGATGAATTCACCAAGAATAAGGGTGCCAATGCCTCTAAGCTCCTCGTCCCGCGGCAGGAACCAGGTACCGGCCTAACCGTCTGGACTAGCACTCGCGTCAAGATCGCCAAAGTGTAACCCCCGAGGAACCACGATCATGTCTGGACATGAGTATCACGATTTCAAGATCAAATGGGGAATGGTCATCGACGTTGATAAATGCACAGGCTGCAGCGCGTGCATGGTGGCCTGTCAGGCAGAAAATAATGTGGCAATTGGTGTACGTAACGGCATCGGTCAAACAAATTACGATGCTTCCAACAAGCTGCGTACCACTACCTGGATGCATGTCTACCAGCTAACCAATAAAAAACTCTTCCCAGAGGCCGACGTGGCCTATCTACCCCGCCCTTGCATGCAGTGCGGTAAGCCCGCTTGTGTCTCGGTTTGCCCGGCCACAGCTACTACAAAAAATGAGGAAGGCGGCATCGTTAGCCAGATCTACCCGCGCTGTTTTGGCTGTCGATACTGCATGGCCGCCTGCCCATACCATGCCCGTTACTTCAACTGGTTCGATCCAGTCTGGCCCGATGGCATGGAAAAGACCTTGACTCCTGACGTCTCGATACGACCCCGAGGAGTAGTGGAAAAATGCACCTTCTGTCACCACCGCTGGATGAAAGCCAAAGATAAGGCCCGCCTGGAAGACCGCAATCCAAATGCTCTGGCAGACGGCGAGTACACTACCTCATGTACTGAGGCCTGTCCTAACGATGCCATCATATTCGGCGACATACTCAATCCAACGCATAAAGTCTCAAAATTCATTAACAGTAAATGCACCTTCCGACTTTTGGAGCGTCTCAAGACTGATCCCCAGGTCTATTATATAAGCCGCCGCTCCTGGGTCCGCCAACAAGGCGACAACTATCTAGACACCTAGAGGGTGTAGGGAGGCATCGTATGATTGATGACAAGGCATTACTCGTAGAAGGTCTGCCCCGTTGCTCCCCGTGGAAATTCATTAGCTGGCTAACTTTCATAGGCATATTCCTAGCTGCTGGTGGTCTAGGTTGTGCTTGGATCTTGGGTTTAGGCCTTGGCACCACCGGTCTGGACAATAACTTCGGGTTTGGGCTCTGGATCACCTTTGATCTTACAGTTATCGCCCTAGGCGCCGGCGCCTTTTTCTCCAGCCTCTTGCGCTATATTATAAATATTGATCCGCTCAAAAATATCATTAACCTGGCAGTTATCATCGGATTCATCTGCTACACCGGAGCTATGCTCATCCTAGGTTTGGATGTAGGTCAACCATTACGCTCCTGGTTCGGCTTCTGGCACCCCAATATCCACTCTATGCTCGTAGAAGTGATGTACTGCATCACATGCTACCTGAGTGTGCTCATCATAGAATATATACCAATCATTCTGGAACAGCGCCAACTCAACAAAAATAAATTTGCCCATACTGTCGCTCATAATTTTCACATCTGGATGCCACTCTTTGCAAGTCTGGGCGCCTTTTTATCTTTCTTTCACCAAGGCTCGCTGGGCGGCATGTACGGTGTGTTATTCGCTCGTCCATTTTCCTTCCGTGAAGGCTTCTTTATCTGGCCATGGACCTTCTTCCTCTTTATACTCTCCGCTATCAGCTCCGGCCCAGCTTTTACTATGCTCATCGCCACCTTTATGGAAAAGCTCACCGGCCGCAAGCTAGTAGACTTCAAAATTAAAGCACTTATGGGTAAAATATCAGGTGTAATGCTCTCTATTTACATAATCTTTAAACTCATCGACACCTGGTATTGGGCCACTGGCACCCTGCCCTATATGGGCCTGACCTTCAACCAAATGTACAACGAAATCTATGGCCAGTGGCTGCTCTGGCTAGAGCTTGGAATCTGCGGCATTCTGCCAGCTATCATGCTCATCATACCTAGCATACGCAATACCCCAGCGTTACTCTACACCGCCACAATACTGGACTGCATCGGTGTAATCATTAATCGCTTCGCCTTCACCGTCCAGGGCCTGGCCGCTCCAGTAATGCCATTCGATAAATGGTACACCTATACCCCGAACTGGGCCGAGTTGATCACCACCATCATGATCATCGCCTACGGCTTCATAGTGCTCACTATAAGCTACCGCTATCTCCCTATCTTCCCACAAGAAAAAAATCTTAATTAAAGCTGTGGCTTAGCCTAACAATCCGCATAGATGGCTAAGCCAAAGTTAATTATAGTAGTCATAATAAATCTTCAGTTAAAAAATCTCACTATATAGGTCGTAGCTAAAACATGGCCTCATACTGAGCCCCCCCCTTAACTAACGTTGGGGGGAGCTATATACTATATACAAAAAATCACCGCAGATAATGGAGAATAAAAGGCAGCGTAGCGCAGGAAAACAAAGTCTGTATTGTGGCATGAGCGGCCAAGCCTGGGTAATAGACGGTACCGACACCCCTGGTGATGATTGCTGGGGTAAATGGGACGGCAGTCGCCAGTACTAGGACTACAACCGGCAAGCCTGGAGCAGCTGCTAAAGGAACACGATAGAGTAAGGCAGCAACTAGAACTAACAAAGGCATAAGCAGCAACTTACAACCAGCGCCTACCAAACCCAGCCGAATTCGACCAGGAATAGCAACAAAGGATAGCTTGGTACCGACCAAGAGTAGCCCTACCGGAACTGCGGCCCGACTAAGGAGCGACAAGGCTTCGTAAAGGGCATAAGGTAGAGTTACTCGAGCCCCAGACAGAACAGCCCCTACAAGGCCCGAAATGAGCAGTGGATCGACCATAGCGATGAAAACGCCAGCCACATGCGTACCGTTGAGAGTCCTTGCTTTCTTTTTGTCATTTGCCTTCTGGCCAGCTACGGCTACATTACTTGGGTCAAGCCATAAGATCAAACTAACTATTCTATTAAGAAACAGAAGTAGAAGTAGTACACTAGCAACCGGGGCCAAACCCTGTACACCAACCAGAGCCCCAGCACATCCCATAGTTATGGGCAGGTTTGGTCCGGTGACCGCAGCGACGCCGAGTGATGCGTCGACGCCCCCCACGTTTAGCCTTGACTGCAAAAAAAGCGCTATTCCGCTGACCGCCACTGTAGCCGTAACTAGGGCGCCAGCTAAAGGCAATAAAGGCTGCTCAGCCCAAGACGTCGTAACCAGCAAAGGTATAAATAATGCGGGCCAAAACACCCAGGCACAGGTCTGTTCGGCTTGGTCTAGAAATGCGTCAGGGCAGCCACCCAGGCGTCGCAGGAGCCAACCTAGACCGATAACAATATAAAAAGGGAAAAGCAGGCTCATAGCTGGGACTCACGCTGTTGCCGACATGACCTCTCAATCTTCAGATTATATCTTGTCAAGATTTGGCTCGAATTAAGATATCGGCGCAGAAGCTGTTTACGGTTATGAGATCGAACTCCATAGTAGTCGTAATCGCATCCAGTTCGTCCCAATTGCCATGCTCGATTTTTTTGATAGCTAGTTCCAACCAGAGAAATACATATCGCCCCGATAGTAGCACGCTTCTTTGTGCACTTCCACCTAGGACAAAGATTCTTAGCGATTTTCTCCATTGTCGGATCCGTTAGCACTTCCATTAAGACGAAAAAGTTTAAAAAAATATAGACTATTAGCTTTGATCAAACCGGTTAGCAATTGACCACACAGCATTATAGGGACTTACAGCAAATAAATGTGAGATATGCCAACTCCAAAACTTTACTTATGAAGGTTATATTAGCACTGACGATCATTATAGCCAGTTTATAGTTTGTTTGATCCCCAGGAGCACATGCCTCATTATTTAGCTTCACAGTATATGTCGACCCGAAAACTACTATCCTAATCTTATTCAGAATATAATAAAATAATGGTATATCATCTTTATAGCTTAGGCGACAGCTTGGAAGGCAAGGTCATTCTTTTTAAAAATATGTTGTAACATAAAGTAAAAGATTGGGTTATAGGAAAGTGTATGGCTAAAAAAGCTTAGGTTTTTTTCTAAGAAAACCTTGAAACTGGACAAGGTCGAGCTCTTGAATGGATTATAACTACTCGTGGTCCTCCGTGCATTTGGCCATAAATATAGTGGCTGGGTCAAAAAAAACGGACTACGGATGCCTGAACTTGGATGTCTTCCTCATTTTTTTGCCTAAAGGCCGATAAATATAACACCAACTTGAATTCGAGCAACAGTGTCTTCAAAACTGTTCATAGCTCGATAGCATGCTGTCTTTAAATGGACCAGGGGCGACACAACGCCTTCGGCGTGACAGCCGATACCTCCTCCACTACCATCACACTAATCACGGCCGATAAGGCTGGAAAGATACGCGCATGACATAACCAGTCATTAAAGTCGATGAACGGTATATTTGTAATAAACATGAATATAATCATACCTTTATTTTTTGGAACCAGACCCGAGCGACCGCTAAATGATATCTCTAGAATAGTATGAACTATCAAGGCACATTTATTGATCGTAAAAATATTTGATTTAGTATGTAAAAGTCGATATAGGTTCACGATGAACGTCACCTGATATGATTATTCTTTCTAGTTAATGTTACGACCAGGCTAGAGCATTGTTATTTTTTTCTAAAGACACTAGTTTAGTCAAAAAAACGGTAATCTCAATATACCGGAATTGTATCCACAGTCCTTATGGCCCCTGGCAGAGACAAACTGAACCCTCACGGAAGCAAATCAAACACATGAACTTTTTCTACTTGGGCAATAACATTGGTAGAAAAAATATTGTAAATCCTATGTCAAGATAAATAAAACTAGCATGCCATGCCAAATTTCAAATACTCATTCATATTGAATATATAAAGGTTCAGACAATCTAACGCAAAAAAAGGACTCAAGCTCGTCGAATACCTATATCATAAAAAAGCTCAAAAAAAACACATAGCTATAGGCCATATCGTATAACAGTTCAAAAGTTGCTATATACTTCACGAACGCTCCCGACGTCACTAAATAAAAAATATGCCGAAAAAAGATAACATGCAAGAGCTAGATTATGCCTTCGTATATCACAAAATATAATACTTTGTTTGGTCACCGACGCCCAACCTCAACATGGGCAAATTAGACGCTATAAATAAGACTACCAGCCTTGAAGTGGAGCCGCTTTTCTGTCCTAGGAGGAGCTCGATGGACTAAGCATATCACTTTCAATCATACGACCTATACAGAGCAAAATTCTTTTGACCTATAGAGTCTATAATATAAGGCTGCCAAAGACACCAACGGGCTGGCAATAGATATCAGTATGACTACCATCTCCGAAAAATAGATTATGTACCTATTCAACTAGAGACTCTACTACAGACTGCGAGGATAACGCTTTGGATTTCTGCATCGATTCTAAATAAATAGCATGCAGCAACCCAGCTTCTTCGTCGACGACAAGCCACTAATATTCCCTTTTATCTGCCCAAGTTCACCTTAGTGTCAGTCATCTCTCCACCTATAAAACTCCGACAATATGAACATCTCTATTGCCATCATCCCTGGATAGCTTCTTCTACGTTTAAGACGGATAATAAGTAAATCACCGTCTGTGCCCCCACCTTACCACTGTATATACTAAATATCGTACTCTTGCTGTTCATGAAGTGAACCAGGATCCTAACCAGTAAAAAAACCTGGGATTAGCGCGAGGGCCAAAAAACTAGTGAACTGTATTAATAAGATCTATAGTATAATCTTAGCCATTGACCCCCCCCACAACAGATGACTGTAAAGTTACATTATTCTACACCATATGCGCGCAATATATAAACTAAACATTAATATCGAATATCCTATACAGGTCATGCTACAATATTGCAAACAAACGGATTAATTTCAGCCACATTAGAATCAATAAAATACTGTCCACCAACAAAACTATCAGGATCTTATCATAAATGAGCTCTAAAAATGGCCACGATATTCAACAAACTATAAAACTTACAAGCTACGAAATGGATATTCGTCCAAAATATTAGAGTCGTCGGCTCCCTCAGTTTACTATACTTAGCCTAGCACACAGCAGTTCCACTCATCATGGCTGCCTCGTTGCAATTTAAAAAAAATCATGATATATAGAGAAAACACAGTCAACACTATACAATAAGGCTATGGCACGATCTACGTTGGCATGACTTTCAAACTGTTGCAGCTGTCGCATCATGATTGATCCTAGCACAATGTCACCTATGTCTCCCAGCCCAACGAGTATACTCAATCGCTATCGTCGACCACCCTAAACTATACAGTCGCCCGAACCAACCAGCCCAGACCTGATTATTTTTTTTTGTTGCCCTTACAATACTTAATTAAAAAAAACGAGGCCCTATCAATGGATAGGATCCCGTAGGGGCTGAATTTGCCAGCCTTAAAATATATTCATAGGCCCATATAACGTATTTGCGGTTCAAAAAATACCATGTCGGCCAAAGAATATAAAGCTCTACTAACCCAAAAACCGGAAAACGGCCTACTACTTCCTGAGTCCTATACCGCTAATGATTGATCCAATTATAAAAGATCACGGCCTATTCCAAAATCAACTCTGGGCAACTGTCATAACGCATGGTAATCTCACAATAACCAGTACGAGATTACCTGGCTTAAAATCAACTATACGATCCTGCTAGCTTACCATGTCCAGTGCAACTGACGATTATTAGGGTACCACTTGTACACCTATACTAGACCGCTCCCGTAACCGCCCGCCGGGCGCTACTAATATAAAAAATGAAAGACATCGTTTGCACGATACATCCAAAGATCGTTGTTACCAACTGTCCAAAATCTAGGGCGTTCGGATACTTCTTAAGATTCCTGCAGAGCAACCTGTAGTCTGGCAGCCACTATATCAATAAAGCCTTTGGTGTCTACGTGGCCGGCAGGTTTAGGATTAGCAATACATGCCAAATCCGCAGTCATGATGTTGTCTTCGATAGTCCCCAACGCCGTCGACTCAAGAATATCGGCAAAACGAACCACGTCAGATGTGCCGTCCAGCTCGCCACGTTTACGTAGAGCGCCACTCCAAGCAAATATGAGAGCCATAGGGTTAGTAGATGTAGTTTCGCCTTTCATGTGCCTATAGTAATGGCGCTGCACCGTGCCGTGGGCAGCCTCATACTCGAAACAACCATCCGGAGAGACAAGGATGCTGGTCATCATTGCCAGAGAGCCGAAAGCCGAGGCTATCATATCACTCATCACGTCGCCATCGTAGTTCTTGCAAGCCCAGAGAAAACCGCCCGCGCTCATGACCGCCCGCGCCACGACATCGTCTATGAGGGTGGCAAAATAGGATAATCCAGCTGCTTCCATCTCAGGTCGTACCCGAACATATTCCTCCTCAAAAATATCCCGAAAACGAGAGTCATATGTTTTTGAGATGGTATCCTTAACCCCAAACCAAACATCAATTTTCCGGTCCAGAGCATAAGCGAAACAGGCTCGAGCAAAACTGTATATAGAGGAATCAGTATTATGTATGCCCTGGATTATACCAGGGCCCTTGAACTTATGCACAAGTACCCGCATTTTGGGGCCACCGTCGGCCGGCATATAGATCAACTCGGCCTTACCCGCGCCCGGTACCCGTAACTCAACGTTTTTATACACGTCGCCGTAAGCGTGACGACCGATGACGATGGGCTTAGTCCAACACTTCACCACAGGGGCCACATTTCTGACGAGGATAGGAGCCCGAAAGACCGTGCCGTCTAGCATGGCCCGGATAGTGCCATTAGGGCTCTTCCATTGTTTCTTGAGGCTGTATTCCTTGACCCGGGCCGCGGTAGGCGTGATTGTGGCGCACTTGACTCCGATCTTAAGCTCCTTAATGGCCTGGACGGCCTCAATAGTCACTCGATCGTCAACAATATCACGATGCTTGATGCCCAGGTCGAAATAACGTAGAGGTAAATTTAGATATGGGAACAGAAGCTTATCCTTAATCATCTTCCACATAATCCGCGTCATCTCATCGCCGTCGAGCTCCACAAGAGCTGTCTTAACACTGATCTTCGCCATGTCTAATGCCTTCTGCTATTGCATATTTATAGGAATCTGACCACAAAAAAGCAGGGAAACGCCCCCCCCCGATCGATGCGGTACTGTATAATACGAAGTCAACTAACAGCTTTAGCCTAAATTATCAAAATACTCCTTCCAGCGCTAGAAATGGCCAGGCCGGTAAATATTAATCTAAGACAAACGCTTACCTGAGCTGATGAAATAGATCAAAATTTATGACGCTACTATCAGAAAAAAACAGATTATGCGAGAAACTGCTATACGTCCCATCAACTTTCTGCTATTTATGATCCTATACAGATGCTTATTTACAGAAATAGTCTTAGCCAGTACGCTAATCAACCAGGATAATCAACAGTATAGAATTGCCGTATTTTGGGACAATATGGAGTCTCCCTATAAAGGAACAATCAATCCTGGTCAGCGCATCTTCTTGGACAACGGCACCTGTACTATTGAACTAGTCGGCATGCACGACAACATATATGTACATAACAACGATACTGTCATAATCCACAACAAAATCCTGCGGCGGCGCTAATTCACCCCACCTCGACTTGCCCACTACTTTCAGTCTTCAACGTCAATCGACATGAACTAAATTTATTAAATTTTATAAAAAAAATAAAAAATGATTAAATGAAGTGACTATATCATCCCTAGTTAAAGTAACGATGGGGGTTGCGAGGCTTTGTCAACCCTTACCTAACACGTAAAAGCCGGTTCGGATTCAAGCGCAACGCCCAAGACATGGTTGAACACGGCGCCAAACGGCTGATCAAACAACAGCAACTCAAGGGCCGTACCTGGTGGTCTGACAATACGACCTACCCCATAGCTGCTGCAGACATAACTCAAAATATAAAACTGACCATAATGGGCTACCAAGGAGTCCTCATGATCGATCTGCCCGCACTCATAGAAATGTTACCCATAGAATTGTTGACCTCCTACGCCAAAATGGCACACACCCCGCAGCGGCCCATCAGGCGTCCGGCCGGTCACAAAATAGACGATTTTGTCTACAACTAGCGTTTAGCTGCTACAGCCGCTATACCTATGCTAAACAAAAAAATATACATACTCATGTTTAAAGTTCGCAATGCAACTATTGCCGCCACCTTTTGGACAACGGCCGAAAATTCTGTAGCCGCCCAAACAGCCATTCTTCGAACTTTTTCTACGGATTAAAGGCGTCTAGTGCCGAACTGCAAAAAAACTTCAGATTACAGAGCAACATACTTATGGACGGCAAAAAAGCGCATGGGTCGCTGAAAAACATAAATATAAACGAAACCGCCGAGTGCAGAATATGAATTGTAGAATCCATCGCTAGGTGTTCATTATAGGTTTATCAAATAGCAAACGGACGGAAAGGAAAGCGACAAAAAAACAATGCAAACATCATCACCATGAGCGGATGTGTATGGTCCATATAGCAAATTGAACATTTCATACGGCTCTGCAATTGATAAAGTAGAACTGTGACTAGATATTAATGGAAACACCACATGCATTTTGGTGGAGCTGGACGGAATTGAACCGACGGCCTCTTGAATGCCATTCAAGCGCTCTCCCAACTGAGCTACAGCCCCACTAACATTCATAGTTATTTTTTTAACTACGGCCGGCCGAACTGTCAATAAATTCATTCATACGATCAATTTTGATATTTTCCCCCAAAGAGATTAATATTACTATCGATTGGAATATAATACGTTCCCTTAAAAAAATACCGAATCACCACAATGTTCTGCCTCCGACATATTCGTCCATTTAGCTTCATCTACTGGGCTTACTAAATACCTGCTAAAAATAACCTCGCATGCCTACTATAAAAATTATCTGCACCACATCGTTCAATCCTTCACCTGTAACGGACCCATTATCCATCGCCTAGCACCGTTTAGTCAAAGTCCGTCGCACCTTAGCCACACCACGCGACTCGCTCCTAATTACCATAATATTTTATAGATGGCAAATAATGCTTTTACCCCTGGGCCGTTAATGTGCTATTAACGTCCTCAGCGCCAGCTTCGGCTGCTACTGTCATCCACGATAGAATCCGTCTTAAAAAAAGTTGTCTGAGTCGACCCAAATAAATCACCATCACCTTCGAACCCTATACATAGCCACAAACTGATGTCTGACGAGTCTACCTTTGGCCTCTTTCTGAAAGTCCCCACCCTAAAATTGCTTGTTGGTGTCTGCCTACCTTCTCCTAAAGCAACAACTTATCATTCTCTCTACCCAGTCACCGATGCCCTCATCGCCGAATCCAAAACTGAACTCGTAACTACCCACCCCTCCTCGTTTCGTACTACCTTCACCGCTCTCAGTATCCTACAATACCTCGGACCAACCGGCATGCTCGCTCCTTCTAGTTGCCTTAGCTTCTAAATAAACCTTTTAGTCCAACTCAAAGTAACCACCTTAGTCTACTACATTATGGACCGACATAATCCTAATGCTCTCGACAGTACCCGCCTCCTATACCCACTCCATTAGCGGCTGTCAGGCAACGACATGGTGGAGAGAGACCATTTTAAATAACCTATTTTTTTCCAAACCTTTCTACTTCGCACTAGAAAAATCTAAATAGAGTAATCCGAAGACCACAGCCCCATACGCAGCCGATCTGAGGCATCCATAATCATACTATACAATAAGATTTTGTTTTTTTGAAGTACGTTGTAGTTTAAAAGTTATAGGCAAATGACAATGATATGTTATGGTTAGCAATCTTTGGGGTCAAATTTAACAATGTATCTGCCTAATCCTTTAACAATTTATAAAAAAAATATTTCAGTAAATTTCGTGTATAGCAAATGACATGCGGAAAAGATACGTTTTACGGTAGTATACGTTCAGTGTATCTGAGGGAAGGATCAAGTTTAAGTGATTAGGTCGATTGATTGATAATCATAATATTGCGGGTCAGACTATTAATGATGATCGAACAAAACAGCATTGACAAAAAACAACGAATACCCACATAGGCAACTATGGATTATTTACGGCCATTAGGCTAAACAGTACTCTGATTATTTTTTACCGCAGTGCCTGTTTGTATCTACCAGTAAAAATGTCAAGCATCTAAATATTATATGTAAAATAAAATTCTTTTTGATATATAAAATATTAAAAAAATATAATCAAAGCCGCAGATAGTATTCAATCTGAACATATAACATATTTTATCATCCACACTCTGCTCGCATGACTGGACAGTGTGACCACATAACAGCTGGCCGAAAGAACTATAGCGATGAGACATCTATAAGGCTCCTCTAAGAATGCACCTACACTTATTATAATGACACGCTAAAGCGACAGCATGTTAAAAACACAGTCATGGCACATATCCGGCCTATAAGGCGAAGAGACATGCACGGACCATCCAACGATGTTATACTATTTTTTTCTAGTGCAAGCCCTGAAACGACTAAAAACAAGATAAATAACGGAACGTATTCACCGGCCACATAAAATATCGTTAAAACGGACAACACTAGTGAGGCCTTTTAAATCTCAGAATGATTAGTTGCGATCGCGTTTATCCGGTTTCTTCAATTAGAATACCCAAGATATATTACGTATTACACATACACTGTAAAAATTTTAGGCTTTAATTCGACGTGGTGTCCATCAATTTAAAAAAAATGATAGCCATAGTCAGGACGCTGGTAAAATACCAAAAAAACATTGTCGCATACGATAGTTTTTTCTGGTTCAGAGCCAATAAGTCGACCACTATGCAATCGTAGTCCTGCAGCCGGCCAGGTGCAGAGCCACGCCAGCGGTAGAGTGCAGTCTATAAGGATAGTCCCAGCCTATCCAGGCTAGTTTGTAAGCCTTGGACCATACCTGCAACCAAGAGTTGATACAGTTGAATGGTCAATTAAAGCTAGCCGACTGAACCAAACGAAGACAGAAAAAAAATGACTTCGGACCTAAACTAGACAGGCATTCAAACCATAAGTCGACACGTTAACAAATTTAAAAAAAACGTATAGTTCCGGTTACCATCAGAAAAATATTAGCATAGTCTGTGTCCAATTGGCGGCAATTCCGTATTTCGGTCGCTAAATGACCCCATATAGACTCTCATGAACTCATTCAAGGCACCGCCCAGCTCCAGATGTGAATCACTAAATATCTGAAGGTATCAATAAACATACTTACTTCAAACTTTCTTGAGTACAAAAGAGACACTAAAAAGGCACGTATAATAAAAAATGACCTCCAACAGGCCAATTTACAGACGGCAACGGACTCAAGATACATGAAACATCATGACAAAAATTTTTTACTAATAAACTGGTAAGTGGCTCCACCCAGAAAAATAGATACAACGCCTTAAGGCCGATAACTGGCAGGATATCTTGTAATGCCAAAGTCAACAAATCCGCGGCCTATTGCAGCACGGCCACATCTGGGAGAGACTCCAGACTTAGTATCAGCTAATAGCTAAGATTAAGATTAACTTTATCCATGAATTTCTGCCCTTGTCGAGATACTACACCGCTCTAGTAATAAGGGCAAAATCATAAAATAAACCAAATTGATAGACGCAACCTTAGTCTCCTCTTACGGGCATACCTTCCATGTTACCTGGAAGACTAGCGGTCTACTACGGACAAACATGCAAAGTATATTCCCTCAATACTGCAACGTCTCGTCCTAAAACTAAGCTGTTTATTCTTGCTAAATAGACATTCGATGGAACTTAACTACAGCACTGTAGCTAGCAATAAGGAAACTGACCTGGAAGTGGCCGACTCTGACTCGCTTGGAATACATTTCAGCAAAAAAAAACACGGCAGCATGTCCTATTTTACCACCACTCTCTGCTTCCATTTTTTTTTGATAGAAAGTTCCGGTTGGTCATGACAGCTACTCTCTTATAGGAGGGCTGGTGAACTATAGACCCGTCTAGTCGAGAACTACCCGGCTACAGGATGCGTCTAACATAAACCTATTGTTACTATTTTTCTTTCATGGCATGCAGCGCAACGCGCTAGCTGGTCGCAATACCTATGACCGATCTCTATTATTTTCGGCACAGCATAAACACGAAAATAATACTGCTAACAGCACGATAGCTTATCTAGATCGGTGTAGTCGTCCCACAGTAGCCTTGATGATGGCTAGCCTCTCAGTCTCCAGACTAATAAACTTCAAACGCGCGCACCATACCCATGCCCTCAACTACCTTTCACGGCGAACTCCACCGCTTAAGAGATATACTGTCCGAGGCGCTTGTTAGGATCTGAATAGCCTTACCTCCTTTAAACAATTCTTCAGTTCTATTTATAAACCTTAAAACTTACGTCCGTCACCTCGGCCCCGCTTAACCACGACATCAACACGCCAACAGGAAACTAAAACGCCACGGATCGCTTCGACAGGGCTGGCCTGAACCAAGAAAAGCGCCCCTATCTGTAGGGCACTACAGCCTGTCATGAAGACATTGTCTTTTTTATCCCTCTCAGGCGAAATAAATGCATCCATACTTCACCAGACCACCTGAGGCAGGCCTGATCCGAACTTACAGACCAATTACAAAACTAGTTTTCAAATCTAGCCTGACTACTCTTACTGCACAAAAAAATGTTATATGATTTTCTTTCACCCCGATGAAAGCGAAGTCGCCGCCTAATTCTGGCTATCCGAAAATGCATAATTTTACGAGCGACAGTATTACGAAAAAAAAGTATTGACACGAATAAAAATTGAACTAATATAAGTAAAAGATATTCTTTACAATAATCACTGTTAGGTTAACGCCGTATAAGCCCAGGACCTCCAAGGAGCATAAAATGACTGATGAGACTACCGAAAAAAAAGAAATCGTTACCGAAATCGCGGCCCATGATACGCACAAAATCAAGTATCGGCGACTAGCCGAGGCTAACCATTTAGTAAACAGGCGTGTATTCTGGGCTGCTGGCGCTGGTCTAGTGCCCATCCCACTGATAGATTTCGCAATTTTACTTGGCTTACAGCTGGATATGGTACGGGTATTGGCTAATATCTACAACGTGTCCTTCCAAAAAGATGTAGGCAAGAGCGTCGTAACCACACTGCTGGGCAGCATCATACCTATCGGTCTATCGAGGCCCCTAGCCAGACTGGTCAAATTCATCCCCATCGTCGGCCAAGCCCTGGGCGTACTCTCAATGAGTATCACCAACGCCGCGTCTACTTACGCCGTGGGCAAGGTGTTCATCCAACACTTTGAGTCTGGCGGTACCTTGCTAGACTTAAATCCTGAAAAAATGAAAACTTATTTTCAGGAGAAGTTCGATGAAATAAAGAATAAGAGTGCTAAATAGCCAATTTTTATCGTATAATAATCTACCACTCCTTATAAAGAGTAGACGGCGAACCGTTGGCGTATCCGCTTCCATTTAAATTCCACAGCTTCGATTGTCGCCCAGTGCAATCCGATGTATCTACGCCCAACATGGCGCCGATCGTAACATAATAAAAATGATCGGCGCCATGTTAAACTAACGGCCCCTCCCGGAGGCACTATGCAAGTAGGCTCCTTATCCTTCGACGCCTACCGCGCTCAGGTAAAATCCTGCTACGGCTACGCCGCGCCGGGTCTACTCATCGGCGGATTCATGGTCGAGCTAGCCAAGCAACAGCTACATCAATGCACGCCCTATGAAGCAATCAGCGAAACCAAATTTTGCCTACCCGATGCTATCCAATTACTCACACCTTGCACTATAAACAACGGCTGGCTCCGAGTTCTTGATCTAGGCCGTTATGCTTTAGCTTTATATGACAAACACATTGGCGAAGGCGTGCGCGTATTTCTTGACGTCCATAGACTCGACGCCTGGCCCGCTATCCTAGGCTGGCTCTTTGATCAGACGGAAAATCGCAAGCAGGACCAAGAAGCGCTCATAGATGAAATTAAGCAGGCTGGAGAAGCCATCTATACCTGGCAGCCGATCCACATACATCTGCCCAAGTTGAAGAAAAAATGTAAGGCCTCTATTGTCCTCTGCCCCCTGTGCGGAGAAGCTTATCCCATACACGATGGAGGCATCTGCCGCGGCTGCCAAGGCGAGGCCCCATACGAGGCCACCGGTAATATCTGCCGCCCCAGGGCAGTAGAGGCGGCAGATCTATATAAATCACTTATGCCCATCCCAATCAGTAAAGCCATAGGTCAAACACTGGCCCATGACCTTACAGAGGTCACCCCCAGCCAGCGTAAAGAACCGGCTTTTCGACGTGGGCAGCACATCTCCGCCAGCGATCTATGTCGACTCCAGCATATGGGCAAACGTTGTGTCTATGTTGAGAAAGTAACGGCTGCCATTGGACCACACTGGGTACACGAAAACGAAGCAGCCTGGGCCTTTGCCAAACATCTGGCCGGCCCCAACATCGAACTGTCTGGCCCACCACGTGAGGGTAAAATAAACTTAATGGCTGGACAAGCTGGTCTATTTCTGTCTGACGCGGCTCGGCTAACTGCCTTCAACCTAATCCCAGGCGTGACCTGTGCCAGCCGCCACGGCTATACAGTAGTCGAGATAGGTATGCAACTAGCTGGAACCCGGGCCATCCCACTCTTTCTGCCTAGGACAGACTTCTTACATGCCCTGGCCTTATTAGAAGAAGGTCCGATCTTTTCCGTGGCCCCACTACGCCAGGCTAAGGTTGGTATTCTGGTTACAGGTTCGGAAGTATTTCAGGGCCTCGTACAAGACCGTTTTATCCCCATTATCACAGCCAAGGTCACCTATTTTAACTGCACTGTGATGGGAGCGACCATAGTACCTGACGACAGGACAACTATCGCCACAGCGGCCCATAAACTCCTGGCAGCTGGGGCCGACCTCTTGATAACCACGGCCGGGCTATCGGTAGATCCCGACGATGTGACCCGATCTGCCCTCATAGATGCAGGCCTCTACGACATCCGCTACGGCGTGCCCTTGCTACCAGGAGCCATGACCTTACTCGGCCGCATCGGCAACGCTCAAATCCTGGGCATACCTGCCTGTGCTCTAGTATTCAAGACCACCAGCTTGGACCTGTTACTACCGCGCTTGCTAGCCGGCCAGGACCCAGGCTACGCCGATCTGGCTGCAATGGGATATGGAGGCATGTGCCTAGAATGCAACACATGTACCTATCCCAAATGCTCATTCGGCCGCTAAGCGGCTCTTCTTATTCCGCGTCAAACCCTTCCAGTTCCTCTATCTTTTTCTATGTACAAAAAAAATAAAGAAACCATGGCCGGATCATAAAAAGCTATCTGAAGAACAGTCGCCTCACGAAAATTGTATGCTATTGTCAAAATGATCCTAGTCGTAGATGATCTTGAACAAGAGACGACTATATTATTATTCCATGGTAGCCATTAACACAGAAACGACCTTAAAGCATATAAAGTATCTAGCAGACAGCTAGTTCAGGAACGCCACCTTGCTGTAGGCGCGCAACATCACTTCTGGTTAAGACCCTACGGATTCTTCCTATATAAATATGCCGCGTTCGTAGAATTGACCAACAGCTACCCCGTCTCCTTTAATCCAGACAATATAGAAAAATAGAAGTCGATCTCGTACGTGAATACATCTACATACTCCGTATGTACATTTTTTGTCTCTGCAGCCAGCTAACAAAATCTTAATTTTATTTAAAAAATATAAATATCACGTATTAGTGATATCTTACGGTTCTTCTAGACGGAGGCACATCAAATATCTAAACGAAAATAAATGATAAATAGGCCACGTCCGCAAACATTACAGGCCTGGACAAATAACCCCGCCAGTTTTTTTGGCCAACGGTTCTGAGGGTATACTGGGCCCACTGTAGCCTAGCCCGGACTACGTAGATGATGGACATCCGGCCCACATGGCACTTGAATAGCCGGTAAAAATATGAAGTTAAATGGCCGCCACACTACCCAAACACATACTACGAGCTTTACAATCAGGTTAGGTCTGGATGTATGCAATACCAATACGTAACTTGAGGCTGGCCTATAAATTTCGTCCAGCCGATCTTCCAATGTAACTCTAGTACCACTAGAGTCAGTTCGAATGGATATTTTAGCGTAATACTACGATCTAGGCTGACCAACACTTCACTGCCCCAAAGAACCTTTAACTATCTCCCACATAGCCTTTATTAGAGTACCAGCCTATTTTTCTAGCAACATTACGTTCTACTGTATTGTAACGCCAAATACGCAGCAAAAAAATACTAGAATCTAAAAAATAACGCTAAATAACGAGGATAGCTCGCCGATAACTCTCATCTCTGTACGTATGCAAGTCTAAAACACGCGATAGTTGATCTCAACGCAGGTCTGGTAGTTAGAGGCACGACCTCTCACGTACATAACTATGGCCAGTCATAGCCCGATGCAAACCTTGACATACCGAAATATTTTCAACTCCACCAGGCCGACTAATTGCCGCAAGACCGCCCAATCTTTATACAAAAAATCTTTATAATTACTATTGATAGCGACAACTCTATGGACACTGCCCTGTCTTTTCCCACCATCCAGCGCCAGGATAACGCACGTCATATTCCTCAAAAATTGGAATACCAGATAAAATATACACCCTTCGCCACGTAAACATATCGTCCTCCTAGCCACTCGCAGCCAGAGTGACGAACGATACTAAGCGCGACATGGAATATTTTCTAATAGACAAACTTGTCGCCAGTTCGGGGACGAATGATGGGTATCGTTGGTGCTCCAGACCATTGTCCGCTAAGATATGTATGGTTTCAAATCAGCTAGAACCTTCTATGGCGTCAGAGACCGGCAGCTTACTATGAATGAGTGCTGCCAGCCTACGACATAAAAGCTAAGAAATAGCCACTCCAAGTACTCAAACTTCGACCGACCCAGTATCTGAACAAAAAATACTTAGCCACGATAGATGCACCCAGAACAACAAGCCGTGGCCAGCCACTAATCACCAGTAGCTTATAGATCAAACAAGAACTCTAGACTGCATCCAGATGGTTTTCCGAACGACAAAGATATAGGAAAGCCGCATGAGCTACCCTTATGCTATTTGCAGATACCCCCATCCGGGCACGATAATAGGCAGTAAAAACGGCTAGTAACCAGCCAGTTACCAAGTTAGAAAATTAACCAAAAGAGTTGTGGTTAGTATGAAGGACATAACATAGTTGTAACATAAAGCAACATATAGCGAATCAGACCCAGAAAACTATAGACGGCAATACCCATGAAGATCATAAATTAGATCTCTGCTGGACACTCCAAAAAAAACCTAAAATAAGTACGTCCGTGACAATCAAAAATACCACGCACTGCCAGAACGACATATAGACATTGTATACGCGTAGCTCTGCAGCAGTGCAGACTCTTAGATTGTATAGCCATACTAGCCGTAGAAACAACCAATAATCCGACTTAGAAAAAAAGTAAGAATAATTATTCTGTGGCTATCAGGCAGCCCCCCCCCCCCCACCATATACCTGAGCCCTTCGCCATCAAAGGGCACTTATATCGCACTCAGCCTACACGACTAAGACATGGCCATTATGATGGCAGCATTTTTTTAAGCAATAAGCTGCCGTGATCCACAGTACCGCCAACGCTGTCACATACGCTACAAACCCTGAGACACCTCAGTATAACTGGCCACGCAATAGACTCTAAACATCGGCTAGCCAAGCCCAGACACACATCATAAATAACGCTATCGAGAGGAATATATACTATCATAGTAACTTATGAAAAAATTCCGTCGTGATAGTAGCGCAGGCCATGTTAGCTAGATGCAACGCCACAAAAAAATACCTTAAGTACTAGCATTAAATAGAGCATCCCACTATCACAGTAATTACACTACCCCCGCTAAAAAATATACAAAGTATCACCTGCCTTGCCCTGGATTCCCAGGCCAATACTAGAAAATCGGAACTATGGTCATTGCGCCAAAGCACTACCCAATGAGCACTCCACTATAGGATGCTGGATAGTGTAAAATGGGCTTAGATCATTACGGATTAATGCAATATTTTTTTAACATACTCTTTTCTAACCACAGGCACCAGAGCTAAACTTAACCGCCTCAAGAGATAGGTAGTCAGGAGAGAGTAAGCCATTTGACCGCTAGAAGCATTGCTTTTTTTCAGTCAATGTAGTAAAAAAAGCTAAATTCAGTGGCTAGCTGGAATATTATGCTATTCAATTCTCCATTGTTTCTATTTTGGTTTTTGCCTACAGTGCTAACGCTCTACGTACTTACCCCAATCCATGGACGCAATGGCTTGCTCTTGCTGGCCAGTCTTTTTTTCTATGTCTGGGGCGAGCCCTATAATTACTGGGTGCTTATCATGGCCATTATAGGTAATCTAATTATAGGCCGCAAATTGGAAGCCTGTCGTGCCGCCCGGCCCAATAATGGTAAAAAGTGGCTCACGTTCGGCATACTCCTTAATTGTTGTGGACTCTTTTATTACAAATACTCTTATTTTGTACTAGAAAACCTTATAAAGGTATGTGAGTTTCTGAATAAAGATTTTTGGGCCGACCCAAATCAGAATGTACACCTGCCCATGGGCATATCCTTTTTTACCTTCCAGTCCATCGCCTACTTGATAGATGTGTACCGCGGCATCTGTCCGGCCCAGGTCAGTCTGCTGCAGTTGGGACTTTTTCTATCTCTATTCCCCAAGATTTCACAGGGTCCAATTCTCCGCTGGAGTAATCTGGCCCTTGAGTGGAAGGATCGCGCCCTACAACTAACTGACTGGTCCGATGGTCTGCGCCGTTTCATCATCGGCTTAGGCAAGAAGGTTCTCATCGCCAACACTCTAGGAGTGGCATCGAACCAGATCATGGTTACCCCAGGCGTCGACCTATCCCCTGCCCTAGCCTGGATAGGTGCAATCTGCTACACGCTACAAATTTATTATGATTTTTCCGGTTACACTGATATGGCCCTAGGTATAAGTCTAGTCTTCGGCTTCAAGTTACCAGAGAACTTTAATTATCCCTATGCGGCACATAATATTCAGAATTTCTGGCATCGTTGGCATATCACCCTATCCTCATGGTTCCGGGACTACGTGTACATCCCTTTGGGTGGCAACCGGGTTAGCCAATTACGCACCTACGTCAATCTTATCGTCGTGTTCCTGCTCACAGGCATCTGGCACGGCACTAAATGGAATTTCATAGTCTGGAGCTTATTCCACGGCCTATTTCTGGTCCTAGAACGACTTGGCCTGGCTCGGATATTGGAGCGCCTCTGGCAGCCAGTAAGCCATCTCTACACTATGACTGTAGTTACGGTGAGCTGGGTTTTTTTCCGTATCGAAAATCTTGATCAGGCCTGGGACTACGTCAGGGCTATGTTCGCTTTAGAAGCAAATAGCACACTCAAGCACCAGCCATCCATGTACCTCCACCGTGAGGAATGGCTATTCTTGGCCATTGGCGCCCTATTTGCCATGCCTATACTACCGTACTTGGCCAACCAACTGCACGATAACCTGTCACGTCCGATCTTCGAGAGCCTACGTGGCCTAGCCATGTTCGGCATCTTAGCCATATCCGTACTCTATACGGCTAGTTCCACCTACTCCCCATTCATATACTTCCGATTCTGACTATGGCCACACCCGTTCCCAAATCCTGCCGAACAAGCATCAGATACTTGCGCTTTAATGACGAATCACAGCCAGGGGCCGTGCTCACCCTGGCTGTCTTCAGCCTCACGCTGTTGCTGCCCCTTCTAGCCGACCTAGCTCATTTTACCCCTTATTCTGGTAACTTCGAAAAACGACTTAAAGCCAATCGACCAAGTATCACCATCTACGAAATCATAAAAGAGACAAAGTTAAGCCGATACCCCAAACAGTACACGGCTTTCTTTAATGACGGGTTCGGCCTACGCAACGCCATGGTTAGGGTCTATTCCCTGTTCAAGTACCGCGTCCTCGGTACATTCCAAATTAACAACGTAGTTATCGGCCGAGACGGCTGGCTCTACTACACGCACCGAGAGCAGGCCAGCGATCCCATCGCCTGCTACCGCGGCACCAACCTTATGACAAACAAAGAGTTAGCTGCCGTAGCCCATACGCTCACGATGTGGCGAAATCACCTGCATCAGTCTGGCTACGAAGTAGTACTCTGCGTAATCCCCAATAAAAGCACCATCATCCCAGAGAAACTCCCGACCAGTGTCACCCGTATACGGCCTAAGGTCCGACTAGACCAACTATACGACTACCTAGCCCAACATACTGACCTTGAAGTCCTAGACCTCAGACCGAACCTACTGGCCCACAAGACCGAGCCCATTTTCTACAAAACCGACACACATTGGACGATGCAAGGGGCCTACATAGCTTATGACCAAATATTACGCTACATCGCTGCAAGTAGTCTATTCCCGGCACTGACCCCAAAACCACCTGAAGCTTTCAGCAAGAATAATGAGCCCCGCAAAGGAGGCGACCTGGCCAATATGATCATTCTCTCCGACGTGTTCCGCGACTGGCGTGGAGAGATGAAAATCCGGCCTGAAGCCGATACCAATGCCACACAGAACAAGCCCAGAGTAACGGTGGTAGGTGACTCATTCTTCGAGAATCTGACTCCATTCTTTGTGCAGCATTTCAATATGACCACTATACCGATCTCCTCCGAGCCCACTCTAGCCCAGGTACAACAACATAATCCGATATTAATCATCATAGAAATCGTCGAGCGCCATCTGGCAAAAATCCCAAATTGGCTGCGCAATTACAATTAGTTGACTACGCAACTCACCTTGGCAACGACGTCATTTGGGCTTATTGTTGCTCTGCCGCCAGAGTGAAATATATAATCAATTACAATACAAGGACTAGTCGAGAGCCCGTCCTTCAGGGAGATTATATGTCGAGCCGCCGTAAACTGGCAAATGCTATCCGGTTCCTGAGTGTGGATATGGTGCAACGGGCTAAATCTGGCCATCCCGGGGCGCCTATGGGCATGGCTGATTTTGTCGAGGTGCTATGGAATGACTTCCTCAAACATAACCCAAGCGACCCCACCTGGCCGGACCGCGACCGTTTCGTACTCTCCAACGGGCATGCCTCGACCATGCTCTACTCCCTGCTTCACCTGTCAGGCTATGACCTCTCTCTACAGGACCTACAAGCTTTCCGGCAGCTGGGTTCACGCACACCAGGCCACCCCGAGCGACTGCTCGGGCCGAACGGTGCCTTCCTCACTTCGGGCGTAGAAACCACTACCGGCCCATTGGGTCAAGGCCTAGCCAACGCTGTGGGTATGGCCCTAGCCGAAAAGCTGCTAGCCGCGCGCTATAATCGACTATGGCACAAAATAGTTGACCACTACACATACGTAATCTGCGGCGACGGCTGCCTCATGGAGGGCATTTCCCACGAAGCCTGCTCCATAGCCGGTACCTTAGGCCTGGGTAAACTCATCGCCCTCTACGACGACAATGGCATCTCTATCGACGGCCCGGTGAGAAATTGGTTTCGGGACGACACGCCAAAACGATTCCAGGCCTACAACTGGCAGGTCATCGCTAATGTGGATGGACATAATCCTACAGCAGTAGCCGCAGCCCTAAAGTTAGCCCGGGCCGAAATGGCCCGGCCGAGCCTCATCTGCCTCAAAACTCAGATCGGCTTCGGCGCGCCTGGGGTCTGCAATAAGGCCTCTTGCCACGGCTCACCCTTAGAGGATACTGAAATCACGGCAGCGCGCAAGGCTCTGTGCTGGGACTATGCCCCTTTTGAAATCCCAGATATAGTGTACGCGGCCTTCAATGCACGATCTCGCGGAGCCGAAGCCCAGGCAGCTTGGACACGCCGGCTGGAGGCCTACCGTAGAGACTACTCGACTTTGGCTGCGGAATTCGAGCGGTGCCTGACCGGTGACCTACCGACGGCCTTCATGGAAAAAGCTGAAGAGCTCCTGCGAGTGGCCCAAAAAAAAGACGAGGCCATTGCCACACGTAAAGCCTCTCAGGCCATTCTAGAGGTATTCGGACCGCTGCTGTCCGAACTAGTGGGCGGCTCAGCCGACCTCTCGGAATCTAACAGCACGTATTGGGAGGGCGCCACCGCCATAACCCCGGAAAACTGGAAAGGAAATTATATCAACTACGGCGTACGTGAATTTGGCATGGCTGGAATCATGAATGGACTAGCCCTACACGGCGCTATCATACCTTACGGCGGAACCTTTCTCATCTTCTCGGATTATGCACGCAATGGCATACGTATGGCCGCATTAATGGGCCTCAAGGTAATCTGGGTGCTCACCCACGACTCTGTCGGCGTAGGTGAAGATGGCCCCACGCATCAACCCGTAGAACAGATAGCCTCCTTACGGCTTATACCTAACCTTGAGGTATGGCGACCGGCAGACGTGGTGGAAACTGTAGCAGCCTGGCAATCAGGATTGAAACGTAACGAAGGCCCTACAGTCTTGTGTCTAACCCGCCAGAATCTGCCAAGACTGACCCGGGATATCGTAACCCTGAAAAATGTGGGCCGAGGTGGATACGTATTAGTGGACTGCCAAAGTACACCCGAGGTTATTGTACTAGCCACTGGCTCAGAGGTATTTTTGGCTCTGATGGCGCAGAAACGACTTGCCGCAGCCGGCCGGCAGGTGCGAGTAGTCTCTATGCCCTGTATGGAACGCTTCGCAGCCCAGGACACAGCCTACCACGACACAGTGCTACCAAAGACAGTGACGTCCCGGGTGGCAGTGGAGGCCGGGGCCACAGCAGGCTGGTATCAATACGTGGGACTGACAGGCCAAGTGCTAGGCCTAGATCGCTTCGGCGAATCCGGCCCTGGCTACAAACTTTTCGAGCATTTTGGCTTCACCGTAGACAATCTAATTAAAATAATTGAGTCAGTACTGTAGAATACGACTAAGACCGAACCACGGCCGGACCATCAACAGAAGTGGCTGTTCCTCGATATGATTAACGCAGTCAATCCCGAAAGGAGAACACGTTATAGCTGTAAAACGCATGACTGATCTAAACCTGGTAGGCAAACGGGTACTCATACGCGAAGACTTGAACGTGCCGATAAAAGAAGGACGTATCACCAATGACGCACGCATTCGGGCTAGCATGTCTACAATTAAACTAGCCCTAGAACGTGGGGCAAGAGTGATGGCTATGTCCCATCTAGGCCGGCCTACGAAGGATATATATGAGAAGATATGGTCCTTAGCTCCGGTAGCGGCGCGACTACAAGAACTCCTTAATGTGCCAGTAAGGTTGGTTCAGGACTGGCAGGCCGGGATAGATCCTCAGCTGGGTGAAGTAGTTCTTTTCGAGAATATTCGCTTCACGCCAGGGGAGAAAAAAAACGATGAGGCGTTGGGACGACTGATGGCGTCATTATGTGACATATACGTAATGGACGCCTTCGGTACGGCACACCGGGCCCAAGCCTCAACACACGCAGCAGGTAAATTTGCGCCTGTAGCCTGCGCCGGTCCTCTGCTCTGCGCAGAGCTGGACGCTCTGGGCAAAGCCCTGAATAATCCCAAACAACCCACGGTAGCCATCGTGGCCGGATCCAAAATTTCAACCAAACTAACAATCCTGGACGCGTTGTCCAGAAAGGTAGATCAACTCATCGTAGGTGGCGGTATCGCCAACACTTTCATTGCAGCTACGGGAAATGCAATTGGCAAGAGCCTCTATGAACCCGACCTAATGGAGGAAGCCCGCCAGCTACTGGACACAACAAAGGCAACAGGGGGAAAGATCCCCATGCCGGTAGACGTGGTAGTGGCAACTGAGGCCAAAGCCGGTGTCACGCCACGTATCTGCAAGGTAGACATGGTAAGTCCAGAAGAGCTAATCTTAGATATCGGTCCGGAAACAGCTAAGCAATATGCGGACCTAATCAGGAAGGCCGGAACCATTGTGTGGAACGGTCCGGTAGGTATGTTTGAGTTAGACGAATTCGCGAATGGAACCAAAGTACTGGCACATGCCATTGCAGAAAGTACAGCGTTCTCCATAGCAGGTGGCGGTGACACAGTGGCAGCAGTGGAAAAATTCGGATTAGCGAATAGCATTTCATACCTATCAACTGGCGGCGGTGCGTTCCTGGAATTCCTAGAAGGCAAAGTGCTGCCAGCAGTAGCTATGATGGAGTCACGTGAATCAGGGTAGTTACACCACCGCCAACTGACGTAGCGAATAAACAGAAATTACAGGCAGATTATACTAATGTCGGTCATAAAAAAATACTTGCCATGGTCGGAGGCATTGTCTACAAATCGAAATAATATTTGTGCCGAGGTAGCTCAGTTGGTAGAGCAGGGGACTGAAAATCCCCGTGTGGGCGGTTCGATTCCGTCCCTCGGCACCAGTTCAACAAGTATTTTTGCCAACCTGCCCCACCAGCGTTTACTCAATAATATATAAAGCTGAATACCAAGTTCGTCTCTATCTATTTGGGCAAGGGCAACTTCCGGTCATAGGCGAGCGATATTTGGTAAGAGCTATACGTAGTTTTGCAAAGCTTGTCTATTAAAGCTCTTATTATAGCCATTTTCCAGGGGCTTTCAGAAACAAAAAAAAATAGTATCTTACTTTAAGTCTATTAAAATCACGTCTAAACGGAATTGATCGTAAAGTTTTGGTTATTGTCGGAACGTATATAATTCAGGGACAATCGGTTAATGAACAACTCCGCCAAATGTTTTATAACATCCTTCCTGATTGAATAGTCCTGGCCACCATAAGAGCCAAGTACTTACGCATAAAACTACAAATAATTATCGGTATTTTTATATTTTGCTATCATAAATCCTAACATCAATAAAATTATATAACCATATATAGTTACACTAGTAAGGCCTTGGCTAGATGCATAACCCATAACTAAACCAAAGGTAACCAGACTTCGATCTGAAGAAAGACTGTCCTTAAGATATCCTTAGCCATACTTCTCAGGTATACTCTATGAGCGACCGAATTAATACACAGTTTACGACATTCGCCTACATCTGGTATTTTTTTGAATGGAGCAAAACTGGTCGACTATACAGCAGATTCATATTTCAAAAAACTTAGAAAACTTTTTTTATATACTCCATGTACTTACGGCAATATGTCAAACTCAAAAGTTTTCTCTGAGCACCTCCTTACGGATTATCTTATTCGGCTGTTCTCCCACTCCATTTTTTACCGCCTGATTTAATTATTTTTTTGAGTTCGCCATACTTGTTGCATCAACGGTAGTAGGACTGTTCTGAGCCAATGCTAGGGCAAGTCAAAGTAATTCGGGACAGGTAGCACCTTGGGACTATCTTAAAATAATATCAACATCGACAAACTATCCGTTCGGTATCTTAACCCGAATCATCACATTCAACCTAATACACAGCCACTGCGGTGGAGTTAATAGATCTGAGTCAGTAGACTGCAATGGGATATTTTTTACTTCTTCAGTCATCACATGATACATTCGCCATAAAGATATTATGCATTAATATAATATATGCATAGCATACGGCGACAAAATAAAAAATATCCCAGATATCACTCCGCATCTGCAGAAGATGACCATTACGATCTGTCATAACAAATAGCCAGGTACTACTATTTTTTTTCCATCTGGAGATTCTCATGCAATCTTCTTATTTGTATTCGCTTTGTCTTGCCATCATGCTTCCACTTTTTTCCACTCAGCGCAGGTCCCACTAATTATATCTCAGAAGGCCCAAGCCAAAACAAACTGATCTCCAAGGTTTATCCTACCCCAGAGGTAATGGCTCAAACCATACGACGTAAGGATACCCGAATGGAGATATCTTATATGGGCCAAACAACCGGATCCAGAGAAAATAGAAATCCAAACCCGGATCAGCGGCATCCTCCTACGCCGTAATTATATAAAAGGCAACCCGATCCGCTAAGGTGAACTCATGTTCGCAATCGATCCCGCACGATTCCAGACCGTTCTGGAACAGGCTAAAGGAAGCCTGGGCCAGTCCAAGGCTAAGTTCGATCAAACTAAACGAGATCTCGCCCGCATAGAATACCCTATACAAAGACGATGTAGTGGCAAAAAAAGATGTCGACGACGCTACGACCACTGTTGAATCAGTAAAATATGCCGTAAACAAAACCAAAGGCAAACTTCACCAGGCGGATCTAAATCTAGAATAGGCTACAATCACGGCCCTTATTTTCGGGCAGACCAGCCGTGAAAACTCGCTCCAAAGGCAGTCTGGTCAGTACTGGAACCGAAGGCAGCCTACTTACAACTATACACAAAACTAACTCCAATCTATGTTAACTTCTCTATATCCGGTATAGAAGCCCAGCATCTACGCAAACTACGTACCAAGGGTAAAATACTTCTATCAGATTATAACAATTGCCTAGTGCGACTAATTTTCCCAGACGGCAGCGACTGCTCTTGTCACGGTCGCATTAATTTTACTGACACCCAGGCAAGCGAGTCTACAGGTGTAGCCAAGACCAGAACAGTCTTCTCCAACCCAAATCTGAAGTTTTACCTAGCCAGTTCGCAGAGTACGCTTGGAAGGCGCCTACTATGTTAGCGCCATAGCCATACCCCAAATCGCTGTACTTAATGCCCAGCAAGAGACTATAGTCTACACTTTGAATGAACACAATGTAGTAGAGCCTAAGATGGTCACCTTGGGTAATCCGGTTGGCAATAGTTGTCTGATAGACAAGGGGCTGACGAAAAGCGATCGTATTATTACTGAAAGATTTATCACTATCCAGCCTGACATAACTGTGCGGGTGCATGACGGAAACAATACGCCATCTATACAGGCGCAACAAATAGGCAGGCAGTCCAGCACTGAGGAAAATACTCCAATCCAGAAAGCGCCCCGATCATAATTACGCATTTTTTTCTATAACGCCTCCTTTTTTCAATAGTCATCTCTCTGGTCATAGTACTAGCTGGCCTATTCGCTATCATCCATCTATCCATCGCCCAATATCCGAACATCATCCCTCCGAAGCCAGCATCACGACGGTCTATCCCGGAGCTAGCCCCGAGGTCATCGCGGCTACTGTGGCAGCGCCGCTTGAAGCAAAAAAATAAACGGCGTGGACGCATGCTCTACATACGCTCCACCAATAGCGGTGACGGATCCTTGGCCATCAATATCATATTCGCTGTGAACGACCCCCAGACCAAAATACCATTAACGTAAACAATCGTGTCCAAACGGCTCTGGTCTCACTACCAGAAAAAGTACGTCGTCAAGGCGTCACGGTCACTAAAAAATCATCTAATAATTTACAGATGGTGGTTATCTATTCACCCAACGGGCGTTACAACTCCATATTTGTGAGCAACTATGCCCTAGTCAGCATCATTGATGAGCTCAAACGCCTTAAGGGCGTAGGTGATGTCACCATTTTCGGAGCCAAGGACTATTCTATATGCATTTGGCTGCATCCGGATAAACTAGCCCAACTCAAGCTCACCCCTAAGGATGTGGCCGATACTATCGCCGAACAGAACGCCCAGTTTATAGTCGGCCACATCGAAGCTGAGCCATCGGACCAAAATCCGATGTCCTTAAATTATATGGTCACCGCTAAAGGCCGCCTAACATCTCCAGAGGAATTCGACAAAATTATCCTACTCGCCGACCAGGACGGCTCTCTGCTCCGCCTACAAGGCGTAGCCCGAACCGAACTTGGTGCCAATGATTACAATTCAATCACTAAATTTTCTGGGAATCCGGCCGTTATCATCATCGTCTTCCTGGCCTCGGGTGCCAACGCCTTGGACACCGCTGACTGAGTAACCCAAAAAAAACTGGCTGAACTATCCACCTGCCTGCCTGACAGCATAACCTATAAAATACCTCTAGACACCGCTACCTTTGTGCGCATGTCCATCAAAGGATCATACACACTATTGTGGCAGCCATGATTCTGGTCTTTTAATAATCTACGTCTTTTTTAAATAACTTTAGAGCCATCCTCATACCTTGCCTAGCTGCGCCCAGTATCCCTTACACTTTTGCTGATATGTACGCCCTGGGCTTCACTATCAACTTCATGACCGGCCAGAAGGTCTGCGTGATGTATTTATACGCTCAAACACCGACGAGACAATCCCATTAAACGCTATAGCCAACATCGAGAAAAAATCTGGACCGGAAATCATGGAGCGCTACAATGCCTTCTCCGCCGCTAAATCATGGATCAACAGCCTCAGGCCATTCCTCGGGAGAAGCTCTAGCAGCCACGAACCGGCCGCAGCTGAGGTATTGCCATTAAACTACCAATTAGCCTGGACCGGATCCACCTACCAGGAAAAACTAACCCAAGGCTCCTCCACGCTGATCTTCGCCATGAGTGTCATTATGGTAGCACCAATCCTTGCCACCCAGTACGAAAAATAGACCCTGCCCCTGCGGCAATCCTGGCCGTGCCATTCGCCACGTTCAGGGGCTATTTTAGCCGTGTACTTCCGAGGCCTCAATAATGACATGTACTTCCAGATCGCGACGCTAACGCTCATTGGCCTTGCGGTAAAACGCCATACTCATCGTAGAGTTCGCCTTGCTACAGGTCAAACAAGGCCAGAGTTTGAACAAAGCAACCTTAAATGCAGCTAAACTCTATTTTCGGCCCATCATCATGACCTCACTGATTTTATCCTAGGCTACCTGCCCCTAACCATGTCCAACAACGCTGGCGCCAATAGCTGCCACACCATCGGCACGAGTATCATCAGCGGCATGCTCGGTGCCTACCGCCATAATTCCATTTTTCATACCAGCCTTTTTTAAGATAATTTGTGTCTCACCTCCCCGAGCAAGGTACCAGAACGACAAAACGACGCAGCCTCAAGGGCAATCAAATTATACGGGTGACGCAGGAGAGCGATCCTCTTTTCTAACCCAGCTGTTAATTCGTCAGAGGAAAAACGTATTCTACTATAAAAATCATCCTCATCCGATAGCAAATTTACTAAAAGGCAGTAAAAAAAGATAATTCTTTGTCTGGGTCATCTATGCAGTATTACAGAGAAAGAATTAAACAACAGCTCACCGCAAAAAAAACTGGAAACGATGGCCAACACGCTGCTGCCTTAAGGCCTGCCCCGCCCAACTGGTCGACTTCAACAACAGTCCAGATAAAAAAATAACACCAGTCCCCTCGCCATTAGGTGTAATGTCTTGTCCAAGGAAGAATGGGGCATATTACTTAGAACCCCATCGCCACTAAATTATTTTTATACACAGAACAGCCTATATCATTTAATTTATATCTATAATATCCTACAATACTGCCAACCATAAACGGAGCAAAGAAGCCATTTAGGAGGACATCAGTTTATAGACCTCTCCCAATCTGCCATCAAATTTTTTTGGCTAGCTAATGCCAAAAACGCCACCTACAGGTAGACTACCGGCTGCCACATGAGCGATTGCGCCAAACAGTAACTACTGACCAGGCATATTATCGTTTCATAGACAAAAAAAGATGTCATCAACATTCATGCCAGACTAAAATTAAACAAGCTAGACAGCTATAACAACATTGAAAATTAGACGTTACGGCACGGACAGTAGCATCTATGACAAAAAATTTTTCTTTCAACACAAGCAATTCGTATAGGATTATCTTGTCGTCTTTATGCGTGGTATCACAAACAAAAAAAAACGCCTAGCCATGGTCCTAGGTCGGATCATAGCATATCGTCGCCTCATTAAAGTTATAAGCAATGCCCTTGTCATCGTGAACATGGCCGATCACACCATTGAGTTTAATAAAAAACCTATTGTCGGATATTTAACTGTATGAAATATAAACTTCGAAAAAAACTATATTGACCTAACTCCAACACGATAACGCTTTATGGAATAGCACATCATACATGAACACATCCTGCCTAGAAACTACAGCGACATCTATAAAAAAAATAAATATTTTAGAACAATGTCTGGCCAAATCTTATACCAAAACTGAGTACTATCATCAAATATATAATGTTCTATTAACAGAGTGGCTGGCGGTAGCCAATATCAACATTTTGCGTACACTGCTACTTCATAAACAAAGCAATTACACCATGTTAATCCATGCGTGAGCTGATGCCACCAAACTAAAAAACTGTTAGAGCATATACTTCAGCTGCGTGCTATCTAAGGGCTAAAAAAAAGGGGGGCACTTCATGATATTATTAGATTACCAACTTTCGAATTAGCGTAATGGTATAAAAAAAATAATGTTTAATCCCATCTAATGTAGTGCAACGAAAGTTAACTTTTTTTGAGTTCCGCTGCAGGAATATCAACATAGGCTCACCTTAAAAAAATAGAAGCCACACACGGCTCGCCTAGTCGTACTGAACAGGCTCACTGTCTACATAATCCACAAAAACAAAACACTTAATAAAAATTCATCAATTACACCAAAGTCTTGCACAGTGCCTCCCTCTAACGAGATGGCTGAATTCATTACTTAATTCGCGCCCAAAACTATTATAAAGCGATAAAAATATCGCCACCAGTATAGTCCACTCCCAATACCCATTGCCCGGACCAATGAGGATAATGGCCAAAGAAAATAGATCTGCCAAAAGATCATACACCCAGATCCCTTGGACGAATTATAGAACAGAAAGGCATCGATATCATGCTAGACACGTTCATAAACCTGCCAAGGACATGACACAGCCATGATCTCGGCCAATTGCCCTCAGCTTCATTAACAATATCTGGTATGCGTTGAAGCAAAGTATGTATAAATAACCAGGCGCTCGACATAGAAACCATAGAGGTCCAGACAAGGAACCGACAGGACATCAGCATCACTTTCTCGACAATGACACTGATATCCACCAGCTATTCTGGATTTGATATTCGACCCATTCTTCTCCACCAACTCCACCACAACTAGGACACCGGCTAGACTTATTCATAAAGTTGTTGCATAGTAGAAGAACACGTCAGTGTCATTCAGGTAAAAAATATTTTTGCCAGTTCACCATCAAACTACTCATCGCAGAACGGAAAATCGGAACAGGATAACAGCAATATGATAAATGTAGAAGCCGAAGGCCAGAAGTACGCCATGGCCGGCCCTATAGCCCGGCGTATCCTAATAATACCAATAGCTGACGAAAAATATCGAATATATAGTATTAATACAAAACCATAACGCCATAAGCCTATGCAAGCTCTCCAAAATAGAGTATATACACAGTATCTACTAAAACTTTAATGCATACAACGTACATTAAGGAGATGTCCAGGACAAAATCATACTGCACTCTTAAAAAATTGCCTATCGATTCCGTATACTACATCATAATTAATAAAAATTTAGTCTCATAAAAAGTACGCAATTTCCTCCATCAACTTGCAATAATTTAAAGTCTAGGAAGAACATGTTTGTCTACTTAAACGTTATAGATTATGACATCAGTCATCTTCATCCCCTCCAATCAACTCCGGATAAGAACCATAAACAGCCAGTGGGTCATCATCATCTCTTTCGACATCACCACACTCAAACAGACGGAGAGCTAACTTCGTCTGATTAAATAGCGGCAAAGCCACTGGTTACGCTAAAAACGAGTCTCTAACCAACCCGAATATAACATTTTATACCTTTGTAACAGCTCATAAATATGGCCTGTATGAACCATCGGCTATGTAAAGCCCGAATTAAATGTGACTATAAACAAGCCATCCAGTCCTACAAATTGGCTGACACAGCTTATAGAAAAAAATGTTAAGACCATTTATAGGTAAATTAAAATATTTGAGCTAGACGTCAAACGCTTCAATTCAATGGACGTACGGCAAATTGTAGAGCAACTCTTACGCCCAGCCGTAAAACATAAAGTCGAGTACCTCTAGACTTCACGTCTAACCCGACTATTCATAATTACCTATGAGGGGAAGACGCTCCTGGGTCTAATAGATGCTCAATAGTCTGGTGGACAATGCCATCAAGTTCATAGAAAATGGACTATAGCCTTCGTGACCACCGTACGGATGACCGAAAGCGTCTTCGTCATGTTCCACGCGCCCCATATAATTTGGAATACATGCCTAATGCCAGTATGCAGATATAAGTTCCCCAGGCCCTCATGTGCGACCTCATACATAAACGTGACGCCGCCGAGTAGTATAGAACACATGTGCGGTTGAACAACTATCCAAGATCCGGCTAGCCAACCGGAATCACTGACGCCGATCTTCATAGTGCTGGACTTCGCAATACGATAAAAATCCCAGATCCGCAGGTATAGTAATCTGATTGGCCATCAACAATCATAAATCGAGGTAAAAATACTGGGTAAGCCTACACATATCGGCACA
Source organism: Desulfovibrionales bacterium (assembly GCA_965112965.1). Lineage (GTDB taxonomy): Bacteria > Desulfobacterota > Desulfovibrionia > Desulfovibrionales > Desulfovibrionaceae > CBCOTE01. The sequence continues at coordinate 239,966 of CBCOTE010000022.1, read as the reverse complement.
ATCAGATAGAGCATACTGAGTAACCCAGATTAAATCCGACTTTCTACTCCCTCCCATAGCACATCTCAAACAAAACTAAGTGAATATAAAATCTCATTAATAATTAATATATTACATACGACTTCCCCAGCATTAATTATCCCATGAATTTCTTATAATTAACTTAATCCTACCCACATATATTATTTTGTATACTCAAATTCTTTATTTCAAGCTTTGAGTCACATAAAAATATTCTTTGCTACCATGCGGTACGAAACGTTCTTGGCCGGCCTTTAGTAACCAAAAAGCATTCCACCTGGACATAGGGTCGATAGACCACTATGAATAATGTATGAACTAAATTGTAAAAAATTAAATATTCGGGCGTTATTTTGAGCAATGGAGCCACAAGCCATGTCTTTCGATCAAACTGAAATTTGCTAAAGTGTGCACAGCGAGAGTACCGTCGCTGTGATCGCTAATCATTAATTATTGAACTGAACGCTGACCACTAACGACCCCTCGCGGTGGCTACTGGGAGATAATGCATTGCCTATAGTCTATTACTCATCGTGCTGTATGCCAAGCTGATGAGCTATATGACTTATAACCATTACACTGGACTTACTCACTTAGAAGCAGTGCAGACACGAGAGTATATAATCACTAAAATTTTAATAGTATTATAATAAATACATTAGCATAATCAAATGATATATGTCTAAAACGGCTTCTTTACCATTGAAACGTCTTTAGGACAACGTATAGGGGAAAATCCTGACCGGAAACTAGAAATTACGTATATGTCTATATAAATTTACTCATTCTAAAAAAATATTGGCTGGTCGGGTCGCCCAGCATACTGCCTGTCCGTACTGGAATTCTTATCTCACCCGGCCAGCCAGGCTTGTTCACTAAATTACTATTGCCTAGTATCATCCGGACACCACCGCATCTTTCTAAACTAACAGTCCACATTAGGCCATTTATCCATTAAACTACAACCTATATGTGTTCAGTATATCCAAAATTTTAATAATTTGGTATTATGAAATTATTAGAATACCTTTTAAATCATGCTACTACGATATTCAATTTTTTGTAATCGTATCCTTTATATCCACTGACCGCGCTGTCTTCATCATCTCGCCGCCTCGACCAGACATTAGTCTATGCCGATTAAACACCTCTCATAGTCTCGACCACTCTCTTTAGTTTTCTTAAAAAACTCCCAGTTCATCTCTTTCTCCACTTCATTTGTCTTCTCTTGCCTTATCTCAAAACTATTCTTCTACATATGCAAAAAATTCAAACAGAGCCTATCATACTAGCAACTTTATTTGAACTTCTACAACGCTGCGTGAATAATAGATTAAAATAACCCCGCCAGCCAATTGAGGCACCATATAATAAATACAATAATGTAGTGAGAAAAATAAGGCTATTGCGCATCGCTATGTACAAAACTCAAAAAAATCTATAGACGGTAATAATAAAAGCCACCCCTGGCTAATCTCTTCACTCGACCCACCCTCTTTCTATACCGCTATAAGGAGCTTAGCCATGGATAAACTCATCTACAAACGCTGGTATAGTCTACCCACGGCCGAAGCGTCAAAATTATTAGACGTAGACCCGACCAAAGGACTAGACCATTTTGAGGCACAGCGTCGCCTAATTCATTACGGTAAAAATCGGCTCGCCCAGGCCAAAGGCACCAGTCCCATTCGCCGTTTCTTGCTCCAGTTCCACCAACCCCTAGTGTACATTCTTCTTCTCTCCGGTCTAGTAAGCGCAATATTCTCCGGCCCGGCAGACGCTATGGTCATCTTCAGCATCACTATTGTTAACGCCTGTATCGGTTTTTTTCAAGACACTAAGGCCGTCCAGGCAATGGACGCCCTATCCCATTCCCTAACGATCGAGGCCAAAGTTCTACGCACTGGCACGCCTAGGCGTATCAACGCTGAACTCCTTGTCCCAGGTGACGTAGTACTTCTCAAAAGTGGAGACAAAATCCCAGCCGACTTACGTCTAATAGCCTGCAAAAACTTTCAAGTTGACGAATCCCTTTTAACCGGAGAGTCCCTGCCCGTGGAAAAAACCTCCATTCCCGTCCCCTGCAACGCTATACTCGCTGAACGCCGTTCCATGGCCTACGCCGGTACCATGGCTACATTAGGCAGTGCCACCGGCCTGGTCACAACCACGGCCAGCGCAACCGAGATCGGCCGCATCGCCGCCCTCACAGTCGACGCCGGCAACCTGCAGACCCCACTCACCCACCGTATGACCTCCTTTAGCACTATTCTCCTGGTAGTCATTATGTTCCTGGCACTAGCCACCTTCGGTGCCGGCATCTACCGTGGCCAGACTGTAGCCGAGACCTTTATGGCCGCCGTAACCCTGGCCGTAGGCGCTATCCCCGAGGGCCTACCGGCGGCCATGACTATCATCCTGGCTATCGGCGTCGGCCGCATGGCCCGACGCCGCGCTGTTATCCGTAAACTCTCAGCCGTAGAAACTTTAGGCGAAGCCACAGTTATCTGCTCGGACAAGACCGGCACTCTCACAGAAAACCAAATGACCGTACAACAAGTGAAAGCCGGTAACATCGCCTACAGCATCTCCGGCACAGGCTACGCACTATTGGGCACTTTCAATGCGACAGACAATTCCCTCGAACCAGCGGCCAACACCGCCTTGGCCGCCTGCATGCGCGCCGGACTCCTGTGCAACGACGCCCATCTAGTCATCAAAAATGGCCAGCCTAAGGTCTATGGTGACTCTACTGAGGCCGCCCTTTTAATAGCCGCGGCCAAATTTGGCCTAGATCAGACTATAGAATCCTACCACTTCCCCCGGCTGGATACCATCCCGTTCGAATCCGGTCATCAATACATGGCCACCCTCCACGATACATCTAAGGATACTGTAGAATCCAAGGACACCAATAGCACGACACGCCTGGTCTTCCTCAAGGGCGCAGCCGAGGTCATAGTAGAACGCTGTACGATGATCATGGATGCCACTGGAAAAGAAGTACCCATAGACCGGACTGCCCTGCACCAGAGTATCGAAACCATGGCCAACGATGGCCTACGCGTAATAGCCTGCGCTCGCGGTGTCCTAACCACCAGCACAACCCAAATCACTGAAGCCACCTTGCCCAGCCACCTAGTACTACTAGGCTTGCAGGGTATAATCGACCCGCCACGGCCTGCGGCCATTAATGCCGTAGCCATCTGTCGCCAGGCCGGTGTAGCCGTGAAGGTAATCACTGGCGACCATGCAGTTACTGCCTTAGCTATCGCCCGACGGATAGGCATCACCGAACCCGGCACAGCTGGTCCGTCGAGGCCAACGGCAGTACTCACCGGCACCGATATAGCTGATCTAGACGACGCAGCACTCAGCAAGGCCGTAGCCTCCGTCGCAGTTTTTGCCCGGATCTCCCCAGAGCAAAAATTACGCCTAGTAGAAGCGCTCCAGACGCGTGGCGAGATAGTAGCCATGACCGGTGACGGGGTAAATGATGCTCCGGCCCTCAAGCAAGCTGACATCGGTGTGGCCATGGGTTTAGGAGGCACAGATGCCGCCCGCGAGGCTGCGGACATGGTGCTTACAAACGACGACTTCGCCACAATCACGGCTGCGATAGAGGAAGGCCGCGCTGTACTGGATAATCTACGCAAGTTCCTAGTCTGGGCTCTGCCCACCAACCTGGGTGAGGGCCTGGTTATCCTACTGGCAGTCTTCATGGCTTTGCCCTTGCCCATGTTACCGGCGCAAATCCTATGGATTAATATGACTACGGCTGGATCTATGGGCCTGGCGCTAGCCTTCGAGCCACAAGAACCAGGACTAATGAATAGACCGCCTCGTCGCCGCAACGATCCGCTCTTGGACTGGCCCCTACTTATGCGCATAAGTTTGATGGGACTTATGCTCCTCAGCGCCGCCTTTGGCATGTTCGAGCTGGGACTCTCCCAAGGTATGACTCTGACCGAGGCACGCACCGCGGCGGTAAATATATTCGCCATCATTTCCACGGCCTATCTATTCAACTGCCGATCACTATTCACCACGGCCCTGGTCCATAATCGCCAAGGTAACCCTTGGGCGCTGGGCGGCGCTGGGATCACGCTGGCCCTGCAGCTGGCTCTGACCTACTTGCCCTGGATGCAGCGCTGGTTCCACACTGCGCCTCTGACTACTGCAACCTGGTTGATAATCGCAGCGGCGGCAGCCATAGCCTTCGGCCTGGTAGAAGCCGAAAAAGCACTTACCGGACGCTTCTTAAGGCGTCGCCGAACCTAGTCCAGTCGCCTTCCATAATAGCACAAGTTAAGAAAAAATAAAATGAGTCCGCTCTTCAAGAAAAAAATAAAAACTGGGATAAAATTGTGAACATTCTTACCCTGGCCGATACCGACCATAATTAATTCGTCCCAGTTGACAGCCACAAATAAATCCTCACCGGCTTCTTTAAAGACCTCAATACTTCCGGAAGTCTTCAATGAAACGAACTGAAATAAGACCTATAATAAACATCTGGCCAACTTCATTAAGGATCTAGTTGCCTATTCTCAAAAATCAAAATTATTTACTTTCATAGACGAACTCAAAATTAAACCCGGGCACGGAACAACGACCATACTGATAGCACTGGATCGCTACTATATATTCTATTTGTATGCACCCCTAGGACGAGAAACCCGCAGTTTCAAAAAAATTCTCAACCCATCAAAGGAATTCCGGGCTAGCCATTAACTCCACCTGACGCATCCTAATCACCCTATCGGAGCTTAAGATAGTGCGATCACTCGTCAGCTCAGAATCGAAAAACTAAAAATCATCAAGACCTAGCGTAAATGCTTAATAACAATTAAACTTAATGGACTTCTACATTGTAGTCAGTACCTCACGCCATGTTCCATGACCGACATGCCGCCTAAAGACTATAATCTGAGGAGACCTTGTTTTAAGTTAGTAGCGCCCAAAAAAATACTCAAAAACTCCTAGGTGAGACACGCGTGGGCAAGTCCACTGCCCAGAATAATAACAGCTAATCAGGTCTGAGCTATAGACCTGGCAATCACTGTCTGTACCCACCGGGCTAATCGTATATATTTGTACCAGGTGCAGAAGACTGACAAAAATATTCTTGAAAAACATGTGGTGAATAACTAAATAGCAATAACCCACTGATAAAAAATACTACAGCTTCGCCAATGTAGCCAATAAGAAATCCATGGATATCGTCACCAAGCAAATCGAAAAAAATACGCACACATCTATGAGGACGAAGAGGTACAACAAGTCAAGACGAACAAAAAAATCTAAGTAGCACCAGCCCGCAGCCTGCACCAGAACCGGACGTTCATTCTAATCACAGAACCACCTAAAAACTCGGTGCGCCCAAAGAAAATCGCCTTCGACTATTGGGCTCAATGACTGCTCCTTTTATAAAAGCTGCCCACAACAGGGCCGGTGAGTGGTAGTAGCCGAGGGTGACAATACTGTTCTCGCCGATATCCTGCACATAGTGTAATGGCATAAAAAACTTTTTAGCCGAGAGATATATAGCCGACCCAGGCTATATCCATGCTGTAGAATATAAGGTTATCGACGAGATTAAAGGCAATAGCACCACACTGACACCCCTGGCGCAATAAAAAAAATGAAAAACGACGAAATATGACGATCTGTCCACGGGGGCTGGAATGTGTGGTATGGGACTCTCGGTAAATGCTGAGTTAGCTCAAAATTTAAAAAAACGCTGAACACGACGAGTTTTATGGACAGACAAATACGTACAAACATATTGTGCATCTACACAGCTGGCGACATGATAAACAAGGTATAAAAAAGATAACCACTGTTGTACACGAAGACGCTATGGAAACGCTCGCAGTATTAGGGAAGATCTGGCTCGCCCGTATTAAAAAAATACTGACGTATACCGTCATCACAAAATTTTGCCGCACCATAAGGACATGATAGAATAAATAATACAAATATCTCGTCTTATTTTATATATCAATTCACTCGCCTAATATAAGCAGATAAATATAAAGAAATAAGATATTTTTTCTAACCCAAAAGGCACTTAAATAGAAATTTAGATCAGTCTGGCCATGGATAGAGGTCTGGATAACAATAATCTGAGAAGGGATAGCTTATACATCACAATTAATTCACCCTATAATTATTTAGAATTAGTATGTTCGGTTCTTCAAGAACACTGAGAATCACGACTAGGACAAAAGTAAGCATACTGGTTCTATAGAGGACAACTAGACAATTTTCTGCATAGTAAATAAGTATAGTCCTCACCTCAACGCGCTAACGTATGACGTCCTGGTGCTATTGTTGCCGCTAAAAATTACCAATCAATCTAATGTTTTTACACAAAAAAAGTAGCTAACTGAAAAAAACTAGGATACATATGCACCGTTACCCCTTGATCGGCCTACTTCCAGTCTAGAGATAGATAATCCCAGACAATGTACGATACGTGACGGAAAACTAAAATAAAACTACGATATGCACGCTCACCCAGAGCCACCTAATCCCGCCTGAGTCCAGCACCGGTAATCAAATAGAAAGTCTTAAACACCACAATAACCACCCTTTATCGCCGCTTAGCCACGCCGCAGTTTATGCTGGCCGGCTGATATACAGCGTCATGAGTCCGGCACGCAAAATACCACCCCTGCCACTCACTAAACCAGGTTATCCCTTCCATCGCCGCAAACGTACGCTAGATCTAATACTGACTCTACTCACACTACCCCTGTGGCTGCCTTTACTGGGGCTAGCTGCTCTAAGTGTATGGCTCTGCCTCGGCCGGCCAATCTTATTCCGACAACAGCGGCCCGGACTATATGGCCGGCCCTTTGTTCTAGTTAAGCTACGTACCATGACTGACAACCACGACGCCGAGGGCCGCTTACTCCCCGACGCCGAGCGTCTGCCACTCATAGGCCGCCTCTTGCGTCACTCTTCCTTGGACGAATTACCCGAACTCTTCCATGTCCTCGCCGGCACCATGAGCCTTGTGGGCCCACGGCCCTTACTTATGAGCTATCTGGATTACTATACCCCAGAACATCACCGTCGCCACGGTATGCCCCCAGGCATAACCGGTTTAGCCCAAATCTACGGCCGAAATCTTCTCGCCTGGGAAGAGCGTTTCGCCCTGGATATCTGGTACGTAAACCATTGGAGCTTGAGCTTGGATCTGGCCATCCTCGCCAAGACGCTCTGTCAAACTATTACCGGCCACGGCGTCACCACCGTTGTCGGCACTACCAGTGAAAAGTTCCACCCGGCCGACCGGCGATAAAGACAGCACGGCTATCTGACCACTTGAGCTCAAAAAAATAACTATTTTAGACATGCTATCGCGCTATCCAAAAATGTAAGGAACAATGCTGTCCGTTCTGTGCAATTCACCCAGAGCGGTGCTCTAGACATATCTATAGGATTAGATATAACGATTGTACAATATGTCGTCCCTGTAAAAAATTTTTTTATCTAAGATGAATAATCACTAGCGAAACTCTGGTGTTACGATCAACAAAAGCCAACTGTTACTATACCTAGAAAATAAAAAGGCTGTTGCTGACGCATAGCCCCGTATTCCCATGCTCCATTGGCCCGGCAAACACGGTTTCAAATATCAGCCAGTAAAATTTACATCCGCTGCCGTAGCCCAGACAACAACCTATAGGCCTGTTCAATAATGATAATTACACCAAAATCCATTATATAGCTCTTTTTTTTATAGCCTGCCAACCACACAGCATTAGCATCTGATAATCCGAATATTAATTATACCTTAACCGTGACCCAGATTAATAAAAAATCGAGACAGCCAGGTCTGCCTATGGTCTTTTGCCACGACTGCGAGTATTTATCTGAAAAAAACAACTTACATATAGATAATTCATTTAAAATCGCCATGTCCGATACCCTCATCGAATTGCCGGATAATATCGCCCGACTGCTCATTTCATGTCCCGACCGCCCCGGCATTGTCGCCGCGGTCACTACTTTTCTGGCTAACCACGGCGCCAACATCACGGGCCTAGACCAATATACCTCTAACCCAACTGGTGGCACCTTTTTCATGCGGCTAGAGTTCCAAACCTCGGACCTGCACATCACCGGACCAGCAATAAAGCAAAATTTCCAGACAGCAATTGCAGATCCCTACCAAATGTGCTGGCGTATCAGCTATGCAACAAAACTCAAACGCATTACACTACTCGTATCGAGCCAAGGCCATTGTCTATTCGAGCTACTCTGGCGTTGGTCACGAGATGAGCTGCCCTGCCAGATAACGCAGGTCCTAAGCAACCACCCAATACACCGGGAATTAGTGGAGCGATTCGGGGTGCCCTATCACTATCTACCCATCACGACTGAGACACACAAAGAGGTAGAGCATCGTATCATGGAACTTGTTGGAGAGGCCGATCTAGTGGTGCTGGCACGTTATATGCGAATCCTCTCTCCGGCCTTCGTACAGACCTTCCAGGATCGCGTTATCAATATACATCACTCCTTTCTGCCAGCCTTCGTAGGCGCTGATCCATACCGCCAGGCCTTCGAGCGCGGGGTTAAAATCATCGGAGCTACGGCACATTACGTGACCAAAAATCTAGACAGTGGCCCGATCATTGAACAAGACGTGGTACACATCAGCCACCGCCACACCCTAGCGGATCTGAAGGCTTTGGGCCGCGACCTAGAACGTCAGGTGCTAGCCCGGGCCGTAAAAATGCACCTGGAAGATCGCATAATCAGATACGGAAACAAGACTGTAGTATTACGATAGGGCTATACTGGGTGAAATATTCATGATAAGAATCTTATTTAGTCCAGCTGATAAAGTCAGGGTACTCCATGATAGCCATAGTATTGCTTAACTGTCCTCCTGGATTTAATACAAGAAGAGCTTATATATTTTACCATTACTGTATTCATAGATGAGAAAAAAACTTAAAGTTCCTGATCAACGTCCAAGAAAACACCACACTTACTCTGATTCTCCGACTATGTATCGTCCTTTAACCAGCTTTTCTTCCAGCCACTTCACGCCACACAGGAGTTTCCCGTGGAAATCATCACATCAGATAAGGCCTCCAAGGCTATTGGACCTTACTCGCAAGCCGTAGCCATAAATGGGCTGGTGTTCTGCTCCGGCCAGCTAGGACTAGACCCAGCTACTCTCAAACTAGTCGAGGGGGGCGTGGAAGCCCAGACCGAACAAGTACTGACCAATATCGCCGGTATACTCACCGCCGCAGGCTTGACCTCAAAGGATATAGTTAAATCCACAGTTTTCTTAAAGGATATGAACGATTTCACAACTATAAATACAGTTTATGCTAGATATCTAGGTGAACACAAGCCAGCTCGCTCTACCGTTCAGGTAGCTCGGTTACCCTTAGATGCCCTAGTAGAAATCGAGTGTATCGCCGCCCGGACCGCTTGACTCCGCTTCATTATAAAGACATCCCCTGGCCTGGCAACAAAATTCTAAACAGACACTATCGTTTTGCCCCCCCCCGCAGCCAGCCGTACTCCTACCAGGCTACGGGATAAAACCAGGATGTCAGGGTTACTTTGCCCGTCTGCTGACGTAAAAAGTTAACAAAGTCGAAATTTTAGAGGACGATACGGCCTATACACCAGTCCGTAAAGAATTGCTTGAGCTCGTTCGCCAACCTGACTTACCCTAAAGGCTAAAACTGGTATTATTTTTCTGTTTATATGAGTCGAATATAATAGCGTGCCCAGCAAGGCCAAGATAACGCATCTACTCCGTACGCACCTATTACATTAAAATATAGCTTGGTATAATCACGCAACTCAGCAATAGCCTGAGCCAAGGGCAGTCTAGTTCTCCCTACCCCCCCACCAGCCACATCGATCGCCCCGGAAAATTAGTGCTCCTTAGATATAGCGTAATCAACGACAATAAAAACTATACCTAGCTCTCGAAAGCCTAGCCTATGACTGGCCTCTGTCTTGATTCTTAGCCATCCTGCCACAACCAAACTATACCGGATCGAATCGACGTAATAAATGTGGATTCACTGCAGTCAAGTATGCTAAATTCAAAATACTGGTAGCTAGGCCAATCTAGATAAAACTCGCAGAGCATGCCATTCCAAGAACAAGTATTACGCTGTACAAAAAAACTAATAGAACTGCAGGTAGAAAAGCTGACATGGCCAGGATTGTTACCACCTACCTAGCACTCTATAAATTAACAAATTCTCAAACTCTCTTTTTCAAACTCGGCCCAGAACGTTGGCCCTACCACCAGGGCATCAAGCTTTTGACCTGTTTTCGGCTAAGTCCATATATTTATCAGCCAAACAAAACATAAAGGATAAAACAAAGGAATACGGACCCCCCTCTCCTAAATGGATAAGACTGGAATAACTTAGCCCGCCAAGGTCCACATACTGGTCTAGCTACTGCGGCGGAACTGTCACCATCTAGGACGGGGGCAGACGATCATAGCGACTCTAGATGAAAAATTCACCTAATACGTGGTTAAAAAACAAACAAAAAAAATCATTGACTGTAGATTCACTGCACTTTTCCGGCTTCGACCAACTGGTATTTTTTAGACAATGGCAGTTAACACTTAGAACAGTCCGGAGAATTACCTTAATACTAAATCTCGAGTCTAGTTCGGATCGCAATATAATAAAATTGCCAGCCTCTAGACCAGGGCGAACCCACATGGCCCATGACTAAGGTCTAGCACTGAATTATATAGGGTAAGATAAAAAATCCCGGCCTAAATTAGCTTGAACAGTTGCTAATAGACTAATAATACATCGAAAAAAAACGGTATTCCATAGATACCTACGGCAATTGGCAGACTAAATTACTGTAATGGATTATTAAAAATCGAAATGCCAGGTCAGTGCGAGCGTAAATATCCGATGCATTGTGCCAGTCCGACTCAAAAGTATTCTAAGCAACGACCAGATATCGAATATCCTCAATAATCTCAGCCATGGCCACATCATAATCAGTCATCATCGCCTCCAGCTCGACTATATAAGTAGTAATCTTCTTGCTACGCCGGGACCAATTATTACATTCAAGTCAAGGCTCATAAGTTCAAAATATTGGTCCGCTGTCTGACAAAAAAAAACCGAACGTCTTAGAGAGCGTAAGGCACGTCAAACTAAAAATATATAAAGCGCTCAGCGTCAATCGCCTCGATCATTTTGTAATATTCGGCCTATGATCACAAATAGTGTCTATTGCTGCCTTGTCGGCCGCAACACCGCCCGAAAACCCAGGGCTCCCACCCCATTTTCTTTATCTGAAAAACTACGAAAGCAGCACTTAATATCCTGCTCCCGGAAATTCCAAGAACCACTACGTAACACACGGTAGCGTGAGCCATCTTCGTGGAGCGGATTATGAAGCTGGTGTTTTTCGTAGGCATCCTTATCATAGGCATCCTCTATCCACTCCCACACATTGCCACTCATATCATAAAGACCTAGAGCATTGGGCGCACGGGTACCCACAGGATGGGTTGTACCACCAGCATTATCCTTAAACCAAGCCAAGGCGTTCGCATTCTCCCCGCCTGAGTAGTTCATATAGCTGCCGGACTCACGGCAAGCGTACTCCCACTCGGCCTCAGTGGGTAATCCCAGCCAGCCGTCAATCCCGAGACGCTCAGTCAGTCGGGCCAAAAATGCTTTAGCCTGCACCCAAGAGACATTCTCCACCGGGTAAGAATCGCCCTTCTTAAAGAATGATGGATTGTCGCCCATAATCATCTGCCACTGACCTTGAGTGACTTCATACTTGCCGAGCCAAAAACCGTCCAGACAGACTTTATGCACGTAGCGCTCATCAGCGTAGATCTCACTGGAACCACAAGACATAAAGTAGCAACCCTCTGGCACCCAAATAAAGGCCATACCCGTCACCGGCTCGATCCAAAACTGACCTTTATGCGAGAAGGTGGGAAAAGCAATAATTGTTGCCGTAGACTGGACAAGCTGAGGGACGGACTGAGCAACTATGCCATCTGGGTAGACCAGTAAGAAAATAAGAAGCCATATCCCAAAGGGTACAAGCGAGGAAATATGCATACGGCCTCATCTTCTAAAAAGATGACAACAATAAGCCTTCACCCACAACCACCGCTTCGGCCAGAGGTACGGACTACATATAAAAAAAATCGTACATGCTGCAAAGGATGACAACCTACCCTACCGACCATGATAAGTACAAACAAAATCATTTTCTACCATAATCTCGTAAACCGAATAAATGACGCGTATTGCCCAGCCGAAGAAAAATTTCCTGTTCATAGGCAGCCAGTAGTACGGCCTCACTCTCATCAGTAGCCACAACCAAACCGGATGACCACACATAGACTGCTCCTGCTTGCTGTGCAAAAAAAATATACGGTTGCACAGCGTATTGTGGATAGAGTATACCTTAACTTCTGACTGTCCAACACCAACGGAATATCGACGATATAGCCAACTGCGGCATCAATGTCACACACACATCGCACTGAATTATATTGCCGGTATAGCCTTACCCTACTGTGACTGCTTTAAAATGGTCATGCACCCACATGCACCAATCTGCGGCGGTCTATAATGACTACCGTCTCGCCGTATTACAATAAGGAAGTCACCATAGCCGCTGCTGCTCCTCCCCCGTTTTTTTGTCCTCAAGATGTCCAGCACTCCCGAATGAACCAAGGCGCCTCAAATTTCATGACTAGAGTTTCCCGTAGGTTTATGTTTATCCAATGTTTTCCGCGCAGCCATATCCTACTTAACACTGTGGGGCTAGACCTGTCGCTAAAATTGACCGCTATCTGTATGGATCAATTCATATAGATCGTAAAAAATAGCGCCTTACCGCCCCATCATAAACCTTATGCTACACTCTTCTCACTATTCATTCAATATAAATTGAATATGTAGACTGCAGCCGGACTCATAAACTGCACCGACACTGTACCTGGTAGCTTCTTGGATAAAGTTAGACAGTAGCACCTCCATCATACACTAAACTAAACCACAATTAAAGTATACTAATTTACCAGACACAAATCCAACACACAGTAACGCCACCACCGCACGGCTAACTAGCCATGACCAGGTCTCACCATCCTACAATGGACTAACCAGGTCCAGCTATACACTGAATGCCGCTTCTTATTGCTGGTCATAATCAGATATATGATAACTATTAGAACTACCATCAGTAACACAGTGACCAACGACACCAACTATAAACTGTATCCAGGATATCACCGAATGCAAAGAGTTCGAGCTGACCTAGCCGAAAAAATACGAGCTCCTGTAGGTAGGTGCAGCGGCTCGACTGATATCGTCAGCTACTCCCAGGGCATAATTACTGGCTAAACGAATTAGTTACTGGTGTTCTATTAAGTCCTAAAACGACCCACTAATCCATCCCACTAAACATGGATGGATTCTACTTTTTACGCTATGAAAGACCTGGCCGCAAAGAAACGATAAATCTAGACACTAACAGCCTCGATTACCCTAACCGCAATAGCCTGCCCCTCGAGCGAGATTGCCGTGCCAGTCTTCCAGACTAATCCAGACCACAAGTAGACAATACGGCAAGAGCCATCATATTAGGCTGCAACAAAAAAACAAAGTGCAGTGTCAGCATGCAACTGCTCAATCCGGCACTAAGGCTAAGCTCATACCGGAAGCGACAGTTGCGGTAATAACCATGAGCCATATTGTATCTCCTTATAACTGGCCGTAGAATAATAAACAGACAGATATATAAGCATATCATCACGGCCAGCAGTCCATTCAATCCTCAAACGAAGGCCTCTCTCTCATCTTCGAATTTTCCTACTACACCGGATTAAAATTATGGGCTACCTCATTGCCCTGATGTCTAGACTTGATCCCACTACACATACACCTCCCTACTTAATCTAATGGGCGAAATTTACCCACACCTTTGATAAAAATCAGTCAGATATGACGACGGGCTCCTTTGCCCGACTGCAACCACAGGGCTATCCTAAGCAGGACTCACTATAAAGGATTCCATGGCCCGCCTGGCTTCAACCGATTTTTACCATGTATCTGGACGCCTGCCCTCGTCACAGAACCATACACATGCAATTTCTCCGCTTCACCGATGCAACTATTAGGACTTCCCTAGGTACGGCTGTATCCATCTAGCTAAGAACAGACTCTTTTGTCCAACATCATAGACCCAATCCTCGGCATGTCCCGTCACCATTCAGAGTAAAATTTTATATTAACGGAGTACTTCTTTTGATAAGTTTAGCATAATCTAAGCCAACAAGGCAGACTTCAACATCGACCATAACGTTCAGCTGATAAGCCATAGAACTGACAGCCAACTAAGTTTACAATCGCTGGCTAAGATGGCCAACTCACTCTATGCTACTTTCCCTCTCCAGCCGAAATAATCAACACGTACGAGCTGCGACTCAAGGGCCAAGAGCTGAACATGTTCTCAGGCTAATAAAGTGGGTCGTAGTTGCAGGCTAAGAGAAACTATTAGCTCCAGGGCTATTATAAAGATCATAAAGCCCTGGCTGAGGCCAATGAAGCTCGGAGCATGCCAAAAAAACCGGACAAAAATCGGTACTCTGGACTAGGATAGCTGCTATTTATTAAAGGTACAGAAGGTAGCTTAAGTCTTCTTCGATACGGCGATATGGCCTGAGTCTTCCTGCGGCCTACACATACATAGTGTGATAATGAACATCAACTACGGTTCACAAAAAAAATATTAAATAAGAACCAACTGTCTGACAACCATGCGTCGGTAAACATCGCAACACGTATCTATTTTTATCTGACCAGAAGTTGCCCTATACGCCTGTCTATTCAGAACTACGATAGTGCTATGCGGGGGGGGGTTATACCCGCTGAGACCAGATACACCTAAACATTTACTGATACTGATAGGGAACGCACAAGGCAAAAAGGAAAACGGCAACGATTTTTTTCATCCACCGCAATAATACTAAGCTGATTGTCAACCTCAGCATATCGAGGCCTACCCGAGACCTATATCTAGACAACCTAACTCGTGCTAATAGGTGGAAGTATAGACAATATCATTCTGCGTACTGGCTAGACTATCTGAAGCTGATCCATTTTTTTTGACTTAGTCAACTACGAAGCAGCACGTGGCTTAATACAAAAAAACTAGGCAAAGGACACTTTGGCTAGTTAGATGACGGAACGGCTATCGACAAGACATCGAGTTCAGGCCAGCACTATGGCATAGCCCAGGATATCAGACACACATGCAGAGACGTAGAGTCGTGGCAATTACAGTTAAAGACCTTCGACTAGCCTGGTAAAACTACATCCTAGACAATGTGGTCATATACTCCTCAGACTCCACGTCCAAGATCTCACGGCACGGACATAATGTAGGATCCAAAAGTAATTCTCAACCTCTATGAGCTTATCAATAACTCAATGTAAACAAATGATGCTTTCAAAAAAAATAACGTACTAAACTCAACATTAAAAAATAAATAAAATTATTGATATAACTAGTAAAAATATTTGCACATATTCATCAATACCTACGCTACGCCAAATGTCCTATTCGAAAAACTCAGCCAAACTATCAACAAACTGTTCCGAGTCATCAATGACAAGTCTGATATGACTCATCATAATGGCTACACGTTGTTGCCCACGTAAATTATGCCTCCATCCGGCCACCTTGGCCAAAATACTCTGCCAGATGGCTAGCCGCCAACCTATAGTAGAGGATACAAATAACTACAATCGGCCAAAAAAAATAGAATTCAGAATAACTACAATATCTCCTTATCTAGGAGTTAAAATTTATA
The DNA here is from genome assembly GCA_965112965.1 of Desulfovibrionales bacterium. Lineage (GTDB taxonomy): Bacteria > Desulfobacterota > Desulfovibrionia > Desulfovibrionales > Desulfovibrionaceae > CBCOTE01. The sequence continues at coordinate 224,065 of CBCOTE010000022.1, read as the reverse complement.
ATACTATAAAGTTTATCCTATATATCGAATGAATATTACCCTGGAGTGATAATTCTACCGATAGACCTCTCAGGAAAAAAAATATCTTTCTCTATTCTCCAAGCTGGTTTAAACTATGGAGACTACATAGAGCGACGTCCGACCTTGGTCAACGCATTCATGGTCTATAACCTACATGACCACACGATGTATAATGCGAATCCTTTGTACAATACAAAAAATTGACGCGGAAACTACATGCCGAGCATCGGCCACCGTATTCAAATGCTCTTACTGCTTATAAAGCGACAAACGTAGAAATCTTCGATCAACTCTTTAGACAGTATCTCCACAATATACTCCAGCACGTGCTCGGCCAGCATTAGCTCCTCAAAAAAACCTTAATGGGCTCATAGAACAGCTCGATCTCCAACCATAAAAGTTCGTAAATGTACTTAAAGACTTTGATGACGCCGGCCAATATGGCCAGATAATCCTCCTCTATCCCGATAACTCGATCATTTTACAAGCAAAAAAACTAGTCCATCTACTGCCTCAGCAACGATGACCAATTCCATGGTCAGGTTTAAACGTACCAGAAACACCTATAATCTATCTGGGATCAAGGTCAATAGAGCCTTCTTTATGATAAATCTGACTATGGGCAATCAACTTTGTACGTATTCAATCTCGTTGCGTAGCTCGTTATACAGTGAGACTAATGCTCTGTTCCGTCGCCGAAGGCCCGAAACCATCCATTATAAGTGGTTTATGCCATCTTTCCTTACAGTATATCTGCAAAGGTATAGAGCTGGCTAGCTGACCGACTGACTAACCACTTAGCTGCCCGCAAAGCGCCCTGAGCAAAATTTTCACGAGAATGAGCCTGGTGCGTCACCTCGATACGCTCACCAGGCCCCATAAAGTAAACCGTATGCACCCCTACTACATCGCCACCGCGAATAGCTTGGACTCCAATTTCCTGTCTTGGCCGGGCGCCAACAATGCCATGACGGGCATAACAACTCGTCTCCACAAAATTCCAACCACGGGACGTGGCTAAACACTCAGCTAGCTTCAGAGCCGTGCCGCTGGGCGAATCTTTTTTCTGGTTATGGTGCAGCTCCATCACCTCTATGTCGTAGACTTCCCCGAGCAGCCGCACTAAGTCTGGCAGGATCCGCAGGAGCACATTAACACCTATACTCATATTCGGAGACCAAAGCACCGGCACGCACGTTGCCGCCTCCTCCAATAATAATAGTTGCTCAGACGTCAGACCTGTAGTGCCAACCACTAAGGGATTTCCATGACGAGCTGCAGCCCTGGCCGCTTCCACCGTAGCCTTAGGAGTAGTAAAATCCACCACCACCGCGCCTATGGCCTGGGGTAGCACCTCATCCAAGCTGGTACTCTGAGGGCAGACAAAGGCTTTGAGATTTTCACTGTAGCTTGATTGTTCCACAACCCCGGCTAGTTCCAAGTCTGGATCTTTATCCACCAATTTCATTATAGTGGAACCCATGCGGCCCATAACCCCGGTCACGACGATCTTCGTCGCCATTGTTTGTCTCCTTCAATATGTGTATATGGCAGCGGATTAGATTATAATCGATATTAAAGACTATACATCGACCCACACTTTAGGCATTCTCGATGACTCGCTGGAAAAACTCATTAGCATCGATGGCAGGAATACCTAGCATCCTCGCTTTTTTCAACTTACTCAGCCCGGGAGCCTTGCCAACAATCAAGAGGTCCAGTTTTTTCGATACCGACTCAACCATCATGCCCCCGGCTGTCTCCACCAAGGCCTTGGCCTGTGCCCGGGCATAGCCTGGGATGGCACCAGTGATGAGCACTCGCATATCCGCCAACATCCTTGTTCGAATAGTTCCAAGTGCCCCTGCTTCTAACTTAGGAATGACCGACTCCGGCCGAAGTGGCCATAAACCCAGCGCTCGAAAACGATCTAACAGTGTCTGATTTGCCACATTATCGAAAAAAGCCCGGATGGAAGTTGCCACTTCCGGCCCAATATTGGGCAACCTTTGCAAGGCCTCGACCGAGGCTGCGGCTAAATCGTCCAAGTCGAGAAAAGTTGTCCCCAAAATCTTAGCCGTCTCAGATCCGACGTGGCGAATACCTAAAGCCGCTATAAACCGGGGTAACGTTGCATTTTTCTTAGTTTCTTCTAAAGTCGCTAAAAAGCTATCAGCCAATTTCTCTCCCATACGCTCCAGGCTGAGTAGCTGTTCCCTGGTGAGATTAAATAGGTCCGCCGATGTACACGCCAGGCCCTGGTCTACGAAGACCTCTATCCAGCGCTTGCCAATGCCCCCAATATCTAGCCTGGACTTAGAAGCGAAATGTATAATGCTTCGTCTGGCCACTGCTGGACAGGTAAGGTTTGGACAGCGGCTAGCCACTTCCCCAGCTAACCGGACCACGGAGCTACCACAGGCCGGACAAATATCCGGAAATTCAAATTCTCGCTCAGCGCCAGTACGTTTCTCTAACACCGGACCAACCACCTCGGGAATAACGTCTCCAGCCCGCTGTACGAATACAGTATCACCCAGCCGTAAATCCTTGGCCTGGAACTCGTCCTTGTTGTGCAGAGTTGCCCGAGAAATAATCACCCCAGCCAAGGACACAGGTCGCAGCAGAGCAACCGGTGTGAGCACCCCAGTACGGCCCACATGGACCTCAATATCCTCGAGTACTGTCTCGACCTGGCGAGGAGAAAATTTTAAAGCCAAGGCCCAACGTGGAGCTCGAGCTGTAGCGCCCAAGGCCTCCTGCAACTTCAGATCGTCAAATTTCACTACCACTCCATCGATCTCGAAAGGAAATGCATCTCGTCTAGTTGCCAGGTTCTCGTAATAGGTTTCCACCGCGGCCGGCGTATCACAATGGCGTGCCTCTGGGGGTATAGCAAAACCTAAAGCGACCAGACCGGCCATGATGGCAGTCTGAGTAGTCCATCTTTCTCCCGATTCCGACCACTCCGCCCGTCCCACTCCATAGGCCAGAAAGGAGAGAAACCGCCGGGCCGTGATGTGCGGATCAAGCTGCCGTACGGATCCAGCTGCGGCGTTGCGTTGGTTAGCAAATGTCTTGGCCCCATCTTTATTCTGAGCCACATTAAGGGCATGGAAAGCATGTTTAGTGAATACTACCTCCCCACGCACCTCTAAAAGCGTGGGAACAGCCAGTCGTTCTCGAGCCAGTCCGGCAGATGCCTCTAGTAATTTTGGCAAATTACGCACCGTGCGTAGATTTGCAGTCACATCCTCACCCATCTCACCGTCGCCACGTGTAATGGCCGCCACAAGCCGGCCGGCTTCATAAACTACCTCCACGGCTAGACCATCCAACTTAGGGTCTACCCAATAAGACGATAAACTGGCCCCGGTCACCCGACGCTCGGCCCGCTTTAAAAACGTCCGCCAGTCCTCTAAAATAAAGACGTTGTCCAAAGAAAGCATGGGCAAGCTGTGACGACGCTGAGCGAAAGCTGCAGCTACTCGGCCACCTACTCGTTGTGTAGGCGAATTGGGGTCAGCCAGCTCTGGATAAGCTGCCTCCAACGCCTTAAGTTTGACAAAGAGTTCGTCGTACGCAATATCAGTGATCTCCGGATCATCCAGTACGTAATACCGGTAATCGTGGTAGGCGATATCCATGCGAAGTTTTTGAACTCGTTCCCTGATGGCGGTCGTCGCTTCAGCCATTTTTTTTGCTCCGTGAATTTTAGCCAAAGTGGCTATCTCAGCTCTACTTAAATAACAGAAAACAACGAAATCTATGCCCAATTCACCAGTAAATCCAGTCCTATTCCACTAGCTCGGCCTTAACCGCACAGACGAATAACCCTTTTGTACCGCATCAACATAATCCCATAATCCCAGGATATTGCGAGATATATTTATATTTATAACGCGAACTATCGTATAGTAATCACACCACACAGTAGACTCTTCCGCCAGGATCACAAAACAGCTACATGTCTCCTTTTTTTGTACTCATTAAAGGTTGCCCATCCAACCCCACGCAGAGCCTTACGCAGGCCAAAGTCCAACAACGGCACGAACTATCCTCTTAAGATGCTAATACGTACTGTATTCTGGACTGACAGCCATATGGAGGATAATACTGACTCTTCAATACATCTGAAAATACACTAATATTAGACCCATGGCCGTAATCAGCATACCAGGCACATCATAGACCGGACCTAAGTACAGTAAAAAGAGACAGTCTGCTCAATATATAGCAAGCCACAAGTATGTAATATCTGGCCCTAGCGATTTTCATGGCCTAAGCCATGGTACCGGCATAGAAACAATTCTAAGATTAGTTATACTAAAGCCCAAATATAAATCACGGGGCAGCATTCTCCTAGACATATAGTCGGTCTATTCAACTCAGGTCACTGGCCATGAGTTGTCTGTACAGTGCTACTACGCAGGTCACAATCCTGTAACAAAATACGACTATAAAATATTACATCCACGCTCATAATTTTTCACCAGGCTAAAGTTAACACACAACCACTGGGTGCATCTTCATATTACCTAAATAATACCAGACAAACCTGTAAAACCGTTGCCAGCCCAAACAATCTATGGAAACGTCATACACCTCAATTGGATCGGACCCCGTTTGCCCCTCATTATAAGTAATCTACTAGTAGATAGCGGCTATACGTTGAGCTGTACCTAGAGGTACCTAAGCCCTGTCCAACTAAGGAGTCCAAATTTCGCCTGTCGCTAGCTATTGACTCACTCCTAACGGCCCAAGAAGCTGACTCTCTCCAAAGCTTCTTATTCAGCCTAAAATAGCTTGCTACCCCATCCTAGGCGGATCAAACGCCACTACCCCAGTACTGTCCATAATACTGCACGCTATGACTGTCACTAACCCCACACTACCATACCGATAACCAGGGCTGATATTTGAGGATGCAAATTAGTAAAGAGCCAGCAACCATAACGTCTCCAGCAGACCGGCAACCTCAATGGCCACCCCCACCTGCAGTCCAGAGACAACGAAATCACTGGATGATGCCCAGCAGACACTACCACTTTTTCTCCGATTATGGGCCTACATGCCCTAAATCAATCTTGCATGCCTATTACGGACAATTCATATTGACTTCGATATAGATATGTCCACCTTCCCAGGTCGATAACCTGGAATATGGCCTTTATGCATGGCCTGCCTGATCCAGACGGCAACCTCAAGATCATGGTATGCCCACGCAAACTAGGAAACTAGTTGATAGAACTGGATAGCGCTGCGGCCAACGCCTTAGATAAACTGGATACGCTCCAACAGCCTTACTCAACCGATGGTCACAATAAATCGAACAAAACAACCTGACCAGCTACTATAAGCAACCAAACAGCGCCTAGGAGGAGCCAAAGCTAATAGAGGGATCTGATCCAAAAAAAAATGAAAGAATAATCTAGTCATCCACCTCTGAAAAAAAGCCCCGTACAATCGCTTTCGGCCAGGATGGTTTCAGGCGCAGCATGGCGGTTATTCACGAAAATTATTGCAACCTCGGCGGACGGGATACCCAAACGCGTTAGGCAATCAACTACAGTCTCTCCATCCATGCCGGGGACGTATTCGAGGGTCAAAGGGTTGAAAACAACTCAAAGTAGTGTAACACTTGAGACTGACGGTCATGAATCGCTCCCATAGACCTCAGATAGCCGGCAGAGGCCGGCTATCTGAGGTCTATGGCCAATATACTACTAATTAAAATATTGTCTAGGTCTATATCGAGCACGTCGAAGACCATGTTATGCGGAGCCAAGAACTCACGCCGGAAATAGAGCGGAGCCGGTCATCCAGCTTTGTGAAGCCAATACGTTTGTTAAACTCCCTTTCGTTTATCAGAATAAACTTGCCAAATTCGATCACTCCGTTGCTGTCTAGGTTCCATCCGTAGAAGGAGTTGGACAAATCCACCAAAGCCTGAAAAATTTCGGACTGGTCTAGTACGGCGAAAGCAATAAACAAGCACATGCCCGTGGCATCCACCGCCGCTGTAGCGATCTGAAGATTGTGCGAGAACTCGACTTGCCCTTTCACTGCCATTGAATTCACATAGCCACCCACCTTAAACATATTGGTGGCAACGGTATAACCCGCGGTGTGGTCTGAACCCATGGACGTGATAGCATAGGTCACGCCAATGCCCGATGGATTACGGATCATAGGCTGACATAGCCCGGTCTTTGACACAAGGTGCCCGTTCTAGACCGTAGGCCTTTACAGTCAAAGCCGCACCGCCGCCTCAGGATACGACCCAGTGGCGTGCCCCTACCTGTCTCATGTACTAAGTAGATAATGCCCTGCGCGTCGCCAAAAGAAATGACCTCCAGTTTCCATGGCCACAACTATAGCAGCATCCATCTCAATAGTATTCAGGCCGTAGTCATCATCCAAACGATCGAACAGTTACGGCGTCCAAATCATCGATACAATAGTTAGCGCCATGAGCCCAGACTGTCGCGTACTCAGGTTACTTAGTGAAGTATTTTCTACTCTTGTCTGTATACGTGCCCGAACACTGAATGATGTATCCGTAATGATATTATGTGTTGAATTGCCACCACAGGCTCTCTCAGTCTCAGCCTGTGTCTCGCCGCTAATCTTATTAGTACCCTCAAGCTGGCCTTGAGAGCAGATTCGTACTCGTTCCACCAAAGTATGATAATACCTCTAGAACCCAGCCCGCCCCGCCCCACGTGGCCAGCATGCCTAATCCGTATGACGTAAAGGTTACCACCCGATCGTACCCCTTCGAGAAGAATAGCTACGAAGTCCAGTTTGGCCAATACCTGGATTACTTGGCGCCGGCGTTGGCCTCCTTGATGGTGCCCGTAAGCGGACGCTTGCATCCCACTGAAAGCCGACCGGACATGACTGCCTTAGTACCGCTCAACAGCCCAGGCGAGATGACTAATTTTTTTCCTGCCCAGAGGATAGCAATCTGCCGGCACTTCCTTACCGTCCTCTATTGGCTCTATAATAATTTGATATTGTGCATTGCTACTGCATTGTTGCGCTATATAAATTCAAAAAGCAACACTATATCAAAATAACATCAAAATAACTAAATAGCTATTCGTCATCAGTCACTCTATAAACATACAATAATGCCATACCGAATATATATAAATAGACTATGAAACATTGTACTAATTTTAATCTATTATGATCTTATTATGCCCATTACTATAGGTCATTACAGTTTTGACAGGTATATCACTACGCTATCTCGGATAGATCCGCCCGTACGTTAAGAATGACTGACAAAAAATCGAAAATAAAAAAGAACGGGAAACAAAAAAATCGACGTTTATTAAATATTTATCATGATGACCATAAACTCAATGTTCAAAACGCAATACTAAATAAACGATACCACGCCTTGCAAGTATTACTCGACAAAAAACACATATTATATTGTACATTCTTTGCCCAGGCATGTTGGTAAAAAAATGTTTAAAAAGCTGGAGCTGCTCGACCTCAAATATATTTTAAGATAGCATATACGAAAAGTCACAGAGTTTACTATTTTCTCCAGGTAGTTTATGATAATCACGCCCCTCACTGATGATGCTTATAGGATACTTGTAAACATATTTCTCAAGATACGATGATGAACTGATAGTACGAAAAAACTATATCAACATTTACGATTGAACAATACGAATCTTTATTTTTTTAGTTAGGGACTAACTGTAGTAGAATTTTGCCACCCCTTAGGGTAGAAGAAGTGAATTCTATATATAGCTAACTACACAGTAAACTCACTTTTTTTCTCTCAGTAATAAAATCGTTAGGTATAAATCTAACCAAACAATGGTTCAGTAACAGCCTCCAAGACCTCAGTCTCGTCGCGCAGCATAAAAATCGACACCTATTTATATACCGAATTGGCCACCCTCTAGATGTCCGATCCAGTATATAAGAATCGTGGCAAAAAAAGATGTATTAAATAATTTTTAGCCATTTTTATAATACGCGCCAAGCATGACGACGAGCATAAAGCCTTCAACATTACACACGGATGTATACAGACCTAAAAAAATTTACTCTGCGCTCGCTCTCAGATTCTTCCTAAGAGATATGCTAGGTATCGGCCAGCAGCGCAATTGGTCAAGGTGGCCATAGCGACGCGCAATAGCAGCGCATCTAGTTATGCTACAACCTCTGAGCCAAACCATTCGAATGTATGCATACTAAAGCCTATACCAGACGGTAAGTGACAACAAAACTTCAGTCTGCGAGTTGGATAAATCAAGAGAAGTCAGATTGACTTAGACAATTTGCCGTATCGCATAATTAAGTAAAAAACACAGGCACGGGAATATATCATAGACTTAAACCAGCTTAAGCCTTCCAAAATCAAACTCGAGCTGGTCGGTCTCCTTCGAGAAAGTCCACTCTATTAATAGATATACTCTGTATGAATTTGATCATAATAAACTCATATCAATCCGTGGTTGAGCAGTTCCTTTAAAGATAACTGTTCCGGGTCGACCTAAAGGATAGCCACAACCACTCCAAATTCTTAAGGCCGCTGATGGTTATTAAGATGTCATCGCCTTTGATACCCGCATGGGATTGGAGATTAAAAAACATTTTTTTCACTCTACTTCATAACTGCTACCACTATGGAATCGAGACACAGCCGAATCTGAAAAAAATTATAAGATTTTTTTGCTTGCTAGCTTAAGCAAGCAAAAAAAATAGGAGCCGTCCATCTGCAACTCGATGTCTCAGCGCATGATCAGCTCCAAGAAGAAAATAACTATGGACCGGAGCACGCTTTGCGCCATACGTAAACTTCCGATACAGTGGGACAGGACTACATGAATTGTCCCTGATCCATTCTAACCTCTGCATACACGCCTCGATATCGATGATAAAGCCAAAGCTCAGACCTGAAATTATTTATCACGCGATGAAGACCGCGTAGATGTTGGCCGACTACTTGGTCAGGACTAAAATTAGGGCTTTGAATCGCACAAATCTCTTCACAAACAGCACCTTGCCTATGTAACGCCCGAAAGATAGAAAAAATAATGCCGTGCGAAGGGATAATAGACAGATCGTTCTCAGTGACCACCAATAACAACCATTCCCACCGATTCCACCGATTTTTTTGACCACTATCTTGTCGATACGGCTGTAGATACAGATGACAAAGTAGGCCTTTAAACTTGCCTATAATACGTTACCGCTTGCCCTCCCCGAGGACACGTAGCACACCTTACCAGTAGCTGAACTACAGCTCTAGCCGTGAAAAAAACAAAACTCATACGTCTAAAAATAAGACAATAATAAAGGTACGGCCATTTTCTGAAGAACTGGTGCACCTCGATAAACTCACTATGGAGTGGGTAATGGTAATCATATAGAGGCATCCAAGTATTTTCCGCCTTCAGTGGTCACTAAGTCACCACTCTAAAACTGAACACGAGGTAGAAGATAAACCCATAAAGGTAGTCTGAATATAGAACACAAAAGGCTAGCATGGCCCGAATAGACGCTGCCGGTTAAATGCTCAGCCATACTTAGCCCACTATTAAAGCTGTTGGCGCAGGACTGCGATACGATCCCGGATCTCCGCTGCCTGTTCGAACTCCAACTCCTTAGCTGCCGTTCGCATCTCTCGCTCTAGCTGCTTGATATCCTTGGCCAGTCGGACCGAGTCCAGAGTTTCAAGGATCGGTCCTTGCATGGTATTTTTTGACATAAGATCAGCAGCCATGATTACTGCAGTCCCAGCCCTGTTCATAGACCTTTCCCGAGACTGAACGTAAATGGAGGCAAGCGCACTATCGATCGTCTTTTTTACTGTCTGCGGCGTAATGCCGTGGGCAATATTATAGGTCTGCTGCTTCTTCCGACGCCGTGCTGTCTCCTCCATAGCCGCGGCCATGCTTGGGGTGACTATGTCCGCGTAGAGAATAACCCGGCCGGCTACATTACGCGCCGCTCGGCCGAATGTCTGGATGAGAGAACGCGCGGAGCGCAGGAAACCCTCCTTATCTGCATCCAGAATAGCTACCAAGGATACCTCTGGCAGATCCAGCCCCTCCCGCAGTAAATTAATGCCCACCAGCACAGAAAACTCCCCGGCCCGTAAAATCTTAAGGATAGCCACCCGTTCTAAGGTCTCGATTTCCGAGTGTAGATAACGAGCAGGCACACCCCTTTGCGTCAGATACTCAGCTAAATCCTCGGCCATACGCTTGGTGAGGGTTGTCACTAGCACTCTCTCGTCCGCCGAGTGGCGAGCCTTGCATTCGGCCAATAAGTCATCCACTTGGCCCTTAACCGGCCGTACTACTACCTGAGGGTCTACTAGACCCGTGGGCCGGATAATTTGCTCCACTACCAAGCCCTGAGCTTGCTCCAGCTCCCATGGGCCGGGCGTAGCCGAAATGCAGACGGTCTGACCCCGCCGAGCTTGGAACTCCTCGAAGCGTAGGGGCCGGTTGTCCATAGCCGAAGGGAGACGAAAACCAAAATCCACAAGCGTCTGCTTACGCGAACGATCGCCATTAAACATAGCCCTCACCTGGGGAATAGTAATGTGCGACTCGTCGACGAATAGGATAAAATCTTTAGGAAAGTAGTCTAGTAAACAGGACGGGGGCGTACCAGGAGCCCGACCATCCAGGTGCCGAGAATAATTTTCGATGCCGTTACAGTAGCCCAACTCATCGATCATCTCCAGGTCGAACATAGTGCGCTGCTCCAAGCGCTGTGCCTCCACGTGCTTCTGTTGTCTCTTAAGATCCGTGAGCCGCCTGGCTAGCTCATCACGCACGTCGTCCATGGCACGTTGCAGGTTATCCCGGTCCGAGACATAGTGTCGGGCCGGAAAAATAACAGTCTCGTATAATCTCGCCCCATTGACGCCGGTCAGTGGATCTACTTCAAAAATAGATTCCAGCTTCGTACCAAAAAACTCCAATCGCAACGCCTTGTCCCTGTAGTAGGCTGGTATTATCTCAAGTACATCCCCGCGCACACGGAAGGTGCCGCGATAAAAATCATAATCATTACGCTCGTACTGCGCCTCAATGAGCCAGGCCATGAGGCGTTCCATGGGTAAATCCTGATCGGTCTTGATGGGTATAACCATGCGACTATAGTATTCTGGTGATCCCAGGCCGTAAATACAAGATACTGAGGCTATAATGACCACGTCGCGCCGCGTAAGAAGAGCGTGGGTGGCGGAGTGGCGTAACTTGTCGATCTCGTCATTAACGGACGAATCCTTCTCGATGAAAGTATCGCTCTGTGGAATATAGGCCTCTGGCTGATAATAATCATAATAACTTACAAAATACTCCACAGCATTGTACGGAAAAAAACTGTGAAGCTCGCTATAAAGCTGGGCGGCCAAGGTCTTGTTGGGGGCAAGCACCAAGGCCGGACGGCTCAAAGCCTCGATGACTCCAGCCATAGTGAAAGTCTTGCCCGAGCCCGTGACCCCAAGCAACACCTGGTCGCGCACTCCAGTCACGAAATTCGCCACCAAGGCAGCAATAGCCCTAGGTTGGTCACCAGCCGGTGCAAAAGGACTCTCCAACTGAAATAGCGTTCCTATTTTAAGCTCCTTGGACATAGGGAGACAGTTAACATGACTCACGGAATAAAAATACGGGCCAAAGTCTAACAATACCAAATTCCTTGTTACCCCGCGCAGGCAACTGTTACAACCTCGGTTAACCTCCGAGACTAAACAGCGCAGTGAAAATTTCACGGACACATAGCTAGGTATGAAAAAAACTCAAAATGTCAGGTGCTATGAAAGAATTAACAAGCATCAGGCTTGAGCCATCCCAGTTCGCCTATCAGGGAGGACAGAAGCATGACAATATATTCCCAGTCACTGATGCAACTAACCTATCCACATTTCCGGCCAGGCAACGATCCTTATCTACGCCTATGATGTCCAGGCCACTATTAAAGCTATGTAATATCGAAAAACTTATAAGTCCGGTATTGCCGCGGCCTGCTATAGTCTATAGAATCGCCCTTCCTATATACCAAAAAATACTATATAAATTTTTTAGTAGAGAAATTTATCACCGCCAAAATAGACCAAGATATCTTTCAAGCTCTATATTGACAGAACTGAAGCCAATATTGCCCCACAGTACCTCTGTTACTATTAATTGCTCTTAAACATCAGTTCCTGGACGCTCTCACGTAGCAATACATTGAACAATTATGCACAAAATACAGAGTTAGCGATAAATACATTCATGTCTGCCTCTAAATAACATTCTCTATAGCTATTCTTGGCCTCTTACATATAATATTATCAAGCCTGTGAAACATCTAAACTGATGCAGATAATGACAGCTAATATACCCGTCCAGGACCACAGCTTTCATCTAGATGAAAACCATAAGTTCTCAGCCACTGATCCCCTGCGTCTAAACTTCGCTGTAATCCTGAAGTGCCTATAGAGCTGCCACGACTTCCTGCATCAGCGCCTAGATAAATTTGCCTTACCACACGGCCTTGGGTCTCCTGTATATCGCCGTTACTGTAGGTGAATATACAATATTAGCTCAGGCATGAACAAAGTCTCAATAACTTCTACAACATTTTCGGTATCAATACCCATGTCTTAGCCGACTAATTAAAATTAGCCGCCCATAATAATGACGTCGACGAATCGGTCGACTCGTTCTGATCCTGACCGGCCGAAGCCGATCTCGCTGGAGAATATATCCACTTGAAACTGGATGCAGTATGATCTTGTCCCAGACTACGCCGCCCAAAACTGCTCGATTGTATCTCAATCCGTGTATGCTAGAGGACCTCCAACACCTCTCAGTACCACAAGCCCAAAAATACCCTAAACCTCGCCATACCCTTTGACCTGCCACAAAATTTAAAGGCCTGCATCACCTCTAAGTCATCTTAACGCCCTCCTCATCCTCTAAGGCAAGAATACGCAAGCTGTATCTCAAAAACTTCTCCCAGTCCCCTGGCAACAAAAAAATTGCTTCCGGCGCCACCAAAAAATTTTATGTAATATAACATTAGCTCGCAATAAATTGGACTTCGACGAAAAAAATACCCAACTTCACTCCGCTGTCTGGATCGAATAACTCGTCCAAGACTACGTCTATGGCCCTCATTTTTTCATTGCCTGCAAGGGCCCACCATGCATAATATTGTCTGCACCCGCTATATGCCAGGCCAAAACTAAGCAAGGTTAACTCCATTCAACTAGTTCAGAATTCCGCTATCTAGACCGACATCCACCCTTCACCCACTCGCATCACCATCGACGGTATTTAGTTCTCCGTCAAAGCTCCCTTCGCCTCCGGCTAGATCTCGGCCGACACCGCTGCCTTAATAGACCATTCATCCACCATCTATAATGACACACCTTTCACCAATGTCCCAATCCACTTCCATTTTAAAGACACAAGCCGGTATTCTCTAACCTCATCATCCTCGGTTATCTAGACGACTGCAGACCCTTGCACTGTTAGCCTTACCATCTCTGACGCCGGTAGCCGTCCTACACGAATAACCTGCCTCCCGCTACGTGGCCGCCGACTTCCCACCATCAGAAGCCTGGTTTAGACCTTCATAGGCCAACCCTATGATTGGGAAAGCCCCTACAAAGGCTGTGAACTAATCTTAGCTCCTACGTATTACATCACCACCTACTTCAAACTTTAGCGCCCCCCCAGCAACTCGACCCAACAACCCAAAAAAAACTGACTGTCTATTGCTTCGGTCAAATTATCAGATTCCGCCAATGAACATGCCGTCATCGACCAGGCCTCCGACCTCACTTTTTCGACGTGCCCGGATATATCATGCTCTACCTCGACACCCACAATAATCGCACGTCCTCCGCAACATCTAGAATACCCGTACAAAAAGACCATTCAGAGCTGCTAAGGCCGACTATCATAGGCAGCATCGCTATTACTGACCTCAAGTCTAACCGCGAATGTTTCGACGTAACTAGACCACCTTATTCACCCATATTGAAATATTCACACACCTAAGGTATTGATATAAAGAATAAAAAAATAAAAATGAGATAGCTAGGAAGCGTCGTAGATATAGAAAAACTTTTTTTTAAAAATATTTTTTCTCTTCCCCCTTCACCAGTGCTCTAATATCTTCAAAAAAAATTATCTGGACGAAATAAAAAATACAATTATGTACTATAGTTATTATTGTTGTTACATTTTTTATAGTGTGATATTAATATTACATAACATCATTATAAAAAATGTACTTTCTAGAACAACCCAATATAATATTGGACAAAATGCCCTAATCAGCGTTTATACTAAGTCGGTGCAACCACAGTGCTTGATCTACCACTTAAATATTCTGCAAATAATAGATTAGTTATAACCATTTTTATAGAAAAAATATTATTTAAACTTTTTTCTCAGTAGGCATGGTCTGCTCCTATCTAAATTCAGTCCTTTTATCATGCACTACAGACCTAACACTAGTTCGGCATCGATACTATACTAAAACGCACCTGAGTCAATCCTGTCTGGTAGCCCTCTTTACACTACAAGTGCAGCTAGTACACCAAAATAAAGATTATGCATTCATCTACACGTAATAACGCAACTATATCAGGTGACCTAAGTGAGCCTGTTCCAAAGCTTTCATACTCTACAGTTGCTACCGTTGAGATAGCACCAGCCGTTAGTGCATCACCACACTGCAACCAATCTCCAGCCGCTTCTCGACTTCATTTACTCGGTCTAGCACAAAAAAATTACTTCAGCAGCTCACTTCAAAAAAGAGGATTTAATCGGACCCCAGGGTTCCTGTCATAGTATTCGCCGACGAGCAAGCACTCTGATCCACCTATACAAAACCCGACACATCGCCTTACCTTTCAGTCCGATCGCACTGCTTCAACCTTAAAACAGACAGCCGCCATTAGCCTCAATACCACACACTAAAGATGATTCTATATATCTCCAACTTCAGTCTTCGCACTAGATATCTGGACATCTACAGCCATATACAGCACGCTAGCTGCCAAAATGCCATGAAAATAGTGCCTAGACCAAAAAAATGAACCTTGATTACTTAGCATCAAAATTAGGCATTAATACCAGCTAAAACCTATCTTATATGGTCAATAATTCCACTGCAACCTCCATAGGAATTTGCCTGTGCGCAAATTTTTTCATATTATTTCCGTTGCCGAATGCATCGCCCATCTCGAGATCTTCTCTCCCCTCCCTATAATCGAAATCGCCCTCACCGAGGCCGACAATCGCATACTTGCCGCAGACCTTCCGGCTCGTGAAAATCTGCCCTTAGCCAACCGCTCATGCATGGATGGCTATGCCATATCAGCCGCCGACCTTTTCAGTGCCAGCGAAAACCACCCCAGCCTACCTGCGATGCACCGCCACGATAGAGGTTGATACTCACTCCACCGGCCGCATCAACCCAGGAGAATACATGCGAATCGTCACCGGCGGTAACCTCCCTACGCGCCGACGCCGTAGTAATAACCGAACACACTCAGGAACTAGAGATCGAGACCATTAAAGTACGCAAGTCACTGGCCCCCGGGGGCAACGCTATACTCCACGGCGAGAATGCGCTCATAAGGGCCATAACTCTGCCCCGTGGCTACCGCCTGCGTCCCCAAGAAATCGGACTATTCGCTCTAGGTTATTCCCGCGCCCAGTGCACACACAGCCAAAGGCCGCCATCTTCTCCACTGGGAATGAAGTAATGCCTGTGGAGGCACCTCTTATCTCTGGAAAAGTACGCGACGTGAACGGCGCCACTTTAGTCTGCCTGATCTACCGCGCCGTCGGCCGGCATCCCCCATGCTACCTGGATATCGTGCCCGATCAGACCAAAGTTCTACAAGCCGCTCTACAGGCCTGTCTGGCAGACACCGACGTAGTCTTCATCTCCGGTGGTAGCTCTATCGAAATGACCGATTTTACTAGATGTACTCTAAAATCTACCCGGTGCTGAGATCCTCGTACAGGGCGCAAACATCAGCCCGGGCAAGTCGCTCATAATAGCCCGAGTAAACCAAATCTCATATTGGGGCCTGCCCGGCCAGTTTGCCTCGTCCCAGGTAGTCATGCGGGTCCTAAATGTATCCTTTCTGCATCGACTTGCCGACGATCTGGCTGCCTTCACCCCGGATCGCAGCCCTCATTGCCGAGCTATACTTTCACGCAACGTCGCCTCTAAATATGGCCTAGAAAATTATAATCCGGTTGCAGCTTACCACACCACTACTGGCCTACCCTTAGCTGTGCCCGTACCCAATCGTTCAGGTCTGCTACGGAGTCTTCTGGATGCTGAAGGCCTAGTGACCATTCCAGCGGACATCAAAAGTCTGAATGCAGGTAGCGAAGTCCAAGTACACCTCTTCGACATATAAAAAATAATAGATATTATGCTACCGGAAAAGGTTAGAAATAACACAGAACAAGACCATTACGACTTATGACTATTAAAATTATCTAAAATTTGAATACTGTTTGGAGGAGAAAATATAAAAAGGTGTTTATCGAGCCTAGCAGCCGGCCTAAGATTGCTAAATTCAAGATCGTTAGTATTGCCATAAAAATCCTGGATTAGCACGCGCTTGAAGAGCACCGTGGCCGGATCAACCCATACATAGGCCTGCACAAGCCCGGGCTCGGGCTCTCGAGGCACTAGATCGAGCTTAATCAAGCTGGCGGGGGAAGCATCGACCTTCTGGCCTTTGACATAAAAATCTTGGTCTAAGCGAGTCTTGCCCGAGATGAAACGCAACATAGTCTTAGAATGAAGCATCTCTTCCAAAGTGTAGCGGTAAGCCGTCCCTTCAGCCGGGAAAAAATCCCAGACTTCCCGCTCTCCAGCCACCACTAGCTCCTTTTCTGGCAGGATGGTCTCCCAACGTACTAAATGAGGTTTTAGAAAAGCGAAAGTACCACTCCGCTGTTCAATTTCACGGCTGGCAATATTGACTAATCTCTGATTGAATTCGGCGGTAAAAGCATTCTGCTGTTCGCACTGACGCTGGATTCGCGCCACTAAGTCAGCCGCCACAGCTGAATCTAAGAGAGGACCAGTCGCCAAAATACCGACCAGGGCTGGCGGCGTAGTGGAGTTCAAGAAGAGGTTGTCGGCAAAGACCTCGCTAGTCCAAAGAAGAAAGAAAAAACTAATGGTAACCAATAAATCCATCATAGCGCATCCTTTCTAGCATACCTCAATATCCTTCAAATATAAATAAACCTTATTTTTTTACTGTAAAAACAGGTCGGGGCCGACTGCCATCAGACGCGCCTATGTAGCCATCCACCTCCATCTGTTCGATGAAACGAGCCGCCTTATTGTAGCCGATACGGAAACGGCGTTGCACAAGTGAAATAGAAGCTTTGCCTTGACTAGTTACGAACTCCACGGCTTTAGCATATATGGGGTCATTGATGATGTCATCACCGCCCATGCCCCAGCCGCCCTCACTCTTGACACTACCACTATTCCACTCCGAAAAATTTATACGGTACTCAGGCTTGGCTTGCGACTTCCAGAATCCTACTATCGCAGCCACGTCCTCATCACTCACAAAGGCGCCATGCATGCGTTGCAGCTTGCCCCCCCAAGGCTTAAAAAGCATGTCGCCTTTTCCTAACAGTCGTTCCGAACCTACAGTGTCCAAGATAGTGCGCGCATCGTGCTTAGAGGTAACCTGAAAGGAGATGCGACAAGGGAAATTGGCCTTGATAAGGCCAGTAACCACATCTACGCTGGGCCGCTGAGTTGCCAGGATCATGTGAATGCCTGCAGCCCGGGCCAGTTGAGCTAGTCGGACAACACTCATCTCTACATCTTTGGCCGCCGTGAGCATGAGATCGGCCAGCTCATCAATGACGATGACCAGATAAGGCATAGGTTCCAGAGTAGCCAGCTCTGGAGACGCCTCATTCTTGCTACATGCGAACTGACCGACCTTAACGTTATAGCTTTCAATATTGCGGACTCCCATACGAGCTATAGCGTCGTAACGCTGCTCCATCTCGTAGACTGCCCAGTCCAGGGCGTTTTTGGCTAAACTCATGTCTGTAACTACGGGATGCACCAAGTGCGGCAGATCGGTGTAGACCGCCAGCTCTATACGCTTGGGGTCAATAAGTAGGAGCTTAACCTGATCAGGCCGAGCCTTAAACAAAAAACTCAAAAGGATAGAGTTAAGGCAAACGCTCTTACCAGCTCCCGTAGCACCAGCCACCAGTAGGTGAGGCATGCGCGCCAAATCCGCAGTACGTGGCTGGTCAGCGATATCTACCCCTAGAGCCAGAGTCAAAAGTGAGCTCGCCCCCTGGAAAACCTCTGAGGCTAAGATATCACGCAGTGACACAGTCTGACGTACTAAGTTGGGTATCTCTACTCCGATGAGATCTTTACCCGGTATAGGAGCCTCTATACGCACAGCAGTGGCCTTAAGAGCCAGAGCCAGATCATCAGAAAGACTGGAAATACGGCTAATTTTTATGCCAGGAGCAGGTCGATACTCAAACATAGTGACCACAGGTCCGGGACTGATGCTCTGAACTTCGCCCTGGACGCCAAAGTCGGCCAGGCAGGTAACCAGGGCCTCGGCCATGCCATGCAATTCTTCCACTGAAACCGCGGTACCCTGGCGCTGCGGAACCGTAAGCAAATCTAAGCCCGGGAATAAGGTGAGACTTGGACTACGATAGCCAGGCCTGACTGGAGCATTCATATTATCTGACCGCAAGACAGTCGGCGCTGACACAGTAACGGCTAAAGACGATGTCACCGTCGGATTACCGTTACGCGGAGACAATGTCACGGATAACGCAGCATCGTCTCCGGATGGAGCATCCTCTCCATCTGCGGTGCCATCATATGGCGCTATTGGTATGATATCATGGCTAGACGTCGTAATACAGGCACTGACTTTATCCGCTGCCGGTCTGACCAAAAACGCACTCCGTGCGGCAGGAAGGATAAAAGG
This sequence comes from Desulfovibrionales bacterium, assembly GCA_965112965.1. Classification (GTDB taxonomy): domain Bacteria; phylum Desulfobacterota; class Desulfovibrionia; order Desulfovibrionales; family Desulfovibrionaceae; genus CBCOTE01. The sequence continues at coordinate 205,017 of CBCOTE010000022.1, read as the reverse complement.
CCGAGCCTGAGACCCCTTACTGATCTGTAGCTGACCGGCAGCAATCGTATCATCTTCTTCGACAGATACGACACAAGCCCCTTGGACCGCCTCTTTGCCCTCCTGTTGACGTCGCCTTTTTTCCCGTCGTAAGAGCCGCTCCTGACGTTTGCGCAAAAAATCGACCAGACGGACATTGAGCCTCTTGCCCAAGGAGAACCAAGTCAGGCCAGAAAGCAACTGAAGAGCGCAAAAAAAAGTGAATAACCACACGAGCAGCGCCCCGTTTAAAGTTATTAGGCCTATGCCCAGTCGATAAACGGCATGGCCAAAAAAACCACCCCCGCATACCGCAACTATGGAAAGCCGCTCGAAGGGCCAAGGCGTCACAGCCCAGATCATAAAACAGAAGGTAGTAAGCAAAAGCCCAGCCCAACGACGCTGAGAAAAAGCTAGAGGCGGAAAGAACCGCGACAAAGCCAACGCCAGGAAGGCAATAGGCCAGACAAAAGCTCCGATACCGAATAAATCTACTATGAGTCCAGCCAGATAAGAACCAACTATTCCGGCACCGTTGTGCACTAAACGGCCGCTAGAGACTACCTGGTTCAGACTTGGGTCCAGCGGATCATAAGTAATGAGGCTAAGCATGGTAAACAGACCAAAAAAAATACAGACTAGGCCCACCATTTCGCGCCGCACCAGGTTGTGCTCATTAGATACGGCCTTAGTCATGGATACCGCCGGCGTCATCTTAGCCCTGTTAACTCCTGGCAGTAGGCCGACGGAAAGGACCTTTGGGACCTTACGGCCCCGCAGCCGTTGCAGGCCAATTTCACTCACGGCTGACATACTCGCCGGAACGGGTATCAATTTTAACTATATCGCCGACGTCAACAAACAACGGCACATTAACAGTGATGCCAGTTTCCAGAGTGGCAGACTTAGTGACATTACTCACGGTGTCGCCCTTAACGCCCGATTCGGCATTGGTCACAGCCAGGGTCACAGTTACGGGCAATTCCAAGTCCAGGGGTCGGCCGTGGTAGAGTAACAACTTGATCTCCATTCCAGCTTTTAAAAAACCTCCTTTACCGACAGCCTGATCCTCAGTAATGTGAAACTGTTCGTAATTGCTCAGGTCCATAAATACGTAGTTAGCACCTTCTTTGTAAAGATATTGCACCTTGACACTTTCTATGTCCGGCTTCTCGAACTTCTCGCCTGATCGAAAGGTCTGTTGCACTACGCGTGCGTTGAGTAGATTGCGCAATTTAGAACGCACGAAAGCGCCACCTTTGCCTGGTTTGACGTGCATAAATTCAATTATCTCATAAGGTATGCCGTCAATCTCGATCTTTAGGCCACGACGAAAATCCGTGGTAAATAGCATAGACTATCCGACTCCGGTCTTAGTAAGGTGTTGCGTAGAGTTGAATGGCCGCACTTGCTGCAACCGGCCCAGACTGCTGGTCCTGGCATCAGAGGGCTTAGCTGCCGTCATTGGTAAGCCGGAAATAAAATGCATGACAACTAATTTATAGATCAAAAATTTGAATCCCGCAACAGCCCCATAGTCTGATGGCTAGGTAACTTTGCTGCCGGAAGCCTCATCCCGGGTCCAACATTGCTTAAGTACACTTCCATGCAGGGAATCTTATCCAGGTCAGGTAATCGGCAATAGCTAGGCTAATATGAATAAAACTCAGACATTAAATACAATATTATCAACACTCACTCCCACCAATATCACTCCCACTGACTTAGGCCTAGCTCTCGCCTTTGGTTTAAAAAATTTCCTCCTAATCTCTCTAACGACTGATCAATACAAGCTATCTACCAGTTTTGCAAAGGCATCTATATCATCATATCTGTAGAGCTAGGGCTGCTATCGCCTAAAAATCCATTTAGACTATTTACTACAGCAACAGTTTATACCATAATACTTCTTGCCGTCAGCACAGGTATTATAGTGAAAATGCTCTACAGACGCCACCCGCCACTGCTCTGCAGAGCCCAGACACACCATCCATCTACGGCACTACCCGTAGCCGTTATTAGCTGGATGTATTGTCAGGATTATCCGGCTGTCAAAAAAAATTGTAAAAATATAAAAAGTAATCTAGACGCTATGATAGCCCGACCTCTGGCATCCTATAGCTGAATAAGGATCGCACTATGTTTTCCCGACTCATTCTCGAAGCTACTGTATATACGGATAAACAACTCGTCGTGCCACAGACACTGCAATGGGCTCTAGTTGGCCGCTCCAACGTGGGTAAGTCTTCGCTCCTCAATTGTCTAGCCGGCGTCCAAAAACTAGCGCACACCAGTTCCACACCAGGCAAGACTCGTAGTCTCAATTTCTACCGCGTAGCGGAAAAAACACTTTACCTAGTCGATTTGCCCGGCTATGGCTACGCCGCAATCTCAAAAAAAGAACATGAGCACTGGGCCAAGCTGGTGAACCGATACCTAACCTCTACCAGAACCTTGGCCGGAGTAGTTCTGCTATTAGACAGCCGCTTACCACCCCAGGCCCTAGATCTAGAGCTGGCTAGATTCATACAAGCGTACGCCATTAATCTGCTACCTGTACTCACTAAATCGGATAAATGTAATCAACGTGAACGCAACAGTCGACAAAAAGAATGGGCTGCGCTGCTGTCACCATATCCAACGCCCCTGCCCTTTTCCAGCAAGACTGGCTTAGGCCGAGACACTCTGTGGCATCAGTTATTCACTAAGACGACTCCGGAGTCTGTATTCGGAATAAATAACACATATTTCGACTCTTTCGCTGCTACCGGTGCGGGCCATATCTCGTCTCTAACAAACGACAAACTACCGTTAAAGCAAGAATCGCCCCCTGAAGATACCTAGCAGACATACTGAGGACTAGCCTGGACAGCCCTCGTCACCCTTAAGAAAAGTGTACTCCAGGTACTCTGTGTCCTTGGGGCCAAGGTTGAAACGAACGGCAGCCTCATCAATAATATTCTGTAATGGTTTGCGTCCATAGCTTACCTGCTCAGTAACATAAATGATGGCACATTTGAATAATTCGTTCTGTGACATAATGGTCGGCATGGGGAGCAGCCTCCAATTTTAGTAACGACCAGTAAAACCTATAGTTTAAATAGGATAAGGCAAGGCCAATAGTCTTACAATATTTTTTAAGGTTTTTTAAGTTATGTCCTCCCGCCACGGACCGGCTCAACCTAGTCCGCACAGTATAATCTCATCGCATAATGGAGCGCATATAGACAATTTTATTCTGGTATCAATCATGGGCGTCGTAGAAGGTTTGACCGAATTTTTACCCGTCTCCTCCACTGGTCACCTCATCATCGTCGGACATTTGCTGAACTACACTGGGAAACATACGGCCACCTTCGAAATCGTCATCCAGTTTGGGGCCATCTTGGCCGTGATAATATTCTATTGGCGCCGATTCATCGGGCTACTAACGCCTGAGACAATAAAACACCAGGAACTCTCGGGACTGCGAGGGCTGTGGCTACTGCTACTAACCTCCTTGCCAGCTAGTCTGCTCGGACTATTTACCTACAAAGCCATTAAACTTCACCTATTCAATCCCATGAATGTCGCTATGGCCTTAGTTATAGGTGGAGCAGCTCTGTTCATAGTGGAGGCTCTGCCGCGCCGAGAGCGAGTGACGAGTGTAGATGACATCAACTCAGCTATGGCCCTGGGCATCGGTCTTTTCCAATGCCTGGCCCTATGGCCAGGATTTTCCAGGGCCGGATCAACTATTATGGGCGCTATGATTTTAGGGGCTGACCGCAAAACTGCAGCCGAGTATTCTTTTTTGGCCGCCGTACCGATCCTAGCCGCAGCCACCTTATATGATCTGTATAGAAATTGGGAATATCTGGACAAAGACGACCTCAGTCTCATTGCTTTGGGCTTCGTGATCTCCTTCATAGCGGCCTGGGGCGCGGTCAAAGGCTTAATATATCTGCTTGGACATATGACGCTGCGGCCCTTCGCCTGGTACCGCCTAATTCTGGCAATGGCAATCTGGTTATTCTGGAGCTGAAACTTTTATTGGGCCTGACTAAAAAGCTTGCCAACCCACCAGAGATCGTAATAAAATAAAAAATCTTTGCAGTGGCGAGGTAGCTCAGGTGGTCAGAGCATGCGGCTCATATCCGCAGTGTCGGGGGTTCAAGTCCCTCCCTCGCTACCACAGACGATCTAGGCGACAAGGGCATTACACTAATGACATTTTATTAATTAAGTCTCTTTTTGTTAAAGTAAAAGATAGGCGCTACAGTGCCTGTACTATAATCTTCTGGTTTCCGTCGCACCAGGCCATTACCACACTTCTTTCAATCCACTGGCGAATAGCACAATAAAAAAATGACTATACGCCCTTTTTGGATGCGAATATAACTAGCCAGCCATGAGGCATCAAAAAATGTCACGTCAGCGTAGCATTATCATCTCACCAAAAAAAACTAATCCTTCTACCGACGACTCAAGACCAAAAGACGATATTTACTGGTCGAGCTACATGCACTCAGGACAACTGGGACGCGAACATGGTGCCCATGTTGTCCTGGAACGCCAGCAGAAACGCCGAGAGACCCTTAACCACAATTTTAACTAAATGCTTTGACCAAAAAAATCTATGCACAAACCTCCAATCGTTCAAGTCATGGATCTCGTCAAAAACTATTACAGCCACGGCGAAATCATCCAAGTCCTCAAAGGCATCAATTTGAATATTTATCCAGGGGAAATGACGGCCATCATGGGACCATCGGGTGAAGGTAAGTCAACGCTATTATATATCCTAGGGCTGCTCCAATCAGTTACTTCTGGTACTTATCTTGTTGGCGAGAAGAATGTCTCAAATCTCAATCGCTCAGAACAGGCCCGCTTCAGGCGTAAATTCGCAGGATTTGTATTTCAGAGCCTTAACCTCTTCGAGCACAGCACAGTCTACGAAAACCTTGAATTTCCTCTCATATACGCAGGCGTAGAGCGGCAACTACGCCCCAGTATGATCCAAGAGGCATTAGAAAAGGTTAACATGCTCCACCGCATCCGCCATCCCTCTAACTGCCTCTCGGGTGGCGAACAACAACGTGTATCTATCGCCCGTGCCATGGTTAACCGGCCTCAAATTATATTTGCTGACGAACCTACAGGCCAACTAGACAACAAGTTATCAGCCCAAATCATACAACATTTTCACGAATTTGTAGCTGGAGCGAACTCGGCCATCGCTATTGTCACCCACGACTCCAAAGTAGCAGATCAGTGCTCCCGCACCTACTACCTCCACCAGGGTTATCTACAGTAGGACCAGCTGCACATTAGTAATCGACCACTGTAGTACGATTTTTTTTACAGCCAGCGGCAACGTGTCATTATGTTTTTTACCATTTCCCTTCCAGGGATTCCCAATGCCGATGTATTTCTTGCAAAACCCTACGCATCCAGCTGGCGGCATTGATGACGAGTTTCTTAGTCCTGTGGACTTATTATACCATTTATACCATATGCGTCGTGATACTTAAAATGTCGGCAACATACAACCCACTCTGACTGCCTGACGTATCAAGGACGCCTCATAGCTTCTTACTGAACGAACATTTTTTTAAACAGCTTCCAGGCTAAAAAAGACTGTCATATATTCGACGACTTCTTGTCTGAACAATCAAGCTCAGATAACTAATAGCCCATACGGCATTTATAAACTAATGCTGTCATTCTTCGCTGATGTCATTGTAAAAGTCGCGGCCATACGAACTTAAACTATACAAATCTGATTGCCCAAAGTTAAAGATTGGCTATCAACTTATTACTGAAAATACATGATTTTCTAATATAGTACCCAAACTAAGTGGCTTTCAGACTAAAAAAATGACAAAAATTGCCTAATCCGTCAGGATGTGACCGTAGGGGCCATTGCATACTGTTACCTGCCGCGAGCTAACTTAAAAAACAACCAAGAATACCAATACTATTACCAACAGCATCCTCAAAGTCAAAAAAGTTCTGTACTGATGAAATAGCCATGACATCCTTAGAAAAGACTATCTGGTCAAACAGATCGACAAAACATATCGTCCGGAATTAAAGCTACGAACCAGACGCTCTGAAGCTGGTAGCAAATCAACATACGCGACAACAATGAAATCTGACGTTACCCGACGCATGACAAGAAATAGCCGACGCTAAGAAAACTGCTCTAGTTATTGTTATTTTTTAGGATTCGAGTACCTGGACTACCTACCCTCACCCACAACCGCTTACTTACTAGGCCAAACCATCACCGCACTGGCTAGTCAAAGGAACAAGCGAAAAAGAATTTTTTTCATATTTAACCTTTACGGTATTTACAATAGCCCTCGTCTCAAGATTAGACTTAGACGGTCGAGCTCAAGTCGACCTTGGAGAATGAACGTTGATTTATTCATTTAAACAGAGCACAGGTCAGAGATGGTAATATCGCATCCGACTAAGGCAGCCACCAGAACGACAATCACAAGCATCCTGACACAAAGGTCAGCCATGATTGCCTCCTTGAATGACGACTCCAACCGCTCAAAACGAGACAACGTCCAAGGCCCCATTGACGATTTCCAGGAAAATTTATAGCCTAGGCCAATTTGGACAGCCTAACTTTCGACAGGTAGCCATCCTCAGTCTAAACAAACTCGTTCGACGTAATATATATTTCACTGATGTCTATGCACCGCCTTGCAGCGCACACGAAACGAATCCACAAAGAAAAAACATGCCATATATCTGGATAGATCTAATGCCTCAAAACGATGTGCCTATGTCTTGTTTACACGAATTTGCTACTCAAGAGCTGCCAGCCTTAACCGAAGAGTCTGCATCTTATTGCCTGTTATCTAAAAAAAACAGACTTAGGACATCTCTAAAGCCATAGTTTTTTTCATTTTTTAATATATGACGGAACAAAGGAGACGAATATCTGGTATACAGTATCAATTACTATAAAAATATTATGGCTTATGTCATAATAAAATCCGCCAGGGCGGGCACAGGTCAGAATAACTATGGCCATTATACGTATAGCCATAATCAAAGAGATCCACATTAGCTAGAGCGCTGCTGGTCGTTCCTCAAACACTGATTTAAATACCTCTAGGTCCGACAGAATCGAACGCAGTCATCATTAATAAATATAACCTAATAGTTATAGTATCGAGCTTATGCCCGAGCTGAACCGTCCCGCGCAACTAAGGCCAAGAAGCAAAAATAGTTCTTATATCGACCAATGGTGGGCGGTCGGGGATTTGAACCCTGGACTTCCACCGTGTGAAGATGGCACTCTAACCACTGAGTTAACCGCCCACTGAAATACTTTTATTATACAAAAAGCCATCTCTGTGCAACAATTTTTCTCACTCTGCCCACACCCCATTACCGTCCTTCTTGCGATTTTTCCGGCTCTCGTTTATGTTTTAAAGAATTTAGTTCTGCGACTACATCCGCAGCCCTATTACGCTAATTTCAGATAGCATCAGAAGGAACTTTTTTATGCGCCTACTCGTCACCGGCTGTTGTGGCTTCATCGGCTCCAACTACCTATATTACCTATTTGAACAACACCCAGACGCCTACATCGTCAACCTCGATAAACTCACATATGCCGGCAACCCTTTGAACGTCCAGCCGCTTAAGGAACGCTTTGGCGATAACCAATACCACTTCATCCACGGCGACATCTCGGACATGCCCCTCGTCAAGCAGTTGCTTGCCGAGCACCACATCGAGGCTGTAATCAACTTCGCAGCCGAATCCCACGTGGACCGTTCCATCTCTGACCCGACCCCATTTATCACTACCAACGTCCTCGGCACGCAGGTTCTCTTGGAAGCCGCCCACCGACATAAGATTGATTGCTTTGTGCATATCTCCACGGATGAGGTCTATGGCACCCTCGGATCTACAGGTAAGTTCACCGAGGAAACACCATTGGCGCCTAACAGCCCATACTCGGCTTCTAAAGCCTGTGCCGATCTACTCATACGTGCCTATGTAGAGACCTACAACTTCCCCGCAATCATCACACGCTGCTCCAACAACTACGGCCCTTACCAATTTCCAGAAAAACTCATACCACTCGTATATGCCGCGGCCGACGCAAATAAGCCTCTACCAATCTACGGCGACGGCATGAACATACGCGACTGGATTTACGTCAAGGACCACTGCCGCGGTGTACACCTAGCTCTGACTAAAGGTACCCCAGGCCGAGTATATAATTTCGGCGGCAATGCCGAGTTATCAAATATCCAGGTGGTCAAAACTATACTCCGGATCATGGGTAAATCTGAATCCCTTATCTCTTATGTTAAAGACCGGCCAGGTCATGACCGACGCTATGCCATGGACTATTCTTTTGCCCAACGTGAGCTTGGGTTCGTGCCTGAATATGACTTCAAATGCGGCATCCAAGAGACCATCGCCTGGTACCGCAGCCATACCGAATGGCTGAACACAATACACAGCGGCGCCTACCTAGAATTTATGAAAAATGGTACGGAGAATGACCTTGAGTATGCCCTATATTAATACAACAACCCTACAACCTACCGGCAAGCCCCAGAAGGCGATCATATTAGGCGGCCGCAATGGTATGCTCGGCCAGGCTCTAATAAAAATATTAGAGAAAAAAAAATGGACCGCGGTCCCCCAGGGGCGACAAGACGTAGACGTACTTAACCCCGATGCTCTGGCCGCTTACCTCGACGTCCATGAGCCCGATATGGTATTTAATACCATAGCCTACACGCAAGTGGACAAAGCCGAAGACGAGGCAAACAAAGCCTATGCGCTGAACATGTGGCTGCCAGAGCTCTTAGGAAACATAGCCAGGACACGGCAATTTCGACTGGTACATTATTCCACAGATTTCGTATTTGATGGCAAAAACATAATACCCTATCAAGTCTCAAACAAACCAAATCCACAGTGTATATATGGCAAAAGCAAACTGGCCGGAGAGAACGCACTCCTACAGGCTGGAGTGGCAGGATTGATCATCTGCCGCACGGCCTGGTTATACGGCCCAGATCGCAAAAATTTCGTGACTACCGTTCTAAATCTGGCCAAGACACGGAAGACTCTGAAGGTAGTGCATGACCAAATAGGCTCGCCAACCTACACGATAGATTTAGCGCTATATTCTTACGAATTGGTACTTACAGACAGCCATGGGATATTTCATCTGGTAAATTCAGGCCGAGCCAGCTGGTACGAGCTGGCGGCTAAGGCAGTGAACTTAGCCGGCCTGACCTGCCAAATAAAACCTATTCCTTCCTACGCTTACCCGCAAAAGGCACAGCGTCCAGCCTACTCAGTGCTTTCCACCAAGAGGTTTACTGATGTCACCGGCCTCACTCCTCGTCCTTGGCCTCAGGCTCTACGGCAATATATATCCCAGAACCTAAGATTACCGGAATATGACAAGATGACTAGACCGACAGCTAACTCGCACAAAGACTAAAGGGCTATCCTCTTTTCTTTTTGCTTACCTCTGCTGTCAGCACGATTTCAGTTCGAATTCGTGTACCTCAATTTGGGTTTTCCTTTACGCCTGAAACACCCACGCGCATCTGTAAATAGCAGACAGATCAAACGGCTTTCCTCCTCACCCAAGCACATCTCTCGACCATACACAACGGACAGCAACCTACTCATTCCTTCCAAGTAGATACAGCCATTAAATGACCTAGAGCATATATCTCATTTATACAAACACTAAAATATTTATTTTTTTACATTAACATATGATATATTTATACATAAATATATAAAATATAAATTTTAACTTGTTTGTTATTAATATTTATGTAAATAATTATAATTTATATATAAATATGTCATCTAAAAATGAATTATAATGAATTTATACGTCTCTACAATAGAATTACTCAATATAAATTTATACACTACCATCGTTATATTTATTATACTTAAGTTAGCAAACCTATGTATAAATCAATAAAATACCAATACACTATCGTAACGATCCTACCGTCATAATATTGCTCAACAATATTTTTTTAAAAACTTTACAAACTATATTCATAATTTTTCTTAGACGACATTAAGACTCCTCTTGCAAGAAAAGCATATCAGGGCAATATTCCCACAGCACCAACCCAAATGATACACGTCAAACAAACTAGTTTAATTTAGGGCTATCCCTTCGGCCTTGCCCAAGACCTAAAGTATCCGGATACTCCTAGCCAAAGGTCCTCAGCCATCAAACGGAACTAATCCTCGCCTGTCCCTACTGGTCAGAGAGCTAGTCTTTATAGTCCATATATCTTCCAAGCAGAAACGGACCGATGAGCACCGGCGCTATAATACCTTTCAAAGACCCGAACTTCAGCTACTGCCATCCCGACATATGCAAGGCAACCATTCAATTGACCAATTGTGTAGCCTATATCAAAGTCCACCTAACACACGGAATGCCACCTATTCTTCCGACTCAGCCATACAGAAAGCCAAAATCAACGAAGCCATTATGGCCATACACTACACACACTAAAATCATATATTCACAAAGCATTTTATAAATATCCAATAATTATACTATAATACTTATAGTAAGATAAAATTGGCAATCTACGAAGAGTACTGCTTCCCCCCTTTTTTTATACCCTGCCTCCGGATATACCACAACTTCTATTCTACTTCGCCGCCGACAGCGATACGCCTACCTAGCCTTTTGCTGCTAATATACCTAGTAAATGAGTAGCGAAATATACTGCTATGGTATTTTTTTCAGCTCTATCCGGGCTTTTTCCTAAACCTTCTATTGCTCACCATGCCAATACTATACAAAGTCTATTACAAAAGTTCATAGTACCTAATTATGAAATTTTAAATCTGTAGTATTACTCATGATATCAACTGTACAGACAATAAAGGCACACCTAGCTCATCATACATGCCAAGCACCGCATGTCCTACTAAATATCCCGGAACCCTTATGCTACATACACTCCAGACTACTGTCCAGCCGTTCCTCGATGATTTTGTACTGTTCGTCCTTCGGCACCACGCTTTTCACGCCGCCATAACCGCCTGCACACGGATACGCACAGTCGTCCTCCACCAATTTTAGAAATAATCATGCTGCTTGCCTGCGCTCTATCATAGTCACCATATCCAGCTCCACTTTAAATCTAAACACGTTGACATAATAAATTCTAGCCTTGAACGCATCAAACTATGGCCCGCACGATCCTCCCAGACCTAGAACACGGCATTATAGAACTTTTCATACCCAGCCACGGAGCCATCTATAAACTAGATCTCAAGCAAAAAGCCGCAATGAACAGTGGCCTACTAACCTAATTGAGCGGGACTGTGGTTGCATCCTAGATCTAAACATAGAAAGGTCAATATTTACGCGATAAGTGCCGGATCAGAGTAGGTCAAGCTATGACCTGTTTTGTCACTATTTAGCTAAAACTGCTTGTTGTTCTTAAAATTCAGACATCCCGGTACCGTGTCAGCCAGAAATCGACCTAAAAAAATGAACTCCGACTAATGACCTTGGTCAATCTGATTGCACGTCTCTTCCACGCCACAACGATCAACATTTTTTGTGTACAGTGAACAACGTCTGGTTGATTCAATAGTTGCTAAAAAATAAAATCTAAGCCCGTGGCCCATTCGCCATTTCTTAAAAAAGCTTCCTCGCCCATCTAGAAAAGTATATCCCGGTAACGACCTTGACTAAGATGCAGGCGAGCGTCCTATAATCTCCATCGATAAATCAACAATAATGACCTCGTTCTCACCGATGACGGTAAGCTAATGTTTTAAAGTCTTAAATAAAAATTAACTAAATACAGCCACCAACCCATAGGATATAGACACTCACGCTGACCTCGTTGGATATTATCACGATCAGGCCTCTAGGTATGCCTCAGCCGATACATTATAGCTCCAATACTACGAGCTCACTGCCAATAACTGCCAATATTTTTTAAACAATCCACGCATAACGGTGAATTAAAAAAATATATTAGTATAGACAAGTAGCGCGACAATCAACTCAATGGTCCCTTACCCTAGTCATAAAAGTACCAATCGATAATCCATAGGCCATTATAACAACAATGCACTGATAAGGGATTCATATAATCCACCGATCCAACATAATAACAGCTGCCTCAATGAACAGCAAACAGTTCTCTCAGCTGTCGTGGAAACGGAAGCTCTAGCGTCAAAAAATTGTTGTATCCACTGTTTACGTGTAATAAGCCAAAAACTAACGGCAAACAGAATGTACAACACCTGATAGACAAACAACTGCTTGGCCCACTACAAAGGATATCTGTCAACGTGTCCGCCTCCAACGTATATTATTCTACAACAACCATTTTTAACATTTTACTACGCGTCTATGACATATTAGCTAATACACTAAGTATCCCGCAAAGCCTCAGACATATTCAAAGAAAAAAAAATAATGGATATTCAATAATAATTATACTCAGGGTAAATCAAAAATATCTTAGCCTATCACGACAACGTATTTCTATTGTTTATGATACTACTATTGACCATAGCGTACCGGTCGACCATTTTTTACTACTAGACACAATCACCGTACCTTTTCAACGATCTTACTGGAGCGCTAACGATATATCTAGCCTCCTCGAAAAATTTACTCATCTTCTAAACCAAAATCGACGCCCTGTACCAGCAAATTACTACCTTATACAATAAAAAGCTGGGCTCACAAGCAGTATCACGATTGCATCGTCCAGCTTTAAGTTGCACTGTATCAGATATGTGCCAAAAAAATAACTGCACCTGCCAGATCTTTAGCGTTTTCCTCAATCTACACTGAGACCTACAAGGCCTAGCATTTCTTAATGATTAAATCTATCCGCACCATAACAAAGCATGATCACAACCACAAAAACATGTCCTTACTGAAAATGTAAAAACACCGTCCGCATCTTATCCATAGCTATCCTACAAAAAGGAACGCCAATACCCGCCATGGGCATATTCTATAAATCCAATAGACACATGCTTGACAATGACGTCACCCAATTCACCTACCAAACATCGACAACCACCATGCAATTAGCTCTTTTTTCGTGGTCGTCCGCAAAATTAAGGATAAGTATGACGCTTAAAGCACTACTAGCCCCGGTCCTTGCCAAAAATTTCCAGAATATCTAAAAACTCACTAATACTCAACGCTTCTTATCGGCCAAATTTCTATTGGTTTGATTTACTAGAATTACTCTTAATCTACGGTCTATTCTCGGCCAGTGTAGATGAAAATAGTTGGACTTGCCGTGTCCACACAGACTGAAAGCGCCCCCCCGTACTACGATAATCTGGCTCTATAAACAAATTCCGTTCCGCACTATCTGTCCCGGCGGTGTAGCGGACCAAACAAAGAAAATTATATACCACAAGTTGCCGCTCGCATCTCTTCCAACCGCAAACAATGCTCAAAAAATATTTTAAGACCAAAAGTGCTAAGGTTAAGTTCGCCCTATCCTGGACAGTGGACACTTTTTTCCCGAGTCATGAATAGTATTAAAAGACAGTTCGCAAGGACCGAGCTGAAGATCATCATCGAAACGCACAAGAACATGAAGCTCCTGCCCAACCAAGCCCGGCTGGCTTACCTACAGCTAAGCCTACAGAACCAACTTCGAAGCTCAGATTAAGAAACTCAATTATACCCATATTACGGCCCTTACCGTTTAGGCACCGCTTTTTTTTGATAAGCAAAAAAAAAATAAATCTATGCTATGGAAGATTATATCCGGACTGGAGGAGGCCAAACATCTGATCCTCTGTCGCTCTCTATTTAAGGAAGGAGATGCGTTCGCAAATAAACGGCCAGCGGAAATGACTGTAACCAATCAGATGGGACGGATCTTGAGCAAGAGAAAATTGCTTGGATCAGCTTTGGGCAACACAGCACACACTAAGGCCAAAGGATTCAAATAGCGTTCTCGCCAGCAAAATACAAGCCGCAGACGGTCATCATGAGATCTGTCAATTTCCAAAAAAATAGGTCGTATATTGTATATACATGTCCTTTTTGATGTAATTCTAGTCCACCACCACTGTTCCTCAGTTGCGAATGCCGCCCAGGCTGCGTGAAAGGCTTCCAAAGTAGCCGAGTTATGCCAGATGAGCTGGTATTCTTCGGCCTCGATCAGTGGAGTCTTGCCCGCCAATGGTAGACGTTCCAGGCGAATCAGCTCCATCCCAGCTAAAAACCGCTTATCCAACGCCGTCTCTAGTGCCTCGGGTTCCATAGACTCACGCAGACAGAACTCCAGGTGCTCAGCCAAACTCCCCACCCCCACGGGTAGAGCCCGGCTAAAAGAAATAAGAGGTAACGGGTGATAACCCTGAGAAAAAGCCAGTGGCAGCCGGGCCCGCCGGAAGGCCCGTTCGAATACTGCTTGTAACTCCAGCTGGCTTAGAGCCACGGCTGGACCGCACTTAGTGTACCACAGTCGGTAACGATCAGCCTTGTATCCCAAAACCTCACGGCCGGCGGGCAGGCTTAGGCAAACCGCTTCCGGCAAAATATTGGTCGGACTGTATTCAGTCTGGTCACGGCCGGACAGGTTACATCGCGGACGGATATCCTGTTCATGCTGCTGTGTCAGCTCTGTAGCCTGGCCAAGAGCTGTACACACCCCACAGCCCGAGCAGTCCCCAAAACGGCAGTCGGTCGTAAGTCGTCCAGCCAGGGCCCGACGTCGCTCAGTGCGTAAAAAAGACTGAGACACGCCACCAACAAGGTGGTCCCAAGGCAAAGGACCTTCCTGGTCCCGAATCGCTAAATAATCAACCGGATCAAGTCCCTGCTCAGCCATGGCCTCCAGCCAAGGGTCTAGAGAAAAACTATCGGCCCAACTGACAAAGAGCGCACCCTTGTGATACGCCGCCTCAACTACCGGAGCTAGGGCACGATCGCCACGGCTAAAAATACCCTCCAAGAAGCTCATCTCTGGCATATGCCAGCGCATCTTAATGCGCCGGTAGGGCTTGAAGAGCCTCTGGAGAATCCTTAGTCGACGCCGAATTTCTACCAATCCTACCTGTTCCTCCCACTGGAAGGGTGTATGTGGCTTGGGCACAAATGGGGAAACAGAGACCGTTACCTGCACAGCTCGTTTGGCTGTAGCCGCCACCCGGGCCGTGGCCTCCACCTTGCAGCATAGATCTACAATTGCCTCTAGATCGGCGTCGGTTTCTGTAGGTAGCCCGATCATGAAATAAAGTTTAACTGAGCTCCAGCCGTAGCCAAAGAGATGAGCCACATGGGCCAGGAGCCCTTCTTCAGTGACGCCTTTATTTATGACATCGCGCAACCGCTGGCTGCCAGCTTCAGGGGCGATGGTCATCCCGGTGCGCCGAATAGCCGCGATGGTAGCCATAACCTCCGGCCCCACCGAGCCCACTCGAAGAGACGATAGGGCAATGGCTACTTGCTCGGCCGCGCAGCGGCTAGCACTCTGATGTATGAGCTCGGCCAAGGCCGAAAAATCACCGACGGATAGAGCTAAAAAAGACAGTCCCGCATAACCAGTGGCCTTGAGTCCATCGTCTAGAATCCGGTCAATGGTGGCCAATGAGCGCTCCCGCACAGGTCGATAGATCATGCCAGCTTGACAAAAACGACAACCTCTAGTGCAACCACGAGCTATCTCCAATGTGTAGTGATCATGTATCGCCCCAAATGCCTGAGGCTGACCGGTAGGATAGGACACGGTGTCAAGATCAGCCAATACCCGCCGTTCTACCCGTTTATACCCGGGTACTAAGGGTGTAGGCGGGCCCAACTTAGTGTCGGCAAATAGGGCCGGTACGTAGACCCCAGGCAGCCGAGAGAGTTCAAGAAGCAACTCGAGACGTGATTGACCGGCATTCTGGGCTGCCTCTAGCCGCTCCAAAATCTCGGGCAACGCCTCCTCACCATCTCCCAGAACCATAAGGTCTAAAAACGAGGCTATAGGTTCGGCATTGAGAGTGCAGCCTCCCCCGGCAATAACTAAAGGCCAACCTTCCCCGCGCTCAGATGCTCTAAAAGGGATACCTGCCAGGTCAAGCATAAAAAGGACATTAGTATAGCAAAGCTCATGTGTCAGATGGAAGCCCAAGACGTCTAATCTTGCCAGTGGAGTGCCTGATTCTAAAGTGACCAAGGACACACCACGCTCCTGGAGCACAGCCGCGGCCTCTCTGGTAGGAGCGTAAACACGCTCAGCCCACCAGGCCGGTCGCTGATTAATCACATTGTAGAGAATGGTCTGACCGGTGTAAGACATGCCAATCTCATAGAGATCGGGAAAAGCTAAGGCCAGACGCACCGTCACTCGGTCAGGGTTCTTATGCACGGCCCCAGGCTCACAGCCTGCGTAATGACTGGGCTTAGGTAGTAGAGAAAGCAAATCGCGCATGGTATCAAGGAATGGTAAGACGATGAGTAGTAGCACCGACTGACCGCAGCAAAAAGAACAAAGGCTCCCCCGCGCAAGCAGCACGGTGAGATACGGGACCGACTATTTGATAATCCCAGAAAGCCCGGCAGCCTTACGTATAGGGCTCTTAGCTGCCAAATCCAGATTACGCAGAGCACTGGCCGGAGACAGGGTAATATTGCTGATAGCTTCCAGGTAGCGCGTCTTAAGTTCCTCAGGGAATGTCTTGTATTGATAGATGACATGGTCCAGGGAAATCTCTCCAACCATGGTCTGTTCAAAAGGATAACCAAAAGGCATAAGCATCATCTGCACGCCCTGCTCTATAGAAGCAGTCTGTAATATAGCTACATCTTTAATTTTCTTAGCATCACTGTCGTATTTGCCGAGCACAATCTCGCCACTAACGAGACGAACGAGACGGATATCGTAGGACATGAGATAGCCTCCTTTATGTTATAGAATAGTTTCGTCATAATTATGGGCTCGTCCAAAGCCTGTCAAGCCATGGACAGTGCCAATACAAAAAAAAAATAAGAGTTGACCGGGTCGCTTGACGAGATAGAAAAAAAACCGTACCGTATATATTCATTTTCTGTAAGGAGCGATACCATGAGCAAGAGGACATATCAGCCGAGCAAGATCCGGCGGAAGCGTACTCATGGCTTCCTGGTGCGGTCACGGACTAAAAATGGTCAGTCTGTACTACGCCGCCGCAGAGCCAAAGGACGTAAACGTTTGGCCGTATAATGAGCCGGTATAGCTTCGACCGAACACAA
The DNA here is from genome assembly GCA_965112965.1 of Desulfovibrionales bacterium. Lineage (GTDB taxonomy): Bacteria > Desulfobacterota > Desulfovibrionia > Desulfovibrionales > Desulfovibrionaceae > CBCOTE01. The sequence goes on along the minus strand of CBCOTE010000022.1, from coordinate 187,748 downwards.
CGTTTAACTAGGCGGCCTGAATTTCTGGCCTGTTATGACCAAGGGCATCGTTCTTTCACTGCCAACTTTATTATTTTCATCTTGCCTCGGGCGAACGTCAATGACCCTAGCCGCTACGGCGCGGCTGTGGGTAAAAAAATTGGCTCTTCAGTACGCCGCAACCGAATTAAACGCCTTCTCCGCGAATGTTTTCGGCTCCATATAGAGGCTATCGGACCTGGGTTAGATATTGCCGTCGTGGCCAGACGTAGTATCGATGTCGGTCGCCTGACCTTAAAACAAGTGGAAGACGAGCTGTTATCTTGCGTGATCAAAGCGTAAGTCACCTCTAGCCGGCAATCAGAGAGCTACTCTTGGCAGTGTCCCGCCTTCCGGCACCGTTCCCAGCGCCACAATGAGTCCCCAGCTTCCATGGTAGTACGACAATCAATGGCAGTATGTAGAATTTTTTTCTTAGCGGTGCTAGCCATCTATAAACAGTGCCTGTCGCCCTTTCTACCGCCGGCCTGCAGATTCGTACCGACCTGCTCGGAATACACAGCTGAAGCTATCGACCATTTTGGGATCCTACACGGCAGCCTGCTGGCCGCCTGGCGTCTCTTGCGTTGCCAGCCCCTGTGCCAGGCCGGCTACGATCCGGTCCCCACACGTTTTGGTCCAGCGGCGTTCCTGTCCAAGACCTTAACGCCGATCAAAAAAAATAGATAAATCTGACTCATAATACGAACCAATAACACTGCCACCAACGCCTAACTAGTAAACGATCTTTTCACCAACAAAAATATTGAATATCTTAATTCCTCCTGCGAGATACATACTATGGATCCTAGACGCCTCTTACTTGCTGTCGCCCTATGTATGGCAGTCCTATTCGGCTGGAACTGGTTTTTTCCGCCCCAACCCCAGCTGCTAACTGGTAATCAGATCGTCCAAACACCAGATAGCCAATCCCGGCTAGTCACCGCTACGCTCACTCCCCCCATAACCTCGACGGACCAAGAGCACTTCGAATGGCCTACGGTCACCGTGGTCACACCCATCTATACCGCAGTCTTTCACACCAATGGCGGCGTTCTAAAAGAATTCAAGCTCGCTCACTATAAACATAGCATTGCTCCCAATTCCCCTAAAGTGGACCTCATCGGCAGCCAAGCACTAAGTAAAGCACCCATGGGCCTACTCTTCAACGGCAAAGCTACCTGGCGACAGACGGGCTGGACTGTCTCGGGCGGCGACCTTAACTTGTCCCCGGGACAGCAGGGTTTACTTGTATTCACTGCCGACATAGACGGCTTGCGCCTTATTCGCAAATTCACTTTTGCCGCGGATAAATATCTTATACATGAATCCGCACAGCTGTATAACGGCCGCAGTACAAATATGCCTAGCCGATTCACTTTCACCATGGCCGCTCAGAGCCTCTCTCAACCTGAGGATAAATATAATCTCACCCGTATCGCCTTCCTCAACGCCACCGGCTCCCACGAAGAATCCAGCGACGACAAACTTATCAAAGGCTTAACCGACAGCAATGGCGTACTCTGGGGCGGACTGTCCAGTAACTTTTTCCTCCTTGCCCTTACACCACCTAGATCCCAATCTGAAACTATTTTTAAAGCCCAACTTAAGGACCATATTTACCAGGTAACCATGGATTGTAATCTCGGAAATCTCAATCCCAGTGCCGAAGCTGTGGGTGAGTGTGACTATTATCTCGGACCCAAAGATACACACATCCTCTCAGACATGCCTAATAATTTAGACAAAGCCATTAATCTCGGCGTATTCAAGGCTGTAGCCAATCCCTTACTCTGGCTCCTGCACTTCTTCCAGCGCTTCGTAAATAACTGGGGCATAGCCATCATCCTACTCACCATCGTGGTCAAACTCGTCCTATATCCACTCTCATACAAAAGCTACAAATCTATGGAGCAGATGAAAAAACTCCAGCCAATGCTCACAAAAATTAGAAATAAGTACAAAGATGATCGTCAAAAGATGAATGAAGAAACTATGGCCCTGTACAAGACCTACAAAATCAACCCGGCAGGCGGTTGCTGGCCCATGCTTCTTCAGGTCCCAGTGTTTATTGGCCTCTATCAGGCGCTCATGAACAGCATCGACCTCCGACACGCCGCGTTCATCACCTGTCTGCCCCTCACCAACTTGGTTTGGTTGGCAGACCTCTCAGTCAAAGACCCCTTCTATATTACTCCTATTATTATGGGCGCCACTATGTTTATCCAGCAAAAAATGACGCCCACCTCAGGCGATCCCACCCAGGCAAAAGTCATGCTATTCATGCCCATCATCTTCACCTTCATGTTCCTCGGACTTCCTTCAGGGCTGGTGCTCTACTGGTTGGTAAGCAATATCTTGTCCATCGCTCAACAGCATTGGATGATACGTAACGTAAAAACCGACTAGCGGGAGTTCAGCATCGACCAAACCTCCCAAGGAGCATACATGGAAGATCTTAAGGATTTCGAAGGCAAAAGCATGAATGAGGCTATCGCTGCGGCCTGTACCCATTTCGACTGTGAGCCCAGCCAGCTTAAAATTGAGATCATCACTAAAGCTAAGAGTGGCATATTCGGACTAGTGGGGGCCCGCAAAGCCCAAATTCGCGTCCAGAAACAGGATGAAAATTACGAGGTAAAAGCTCTTGTAACCGATATATTGGAGCGCCTGCTTCCCACCATATTAGATAAGTTACAGCTGGAGATAGCTATGGACCAGCCTGACCGCATCAAAGTGCTAGTACATAACAATGAAAATTCCGGCCTGTTAATCGGCCGCGGGGGGCAGACTTTAGCTGCCATCCAGTATATCACTAACCGCATCGTATCCAAAAAATGGCCCAAACCTATGCGTGTGCATATCGACGTCGGCAACTATCGCGAACGCCAAGACAATAGCCTGCGTCAACTAGCTCTGCACCTAGCCAATAAGGCTAAATCCCTGGGCCGACCCCAAAGTACCAAACCAATCTCATCATACCACAGGCGCTTAGTGCATGTAACCCTGCATGACGACCAGGCCATAATCACCCGCAGCATTGGCGAAGGTCCACTCAAACGAGTGCTCATCGTACCCAGCCAGCCTGACTCTCCGCCGCTTCCAAACGACCGCTTCGCCCCCAGCGAGAACCAGTAGGGTCTGACCACTGCAAATCCTAATAATCTATCCCCAAGGCGCTGCCAAATAGACAGCACCCAAGCGAGCCCTATTCTCCATGGCCGCCCGTACCTGTATTTCGGACATCCCAGCCGCCAACGACGGCCAGAATACGACCATCGCGGCTATCGCCACGCCGTTAGGACGTAGCGGCATCGGCATCATCCGCCTCAGCGGACCAACTAGCCTGTCTATCCTATCTGTCCTCTTCCGCCCTTCCCGAGGCAATATTACTGACAACGAGCCCTGGCGGCTCATTCATGGTACAGTACACAACCTCGCTGGCCATCTGCTAGACGATATCTTAGCCGTGTACATGCCCGGACCACGTACTTACACAGGAGAGGACGTGGTTGAGCTACATTGCCACGGTGGCCCGGCTATCCTAGCCAACGTACTCGCCACGGTGCTCGCCACCGGCGCCGTAACGGCTGGACCAGGCGATTTCACCCGACGCGCCTTCCTTAACGGCCGTCTAGATCTAAGCCAGGCCGAAGCTGTAGCCGAATGCATAGAGGCCCAGGATGCTGCCGGGGCCCGTTTGGCTCAAAATCGCCTAGCCGGTGGCTTAAAACATCTGATACAACACCTCGACATCGAGCTCCGTTCACTGCGTGAGCGGGTCTGTCTGGCTGTAGACTTTCCAGACGAAGAAGTAGAGTGCCTAGAACCAGCAGTATTTGCCGCAGATATCGCAACCATACGTGCGACCATCACTAAACTCACCCATGCTCATGAACGTACCCGCTGCTGGCGCGAGGGCGCCCGCGTAACCCTAACCGGCCGCGTCAACGTAGGTAAATCGAGCCTGCTTAACGTCCTGCTCGGCCGCAACCGGGCCATAGTCGCCCCCACCCCTGGCACCACTCGTGACTACATCGAGGAATCAATACTACTGGACGGCCTGTCAGTACGCCTGACCGACACTGCTGGCCTGCGCATTCCAGGGGACGAACCGGCCGACACAGCTGAAGCCGAAGGCTTACGCCGTAGCATGGAACAAATTAAGGATGCAGACTGCTGTCTACTAATCTTAGACTTGGCTCTAGGAGAGGCGGCATTAGGACCAACCGAAACGTTGCTATTCAATCAGATCCCTCCAGAACGAATACTGGCTGTTGGTAATAAGCTTGACTTGTTCGCCGCACGAGCTGCCGCGTCGACTGTAGCAACTGCCCTGAAGCAACGCAGTATAAACTACGTCTTCATAGCCGCTACTACTGGCCAAGGAATTGATGACCTGACCGCTATGTTACGCAGCCACCTCACAGGAGAAAATCCAGAACCAGAACCCAACACCGTGACCCCCAACATACGACAGGCCAATATTTTGGCCCGAGCTGATGCCGAACTGGCTAACCTAACCCGAGATCTCTCTGCCGGCATCCCACCAGACCTCCTCGCCGTCCGACTAGAAAATGTCGCAGCTGACCTGGCTGAAATCACCGGCGAGACCCATAGTAATGCCATTCTCGATAGTATATTTGCTCATTTCTGCGTCGGCAAGTAACCACAGACGCAATTCTTTTTGTCACCGATAAAAAAAAGTAGTTGCGAATCAAAAAAAATATAGACTCCAATACAGAAGATATCTGTTACTGAACTTAGCCTATATCAGAAACAATCCTAACTAAAAATAAGAATATACCATTGATACCAGATAGCATTCGGGCCACCTTTAGTAACTAGACTTTATTTTACATATCGGCGTAATCTAATACGATTACTCCTGCTTTATTTTGACTACATTATCTATAATTCTATGTTACCGGTACCAGGACTACTTTATATTAACAACGAGAATATAAACTTAAACTACGCTACGAAACGAATACAACCCACAATAACCTATCTAAACAACATCACAGCTGCCGAGATAATTACATTCAGACAAAATATAATAATAAGTTCAACGTGTCATACGATATAACTAGCGCCACTACCGTTAGGTCATCCATCAACATACCACTACGCCATTGTTGAGCAAAAGCCGACTGACCGTACCGGGCCCATCGTACAGATCATACCGTTCCATAAAGAGTCATAAGGAATTAGCCTACTTTAGGCAAACGAAAAATGAACGCACGTAAGTCTCTATATATTTGAACTCCAAAGCCACGTACACGGTCCGATGGACATCTGGAGCAAACATCAGAGGCGCCCCGACTCCGCTGCGCCAAACGTATGAACGTCAGGGCAGGGATAAGTCTCATTGTAGGGCTTATACAGCTCAGCCGAAAAAACTTCTAAGGCAGACCCTATAGACATCCACTGCAAAAAAAAACTTTTACAGGTCTACGTAAACCGCCACGTGGAAGATCCTATCCCCACACTGTCCGAAAAATCTTTAAATAGCGCACAAAATGTGCAGCTAGGCTAAGCAAGACAGTCCGCACCAATCACAGTCTGTGAAATTAAAAATTCTAACTCCCTCCCAGAAAAATACACTGAGTCCAGGGCAATGCCCAGATCTATAACTATAATTTTCTTAGCCAATCAAGCTGTGTTATCCGAAAAAAATAATCAAACCTCAGACTCAGAAACACACCAAGTTGGCCGGGTCAAGTCAACCTAGTGCTATAACATCGGCTAAGCAGCGCGGTAGATTAGCCTGGATAGTACCTTAATATTCGTGATGATATTCAAATCAAATCGGCCGCGAGTCATGTTCGGTGAAGCCGAGCACTTTAGTGCATTGATAATGGCTACTTACGCTATGATCTCTAGTAAATCGCTGCTGTGCGAGTAGTAAGTATGGTTATGTAGGTCCATGACGATCATTCTCTCCTCTTGTCTGAAATTCCTATCCAAACTATTCCACAATAAAAAAATATTATGGACAGTCTATAAAAATATTGGTCCACTGTATTTCTGGCAAAAAAATCAACCAGGAGAAAAACGGAAAAAAGATATGGCAAGAGCAAGGTAAGTTTGAGTAAGAATGTCAACGCCGAGGGCAAGGATAAAACAAGATGCTACGATCCCAGAGATAACTATATATAATCTAGGGTTGGACTGTACAGCCTCATGCAGCTTAAGCACCTAGCAAAGCTTAGTGGCTAACTATATCCGCAGCTACGTACTCGACGACAAGTCTTACTCATCCTCATCTTCCTCGGCTAATGCCATGAGTATAAATAATTATAACCCCAAAGAACATAAGCTACAGTTGTTGAGCCAGACCGACACTAAACAGCTAAAAAGGTCAATCATCACTAAATCAATGCCTGATACTACTGTCGAGTATATCCAGTACCTGCCGCTAATCCTCTCCGCCTTCAACTATGAACGTCTATGCTTATAAACCACAGGCCAGTGCGAGCAGGCAAATTATGTACGAGTTATCCGCAACAAAAAAAATAGTTTCTATACAAAGCCGTCATTTTTTTACTGATAATAACGGTACAAAAAATACGCTATCCAACCGGCTGTACCCTCACATCCCCTTGCCAGTATCCTGACCACTGCCAACCTTAACGTTTTCTGTTACCACCGACAGGATGGATAACTGAGTCGCTTCAAACCTAGGAGCTATATAGACAATAACGGAAAAATACTCTAAGTACCTGCCGCAACCGCCGACACTGCAACCTTAAAGAGAATTATTTCCTACTCTGCTTATTAGAAAATCCCTACCTAATGGATTGCCAGGTTAATCCTATAGTTACTAGAGACCATCTGTCCAAGTCAAGAAAACTATCTGATTAAAAAAATAGATATCACAATATATAGGACGTAGACGTCGTGTTTGCTCATCCCTGATCTTATCGAATAGAAACTACCCGAGCCGATATCTATCCTACTGAGCCCAACTATAACTCTACAACACACCGTATTGCTCTACAGTTCACCCCACTTTTTTATTTCGCCTTGGATATTTTTTGGACAATAAACACGCCTTTTGCTTCCTACACCAGCCTTAATATCCCACACATGCCCTTACAACAAAAAAAACTAAACAGCATCCTCACTAGATAAACGACAAAAAAGCCAAGCCAAAGAGATCTCCAACTGACACAGTAGATCGAATTAGGAAGGTTGCTAATGTCGACCTTCCTAATTCGGCTATAGGTTCTTACAAATCAGCTTTATAAGTCGCAGTAGCTGGTGCGTAAATCCAGCCTCATTATCATACCAGATGATAAGCTTAACCAGCCGCTTGTCGATAACGTTAGTACACAGGCCATCCACTACACCACCAAAACTAGAGCCATTGTAGTCGCTGGAAACCAAAGGCAGCTCGGAGAAGCCAATGTTGCCTTTTAATAAGCCTATGGCCGCGGCTTTGAAGGCCGCGTTGACGCTCTCCACAGTGACATCCTTCTTGAGTTCGATCACCAGATCAACTAAAGAGACATTAGGCATAGGCACACGCACAGCCATGCCATCCAGCCTATCTTTAAGCTCCGGAATAACCTCGGCAACAGCTTTAGCCGCGCCAGTAGTAGTAGGAATAAGATTAACCGCGGCAGCCCGGGCCCGGCGTAGATCATTAGCCGATCCGTCCAGAATACGCTGGCTCATGGTGTATGAGTGTACTGTAGTCATAAGACCGCGGGATACACCGAATTGATCGTGGAGTACCTTAACCGCTAATGCCATGCAGTTCGTAGTACAAGAGGCGTTAGAGATAACGTTATGCTTGTCCGGATCATAAATATGTTCGTTGACACCCATAACTACAGTCAAATCTACGCCCTTAGCTGGGGCACTAATCACGACTTTTTTGGCTCCACAAGTTAAGTGCTGCTTGAGGCCATCTGCGTCCTTGATTTTGCCCGTAGTCTCAACGACAATATCGATGCCATGCTCTCTCCACTTCCATTGACCAATTCCGTCCCGAGTGACTAAGATCTGATCACCGTTAATAATAAGTCCGGCATAGTTACTAATGACTTCCGATAAAAAAGTACCATGGGCGGTATCGTACTTGAGGAGATGAGCGATAGTATAGTTGTCAGCCCGTGCGTTGATCACGGTGACTTTGATTCCCATTTCCTCTGCTAGAAGTCGCACCAAGTAACGGCCAATACGACCAAAACCGTTGATGCCTAGCTTAACCGCCATACATCTTCTCCCTATTTTGTTACGACGAACACTAGTGATTGCAGTGCACTCTTTCTGGTATCGATACTTATAATACTATAGGACTATTTTTTTTCATGTCAACAAAAAGACTGTATCACGTGCCTTTTCTCTGCCATACAGCAATCATACATCTCCAGTTAAATGCACTCTATCCCGTAACCAACTCACAGTCTATTAGACGCGCATGGACCCCACTACTAGCCTACTTCATTCTTCACTCTGGAACAAAACGATAGTGGCAATACTGATTGATACAATATCTGATAGCCAGTTATTTTTTTGATCAGTATCAATCTTTAAAAAAAAATTATTATTGTAGAAGCAACGATTAGTCCGTTCATACTAAGACCCAATCACCCGACAAAAGACGCACTAAACTGGCCAAAAAATAAACGAATGCTAAATGGCCCGCCGCGTCGGCAATATTCAAGGCCAAACCAACTCGCAACACGGACTATATCGGCCACGTCATGGTAACTAATAGAACTAAGACCGCTCATTGACGAAAACTGTTGGTTCAGACTCTGGTATAGCTAAAGCAGGCGGACAAGCCAAAAATGATCTAGAAAAACTATAGCCAAAACCAATAGGACTATAAAGTCCGGATCAAGACGGCCATGAAAAAAATAGCATCAGTAGCAGCTGGCCGCTGCCGCAGCTCTGCCGTCGCAGACAAGTCCTCATGTCCATCCTCCACAGATAGGCCAACATAGACGTATGAACGTGATGGATGACTACTATCCATGTCTATGCCTGGTTGCGTCCGACCTAGTTTGGCTAAATATAGATTGCAATCAGTCCGATCAATGAAGCCCTGCACAATAAGTTATTAAAAATCTCTCTGGCAGCTGCATTCAACGAATATCACCTCAAACGACCTCCTATTTTTTCGTGACCACCGCGATACCGTATAGATGGTGCCGAACAGCAATATAAAAATAGTCCCCACTGTAGCAGAAGATATGATTCACATACCGCAGCCGACCGAACGCCAAGATGGCGAACATGGATAAGGTAGTCTCGGTAGAATGGCTGGAAGTACCATTAATACATTTTGAATAGTCGACGTCCGCCAGAATCACGACGCTGTGCCCGGCAGACCTTACAGGCGAAGACGGCCTATTTTTTAATAAGTACAATAAATCCCATCGTATGAACAAATCAGTGATAGCGTTGCTCGAAGGACTATTGACGAGATAGATTTCCAAGGCATCTGGAATACTGTCAAAGACCAACAATGATACCTGAGGCTCGAAAGACGGTGGGCGTCATGAATAAGTCTGATAATCAGGATATAAAGAAAAGCACTGTCTTTCTTCAGGTGAATATCGTTGCTCATGCTATGTATACGAATCTACCCCGCTCCATCGGTAAGAATATTCTAGAACTCTTCCACAGAGAATCCATTGGTCAAAGCAGTACTTTCAGGAATCTTTCGCGCCATGCCTGGCTCTTCCCAAAAGGTTAGCAACTCACGTAGGGCTAATACCAGCCCTGGCGTTCCACAGAAAGTGACTATCCGTGGCGTAAATCCGTACCTATTTAAATAACAAATGAACTTTTGGTCCTCTCCCAGAAATTTTTTTTGCACAAGAAGTTATTGATGTGCTGCAGTCACTGGAAGAAGGCCATAAGGTTGCAGGTCATACAATATTCCACAGTCTTAATATGCATCCACAGAAAAGCTTAGTGTAGCCCATAGTACAAAAGGAAATACCTATAATAATGTAGAACATTATAATATAGATCATATCTAACCCTGTGTCAGATTAACCAGTGCAAGTCTAGTGTTTTTTTATTGATTACAACAAAAGACCTCAGCCTGCCGCCGATTTTTAAAATTGAATTTTAGATACTAGCTAAAAAAATCCAATCATAGAATTTCAGAAAAATAGCTATAAATGCGACTCTTTGTACAATCATGATAGTTATCCTTTAAAAATTCGGGCCTTCTATCCACGGCTCTCTCCAAGTTTCGACCTTATCCTATTTACCCGATAAACGTAATTCTTCAAAGGAATTTTACACCGCCATGCTATATTGACAAAAATCTCTTACTCTGCACAGGGTGCTGATTAAGCGGAAGTGCAAAACAACGCAATTAAAATCAACGCCCAGAGCATAAAAGGACATTACCATGCCTTGCACCTTGTCGCAGCGCTGCCCACACACCATAATAGATACCACACACCTTGGATCAGGCCGCGACCCCTTAAGTGCTAGTCGCGTCTTAGGCACGGCACTAGCCCTCAGTCTACTCCTGGCCCTAACTGGATGCACCAAGCATCCCGAAAAAAACACTAACACCGGACTCCAAGAAGGCTATAAGCCCCCACCAGCGTCCACAGTCAAAGAATTCAGTTTTAGAGACGATTTCTATAGTTCCCCGCACGGAGGAGTCAAAAAAAACTCAGCCACCCCCTTTTGGGGAGCCCCAGCTGATGGGGCCACTTTCATCATAAAAAAACAGTCACCGGACGGGCAAACCTATCAACCACAAACAACGTACCGGCCTAGCCAGCCCGAATACCAACCGGCCTATAAATCGCTGACACCCAGCTATAAGCCACTTTCGGCCACAAAACACCAGATTCCGACACACCAGACTCTGATCACCCAAGGCTATACCGGACAGGTGCCAGTCATGAGCTACGGCGCTGCCACGCCGGCTTACACCAATACATCTAGCACCATGTCGACTCCCAGCGAGGTACGCTTTCAGGTAGGCTCCTTCGGCTGCCAAGAAAATGCCCAAGGCCTGCGCGACACACTAGCCGCCCACGGTTTCTCTGTGAGTATTGAACAGTCCAACGTTGGATCCACCATCTTCTACCGGGTCATAGCCAGCCGCCTGGGCAGCGAAGAACAGGTGCGCGACCAACTCCTTCATGCCGGAACGCCTAACCCTATCCTCCTGGATAACCGAGGCATTATACAGAATGTCCCAGGCTACAACCCAATACAGACGGTAACTCCAGCCTCAGACTATGCCTCTAGCCAGGCACCAAAATCAGCCCTACCAGCTGCTATCGAACCCGCCCCAATAGTAGATCCAGTTACCCGCACTGCCCTGATCCATATGTGCACCTTCACCAACACTCGCATCGAAGCTACTGGCCAAGCCAGGCCCGGCGGCGCCAGTCCCAACAGCACTCTGATAACCACAAAAGCTGCTGTTCAAACAGCCAAACGCAACTTACTTCTGTGCATCCAGAGCTACAAGGAGCAATGGGCCGGCGTGCCCTTGGCCACTAATATCGAAGGTTTTATCCCAGACCGACTATTAATCATGAGCCGACCAAACTATCTCCCAGACGGCACCGTAAAAGTACAGGCCGGCATCTCTATCCAGGATGCTAACAATATCAAAATAACCCGTCTCGAATAGCCCAGCCGTCTTCTAGAAAAAGCTTCAACTGCCTAGTCGATAGTCAGCCAGGCGGGCGAGAGTATCGTGGTCGGTGAAGTCGAAACACAATGGTGTTAGGGTGATATGGCCGGCCGAAAGTAAGGCGCGGTCGGTGTCCGGAGAAATTTGATCTACCGAGATACTACCCGTAAGCCAGTAGTAAGCGCGGCCACGTGAATCAATTCGCTGGTCATAGGTATCGTTGTACATGGCCCGAGTGTGGCGGCAGAGGACAAGTGGCTTAGCCTCCTCTACTGGGCAGGCTGGAAAATTAAGATTCATAACGCACTGCTCTGGTAGTGTAGCCCAAGGTATGTAAGCAATAATGACCGTGACATAGGCGGCATGGCCGGCTAGGTGCTTAGGGTTAAAATCGTCATGTGACACAGCGATGGCCTTGAGGCCAAAAAACGCGGCCTCAGTGGCAGCAGAGACCGTACCTGAGTAGAGCAGGTCCACTCCCACGTTGGAGCCAGCGTTAATACCAGAAACCACTAAATCCGGGGTGTCTGGCAAGAGCGCTGTAAGGGCCATCTTGACACAGTCAACAGGCGTACCCGAAACTCCATAACCATGGAAGTCGGTCTCCCGGAATTCTTTGACCCGTAAAGGAGAAGCTACGGTTACGGCATGACCCACAGCCGACTGCTCGGTTATAGGCGCGACCACCGAAACACGATGACCATCCTCCAAAAGTGCAGCGTACATTGCCCGCAGGCCCACGGCCTGGATACCATCATCATTAGTGAGCAGAAGGTGCATATGATTTTCCCTATATCAGCATACTATAGGTTCCTGACCCCCCCTAGACACGGACAAGCTTGCGAGCGTATCCGGCGCGGGATTCCCCCGACAGCAATACCCAGCCGCTTACAGCGGTCGGCATAATATTCTAAGCAATTGCCCTCAAACCAAACTACCCGGCTTTCATCCTCAAAGGCCATAATATACGTCAAGATACGATCTAGAAACCAACGCTCGTGGCTAATAACCAATACTCAGCCACTAAAATTCAAGATAGCATCTTCCATAGCGCGCACCGTATTCACGTCCAGGTTATTGGCGGGCTTGTCGAGAAGGAGCACATTGACACCTCCTTTTGGCAACATAGCCAAATACCCCCGGTTACGCTCTCCACCTAAGAGCATAACCACTTTTTTCTGTGCTGCTCGCTAATAATGTTAAACGGCTCAATTAGACACGGGAGTTAACCTCATACTTACCCAAGACGATGAGGTCACGGCACCACTTATTGCCTCCCAGGCTGTCTTGTCAAGGTATGAAGCCTGACCTGCTCTGGTGCAAATAGGTTAGATGTATGCTCTTGTTCACGGTCAGGGTATCAGCATTAGGCTTTTCTTAGCCGACAATCATGTGTAAGAATGTAGTTTTGCTCGCGCCGTTTGGCCCCATAATATCCACTACCGCTCCGACAGGTACAGTAAAGCTTGTATCAGCTATGAGTATATTGCCCCCACATAGCCCTTAGTAAGCCCAACGGCTTCAATAACCGTTTGTCCAGCAGCCCGGCGGAATAAAAATTTTCAGCTCCCTGACCTAATCTTCTACCTTATGAGATCAATGCTTCGCATGGGCGCGTTAATATGCGCCTTGACTTTAGCCTTACGGATGCAGGAGCTCATGTTAATCCACTACAACTCTCGCTCTAAAGTCTTCTGATGTTTGGTCTTGTTTTTTGTCCTCCAAGGATAAGTGCTTCGCCTTCTGAGACAGCAAGATAAATAATTGCCCTTCCAGGGAATACTCCGCCCACGGTCTAACCCCAATATCCAACCGGATATGTTATTCAGGGAGTAGCAATCGTGGATCGCGGCGATGGCAATACCTAAACGGCCCTGTAGGTAGTACTCCAGCCCAAATAGGTATTCCACAACGGAGACAGTGGCCACGCATACTAAACCCGGACCAGTATGATCCGGAAACCTTATTCGCCTCCTATGTCTCTCTGCCCAAAACTATTTTACTGAACAGTTCTAGTTTTATGGACTAGTAAACCAATAAATAATGGCCAAAGCAATATCGAGACTATGCCTCTTCAGTCCAACGACAAACTCCAAGTCAAAGGCATAGGCAAACACGTCATTAATATCAAAACCAGGATAATCTCTTAAAAAAAATAACCAAAAACTTATATATAAACTTAGACACTAAAATACGCGGTTTTACAACACAGCGCGATATCATATACAACTACACTATAAGCGCGCTCTAACTAACCCAGGTGGAAAAGATATTTCAACTAGTCGACCACTCATGAAAACCCGAATCAATATGTCCATATTGGACACCCCGGCCGAAGAGCTATTAAACTGACACAAATTATGGAAGCCGTTGTACGCTCAACGCCAGCCTACAAGTCGGACTGTACCATCTCTCTCGCAATATCTACACCATCGCCGCACTGCACTGGGTTCTTTGTAGACGATTTGGTACTCGGCTTTTCAATCTACTTTCACACTTAAACTCTACGAGCACAACAAAGAATTACTCTACATTGACGAGTAGGTCGGCCAACGCCCTCACCCACAATCAAGCCCATTACCATGACCTAAACTCAACCCAGAAAGAGCCATTAGACTGGCAACGCCCGTGCAAGTTAGGACCACAGTCCTGTCTAAAGAGCATTCAGACACCTTTATCGACACTGAGGACGTAGCGCTGCCTAAAATTTTACCGGCCTAACCTAAAAAAATCCTCGACCGCTCCAATATAGTCATAGTATTCTAATCGCATTATGACCCGGTTGCGCAGAAACTTACCGTCTCCCAGCTCGAACTTTTCATATCTAGAGGCCACACGGCACTACCGACAGCGCTGTCGACCTCAGGCCGGCGAAACCACCTTCCAAATAGTGGTAGAGCAGACTGATATCTGGGTAGTAGCCGAAACAGATCTAGCCTGGTCTATCCAAGAATACGTACTCCGGTTACGCGGCGTCCTCAAGGCCTACATTACCATCTACCCTGAGTTTGCGGCCAGCCTAGCGCCCGTGTCAGTATCAGAGAACGCGCACCCTCTAATCCGGCAGATGGCAGCAGCTGCAGCCATCTGCCGTGTCGGTCCTATGGCCGCAGTAGCCGGCGCAATCGCCGAGTATGTGGCTATGACCTTCGCCAACGACAGCCCCAACATCCTGGTGGAAAATGGCGGTGATTGCTACCTCTATTCCACTAAGCCCCGAGTAGTCGGTTTGCTGACCGACCCAGCCGGCGTGGTAACTTTGGGTCTGGCCCTAGCTCCACAAGGTTTTCCCTTATCTCTATGCGCCTCCTCAGCCACCATCGGCCCTTCCCTGAGCCTTGGCCATGGGAAGCTAGTGGTGGTACGTGCCAAAAATGGCGCCCTAGCCGACGCTACAGCCACAGCTCTAGGTAATCTATTACGCGACCGAAACGATATTAAAGCCGTCCTGGCACGGGCTGAAGAACTAGCGCCAGCGGGCGTGGACGGCCTCTTCCTACAACTGGGGGGTATAATGGCGGTCTGGGGCCAACTGGAGCTAACCACCCTCTCTTAGCCTGCCAGCATACACATGCAGAGGATAACGGCGTAAACGAATAATACAAACTTATTCCAAATTCTCCTGACCACCGCCAAGCCATAATTTAAAAGACAACGGGCCCAACTCACTAGTAAGAAAGTACCTCCACGCTGCCATATATTGATCCGTATAGTACAAATCACTGCAGCTGAACCACTTTCATCATCGGACCCCTCGATTTCAAGTACATCCAGTCTACTCTCTGAATAGTCCATCTGATCTTATAACGTTGTTTGCTATTCCATAGACCTCCCTCGAGATATTCCCAACTCGTCCAAGGGTTAAAAAAAATAACTGTTTTTTTGTCGCAGCCACCACGCCGATACCTAAAATAGCCATATTTGACTGGGGGATCAATCCGATACTGTCTATAATCTTATGCCTGATAACTCAGGATTTAGTACATCCTTCATGCAAAAAAAATCCAGTAAATACTTTTACAATCAACTCATGGGTAGGGGCAACGTACACGAGATGGTTTGACACTGCTTAACAGTGTAAACCTATAGTTATTGCTAATAGCAGGTAATGTAAAAACTAGGAATAGATATAAGACTACAAAATAACCCTTATAGCAGATACGATCCATATATCACTAGCAAAGGCTATACCGAACGGCTACTGAAGCTGCCACTGCTCTGTCTTCACCTAGGTCGGCATAAAGGCCACAACTCTAATAGAAAACGTCACCGACAACGACTAAAACTAATACCATTTGGCACCTGACTGCCTACACGACCATTCGAGCAAAATTAATCATATCCTACGCTATCTTAGAACTATTTGACCTTGACAGAACGTACTCGAGCCTCTTACAGATACCTGACTTCTACCTGCTAAGCTATTATCAAATATCCACCGCTGCTTTGTCGGCATCTATAATTTTCGGCCACACATAATCTAAAAAATGACCATGGTATTTAAGCTGGTAAAAAAAACCACGAAGCACTGAAATACTCATTAACATACCTGGTGAATTTATCGCATAACCTCACGAGTCCCACTTCCTCAAGCTAGAAGGCCCCACTTCGAAGCTCGGCATAACCGCATTGTGCCTATATGCATCGCCTTGAAGTATACAATAGACTTAATACCGCTGATGGCCAGATGCCACCAACGTCTCATAGCATTCTGTCTTGACCAACTTGCGACCTGCTAAACGCTACAAATATGACAGTCTAATCGACGCCACTTCTATTTTTTCAGAAGACTCCATACGTAGTTTTTTATATCAGCAACTTGGGCCATGACCGCTTTTGTCAAAAAAACGGCGGCAATTACTACAAAGCCCACGTGATAGGCAGTATCAAATAAATACACTATATGCTACTTTCCCAAGAAATTCCTGATGAATTCACAATATTTTGCCTGCGATGTCTGTGAAAGTTAAGCCTGAGACTGAACAGTAAAAACTCTAAAGAAAACCTTAGCCACATTCCTTCAACTGCTCACAAATAGAGCCTGATCGTACTAATCCAGGCCACCGCGTCAAGCTCCACGATACCCTAAAGGCCCATCATGCCTCCTCACCCCCATGCCATTGACCAACATAACGCCATCGCCAAAACGCTATAGCATAGTGAAGATTATAAAATTTAAAAATTGCAGCAAAAAACATATTTATCTCTACCGTTACTGACCCTACTATAGCTCAGCGACACGCTAATTGGAAAACATGAATTCATTGTCCAAAACGATAGCTACCCCACATGCTCTATCCATAAGGAAAACTTCACCATATAGCTCCGTGTAGCCGTCTCATGCTATCCTAACTAAGCTTCCATGTAATCTAAAAAATGTGTTAATCTATACGTTTATTAGTATATAATAATATAATTTTAAATAGACCACATTTAATTTTACACCATACTTTAATATGTTTACCTTAAGGTGGCCTACTAGATCTTGCTACGACGATCTAAACCATAAACGATAAACGAATATCTCGATCATGGCCTATGTCCAGGCCAAAAGCTGAAAATCGATCACAAGCCAGATGAGCAAGGAATGTTCATAGTAGGCCTGTGGGCGACACTCTCCATGGATAGGCTTAAGTCCTCTAACCCCTCCACTCCGAATACTGAGGCTAAAGCACTATCAAGGCAGTCTTTACCGTCTAACACGGACTGTCATCTTGTGTCGAGTATATGATAACCACCTACTTGCTGGAAAAAGTGTCGGTCAATCGATGGACCCGTTAGTCAAGGTCGAGGATTGGTAGACGCCATTCCTGGTTCAACATGTCCGTACCAGACCCTTTGTGACGGTTCGAGCCTTTAAAATCTGACTAGCCTAGACGTTGAACAAATCTGAAGATGTACTGTCTAACGGCCAGAATTTAGACGCTGTCGTTGGTTAAAACACCAACTATAACACTGGTTTGGACCTTCATAATCTATGCGAACTGGCCCACGATCGCGCTTAGAAAAAAGACACACGCCATACCGACGCCGACAACGAGATCGACCAACTCAGCCAGAGTAAAGCTGCCACAAGTTATGCAGAGCATCCATGGGCTGAATATTGCCCCCGACTGAATCTAGACGCTAGACATTATCGGCAACCGACGCGCCAGAACTAATAGTTAGCCAAGCGGTGAAGATGGAGAAAATTTTTCTGCCATATTTTATTAGGATGAATATAAATCGCCTCGTCGTCACCGGCAAACAGCAGGTCAGTTTCAACGGCGAAGGTGGATTGGCAAACTATGGGTAGAAGTTCGACCACGACCTGGGATGGGCTATAATTCCTTTTTTTTTTGGATCTCAGGTCGTAGCTCTCCTACGACAGAGGCCGGAATAACAAAACGACCAATCTCTAATCCATGAAACCCAGATAACTAAACCGCGATAGCCCGTCGGCCAACCAAGCGGCCCATAGTGAGGCTCCAAGTCCATAGGCTCTAGTTACCTACTGCGGTGAGTAGAATCGGCTAGTCGTAGTTCATGGCTAAAACAATCAACTATCATCTGGCCTGACTAACAGTTTGATATTCTCAAGCTCTGTAGTTGGATGCACAGAACCTTATCTAGGCCAAAAATAGCAACACCGTAAACAGTAAAAAATAGTAGAATAAGCCAATAAGAAGACAATGACTTACAATTGAATAAGATAACATCAACATTAGGTGTGACGTATATACTCAGAAATGCCAAGAAACATCGCCGGCTATGGGCCGAACAATAGAATTCCCCGGGCAACCGTTGGTGCAGATTTATTTTATTAGCGCATAAGCCCAAAACTAGGCTGTGCATTAACAGTATGACCTCGTTTACAGCCCATAAATAGTCCGACATGCTCGACCGTAGCTAAATAAAACTAGCCAAAATTATACTGTTTCCCCCTAAGGCAGATCTGGCTGACCCACAAAAAAATAACGGCACACTAGTCATCCGACTCCGAGCTACGTGTCACTCCCTTAAGAAGGGCCAGACAAAAATAAGCTACGGACTACGATCGCCTACTTAATTAAACTATATTGTAATTTTTAAATAAAAACTACCATAACAAAAGCAGCCCTAACCCAAATAACCTGTGAATTTTCAGCATATGGAACGCTGATGATAAAAACAATATCACTTCCATCCATACGTGATGCCGCCCTACGCTAGCGCAATAATCTCTGTGACTGGCACGATATTTAAGCCCACTTAGTCCATACTAACCTTATGCGCCCCGGCTACACCCACGGCCTGCTGTATTAAAACCAAAATATAACTAATTATTCCTTGGATAAAAAAGACTGGCTGATAGTAGACGACTCTGGACATAGATAGTTTTGTCTTCGTCAATTGATATCAGGATGCTCACGACCACAGGTATACCCCTAGCATTATATCTAAAAATAGGTATCAGGCTTGGATCAGACGCCCCGGGGCCGACCCACTCTACTAATCACCCTGGCCCTTCACTTGACTCGACTAGATCCAGCGCGCGCCGTGAGGCGCCCACATATCCCGGCCCTGCCAGCATACTGGACCTATCGACTAACAAACCTGCACTACCACTAACATCCGCTTCGGCAAAGGCGGCCACACCACCCTGAATAAACGTCTTGTCACCAGACAATAAGCGCCAAAAAATAAGAAGATGGTCGACTGGTCCAACGATAATGTCACAGCCGTACGCTTGGCCACCCAGTGGTATAATATGGACCACGTCCCTACCGCCTTCTCATTAATTATCAACCTATACTCGGAAAAATACAGCCCTGCCTTCATTTCGGATCCATAGATCCAGGTGATTCATCCCAATCTGATCACTTTGCCCTAGCTCCACTATTTTGAATCTTAAGATGAGGTAGCGCAACCGCTATTTCCAATAGTTATTTTAATATCTAGACAAACTACCGCAACCAATCAGATCCTCATGTGACATTTTGCAAATATTGGACAGTAGCCTACCGGCCTGGTAATATATTTTAGACAGCCTTACCGGTCGACCTTGATTGACAAAAAGCCTAGAAAAATATAGTCTTCATTTATATTCAGTATCGTAATATCGCGCTTTTTCACACCATAACTACATACTACTATGCCATGCCTATTCCCGTTCTAGATAGCCCAGAATACCTCAAGCGCCTCCTTACTGCCCCCAGACCTGGTGCAGACAATGTACTTGCCTTCTATGAGCACCGCATAGGAGCCATCGGCACCGACCCACGGTACATGCTCCTACCTCTGGACGACCACTTAGTCCACCGCGGCGACGGTGTCTTCGAGACTATTAAATACCTAAACAGCCGTATCTATCAGCTAGACGCACACTTGAAGCGTATGCAACGCTCGGCCAACGCTATCCACCTGGCCCCACCCTGCCCTTGGGAAATGATGCGGGAGATTATCCTAGATGTCGCCCATGCTGGCGGCCGTAATCATGGGCTCTTGCGCGTACTATTAGGCCGTGGTCCGGGCGGATTCGGCATCGATCCCACCGAGTGCCCTGTGCCGAGCCTCTTCGTCATCGCCTACAAATTCCATCCAAAATTCGAGACGGTCTTCGACAAAGGCGTAAATGCCTGTCGTTCCTCCATACCGGCCAAACAAAATTTCATGGCCTGCATTAAGTCCACTAACTATCTGCCTAACGTTCTCATGAAGCAAGAAGCCTTTAAAAAAGGCTACGATTTTACACTGTGCTTCGACGAACACGGATTCCTTGCTGAAAGCGCCACAGAGAACTGCTGCATCGTGGATGCTACAGGCACAATTATAGTCCCGGAGTTAACTAATGCTCTCACCGGCACCACACTCATACGCGCCCTGAACCTCATCAAAAACGAAACCCCAATCCTATTCCGCGGCATTGTTGAGGAAGAAATCTATGAAGCACAAGAGTTAATTCTTATTGGTACGGCCATTGACGCTATCTCAGTAGTATGCTTTAATGGTAAGCCCATACATGATATGCGTCCTGGCCCAGTAAGCCAACGCCTACGCGCGCTACTGCAACAGGACTTGGAGCGGGAAGGCACACCCTTGACTCCCTCACGGCTCAAGACTACCATCTTTTGAGGCCAATGCTGACAAAAAACTCAAACAATACTAATATTAATATTAATATTAATACTTATTGCATCTTTTTTTTAAAGCTGACGAACAGAAACTAAGATGTCACACTGTCACCGACCCGGGCATTGTTAACGAATTTGTTTAAATTAATAACTATTTTTTTTTGCCACCTTTGTATCTATTTTAGTTATGCTATAAGCCGGCATAGCAGGCTTGCAGATTAAAAAATAACATATGATAACATAAAAAAACCTTCCAGCGATACTTCTTTTTTTATGGTTAACAAATATACCCCCCAGAGTTAGTGTACCTCAACAATGAGGTGGGCTACTCACCGCCGTAATCATTACGAAGATGAATTATTTGATCACCACTAAGTTCTTTTTTTCACCAACGAATAGCATAAGCTATTATTGCAGGCCTTAGTAATTATAGTTTGATCAATATAGACTCTTCCAAGAATAGAATTTTGACTAGCTGATTTTGACTCCAAGCATGAGGGCGCGCTAGTTGTAAATATCAGTATTAACCAGAAGCACGTGCTTATCAAACAGAGTCAAACTGACGACTCAATTGACAGTGATGCTGATTTTGTCATTATTGAGCATGATTCCGACAGTGAATGAATAGGCTAATAGAAAATATATAGTCACGGCCATTGTAATATACTATGAGCCGTTCCTCTAGGATTTTGTCACCGTCCACACAATGGAGCATTGCCGCATTTGGATCAAACAGTCTCCATAGGCTACGCCTCATATTACAAATACGTATATAGCTTAGCAAGCTCATGACCTTATGATACCTCACCCTCTCAGAATAACGAACGATCTGTCACTCGCGTTCCATGTGCCAATCGCTCAAAACTCCTGGGCCGGCTGATTTTTTGTCCGCTGCATGCTATTGGTCATAATCTTTAACAATAGATTCTTATCATCTTTAGCCACGAACCCATAGAGTGTAATATAAACCGTTAGCCACGATGTTAATAATAATGAATAGGATTTTTGAGTTCACTGAAAACTATCCTCAAAACAGGAGCCTATTAAACTTGAACTATAAACGGCCTTTATATAAAAATGTTGATAATATTTTTAATAAAATAAAATGATAGAAAAAATAATTTGACTAATACTCTCATAGCGCTAGTTCAACATAATTGATCCCATATAAAAAATATTCAACGTATCGCATGATTATTTTTTTTTGATCGGGCGATATTTTAAATTTCTACTAATCTATACAATAGACTATCGAAATAAAACGCAAACGCTGATCACGCATAGCTTAAGCCTCGCAGTCGAAACGATCACATCCAAAAAAAGACATTAGAGTCTAAAACAAAATATTAGCGCCTACAAGGGCTCCAGCCATGGCTATATAGTTTGTTAAAAGACCATCGTTTATTCTAAAATTTCAAGAGCAGATCCATACAGCTGGCGGCAGCTTAAATACGAACATACAAACTAGCAACTTCACGAAAACGCCTCGTGCCCATCTCGCCTTAATCTTAAACCAAACTAACGACTGCCTGGAACCACCGTATTGCGGTTAGCCGTGTGCAAAAATAGCGAAAATAGCGAATATAATTCACTATAATTACGACACTACGGTTTCCGGCTCGATGCTCAACTTTACACAGCAAACTATAAATAGTAATCTATTAACATAATTTGAGACACAGAAGCTCGCCGTAGGCGAGCTAAAAATTATTCATCTTACTGAGAAGATTAGTTTTTTATAATGGTCAAGCTGAATATATTATAACAGACAATACCAAAAGACACGATGTCATCGATGAATGAGAACGTATTTACGCAAAGATGCTGCTCATAGCCATAGAGCTGCGTAGCTAGAAACGACATGCAAACTGATATGCTCCAGTTGTATATGAGCAAAATAGAAGATGTTATAAACGCTGTAGGCCGTCTACTCGGAGATAGCGCGACATATAGAGTGCCGAAGCTTAAGCGGTTGGGCTCAGCGATGTTCATGGTACATCGTATATTTTTTTCTGATCTGCGTAATTAATTGACTATAATGATGTCAAATATTTGATACAGACAACCAGTAAACCGTATTCTGAGCTGAGAAAATATGTATCAAGATTGAGCTACTCCATGAAGGTCATCTGAAAAAAAATAAAGCAGTACTACGCTAGATCTTTCATGTTAACAAAACGATACACATGAAAACATTTACTTTTCTGGAATATAACATTAGTAATAAAAATTGTGCACTGTCCACATCATTTGGAATAACGCCAGCCAGTCTTTATATTAATAGACGTAGTGTAGGGCTGAACGGATATTCAGGTTACTATTACCATAAGATAATAAATATAAAAAATGATAAAATATAAGATTATTTCGGTTAAGATAATATTAAACATAGTCTGATACCGACACAAAAAAAAGACGTCTATTGACTTATTAGAAACACTTAATGATGGTTAAATAACGAGATTTAAGCATCTTGACAGTTCGCCAATTTACCAGGTGTATATAGGATGTTTATCTGTAGACAATAGACTCCGTTCTTATGAAAGGTAACAGCGTGTTTAGATGATATGTAGATCTGAGGTACCATATCCGATACACGCCGCCACGATTCTGTGGAATATATCTATGCACACATTACTCTTTAAACAGCTGACGACCGTATTTTTTTGCACTACTTTTTGACGCTCTTCTATTAAAAAAATATCTCATCTACACCGAGGAATCAAAACATCTGTTTAAATAGGTCTTCGTCCGTGCCGGACTCGCTATCATCGCCCTGACCATCCTTGACTGGTGCCTTAACCGCGTATGGCTCTGTGCCAGATTTAAATGGTAGAAAATAACTGTCCCCCCCCGCAATCTTAAAATTGACAAAGGAAATACCCGGCGGCTGGACAAAATCCTGGATCGGATATGCGCCCTCAACAGCCTTGCGATATTTTAACCAAACCGGACAAGCTGCTCGAGCGCCTGTCTCCAGCCTACCCATAGGCTGCGCCTGGTCAAATCCCACATATACACCCGTAAGCAGGTATGGCGTATAGCCCATAAACCAGGCATCCTGCTCGCTATTGGTGGTACCAGTCTTACCGGCCACCGGACGGTTCAGTTCTTTGGCCCGCCAGCCAGTACCCCGATTTACTACCTCCTTGAGCATGCTCGTGATAATGTAGGCATTCTGTGGACTCACGGCTTCAGTCACCTCAGGGCCAGGCACGGGCAGTGTCTCGCCCCACGCCATCTTCATTCCCAGAACCAACCGCGGCTTAATTATGGTGCCCCCACGAGCAAAGGCCGTATAGGCCTGACATAGGTTGATGGGGGTTGTCGCCACGGTGCCAAGGCAAACTGACAGATTAAATGGAAAGGGCGAGGTTATGCCCAAGGCTTTGGCCCGATCTATGACCCTCTTGATGCCGATACGCTCAGCCACTCGAATGGTTACCAGGTTACGCGACTTAGCCAAAGCCGTGGCTAGTAAAGTGGGGCCAAAAAATTTTTTTTCAAAATTCTGAGGGCTCCAGGTGCGTCCTCCCTCCAGGCTAAAAATCGCGGGTGCGTCGATAACCACCGAGGCCGGTGTAAACCCGGCATCTATGGCCGCAGAGTAGACAATAGGCTTGAAAGCCGAACCAGGCTGGCGCATAGCTTGGGTGGCTCGGTTAAATTGCGAAAACTCATAGGCATAGCCACCCACCAAGGCCCGAATCTCACCAGTAAGTGGCTCGATAGAAACAAGAGCACCCTGAATCTCAGGTCGTTGCTCCAAACCCAACAATAACACATGGCTCAGATCTTTGATCTTAGCCAATCTCTTCTCTGCCTCATTTTCCCATCCTATATGGGAGGGCTTAAACACCGAGGCCCAAACTACGTCCCCAACGGCGACCACCCTGGTCGCGTCTGTCACTGCAGCCACCTGCTCCGCGGCCAGCTTAACGTTAATAGGCCGCGCCCAACGCATGCTCTCCACAGGGATGAAAGCATCACGGTCACCAACCTTAACTTGGGCACCATATCGAGTAACATTAACTACTAAGGCCTTAACCCAGGTGCCTGGAGCCAGTAAATCTACTGAGACACGCCCTTGAGCCAGGAAGGCACACCAGTCAGCTGGGGCCAAGCACTGGATCGCCCCTTGCCAGCCGCGGCGTTTAGAGTAGTCCTCCAGCCCGACCTGCACAGCCTTCTCAGCCGCAGCCTGATGCGCCATATCCACAGCAGTCCATACATGCAGACCAGACTCCATCACAGCGTCCTCTCCATAGCGGCCCAAATCAAACCCATATTTTTCCTGATTGTCTTCGGAGAGAAAATCTATCATCCAGCGGCGCACCTCATCCAGATACCAGGCCCCTTGCTTCCATGAGATATCATCCATGCTCCGATAATACAACGGCTCGACCACGGCCTGATCGTACTGGTCTGCAGTGATCCAACCCAGCTCACGCATGCGGCCGAGTACGTATTTCTGCCGAACTTTAGTTGCCTCAGGATCGCGATAAGGATCGTAACGCGAAGGCGCCTGGGGCAAACCGGCTAAGACTGCTGCTTCTGCCAAATCCAGCTGGCTGGCATGCTTACCGAAGCAGGAACGGGCTGCCGCCTCCACGCCATAGGACTTGACCCCCATATAAATTTGGTTGAGATAGATCGTAAGAATCTCATCTTTAGTCAAGTAATTTTCCAGCCGATAGGATAGAATGACTTCCTTTATCTTACGTTCAAAACTTTTCTCCGATGAGAGCAGAAGCCGTTTGACAATTTGTTGAGTGATGGTGCTGCCACCCTGCTTTAACCCGAACGAACGCAAATTTTTGATGGTGGCCCGCAGGATAGCTGTAAAATCAATACCCTCGTGAGAATAAAAATCACTGTCTTCAGCCGCTAAAAAAGCTCGTGGTAGATACTCTGGCAATTCTGACAGAGAGGTCAAGAAACGTTTTTCACGGTATAAGTAGCCTAGAATACATCCGTCTCGGGCATAGACAGTAGTCACCAGAGGCGGCCTGAAATCCGTAACCTTACGAAATCCCGGTAAATCTCTGGAGGCCCATAGATATACGGCCAACCCCAATCCGAAGATCAGAGTGGCTAATACTACAGAGAATACCATGCAATATTTGAAAAGTCGTCTCATCGGACGTAACGAAAAACGTGTCTCAGAAGTAGCAGACTCCAGGCCAGACAAAATCGACCAAAAGAACTCTTAAGTCTCTAACTCGGCAGGCCAAAAGTAAAAAACAGGCGCGGCTGGAGTATATGAAGATCATCACTGGTCGCCATACACTACAGATCGAAAGCAACTAATTATAATAGAGATGCACCTACTTTGGCAAGTAGCAGCCTTGGAAGGTACAAAAGATATAGACATCCGGCCAGACGATTAGACGCAGGTATAACCAGATGCTCGGTAAGGATCAATCAATAAATTTCAGCTTCCACGGACAAAAAAACCGCTTAGTATTATCCATAAAAATGAAAGATATTAGCTTTTGGACTAAAGCGCTGTATTAGCCCGAAAATTAAAATTCATTCACACTCCATTTTTTTCCGAGATGACAAAGTAGAAACACTCTTAGCCGAGATTGAGGCGGCAGCAGATCGACTTTGCTCAGCGCAAAAAAACAAAAATATTTTAGGTCTACCATGCTGACAGTTCAGGGATAGATGTCCGTTCGGTTCGACTGGGACGATACCACTACAGGCGCCGATCGATTCGACTGTGAGGTACTAAACATGCACCATGGGCTAGCCTTCCTACTCTCTCAAACAGTTCTTGACCAAAACCTGAACTCTTAAGCATTGTCACCACAATTATTATAGACGCCCCAGCCATATACCTGCAGCGGTTCTGACTCCTCCAAGCTAAACCATCCTTATTATCTTCCTCCGGAGCTCCCCATGTTCTTCCGACCGATCTAGGCAAAAAGATGCCTCACCTTACCAAAGCCTATACCATCTCCACCCATAACCCGATAAACTAGAAATGCTCTACATCAATCAGACCCTAGCTCATCAGCTTAAAATTAAGGAGTCATAAAAAGAACTAAATAGGAAAGAAACATGAAATAAAAACTCTCTTGGACGTAACCTAACTCGACCAAGATTTGATGCAGACCCCCCCCACATTACATTTAAGGCCGATGCATTGTATATAAACCAGCAAGATAGACGAGCTAATACCTCGCCCACCGGCCACTACGAACTAGCAGCCCGTGTCTAGCAGGCACCAGCAATTAAGACTATCCGCATCGGCCATATCGGCACGATGAAGTTGCGTGAATCATGGGTCACCATGCCGAAGCTACCCTCCACTGTTTAATTCACAGACTGTGGGTCAGTCATAAGCCCTACCCTGCCGTTGACTCAATATCACCACTCAACATACACTAACTTAACCAAATTATGATCAAGGTCAGCCTCAAAACGGCCACCTATTGCTCGCATATTGCAGTATATGTGGTCGGTAATAAATTGCCTGGCCTGACCACTATGATATACACTCAGCCACGGTTAGCAGGAAGATAAAAGAGTGTCTGGCAACTCCCTACGCACATTGTATTGCGTGGCGTCTCAACGCCATGCGAGACTAAATATAGGAAGCTCAGGACATCGCCCAAGAAAAAACTAAACAGTACGAAAAAAATCAGATTATTGAAAAAACAAAAGAAGTCGTTCCGGTAGCCCAAGTCAATGCCCTATGCCAGGCTAGACTGAAATGCCGGACCGTATTTAATGTTGGCCACCTGCACGACATGCACAGACGATGCTATTACGTTATATCCGGCCGCACCACGTAACACAGATGCCCACAGCCTAGATGATCCGGCTAACTAGATCGTCCAAAAAAAATAAGCAATAAACGTATGTTTTTTTAATATTAATCGCAAATATGGAATCGACTAGATTGGCTCGGTATGGCTCGGAGCAACATAAACTAAAACGCAGATGTTCCTAAACCTCTTTTGATGATAGTATATTTATATGGTCCAAGGTCAAGCCGAAAATGTGATAGACCACCAGGCCGAATTCGCTGAGCAAGGGACACATCAACTGAGCTGTCAAATGCAATAATCTTGCCAATGCAGCCACATTCAGCAGATTGCTCTAAATAAGTTCATAACTATAACCAAACCCACGCGCGGATAGGGACAGCAGCACAACAAATGGAACATACTGGCCGTGGACTACTCGCCTAAAATTTTCATGGCCGCGACTGGAAGCATTATGGAAGTATGAAGTGCATAGCTAGGAGCAGGCTTTCGTTGATTATGGTCGTCCAGACTATGCCAGCTTCACCGACTATGTTGACAATCTATAAAGAGCCACTCACAGTGGCGACCATGTCTCGATCAGCCCCAACCTCGGCAAAATGAGCGAGGTGAGCAAGAAGAACGTTATACTGGTGTGACTAACGATGAACCCGGGATAAAAAGCTGCCCACCGGCTTCTATAACCACCCCAACCTCATAATCACCAAAAAAAACTGATACTAGGTCATAGGCCCCAGACATAACCAAGATATATACCTCCCCAGCGAACGTCTGACCAGTCGGGCGTTCCGTAAAAGTAGGTCTATGCAACCTTATCCAGGCCAGACGATGCAACAATCAAGGCATACAGAGAATAGTACAAGATTGATAACCACCCGAGGCATTGTACATGGTATCAGTTAACTACTGTTGTCGCACTAGCCTCGGCTACGACGCAACGTTCCCATACCCCTCCATCCATTAAAGTTTTGCCTTCTGGCCCTACCCACCATGTTCTTTAATCGATATCTTTTCGCCGTATTTCAAAAAAATCTGGAAGAGCCCAATTTTTGCTTACATTATCCAGACTGGTTGCCCGTACTTCTACCCATCATACTGGGCGTACTCTTCGGCAGCCTGAGTTGCCTAATCATAGCCGACCAAAAAATCCACGATCTTCAGGAACGAGAAGCAAAAATAACAGCTAACGCTTTCCGGCAACGAGACCAACTGCTATTACGTGTGGCCCAATTCAAGGCTATCCAAGCCGAAGCAGGCCGTACCGCTGACCTCTCGGCCAAATTGCGCATCATGCTCATGCTCGACAAAGTCTCATGGGAAGAACAAGAGGGCCTGCTGCGGCTAATCGAAATCGATGCTGGTAAAATCGATATCTCACTCCTAGAACCGCGAATACTAATGCGCGCCTTAATGCACCAGATCAACTTTCTCCGCCGGGACCTGGCCGAGACCGAAGTCTTCCAGCAGCAGCTAATCTATCAACTCGCGAACGAACTGGCCGAGCAAGCTATAGTCGAAAAAAAACCATACACTAAAACCGATCCGTCCAAGCCGCTCAAAATCGTCCAACTGCCTACCATCTGGCCATGCCGGGGCCGCTTTAGCTCCGGATTCGGCTTCCGAGGCCACGGACACTTTCATAAAGGTATCGACCTCGGCGCCGCCGTAGGCACCCCAATTTTTGCCCCAGCCGACGGGATAGTCACTCAAGCCTATCCGGATGGCGCTTATGGCAACTTGCTGCATATCCACCACGGATCCGGCGTAGTCACACATTATGCACACCTCAAATCTTTCGCAGTCAGATTAGGCCAGATAGTCAAACGAAGGCAGATAATCGGCTACGTGGGTATGACCGGTCGTACTACTGGGGCCCACCTACACTACGAGGTAGAAGTACATGGCAAACTGGTCAACCCGCGCGCCTTCATCCTCAACTAACCTCCAGGCTCAGGACAACCCTCTTCTATGCGCCTGGATATCTTATTCCACCAATACAGACCTGGCAGTCTGATAAAACAGTCGCCCCGCGAAATCTATAACCTCTTACGGCCGGATAAATTCACTTACTCCATCAAAAAAAGCAATCAGCATACCGACTGGAAAAGAACAGAACTCGTACAGCCACACCTCGCTCAGCAATCAACGCCGACTTCCGAATATAGACCGTATAGGACTTGTTCTCAACATCGGCAGCGTCTAGTCGCAATAGTCCAGCCGCATATAAGAAAACGATATTCACCACGTTTTTCATGTATATCATGGTCCATTAGCTGCTCGTCAGAGACCATGCCCAAGATTGTTTATAGCCACGACGTAACGTAGTAGCTAAAAAATAGACAGGCTACCAATAGATAAAAACTTTAAATGTCGAAGGGCTGGAGAGTCACGATGTATAGACTGCCAGCGGCAGCAATGCCGAAGTATGTCAATAGAGGCCTATTTGAGCGTAGAACTTAACTAGATCATGCATAGGCCCGATAAAATGTTAATAGTAATTCAAGCGCTGACAAAAAAACAAGACCTCATGACGCTCAGGACGGCCTCGGGCAGGGATGTCAAGATAAATATTGGCACCAACAATGACCTCATCTCAACGATAGTGTAACGGTGAGGGAAGCCAGCCAGATGGCGTAGCTAAACGAGCACCCCAGCTAAAGTATGGACAGTAAACTTAGTGTAGGCTACTCCTTCCTCCAGGATACAGTTGACTAGCAAGGTTAGTATGCCACGAAAACTAGATCTTTGTTCTTTGTAACAGGCACAGAGCGCTAGATAAAGATAGGCGAGTGATGAAGGTGCAGCACCACCTACAAAAAATGTACTCTGTCAAATCCACAGTATATAATTCAATGCAAAATATTATATCCAAAAGGACTAAGTAGCAGTATCCAATATATACCGGTATACCATTTGAAGACTAGCTCAAAGGTGAAAAAATCATCGAATAGAAGAAACGCAGGAGCTGATCGGCCTACTCGAGCTGCACAACTAACTCCGGCCGAAAGGGAATAAACCTAGCGGCAGCAAATCCACGATCATCAAAAAAATCAACAGGACAGACCTAGCATAGTAGTCGCAGTAGATATACGTGGCTGAAATGTTCTCCTTAACCACAAAAAAAATATGGTCTCATCTTCCTGGATCAGCATAGGCTACAAAGGAGCATTAGACCAAGCAAACGTCACTGGTCATATAGACGTCGAGATTCAATTACGATGAGGGTGAAATCATTGAAACAAGTTCATCTAAGGCGTTGGGCTAGGAGCTATAAACGTACTCCAACTATGGAGGTGACGACTAAGGCTGCCTACGTCGGGATCTAACGGACTGCCAAAGAGCAGACTGTCGAGCTATACCACTTGCCGTCGTAGGAAAACCTATGTATAATGTTAACTATATTGCCGCAGGCTGCCTCATGCCGGCAGCGGCCGATAAGGGAACCACTCAGGCTAGTGCAGGAGTGACCTGATGCCAAGACGGCCAGGAGCGAATAAACGTGGGATATATTTTTGTGGTGACTTCAGGCAAAGGCGGAGTAGGTAAAACGACTACTACTGCGGCTATCGGCACTGGACTAGCCTTACGCGGCCACCGTACAGTAGTTGTGGATTTCGACGTTGGGCTGCGTAATCTAGATCTGCTAATGGGCTGCGAACGCCGAGTGATATACGACTTCATCAATGTCATCCATGGCGAAGCCACATTGCACCAAGCGCTCATCAAAGATAAACGCGTGGGCAACCTCTATGTACTGGCCACCTCACAGACCCAGGATAAAGACGCCTTGACATGCGAAGGGGTGGGCCAGGTGCTAACTGAGTTGAGTAAAGAGTTCGAATTCGTTATTTGTGACTCCCCGGCCGGCATCGAGAAAGGCGCTATGCTAGCCATGTACTTCGCCGATCAAGCCGTAGTGGTAGCCAATCCAGAGATTTCCTCGGTACGTGACTCGGACCGAGTTATCGGCCTATTGCACTCTAAAACCAGACGTGCTGAGCAAAATCTAGAACCAGTGAACGCCCAGTTGCTATTATGCCGCTACGACCCTTGCCGCGTCCAGCGCGGCGAGATGCTCTCAGTAGAGGACGTACAGGAAATCCTGGCTGTGCCGCTTCTGGGAGTGATCCCCGAGAGTCAAGCCATTCTGCAGGCCTCCAACGACGGCCTACCCGTAGTCTTTGATAATCAGTCCAACGCAGCTCAGGCCTACTTCGACGCCGTAAGTCGACTCCTGGGCGAGGACCTTCCCCATCGCTTCCTTAAGCCCGAACGCAAGAGACTTTTAGTCCGGCTATTCGGGGTAAAACAATGATCAGCCTGAAATTATGGCTGGTATAAAGCCGTGATACGGCTCTTAGATTACCTACTCCTGGGCAAACGGCACCGCTCTGAGAAGAGCGCAGCCAAGGCCAAAGAACGCCTGACCATCCTGCTCACCCAGGAACGTGTGGAAACCAGCGGTCACGACTATCTGCCTATCCTCAAACAGGAGCTCCTGCAGGTGATCTGCAAGTACGTCAAGGTCGATCCCGAGGCCATTGAAATCCGTGTTGGCAACCATGATTCCATGCAGATGATTGAACTCAACGTAATATTGCCTGACCGACGCCGACCGACATTATAGGAACCCCATCGTACCCAACTACAAAACGTATATGCCCTGGACTAGACACGATGGGTGCCATTCTTCCGTCTCGCCCCTCTAATTCTTCTTTTCGATTCCTCCTAATATCCACCCTATTATTGACAGATCGCGCCGCACAGGATGTCAATTTTCATATATTGTTATTTAAGCTTATCATATTTCCATCCAGCCTGCGGAGAGCTGGGAGACCTCAAATATAAAACCACTCCGTCAACAGCGTTAAACACTGGTTGCTGGACCTGTTCAAACCCATAACTTTAATGTCTATCTTATCTTAACCGTAGCGTTCCCGATATTAAAGCTAGACCAAGATAGTACGGCCTCAGACCCGAACCCCAAGTCTCTCTGCCCTTCATCCTACCCCATCGCCCTGCCTGGTAGCCCTAAAAATTAGTGAAGATCACCTCTATATCTACAGTCCAATGCTCCAGCGTCATAATCTAGATCACTACCTTAGCCACATTAAGACTCATCAATCTGCCTTTGTCAGCAACTACGCCGACAATGTAAAACCCTCAGCCTACCCCACTCACTAGGTTAGAAACCAGCTTACGCTCTCTTTGAGGCCATCTACAACAATGACAACAAAAAAATAATCATCATTTGCCCAGCTCAGTATATAGGCTAACGGATCGGTGACATTTCTTGATACCTAAAGCCAGTTTTCACAGTGTCAGCCTGAATAACTACCGACATAACACCTTAATATACCGACAGACTCAACATTATACTTCCTACCTAGGCATCAAGTTCCTAAGGTTCCTACATCTAAGGCCTCATGGAGTTTCTTCGCTTTCGATAACACCCACAAAATCTATCGCCCTTATAGTTTTTTTTACATATATGGTCAGCACTAATCTAATCTAATCCTTTTGCCCACGACAATTGGATCTTCACTGCTTTGTCTTAATTACTCTAAAAAAAATGATAACTCCTTGAAATTTCTATAAAGAAATAAAAGTCGCACCTAGCTGATCTACACTGCAGGCTTATTATAAATCTACATCCATCTAGCTCATCAATACTGTTTTATCAATAAAATTATATAGCAAGTTCAGTCTTGACAAAGCAAAAAAACCACTAACTGCAATCTATTCGCCTCCGATATTTTCTAACTCAATTCCTAAGGTGTCAAGCAGCTTCTTTTTTTAGCATTGCAGTACAGTGTTCGATCATACTCAACTTACAATATATATTCTAATAGCGCCAATATACCACTGATAGCCGAAGATCATGCCTACATAGCTTCTATTCACCGTAAACCACGATAAAACATCTGGAACCTCGGCATATATAATAAAAACATTAAATAATAGAAGAAACAATTTTTTAATTTAAAAAAACTCTCCCACTATCCAGTCGATGTTGCCTTCGGACTCCCACTACGTACGAACGCGCTTGCGGTGGCTAAAGTACCACCACCAAACGACGACAAGAAAAAAAAGAACGATAATAATATCGATAGTACGAGAATAAACGCAAATGACATTCCGATGTTCGCCGAGAAGTATGCCAAGATAAAGCAAAAAACTATTCCATGTTGTAGCGCCAATGCCAGTCGCTATGAGAAAAGGGAACATGGACATCTTACCAACGCCGGCGGGAATAGAGATTAAGTGGCGAACGACTGGGACAAAACGGCCGATAAAAATGGTCCAGATACCGACGCCACGATTAAAGAATTTTTCAGTAATTTCAAGATGATGAAGGTTTAGAAAAAAATATTTGCCGACCTTAAGTACGAAAGACCGGCCACCGTAGTAGCCCATGAGATAAGAAAGCCAAGAACCAAGAAGGGAGCCAACGGTAGTAGTGACTGCCGCGGTCCACAGATTCCATTTGCCATCTGCCACCTGGAAACCGACGAATGGCATGACTGTCTCGGAAGGGATTGGAAAAATCATAGATTCCATAGCCATTAATATAATGGCACCTAAATAACCAGTAGCGTTAAGGTACCAGGTGGCAAAATTAGAGAAAGCTTCGGTGAGCATAGATGTATCCTTTCGCGAAGTTGACAGTTCGAGCAAAAAATATCTAAGATACGATAATCTGGAAGCAGCGACAGCGTCAAGTGAGGAGGGATAAGCTACTCCAATAAAACACTGATGACGACATCCGACGAGTCAAAACATACTCCTTAACCGAAAACTGTCCTGGCCAGATGTGGAGACTTTAATTCGCATGAAATATCCCAACAAAAAACACTAACTATAGACTAATAAATTTACTTATTTGGGCCCCCACTACTCGAGAGTTGCAAAGTCATGTTTTTTTAAGTAAGTACTTTCCTATAGTGCTGTCGTGACGCAGAGAGACATATACATCCGCGATAAAAGATACATGGCGTTCGCGGTGTAATCTCCGCAAGGATAACTCGATCCATATAATCGCCCATAGTGTTACGTATGATGGGAATATTGAAAAAAGTAGACACTAAAGGAAATGTTACGCAGAATGTAGAGACTTTCACCAGGAGATGGCGATGGATCCGCGCGCTCATCCATAATGAGATTATCGGGGTTTGAGAAGATATTCGCGCTCATCCGCAGTGAGGATAGCAACCTCATTATCAGCTACTTTCAAGTATTATCTGACAAATAATTACACCAAAGAAGTGAAAAATCCGATAAGACCACAAGGTTTACTGATACTTTTCAGTTGGCGCAGATACTTTCTCAGGACTTACTGTGGAATTCACCTTAGGACTAAGTGCAAGCCAACAAATTCCTGATAAAATCAAGAAAACTGGTTAGGTCTTAACGAACAGCCGTCGCGCACGTCGGTGTTGCCCACGTCGTGAAGCAGGCCGACACAGGAAGTCTCCTGGAATCAAGCCTGTCAAAGATAGTTTACAGTATCCGTTGGAATCCTTCGCTGACCGACTATGACTAGGGTACATAAATACGCACCTGAAATAACCGGTGGTGATTTGATCGCAGGAGTCGATGATCGTAACCGTGGCCTTAGCCATAGCGACAAGGACATACTGCACTTATTTAATATCGCGACGGAACTACTTGTAGCCATAAAATTTTACTCAGATAACATGAGTCCAACCGTAGTCAGTCACGTATAGCAGGGCTAAGTCTCGTTGAATTGATAAGTGAAGATAGTTACCGACTAGTGCCTAAACTTATACATCGGCCATCCCTTATAGATTGGCACTAAGGCTGCGGAACCACATTCTCAGGACATCCGAATAGGTAGTCCACAGCTATGGTTATACCAAATTGCAAGGTAAGGCCTATGGTCGCCAGGAAGATATCTATGGGGGGGAATTCAGTAAGTCCTGCAACAAAACAGTTTAAGCTAATGACGTAAGCCTCTTGGCTCTCATTTTATTCGCGATCGCCGCACCAGACTACAGAGTCGGAAGAAAAAATTACCACACCAACGCCGGAGTCCATACTCTTTGTGGAAGACTTACGATTGCAGCTGGTAGATATTCCGTTCTTGACCTTTGAAATATTTATCAGCCATAACGCTAGTCGAAAAACAATATCAAAAAAATATTCATTCCGATCAATATAGTTGATTTAGAGATTCCGACAATACGCAGAGGTCAAAAAAATAGTCATCTTTGTTGAGGTTATTTTTTGCCAGTCAGAAGTTGGTGTCCTTGATCTATGAGAAGCCTTTGTCACTAATGGCCAATTGGATGGTTAATGATTTCAAAGGCACTCTGTTTAAAGTTCATGTAGACCTGTTTTTTGAATTCCACGCTCAGGTTAATTTAATAGATACCCACATCTGAAAATTTGTGTCGATAGCTTACTCAGCGGATTACCAAAAAATGACATATCTGCTTATAGCCTAAAAATACTGACATTATAAATCTTATTATTCAGCACAGTCATACCATGACCGTACATGGCATGCCATAATTCCTACATGCAATAATAAAAAAACTTACAACAACCCTTTACGACAGCATGTCCTGCTACCAAAAAAATACAGACCTTGTATCATTAAGATCCTCTACCCAATAATGAAGAGAACTTTTTTTTTAAACGGGCCAATATCAAGCCTGGTCTATCTAGTACCTGTCATCTAGGCAGCTATCACCTAAACTACAGCTAACTCCTTCTAGAAGTGACAAAAATTTATCATCTATTTGCCCATACCACAAGATAAAACTGGCATCAGCGAATATTCTGATGTGCGAAAACAAATCATCTCTTTTTTTCTATCACGTTCTAAACTATATCGATCAGAGCATGATGATAACTATTTGCTAAGCTAGAGCGACCTTCGGTATAAATCTGCTCAAAAAAATATCATCGTAGACGCCTGCTCTAAAATCACGGCTTTTTTAGACGCAACGAACTTCTTAGCCTGGACGTCAATACTGGCCTAGAGCAGGGCGGATCTTCCGATAGATCGCCATGGACTTGCTAATTATGCGGCCCGCCACTTAAGTACCTATAGGTAATATTATTGATCTGTTTGGTTCTGGCACTCTGGTCGTTGCTGACCACGGCAATTTCTTGCATTATCTTGTCTATCCACTGGACATCCGGCATGGTCTTAACGAACATCCCACTGGCCTGTTCATCAATTTGAATACTGGCAGAGGATATCTCGCTGGCCTCAGTCTATGCTGCATTACTATAATTTGGTCAGATTATACACTTCGGTCGCCACAACAACGAAACTCTTGCCGTGCTCGCCAACCTGGATGACATTAATAGCCGCGTTAATGGCTAACAGAATCAGTCCAGTAGATGACTTCCTAGACGATGAAAATTGTTCTCAGGATGACCTCATGGTCACCACGATCTTTACGGTCTTGACATCTTCATAATATTTCTTAGAAGCTTTAACTGCGATCTACCGCGTATGTTGCACGTTCTCTGACATCCTGATGAATATTGGAGTTCATTTTTTACACGGAGGGGCTATTTTTTACTCTAATAGTCTACCCAATGGCGTCTAGTTTATGCCCTTGAACCGAGATAACCAGATCGCGGGGCTCAAGGCCGTATATTACATGAAGCCTGCACTCCTTCCATCACGTAACTTACCCACTATTTTATTTAGCGAGTTGACTAGTTTTCCGATTTTATCCTTTTGGTCAATAGCCATGATCCTAGCAAAGTTGCTATCAGTCATATCCACGATGAAACTCATCACCTTATACATCAATAGGTGATAGCCTAATTGAGTAATATGACGATAACAATATTTAACAGGTAGCAAAAAACCGCACTCACGAAAAGATGACGAAAATCATTGGAGATAAACTATCTACAGCCTTGTCAGTGATCTTTTTATATCGCGTCAGCCCAGAACGTCTTTTTAGTATCTCTAAGCACTATTTAAATGTAATACTAAATTTATTACTTGCATCGTCTAGCTTCTGTCAGACAGCAAGCTTCCTAGCCATAGCGGCTTAGCGTTTGCTAATGGCCTCATGGATAGCGGTAAATCAATGCAGACCTTGGCTACCTAGACCATTATCGCCTCAATCGATTTGAAAACTTTTTATCTTTTTTTTGATCATTTTAAAATTTTGGCTTTCATAGCCTTAAGATATATATGCTATTGTCCAAGGCTAGAACTCTTTTGACAAACTTAATATTCTTAAAGTAGTCCTTGATTTATATAGCCAGTAACTCTTAGCTAGTTTTTTTATTCAAAAGATTTTTAGCCTTTAGTAAGTCGTTGCAACTCTTCAGGCATGCAATGGCCGCTACTTCAAGTTCTTCGGCTTTACTCAATAGCGTACATAGTCTTCTTGGCTTCCATGGTAAGACTTTATGCTTTTCACATTACCTTTAAAATTAGCTATATACTTCTTAAATTTGACTGGATTGGGATATTTTTTTTGGTATATTCTCCGTCTCGTCTAGGTATTTATGCGCTAAGGCCAGTTTTTTATTGATCGTCTGGGAGCTTATTGTCCTAGGTATGTTTTGACTGTATATGGCGTGCGTCCATTTTGACGATAATAATAGCCCCCAGAGTATAGGCGATGGCAATAGATAGTTCGAATACGCTACTGATTCTTACTGTGCCTGAAGTTTTTTTATGTCTGTTTTTCATATATATTTTTTTTGAGGTAACTATGACTGGAGAATTTTTTTTTGATTATTTTTTTTGTAAATCGATTATACGCTAAGACGTTTTTTTTGTAGAAAATTTTGCAGTAAAGACTAAATAAAAATCTTTAATAAGCCATTTTTTAAATAGGATAGTTTAATTCTATTGTGTTGAAATACGCGGTCGTCACTTCTAGGTCGGACGAGCTGAGCGGTAAAATTTTTTCCATATAACTCATCCTTAAAGCTTACAGTCTTTTTATATTTTTCTGGTCTATTCCAGAAAAATTACACTGCAGACTAATGATGCCTGCTAGCTTATAGCTTAGCTGTTACAATTAGCAAGGCACTGTATCTATGACCACAAAAAGATTTTTAATCCATTGGGCAAGCCTGTACATATGCCAAAAAAATCTGAATCTTTTCTGTGTGTAGACAAATCACCTGCTTGACTGCTATGTCCTTGACATTCTGGTGGCAAAAAAATGACCTATTCTGTGGCTAACATCTTCTCAACTTTGTCTAAATTGTTAAAGCCAAGGACGTCAAGCTGAACGCAGATCCAGCTATTTCATTCTAAACTATGGATACCGTTAAATCCTAATATAATCTCGTTAAGAAATACGGTAAATTCTAATATCGTAGTAGGGTGAGATGGCAGATATCTTTTGGAAAAAATTTCCTATATTTTTTCCATACCTCAGCTGTGCGTAATAAGCGCGTCGCTCAGCCGTACTTGCAATCCAACTTACCCGATCCAGACCCGACCAATATTCCAGGTTTTCGTTGGTGCAGAGGCTTCCTTGCGCCATCGTTATAACCCACTTAAGCGATTCTCTGCTTTTGGAGCTTCTGGTAAAGCGGAGTACGGATGACATTGGGCGACTTCTTCTATTAGCACTTAATTATCGCGCAGGGTGATTCAAATTTTGCCGTACAGTGTATTAGAAAAATGCATTATTAAAAATATATACTGCATAGACGCTATTACTAATTTATATCGAGTATTATTAGATATACATAGTATTTATAATATATGAGTAATTACAATAATACGATGTAAGATCAGCTGTATTTTTTTGTGTAATACTTTTTTAAAAAGTGTTTTACGATCAGACTATAATCGGTAGTTGAATGATCACTTGTGTGATATGGCGCACCGAGCCATAGCCTTAGCTGCCATAGTTTGCGATGGTGCCGGATTATTCCGTAGTCTGTGCAAAGTCATCATGGTTTTAAGGCTCGGCTGGTTGGTGAAATACCAGCAGGCTTTAGGCATCGCGAATACTCCGGGCGGATAGCGTGGGAAGCCTACGAGTGGCTGGCAGGTCTGGGGGGGGGTTCTTTCTGTTTGTCAGTTTTTATGTGTTAGATCTATCACATTTAGGTCCTGGAGCATATTTGGGCGGCCTTCAAGTTGAGAACCTTGTCTGATGGTAAGGCTTACTGGCTTGAAATTTGGATTGGTCTAGATATATTCATTGGGCTTCGCATGCTGGCGGCGAATCTCTCTGGCATAGACCGTCATCGTTATAATATAGAAAGAGCGGCTGACTGCAAGGCAGGCTTTTGTATTCGATCCTGAAACTCTGACGTGGCTAGGCTGAGGGCATTTATTCCGGGCGGTCGAGGTTATTGGATAGGTTCTGTAACTGCACGATAGTGATTCTAAGGAAAAATAGTCAATTGGTAGATTAGTGTATATCGATTACGTTTTCGGCCTGTACCGCAAGTTGCAATGCTACACTGTTTTTTTATCGTCTAGAACTGGTTGCTTTCCCGCATGCCTGAGACAATGAAACGGGTGCAGAAGTAGTTTTTAGTACTTAATGGCGTGCTGCAGCGGATACATCCGCGGCTTAGTTTTTTAATTGCCTGAGAGTTATACACCTACTTCTGGAGAGTTAGTATTTGATCTCATGGCATCTCCCGGTGCTGTCCAAAAAAAAGCGTGCCACAACCAGCATGTTATTTCCGGTAGAAATGCATGGGATGCTATAATTAATGGACCTCTTGCCAGAGCCGGAACAGTATTAGTAGAGGCAGCGTAAAGTTGAACGGAATGTTTGTCTAATCAACCTTAGCCAGCTATAGCTGTTTAGTTCTTATAGTTTTTTTTGATAATTTAGCTAAAAAACGGAATAAGTTAATAAATTTCTTTATGGGGATTTCAAAAAAAAGAACCATCATTATATTCTATATGGTAAGTCTTGGTTTATCTGATAAAAAAATAGGTTGATCTGGTCTGGTGGTTCCCATATGGCACCTGATACTACTATTGATAATTATAACATAGTACTGGAACTATCCTGGAGATGAATAATAATTATGTTTTTTGTAGTATACTGCTGGGACTAAGAGGGTGTAGCTGCAGTACAAAAAAATATTAGTAATAAAGGTATTTATTATACTTAAAAGTATAAAAAATCAGAGAATAAAGAGACGCCTTGATTGCATCAAATAGTTGTTTAGCTTTATAACATAAAGGAACAACTAGTGAATGTGATGCCTTGAGAAAATGGCAATATGGTGTTTAAAGCGTTTTTTTATCCTGGATGTCACGCGCCGCGCTTTGGTGTAGATATTGAATCAGCTCACTAGGCGGTAGTGTCCTTTTGAGGTCAACAGAAGTTTATGGCGGTATCGTGAACATCGCTTATGAGATATTCCTGGAGTGGTTTCCAGGCCTGATATATACACTGCTCCGTTCGAGTCCGCCCAGCGGAGTCGTTTGTCCTTAAATGATCCCCGTCCTGATGCCACATTGAACTTTTCTGAGCCATAGGGTCGCTGTTAGCTTCTGTTGTTAACAATTTTATCTCCTCAAAAGATAGTTAGGCCTGGTTTTCTTGGCCTTC
Source organism: Desulfovibrionales bacterium (assembly GCA_965112965.1). Lineage (GTDB taxonomy): Bacteria > Desulfobacterota > Desulfovibrionia > Desulfovibrionales > Desulfovibrionaceae > CBCOTE01. The sequence goes on along the minus strand of CBCOTE010000022.1, from coordinate 146,674 downwards.
CCATTCTGCTTCAGTGGCATATATCCTCAGTCTTACGGCTTTAGGTAATTACTGATGGTCGTTTTTTTTCATTTCGGACCTTCATGCGGCGAGGAGATGCCCTTTCGTTTTTTTATCGTCGTTTATGCTTCGCATAAGTATATTGACTAGTCCTTCTCGGTCGTTCTAGCAAAGGCTGGCGACGGAAGGCTTCCGGTAGTTCATGCGTCCTGCTGCTCTATGGTTTACACTTTGGGAGGCTTTGAGAATCTAGGCCGCAGTGGGGAATCAAAAAAATACTTGCCCAGTAAATAGAAACACGGAGGATTATAATCGTGCTGTGAATAACTATTCTGGACAAAAGATCAAGAAAATAGCGCTTCTAACATTGTGCAGGAGTTCCGCAGGAAAGCGTCAGCCATGTCCAGGACAATTGAGTATGAATAGGTCGCGAGGGTAAACGAATGATTCATATATTAGTTCAGTAAGAACCCGGGCATAACGGCGAAGTAAATAGACACCGGATACACTGTAGTTACGCACATCGTGTTTTACCTTAATTTTATAGCGGCATTTTTTTTGTTTGGCATCGATTTGGCTATGACTTCGCGTTTCTATTTATATCTTACAGTTATCCACCTGTAGTGCCCCCCCTGTTCGAGGACGAAACGGGGCTGGTCATGGTTCTGTTGCTGTCTTGAAAAAATAGTCGACGGATGGATTAGATATCATAAAAGCTAATGAAGTAAGTTTAAAATATATCACAAGTATCTGTAATTAAATGGTCGGGGCGACTGGATTTGAACCAGCGACTCCCTGCTCCCAAAGCAGGTGCGCTGCCAGACTGCGCTACGCCCCGACCCGAAGTAGTTTTTATTTAATCGACTTCTCCTCTTGATGCAAGGGCGTCTCTACGTTTCATCCCAAGATCGGATTCGACCCCATAGTTTGCCATGCTAGTCACATGCCGAGTAATAACAGAATGAGACCGGATAAGAGCCGTACAGGCGACAATGAGGAGGCCAGCGCAAGGGAGAAAATAGTTTAATTGTGGGGAACTAATTTATCACTTCCGAGTTGCGCGTCTATGTCTTTTAGATAGCGTTCCATAATTTTAGTAATTTGCGTTATTTAGAATGATTAATCTGGTAGCATTTGTCAGCGGTGACATTAATATATTTGTGGAGAAAGGGCGTCCTGTCTCTTGTTTTGTCTAAACTCATGCACTTCCTTTGTCTGACAGCCTTTTGTTGAGTGAAAATCTACATATATCGTGATTATTAATTACTCGCTTGATGCCTGTTTAGGGGAGGGTGGCAGCTGCTCTAGTTGCCATCTTATGTCTTCAAAGAGGTACGCCAATGTTGTGGGCAAGGTCTAGAATTTTATTTGGTGAGCAAATTGGGTCTGGATAGACTGCACCGGTTTTTATATAAGATGGCCACGTTTCTGCGCTCTGTATGTAATCAAAGGCCAATGTAAAAAAACTATATCATCAATTCCGGATAGTACCAATGTACGTAGAATTGGGGTCAAAGTCGTGGTATCGATATCTGTTTGGTGACGCTGCAGGTGAGTTATATTTTTTCGATCTCTTCACTAATTATAGAATACTTGTTCCTCTATGACTATAAGTGGGTAGAAAGATTTATTGGAGTAGGTTTGATTTGGCTTCGCCTGGCTCTACGATTGTTGTTCTAATAGTTATTGAGGCTTGAATCTGGTTAAGTGGACCAGTTGTATCGGGCTTTTAACAAGGCGATATGATTTTAGGCCTGATCGAATTCTTATGCGGCAAGTTCTAATGGCGGAGTAGACAATAGTTGTCTGGTTCATATACTTGAAATATCTATGCTACATTTTTTATTTATACTTGGCTGTGGTGCTATCTGAAAACCTATAGTTTTATAGTTATATATTATAGGCTGTGGGGAGGCGACATTACAAAAAAAAGTTAAAGCTTTACAAAGACTTTAACCTTTAGTCAGGAATAGCTAATATTATGATAGTTAATTTTTTTGCGTTCCGGATTGATTTATGATCTGTGCGGTGAAGTGTATGGGGGTATCGGGGTAACCTGAAAACATGTGTGGTTCATTTGAGAATTGGTGCATTATGAAGATATGCAACGCTGTTTTTTGCTGGAAACATTATTGGTAGGTATGTTGGCTGGCTGCGGTGCCGTTAGTTAGCCATGGAGCTGTATAGCAAGAACTTATCTTGCATCTTTGAAGTACTATTGAATACGATTTATTTTACCATAAGCCAGCGTGCTACAAAAAAAATTATTTTTTTCAACTATATTCTTAATTTTACCTAGCCGTGCGGATTATTTCGACGGAAGCTTAAACGTTACCACCTTCGTCTCAACCCAAAATGTGAAAGGTGTTTATTATTTGAGTGGTTGTGCCGGGGAGGATAAAGTGACCATTAGAATAGAGCGAGATATGCAAAAAAGCTGTCAGCTGATGGTAACAGTACGCAAAAAAAAAGTATACCACAGTTCAGGTCGGTAAAATTACTCGGCCGAACACGGAGGTACAGTTTGGCTAAATATGGGTCGGATCGGTTGGGGCATACTAAGTTTGATTATATCAAAGTTTTTCTTCTACGATTGGTTTATCGCGTGGACTAGCATTTGATGTGTTCTTAGGATATGAACTTGATTAGGATATGAACTTGATTAGGATATGAACGCGGATGTACGGCGGAAATTCTGGTCTAGGTTAAGACCAACTGATGGTAGTGTATAGGCAGGAAGACTAACCTGGGCAGGACCTTATTTAATCATGCTGGAGCGATCAAGCACTGTACCTAGCAAAGACTCGTGGTCTGTATCTACTTCAGTTTGAAAGGTGCAGCCGTATATTTTTTTGGTTCGGGAAGGCTGCTCTAGCGGTTAGCCGTCGTCCTGAGCCATCTATTTTGATAGTTCTGTCAGATGCTGGTGTGCGAGCCCTTTAGGCAGTTCCCCGGTTGGGCTATGCGGATTTAATTTTTCGCTATGAGGTCTATATCTTTCCAGAGAGCGACGCCGGGCTTGTAGTAGGACTTTGATACGATCCTAGGCTGTGTCTAGAATGAGTTTGAGGTCGATTTTTACCTTTACCAAGTTATTTATGATTTTACTGATAAACTAGACCGACGTGCTGATGAATGTTATGATGGGCCTGGTGGAGGACTATCTTTTAGTTATGTTATGGTTTCCCATAATCAAACCGTCAACTTGAAAGAATGGAGATTTTTTTGATTTTCGAGAGGATAGATTTTAAAAGATTAGAATATGGTAACTCTTCGATAAGTCGTCCAAATATTTGGTGATGGAACTGGACAGCAGCGGCGTAGGATAATCTCACGGTATGGATAGATGGCGGACGGACTATTTCTTACGTATTAGATATTCCTGGGCCGAATTATTTTTTGGTATCATACTGAAGAAAGATTTTTATTATTTCATCATGCTCGGTCCATGAGGACCTATCGCATAGGCCTTGCACAGAGAGATGATGTTTTGTTCCGTCTTGCCGCCATCCCTACACGGAATATGTCTGGCCTTCCACGGCACTGACCCGTGGGGGCATATTAAGGTATTTATAATAACGATTGCTCTGATTTTATCCTGGACAGTACGAGTATTATCTGGACCTGTACGTTTCCTAATATGCCAGTGGGGGAGTCGGGAGGATACTAGACATTTAGCTAAACCAGCGGTTTTGGCATTTTTATGCATGCGAGGACACTTTACTAGTGCCGCTGCGCGTGGTATAGACTTCTAACTTTCGTATATTTTTTACTTATTCGTAAGGAGTGGAGCGTTTTTTATCGGGATGCGCTGGGCTGATACTGCAATGCGGCTGTATTTTATTATGAAAGCTGTGAATATCCGCATGGAACAGGCCCTGGAGGCCGGTTTTTTATGGAGTCCTATATGTCTTTTCCTTCTTTGACCATCGGCAGCCTGCATGTATCCACCCCGATCGTTCAGGGTGGCATGGGGGTTGGCATTTCACTTTCCGGACTGGCTTCGGCCGTAGCCGATGCCGGAGGCATAGGCATCATAGCCGCGGCCGGTATCGGCATGTTCCAGCCCGACTTTACCTCCAATTATGTTGAGGCCAATAATCGGGCTCTGCAGGGCGAGATTCGCGCTGTCCGTAGGAAGACTGACGGGGTGCTCGGTGTGAATATTATGGTCGCCCTGACCAACTTTGCTGAATTGGTGGCCACGGCGGTAAAAGAAGGGGTAGATGCCATCTTTTCCGGCGCGGGCCTACCTCTAGATTTGCCCTCTTACCTGCCCGAATCCTGTAAAATCAAGCTCGTGCCTATCGTTTCTTCAGCTCGGGCCGCGGCGGTACTCTGTAAAAAATGGCTTTTACGTTTTGGTCGTACCCCGGATGCCTTTGTAGTAGAGGGTCCTATGGCCGGTGGGCATCTAGGCTTCAAGCCTGAGCATCTCGATAATCCGGCCTACGCTTTAGAGCAGTTGTTGCCCGAGGTCATTGCTGGGGTCGAGTATTTTGCTCGATCCACTGGCAAACCCATCCCGGTCATCGCTGCCGGCGGTATCTTCACCGGTTTTGATATCCATAAGTATCTCACGATGGGTGCAGCCGGCGTACAACTAGGCACGCGCTTTGTGTGCACCCATGAGTGCGACGCCGATATACGTTTTAAGCAGGCCTATTTGAATGCTAAGTCTGAGGACCTTGTGGTCATCAAGAGCCCGGTGGGTCTGCCTGGTCGAGCTATTAGTAATGCTTTTTTGGAGGCGGTTGGGGAAGGCAATAAGGTGCCAGGTGTCTGTCATTTCCACTGCTTGCATTCTTGCGATCCAGTTACGGCACCTTACTGCATCACTATGGCCCTAGTGAACTCCAAGAGAGGCAACTTGAAGCGTGGTTTCGTTTTTGCCGGCCAGAACGCTTATCGGGTGGAGCAGATCGTTTCAGTGTGTGAGCTCATGGCTGAACTAGAGCGAGAATATAACAGTGCTCTGGTCAAGGAGGCCATCGGCAACTAGGCCTATGTCAGTTTCCAGTATATTCTTTCGGCTATGTGACTTTTTAGCATTTTAGACTTTATAGATTCGGTCTCGTTTTTATATTATGCGAGTTCGATATGGTTCTTTTTTTGACAGATTGGTCCATCCCCAATATTTTTTTCTTGCATTTAGATTGTTTAGTCTGGGCTTAGAGCTCGATTTACTTTTATTATCTTAGTAACCGGCTATATTTTTTAATTGATACATATGTCTCGTAGACATTATTGTGGACCTGTCTGACCGCTGCGTGCGTCGTAATTTAGTCAGCTGGGCTATACCATGGTATTTTGTTGATGATCTTTCGGTCAACTAACTGATCTTGTTCTGGATTAAGCGCTATCTATTTTTGGACTATAGATACTGCACGTTGACACTTTTATGGTCTTTGCGGCCATGTCATGTTTTTTGTGTGATTTGTTTCCACGGTACCGCAGCCATTCGTTTTCGTTTGAGGCCTAAAATAGGTGCGGTTTTTTTTATTGGATTGATGGCTTGGGCCGCGAGCCTCAAAAAAAATCGTTCAGCGCAAGATGCTCCGCGTTTTTTTGATGGACAGTTTTTTTCTCGTGCTTTTTTACCGTAATCTTTTTCTCAGTTCGCTTGAGCCCGTATTTTTTGGTATTGGCATCTCTATCTTTAGTGTCTCTGTTTATTTTATATTTTTTAGCTTCCACCGCCGGCAGTTGCATTCTAGGCTTGCATCCGCTGCGGTGCCTGCTGGCGGTGTTGCCTCCGGGTGGGAAATGGTAAAATTAACTAAGCCGAGCGCTTTGCATGCGAGACCTGCGTGGCTGTGTGCCTAGTATAGGTTATGGTTTTTTTCTATTAGCGGTCTTTGGTTTACCTGTCGATCGTCGTTTTGTCTATCTCAGCTCCCTAGTGGGAACTATTCGTCGCGGTGTTCGCCACTGATTGCGGGCCTTCCCATGCTCTAGTTTAGTCAGTATGGGTAGTGCTTTGCTATAGGTCACCGGCTTTATGGGCTCGGCTATTCCCGAATATATGGTCAAGCTCGCCTTGAGTTACTCTATCTAGCCTAAAGCCGGTCTTACCTGCACACGATTTTGGGCCTTTACCTGCGTTGCAGGGATTGTCACCAAAGCCTGCCTCATTAATAATCTATAATTTTCGTCTATTCTGCGCCCTATCGGGTTCTTTAATTCCGTAGCAGCCCTACGCCGTAGCTACTGCGAACGTAGCTTGTACTATTTTGGTTGGACCTGCTATACTGACGTCTTCATGGTCCTTGAATAAAATTTTGAGAAGATCCAGCTAAGATTGACACGGCCATTATTCTGCTCAACAAATATTTGGCCTAAGAGCAGAATAAGAAATGTCTGGTGTGCGACAAAGTCTGCCCATTCGACAATATTAAGTTATAGTATATTTTGAATTTAATATCGGCATGCTCTTTGTGCATGAATAACGCTGTGCTGGTTGCTGTGTCTGTGAGTCCATTTCTCAATATGACTTTCGGTTTCATCGTCGTAGAAATTTTGAGCGTTTTGTATTTGACCCTGCGTATGTCTTGCTACTTTAGCCCGCTGGTTTAGATTTTGCTCTTCGTCAATATTTTATTAATAAGGCCATGGCTATCTGTGTGGGCCTTAGATTGGTTGCGCTGCCGAATACTGAGGCGGGTAGCCTCATTCTTAGTTTTTTTTACTTCGGCATTTAAGTCTGGCAGCGGCAGAGGCAGGAGCAGGGTGGTTAGTTGTGATTCCGACTTGCCACCGACCGTGACGTTGAGTTAAGTATAGAAAAAGCGCGGCAAGTCTGTCGCTTTGGAGGATCGTTCCCTATGCATGCACCATCATACGCAATCTGTCGCGAGGGTCTGCATTTTATTCTGTTCGCCATCCTGGCCACTCTGGCCTTTGCCGCCTTGGGTTGGGGCGTCGTCACCTTCGTCGCTTTGTTAGCCACAGCCTTCTGTTTGATTTTTTTTCGTGACCCTGAACGTGTTGTGCCCACAGCACCGGGTTTGGCCGTGAGTCCAGCCGACGGTAAAGTTATTGAGATCGGATTGATGCCTGATCCTGTGAGTGGGCAGGATCGATTGAGAATATGTGTGTTCATGAACGTTTTTAACGTACATGTAAATCGCATGGCCATGGCCGGTCGCGTCCACCATATTGTCTACCACCCGGGCAAGTTTTTTAACGCCGTCTTGGATAAGGCTTCGGCGGACAACGAGCGCTGCATCCTGGCCTTAGAGACCTCTGAGGGGGAGCGTTTTACTTTGGTTCAAATTGCTGGTCTTATCGCTCGGCGTATTGTATGTTGGGCCGAGGAAGGTGATGAGCTCGGCCGTGGGCAGCGTTTCGGTTTCATTCAATTTGGCTCTAGGGTTGACCTCTACCTTCCACGCATGTATGAAGTGTCTGTCCGGGTGGGCGATAAGGTCCTGGCCGGCCAGACTATTCTGGCCCGCCGGTCGATTTGAGGAAATTTAGCCGTTGTGGCGCTCGCTTTATTAGGCAGATCTGGATAGCTGTTGGTATATTAGGTCCACAGTATGTGCGATATGTATGACAGGCCTGAACAGGCTGATATCCCTTTGCGGGAAGACAGGCCTTTGCGCAAAGGGGTCTATTTACTTCCCAATCTATTTACTACAACTAGCCTACTTTTTGGCTTTCTTGGTATGGTCTGGTCTACCAACGGCCTTTACGAATACGCGGCCATGGCAATTCTCGTTTCCGCCATTCTAGACGGCCTGGATGGGACTGTGGCCCGACTCACTAACAGCACCTCTGCCTTCGGCATGCAGTATGACTCTCTAGCCGATATCATAGCTTTTGGCGTCAATCCTGCCCTGCTTCTTTATTTCTGGAAGTTAGATAGTTTTGGTCGTTTGGGGCTTATGGCTGCTTTCCTTTTTGTCTGCTGTGGCGCTTTGCGGTTGGCTCGATTCAACGTAATGAGCGCATCTGGGGAAGCTAAGAAGCACTTCGTTGGTCTACCAATCCCTATTGCAGCCTGCCTGCCGGCCACTCTGGTTCTTTTTTCTCCTTTTTTACCCGGCATCTGGCTGCCTAGGGTTATGTCCTGGGCCTGTCTAGTGTTGGCCTACGTACTCTCCTTCCTTATGGTTAGCCATATTCGCTATGTTTCTTTCAAGGAGTATGGCATCATTAAGGCGCATCCTTTCAGCACTATGGTCATGGTCATACTGATTTTTGTTCTTGTAGCCTCTCAGCCGCGGCTTCTTAGTTTTGTGATGCTTCTAGTCTATATTGTTTCGGGGCCGGTCTACACTTATCTGATCCTGCCCCGTCGCCGTTTGCTGCTGTTACGAGAGCTCTCATAGTCTCCAAATATCCTAATGCATTACCGCTCCGTATTCTGCATGATATCTTGTCGTTGTCCGTGTGAGCCTACATTTTAGGCATCACTTGTACATCGAAGAATAATTGCTTGGCGTTACCATGGGCCAGCGCGAAAAAAAAGGACGCTGGTTTAGTTGGTGATCATCTACATGCTGGTCCTGCCTGGGCATATATACGGACAGCTTGAGCTTAGGGCGAGCGAGCTATCTCCACTATTGGCTGCATTTTTTAGTCGCACTGGTAGCCTGGAGAGAGTGGTCTACCGTTCGGACTCGAGTCTGGCCTCATTTAATTCAGCGATCTTTGTAATTATTATCACAGTCAGACCATAGAGCCGGGTGGTAGTGAGCCTGATAAGTTGGCCTTTAGGTTCCTTAGCGCTTGGAGTGCGGCCTTAGGTAGGCACGGCTGGGTGAAGGAACATGCTAATAGATTTTTAAGAGCCAGGCGCATATGGTGGGCGATCACATCGATGCCATTACTATCATCGGACTAATTTTATTACTATGGACTGGAACGATCTGGATAGACGTATGATATCCTGAATCCGGTCTATATCAAGCGTATGGCATTGAGTGGGTGCTCGTGTGGTCAAATAATTTTGACCGTACTTATTACGTAAGTATACACTTATTGTTATATTGGGCGTGGATATATGCGCAGCGATGGCCGATAGCTTCCGTACGTATTTTTTACCGCAACAGCTTTAATATGGTTTGACGTTTTGAAAGTAAGCGAGGTAGCGATACAGCTGCGCGATGGCGATGGGCTGGAGATCGACGCGGCCAAAATGGTGTCCCATTCTAACTATAGGCATCGCAGTGACTTGCTAGTCTATCTTAACCTTCATGATGAGCTGCTTACTGCGGGCGGACTGGTATTTTTTTGTGTAAATATACCTTGAATAACTGTCATACTTTGTGTGCCATGGTATGCTGGGGGGGGATATAACAATCGGGCCAATTTGACCCATAAAATCATATTGGTCCAGCCGTGACGAAGATGAATGGAGAAGTTTTTTTTTGAACTAACCGCCTCTGCGGCCCTATTCGGAGACGTGTATGCCCTGATTGACTATCTCGTCTGATGTAGTCTCTATGCTGCGGCCAAGATTACGTCTTTAATTGAGATCTCCTATAATATTGTAGGCTGATTCAGGTTCCTCTGTAAACGCTTCTGAGTTTAATGGATAATTATATCGATGCGAGCATCGCTGAGAGCCATCGGAGGAGCACGAAATTATGGCCTGTTAGGTGTCTACAGGTGGTTTGCAGTATTGTCCACGATTCAGATAGTGTTGCGGACAACGTCGATAGTTGAGTTTAGACGGTCTGCTGTCTGGACGTTTATTTGCTCGCGGTTACTTGGGTGATTATTTCTGCATGAGGCCGGTTAATATTAAATGATGTGCCTTGGAGGATATCAGACTTTGGTCTGAATCGGGAGTTAGAGGCGTTTAGTGTGGAATCGGATCGCTCCGGGGCGGAGTTGTCACACCTGGCGTAAGTCTTCTGAAGGCGACTGGTCGAAGTTGGTCTGATGCTATTAGAGAGGGCAGGCCAATTTTAAATTGCTGTACTGGTAGCCATTCCGGGCGTTTTTGGGTCTCAAAATTAAATACCTTTTAATAGTTAGGATATTTTGCGTGGCATAACGTCGGTATTACTTGACGGGCTGAGATGGATCCACGTTTCGATAAGTGGTTTTATAGGCTAGGCGAAATATGGGCTACGCGTTGACACGGTTAGCTGTATCTATGCCTGGAGCGAGTCGCTCTGGTGAGTTGGATGTCAACCCGAAGAGGTTACCATGGACGTCTTAGTATGTCGCCAAGTGGCGAGATATGCGGAGGCATATGTGGGCCTGTATTTTTTTATATGACTTTATATGCGTGGAGCAGAAAGATATTCTGGACGTGATGTGGCTAGCCAAGCGCTGTCGATCCTATGCTAGTGTCTTTGTTGTGATCTTTTTTTGAGATTTTGGATGCCGCTGGCCACGAGTGATTCAAGGCTATTTAGTTATTGTTTTTTGATCAGGATTTTTCAGCACAAATTAAATTTCTACTTCGAGGAACCATCCTTAAATAATATTCTATGCGTGTGGTTATCTGCCTCTTGTTCGGCGATGCCATTGGTCAAAAAAATATATACTCCAAGGCAGTTAAGATCTTGAAAAAAGATAGCCGGTAAGCTTAGGCCACAAGTTTTTTTGCCAAGACCCTTATAGGTGGCGCGGCCATTGACATCTATGACACCATCCTTGTTGAGTAAAACTGTAGAACGGTGTAAGATATCGTACCCGAAGGCTGGCGGGAAGGGATCATTTCTACATGGCCACCAATAATGAGCATTGCAGGACCGAGCGCATCATGTGTTTTTTTATACGACGACTTTATTGACTTTTTTGTTGGCTGCTAGTTTACCCTCATCATTATTGAGGCTGTGCATCGGGCTTAGTGTATTTCATAGGTGTATCGATTAAGTTTAGTCGGTTGAGCCAAGACCCAGGCGAAGCAAGCTACAAATATATCTTCATTACAGTATTAAGATTCTGGATGGGCTAAACCAGATTCGTGCCCTCAGTGTTTTTCATGGAAATGCTGGTTGTCTCTTAGCTATTATAGTTACCTTGGATCGTCGCCGCGGCCGAGATGTCGGCGTAAGGTGCCTGAAATCATTATCAGATATAGTATGCAAAAGGTTCATTTAGCGAAGGGGTAGTTTCTTGGTATGTTCTTATAGCGTGATTTTGTTTGATCTTTAGCAGTTTGGCCTGGGCGATTTTTAGCTACCCATTCCTAACCACAGAGATTCATATAGGCATCTTTCTATTGTATATTGCTTAGATAATTAGTGTTATTTTTTAAACATGGTGGTTGGGATATACCTAAACAGCCCTATGGTTACCGCCCCTTGCGTTCCCTTAATTCTAGACATTACAAAAAAAAATTATTTTGCAGAATTCTAGTAAAACCTATGGCAACCACGATTTATTTTGGATTCTTATTTAGAAGTTCCATCTGACGTCCGACTAATTGTGGTCGGCTCCAACGGCGCGGAGTAAGTGTCTACATTATTCAAGTTTCTGGTCGGGATCATTGGCCTAGATGATGATGGCTAATTATCTCTTGGGGGCACGCATTGTTATAACGCCAAAAAAACTGACTAGTGAGGAACTGGATTGGCTGCTGGTGGCCTGGGTCTAGGAGGTGTTTTTTAGCATGATTTCTGACGTGAATGGGAGGCGGCTAAGGCAGTTAGCGATTGCCATGGCTTCACCCAACTAACTCATCGGCTAGAGGTGTCATATGGTTATCGTCCTGAGTATTGCGATTACGCTATTTTGAGCGACTTCGGGTTCGCAATGAAGGATTATACCCAGCCTTTATTAGTTTTTTTTCTGATGGTTGAAGCGAATGGGCTAAGTTGTTCCGGTTATTGGTGGCTAGCACCGACATGTTCCGTTTGGACGAGCCTATTAATCATCTGGACTTGGAAGCCGTGGAGTGGCTTGAGGAATTCCTGCTGGCCTACAAGGGCATCCTGACGTTTGGGCTCGAGACTAGCTCTAGATCAGGTGGGTACCCACGTGTTCCAATTGGGTCACGCAAGCATATTTTGTCAGAGTGATACTTTCCGAGTTTTTTGCCTGGCAGGAGGCGTGTGAGGGACAGTGACAACGGGAGGTCAAGTGGATTTCGGACGAGATTGAATGCAATATGGACTTCGTACGTCGTTTCCGTATTAAAGCCACTAAGGCCCGTCAGTCAGTACGTATAAACAGGTGGTGAAATGAAAAATGAGCTGGAAAGACTAGATTTAGTAGTCTAAGGCTCGTATTTTTTTAAAATACCCCCAGCCAAGAGAAAAAAAAGACTATATATTTAGCTGTAGACCTAATTTTTAGTTTTAATGTGGCTGTACATCTTTAGCTTCCCTTGTCATTTAATATCTTCCGCGGGCAGAGGTTGGCTATTCTTGGGCTAAATGGTACGGATAAATTTAAGTTGCGCAAACTCGGTACTGGCGACTTAGTCCTTTTAGGCTAATATTTTAAATTGAGGCTAGCCACGAAATTCGGCTACTTTAGTTAGTGCCATCTGGAAATTTTTGATTACGCCCGTCCAGTGTTGGCCGAGATTCGTCGTTTGGCCGATCCGCGTACTATCGATGAGGAGCTTATGAATGTACTTGGGCGGAGGTTGGTAAGGGTCATCTGGTGCTAGCTAGCTTGTTCTTAGCTAAGGCTATTTTTTAGTACTTATAAATTCTAATTATCTGAACTTGGAAAGCCGTGAGGCGTTTAATGGTATCCTGGTAGAATATGATGGTACTATTCTCATGATGACTTGTGATCTTTTGACTATTTTTTTGTTTGTGGTTGAGCAAGTACCGGTGCTTTTATTTATGAGATTCATGATATATGATAATATCTGGTCTGGCTATAGGGCCGCTCGTGGCCATCTATTTGCGTTGATGTCTACTAAGAAACTTGGCCGAGAGGTTGACTATTATCATCACAATGTGAACCAGAAGCATCATAAGCGCGATGATGTTGAGTTCCGTAACGCTCTTTCGACGCTGCTCAAATCTAAGTAGAAGGACTATGGGCCTGAAAAGTTAAGTTAGAGGTACTCATGGTCCGGCAGCGTGAGATCGAGCGACCATGGCCGAACCTGACCTGGTTATCTATCTGATAAGACCCGTATGGGCGAGTTGTTCCGGGTCTATCAAGCGGTGAAGGGACGGCTATGGAGCAGTTTGGGGAATTCGAGGTGGGGATTGAGTTCTTCTGACTATGTTAAGGTAAGGCAGCGACCTGAGATTGATTGTGTCTCAGCTCGTCGGTTGGTATAGAAGGACTGCAAAATTTAAAAAAAGATATCCTCATGGTTTAATATCAATTGTAAGCTATTCACCTTCTACACATGTGAGAACGATCGAATATTTTATCTCATGTCTATTCTGCCGGATATCAATAGGAATTAATATCGCGTTCTTACGTAACTTCAACAGTACTTTGGTTCTGGCGGAACTAGCGCAAAAAAAAAGTTAAGCTACCTGGGAGTTCATTTACCTAGTCAGCGGCACGCGCGGATAACTATTTATGGAAGGCCTGTCCACGGAGATTCGAGCTTTCCTTGAATCTCAGAAGATATCAAATAGGGCAATGTATTCGTGGTGTGTCTAGCTGGACAATATGCATAAACCCAATATCGCTCGTAAGGTGACTATGACCATCAGTCCAGCTTCGTCATGGAGCTCGACTTAAAGGCGAAAAGTAGCGATTAGGACGCGAGTTTTTTTTATCTCATGCTAGAGATGCCGTTTTAATCTGCTACAAGGTTATTGATCCCCAAGGCTATCCTTTGGTCAGTTTTGTATTATTATATCTGAGAACATCTGTTGCAAGAAGGATCACAACGGTTTTTTTTATTTAGCATCCGACTTCTAGTGGTTAAAGATTACCAGATCGTACGCGTTTTTGGATGGTCTGATACAGGATGTCACCGAGGCCTAGGTGGCGCAGCTAATTTTGGACGAAATGCACAGTGTTACTGTGCCTTTTTTAAACAGGCCATCAAAAAAACATTCTGTTGTTTAAATATCAAAAAACTTGGTTCAGGAGGCCAGCTAAGTAGTTTGTGATTTTTAGCTATTTTTTTGATTAAGCTGTACCACCTTACCCCCAGCTCATATACCATTTGAAATAGATCCTGCCGCGTTCGTACAAGGTTAAAATTATGTCTGGCACGATTTATGCATCCGCTGTAAGCATGGAGGTTATGCATGGCGTAAGCCAGCGTTAAACTAGAGCTTTCAATACGTCCGGATGGGGGCGGATACGGGCGTGTCGCCCATGGCAACCTTGCACATCTTGGAATCTCTGAACGACGCAATTAAGTACGAGCTAACTTAGGGGGCCTGCGATTGAGTTGCTTGCCGGCCTGAAGAGCTATTAGAGTTTTTTCATATGACCGACCTCTCGTTGTTTGAGACTACTTACTACGCCTTAAGGCAGGCCATTCACCGACCTGCAGTAAGTATTGATTTGTTGGACTATTACCTGAGGATAAATCCTGCAGTGCCAGCTATGTAGACCAGTAATATAACTGAGTAACTATTTTTTATTAGCAGCATTGACTTACAGGCCCTGATAATACGGTTCCCAGCTGACGGTAGACAACAGTCACCGGCTAGATATTCGGCCTGTCTATGGTGGTCTCGGACGGACATTGATTAAGGTAATGGCTATGTCTGTATAGAATGTTGGCCATATCGTGTCCATGACGGTGCTGGACAGCAAGATCACTGGCGTAATGATGCCGATGACCGTGTGATATGCCCTACGTAAGGCGTCTGGATCTACATAAAATGCAGGTACAAAGACGAAGAGCTTTTTCTGGCTAAGAATATACTGCGGTTATCACTATGCTAAAAAAATAAGTTGTTGGTCAATATGAGCTGCGAAATCTGCACCCCCACTAACGGCATCATTGGCATGATCGAAACGGTATCTTTGATGGGTGTGCGTGATAAGCAGTATGAGTACATGTGCATTATTAAGGACGCCTCCCGCCAATACCTGCAGATCATTTAATAGCATTTTTGGACTTTTTTCAAGATCGCGATAGACTGGTTCGAGCTACATCTTTATGATTTTAATTTTTAGCGTTTTTGGGGTGCAATTTGGGCAGTTAAATAGTCGGGATAGTCGGCAAGATGGGTTAAGTTCATTTTAGACTGTTGGGCCCGTAATGGCTGTATTTTTTTGCACGGTGACCCTGGCTGGTTGAAGCAGGTACTGCGCAATCTTTGTTAATAACGTGGTCAAAATTATTGAACCCGGCCGTATCGATGTAGAGGTTCGTTGTCTAGGTAGTATGCTGACGTGGCGAAGTTGAAATTTGGCGTACACGACATCGAGGTAGTATCCTAGAGGATAGGCTCTAGGCGGATTTGGACCTTTTCAAGATGAATACTTTATACTGTCAAATGATTTAAAGCTACGGGTCTGGATCTGGCTATATGCCGCATGATTTTTTGTAAAGATGTTCTATGGGCATACTGACGTGCGCAGCATTCCGGGCCACCAGGTTAGAGGATTCTTTTTACTATCAGTTCAAGCTTGGCAGCCGGTGCCTGGTTTAGTCCGAAGCCAAGCCCATGATTTCTTGGATTTTGTTGATTCACTGTTCATAGGCCAGAGCTGACAAGACGTTGTCGTGGGTCCTATGTATTTTTTTTGGCTGATGATAACAACTTTAACTAGGCGTCTATTAGGTATTTTTTTCCATATCGGGCATGTGGTTTAGCTAGTTGGGGGGTGAGGCGGAGGTTGTTAGCTTAAATTCGTGGCGAGAGCGGTGGAGAGCCATTTTAGCTCGTGCCCATAGATTCCATGTTCGACAGTGTACAGGTACGGTGTTGTATCCGTATATCTGTATATCTGTATATCTGTATATCTGTATATCTGTATATCTGTATATCTGTATATCTGTATATCTGTATATCTGTATATCTGTATATCTGTGGGGGGGTACCGCGCTGCCATGGTGGTCTAGTCTACGCTATTAAGTATAATCATAATAGTTTATTCGTCGCCAGCATTGACGAGCGTTTGCCTAAAATTATGAGTCTTCATGGACTTTTGGTTGTGGTCTAGTGTTTGGTGGGGAAAACGTCACCGTCAGACAGAAGAATCTATATAATCTATATACTCTGATAGGAGGGAATCTAGGACAGCCAGGAGGACGGTGTTAGTTTTGCTTTCTAGGCCTTTTTTTAGACCAGGCTGCATATGAGAGTCAGTCCATGGTCTTGTTTAAATAAGCCTGAATCTATCGACACTATTAGTCTTTTCCATTTTTTTTAGTATTGTGGAAAATATGATTTGTCTAGATGAGATAGTAGTACCTATGATTTTAAAATTATTGTTGATTGTGTCCATTCCTTAGCTAATTTGACTGCGGCTGTTTGGTCTTATTTTGTCATGTATTATGCCCAGGGACGAGACAGAGAAGTTGGATCGATTAATGCTGAGAGCGCAGCGTGGCCCTTGCTGTCGTCTGGTCATAGTCGTCATAGTAGGGTGCTTAAGGTCTTTGAGATTTTGGATCTAATTTGATTTGTACTAGTTGCTTATCTATATCTGTTCGGCCCATTGACAGGGGCGGGCTGATGCCTATCCTCCTATTATGTGTCGCCATCCTTACTTCGTCAATTTTGATCAGTCTGGCCTTTCTTATGGCTTAGATTTTATCATTCTAATCCTAGCATTTCTCATCTTATGGTCGACGACTAGCGTCGCCTTTAGCCAGGCTGAGGTTAATAATCTCCGTATTACCCCCGTGGTCCGTGCCGTACGTGCTGTGGCTCCGGCTGTGATTAATATTATCACAGACACCATGATGGAGCAACGGCCTAGTCTCTTTGCTCCCTTCCTGTCGGATGATCCATTCTGGAGCCAGTTTTTGGGCGAGCTGCAAAGCCGCGGCAACCAGCAGCGTGATTATCGCCAGAGCCTTGGATCAGGCGTGATAATTGATGGTAGTCGTGGCCTTGCTCTGACTAACGCACACGTCATAGCTGGGGCTACCACTATCAAAGCCCGGCTCCAGGATGGCCGGGAACTGTCTGCAGAACTGGCGGCTGCTGATTCGGACCTAGATTTGGCCGTGCTCCGGCTGCCAGCTGCTGGTGGGCTACCTCAGGCTACTTTAGGTGATTCCTCAGATTTCATGATTGGTGAGACTGTCATCGCTATTGGCAACCCTTTCGGCTATTCCCATACCGTCACTGTAGGCGTGATCTCAGCTATAGGGCGGACGCTCAAGACTGACCATGGAATGTTCACAGACCTCATCCAGACAGATGCGGCTATTAATCCTGGTAATTCAGGCGGACCTTTGTTGGACCTGATGGGCCGTGTGATAGGCATTACTACGGTTATACGTGCTGATGCCCAGGGTATCGGTTTTGCCATTCCTGGCCATAAGGCCCGGCGGGCCGTTGACGAGCTCATGGAACAGGGCCGGGTGGACCCGGTCTGGTTAGGGTTCGCAGGGCAGGACCTGAACCAGCACCTGGCTGTAGCTCTGGGTCTGGCACGGCCAGCTGGCATTTTAATCACCGAGGTCTACGCTGGCGGTGCTGGAGCCCTTGCTGGGTTGAAGCCCGGCGATGTGCTTACGGACGTGTCCAGGAGTCCGATACATGACCGCGATCATTTAATCAGACTACTGCACAAAATGGTCTGCGACGAGTCGGTGAAATTAGATATCTGGCGTCATGGACGATATATGACGCTTCAGGCTCAGGCCAAGACCTTCACAGATCATACTGCGCTGGTGTTGGTACATGATCGTTGGGGATTAAAGCTGGATACGCGGACTCCTGGTCTTGGGATCGTAATAGCAGAGGTGCGTAAAGATAGTCCTGCAGCGCGGTTGGGGTTGTCTCAGGGCGACCGAATCCTGCGCGTGGGGGCAACTGAGGTGGGTAGTTTGTCCGAACTGACTTGGGCGGTATATCAGCATCACTTGCGCAGCGCGCTGTTGCTACTAATGAGCCGTGGTCGGCAGGTTTGGTACGTACGTATACAATTATAAAATGTTGTGATATCCATTATTTATGATTGTCATAACGTTCTAGTCAGGGTTTGACATCTTTCAAGAATATAGGATATTATTTAGAATAGCTGTACATTGGGAGGACATTATGGGGTATAAGATTATTATCGATGCAAATAAGTGTATTGGGGATGGCGAGTGCGTGGACATCTGTCCCGTAGAGGTCTACGAGCTCAAATACGGCAAGGCCGTAGCTGTTAATGAGCTAGAATGCCTGGGCTGTGGGTCCTGCGTGGAGGTCTGTGAGCAGAATGCTATCACCGTCGAGGAGTACTAGTGGCAACCTGTTGGCATTGCGGCCTATGAGTTATCCTACTGGCCGGGGAAGTTACGTGCTTTGGTCCGTTATGCCAGGGATATCTGGTGTCTGGAGTGGTGTAGTTTTTTGATTTTTGCCTATAGCCGCTGGCCCAGTTTTTTTTGGTGTTTGGTGACTGCTTGATTGGAGATAGCTGTATGATGTTTGATTATAATATTTTTTTTGCGAAGTACGAGGCATTATTAGCCGAGGCTGATGGCGTATTCGGCAAGGTGGCCAAGCAATGCCCGGGACAGGTGAACTGCAAAGTGGGCTGCAGCGATTGCTGCTATGCCATGTTTGACCTGAGTTTTATCGAGGCGCTCTATCTAAATTATCACTTTTATCGAACTATACAAGGTGAGCGGCGGGTGCGCATTATGGATCGCGCTGACGCGGCTGACAGGAAAGCATATCGCTTCAAACGCAAAATATTTAAAGATTCCGAGGCTGGTCGTAGCACTGCTGAGATCCTGTCAGAAGTGGCGGCTGTGCGGTTGCGATGCCCGTTGCTGGATGAAGAAGGTCGTTGTGAGCTTTATGTTTATAGGCCGGTCAATTGTCGTCTATACGGCGTTCCCATGGCTATTAGCGGCAAGGCTCATACTTGTGGTCTGTCTGGATTTATACCGGGCATTTCCTATCCTACAGTAAATGTGGAGCTCCTACAGAATCGGCTAGTGGTTATTTCCCAAGAGGATCTGGTGGCTTCGCTCAATACTTGTAATTACATGATGGGTAACATGTTTGTGCCTGTATCTATGGCCCTCTTGACTACTTACGACAAGGAGTATCTAGGTATATATGAAAGCAAAGGTTGTTTAGGAAGGGGTAGTTTGACCTTGGATGGGGAGATATCGGACGAGGTAGCTGCTTTAGGTGGTGCCGATGTCATTTTTTGGGCCGGGTAATTAGGCGTTTGTATAAAAGAAGCAGGAAAAATGCGGGCGAATAATTTAATTTCTGAACAACTAGTTGAGTTCGAGGCCCACAAGCGGGTCATATACGAGCGTATACCTCAGTGGCGACGGAAGTTCGTGGACCGTATCGGATATGATAATTGGGACCCGTTCCAACAGCCAAATAATCCTATCGAGATCCGGCGCGATCGCACTCAGTGCACTATGCAAGATTTGGTCGCTAAGTTTCTGTGTTCACGTTCGGACTGCAATGGCTATGGCACGGCTTACGTTAAGGGCGTCATAGAATGTGCCCTGGGCATCATCAATCGGCAGGAGCGTATTTTGGGTATCTACGAGTTCAGTCTATGGTATCATGAGCTTCTGAAGAAGGAAGGATATGGCCATGACCTCGGAGCAAACTGACAGGTTGGATTATCAGCAGCAGTCTCAGCAGATTATGAATGAACATATTGTTGAGATTCAATCCAAGGTGGCGAGTAACCCCAATTGTGGGATTATCCAATACAATATTGGGATGGCGCACCTGGCCCGTCGCGATTGGCGTAGTGCTGAGTTGGCATTTTATAAAGCTGTAGATAATTCGCCTACCTTAGTAGAGGCTTACGTGCAGCTGGGCGGTATCGCCTTACACCGTGGTGATTTGGAAAGCTGTCTGAATTTCAATCGGATTGCAGCTCAGATACGTATCCGCTTCGCCCCGGCCTGGGGCAATATTGGCTACGTATATATGCAACGAGGCGAGATTAGTGAGGCTATTAAGGCCCTTGAGAAGGCTATTAGTTTTGATTCACGTTTTGTACAGGCTTTAGCTACCCTTGGCAGCGCGTATCTGGCTAAAGGTGATCCCGTGGCCTGCATTAACGTCTGCCGTTGCGCTGTGGAGACCGAACCTCAGTTCGGTCCGGCTTGGAACAATATGGGATTGGCTTATCTGGAGCAAGGAGATAGCGTCAATGCATTGGAATGCCTGGATAAGGCCGTGGCTACAGGTTTTGAGGTAAGTCCTGAAGTGCTGGCTGAGGCTGCGCAATGTTGTTCTCGACATATTGCCGCGATGCATACTGAATAGCCTGACGACGTCCTAGTCAGTAACTATAAGCGCAAAGATTATTGGATACAAGATAATGAGTGAAGTGGCGGCAATACTAGGACTGTGCCGTGAAGCATTTGTTCTATTTTACGCATCCTATTCTTTTGATGTTTCGATATTAGCATTACGCCGACTTTGTTGTTATACGCTAAGTCTACTAACTGCTAAAAATACTATTCTTGCATTATAAAATAAAAAAACTAATTAAATAATGGTGTATAGTAAATAGTTTAAAGTTGAGAAATATGAAGAGGAGAAAAGATATTTTTAGCTAGTATAGTAAGTGATTTCATTATCACTACTGGAATACCTAGGCTAATAAATAGTTTACAGGAGATAAAAATATGAAAAAAAAATAGACCAGACGTGATATGGTAGTTAGTAAGTCGGTCGCCATAATTTCAATAGTTAAACCGTTATGTATCAAAAAAAGTTACAATATAAATAAACTATAATGAGTATTGATATTGAAAATAAATTGAGGAAATATTATAATATGTCGAATAAAAAAAATTCTTCGTTGATATACAAGAAGCGATAGTGTAAACATTGACAAAAAAATTCAACCGGATATAATATTTTTATAACGTCCGTATAATTCGACATTAGTGTGTAAAACCGTAATATGACGAAAAATTTATGTATACAGGCCTTTTAATAAATATTAAATGAGAAGATATAGATAAAAAATAATAATTTGTGACCGATTAAAGCTATAATAAGATACTTTGACGAGTAATAGACAAAATATTTCATGATATGTATAGAAAAAAGTGGTTAAAAATATTATATATAATGTGTAACATCTTATATAACTACACGCCACATCAACAGTATCTTGTTGATGTAAGAAAAAATAAATTCATATAACTCAATCCAAGGCAAAATCTATCTGTCGATGCCTAAGGCTGAGTACTGTAAAGAAATTAATGCTTCCTCCACCTAATTTTGTACCTTATTTTTTTGCTGGGATAGCTTTTGATATTCGGTGTGGAGCAAAATATTGATGGCTGGACGGGTTGTAATCAGGTATATCAAATTATTAGGCTACCCCGGCCCGGAGACTTATATTTACAACGCTATTTTTTATAATTGTACAAAAAGAACTGATTTTGGCCGACCGAGAAGTTGTCGACACACCTGGGGTTTGATAATAATCGCCTTAGACGATATCATATTATGACGAGGTCAAAAAAATAAATAGTTAGTACTTCAAATGTTTTGCATGATGTTGTTCTAGCTAAGCACTATATCCCAATTTAGCGACTCCGGCTTAATCTCTATCAACTCGACTGCAACCAAAAAAAATCGTTCCGTATCAAAAAATCCTATAAAGTAGTATCAGTATATAATTCTATTCGGTATGCCTACCTTAGCCATATCCAGCAGCTATTTCATAATTGCCACTGGTTATTATTTGGCTGAGTTTTTTTTAGAAATTATAGTTTTATTGAACCAAAAAAATAGCTGACCTTCCAGCTAATATCTTTACTGCATTTTTAGGTGAGTTATAAGACTAGCGCTAGGCGGTTAGCGTGTCCCTCCTGGGTGGGGGTACTATTGAAGATCTCATCTTGCTAGTCTTCGTCTTAATGGAGTCGCCAGTACTTGCCCATGCGGTAAAAATTCGTTATACTACGTTGGTCATTTTCATATAGGCTGATTTACAATCCGGCGGATGCCTAGGAAATATTTTATGGTTAAAATGTGGACGTGGTGTTCATTGGCGAAAAGCATTCTAATTGGATGTTGTGTTAGCGCATTTGATTTTTTTGGCTTAGGTGATTCGGTGAAGAAGGAAAGGAGCATAATATGGCCTTGTTGAAAAACCTTATCTTTACCAGTGAATGGCTTGATTCAATTAACGGCAAGTCATGTAAGTATCGTTTTAAACTTTATGAGCGCTTCAACAAGTCCATTGTCATCGCCTCAGATTACGAAGCCAATGACGGAAATACAATTACCGATTGTATTGAGAAGCTGGCTAACCGTTTCTGCCATACTTACAAGATCGATCACAATAATCTAGTTATGATCGCTGAAAAAAAGGATTTTTCTGATCGTTTTCATATTGTGGATATGACTTGGGATGGCCGTCGTTTTCATAATGCTACTTGGCGTGTTATCAGCCAGGCCGAGGTTGAAGAGTTAATTAACGAGAAAATTTATTGATTGTTTTTCCGCATATGGTATCGTCAGACAGATAAAGTATGGGCCTTAAATTTATTTTTTTTGTATTAAATTAACTATTTAAATGGGACTGTTAGCACTAGATGTGGTAGTCTTATTTAAATAGTTACAGGCATGGCGAGCATGAGTCTGGAGCAAAGAGAGGGACTTTTTTAAAAAAAATTTCTTTTATTTTTTATCATGATATTTCCGTTATTATCCCGCAGAGCCGTATGGCGCAGTGGTTGGAAGAGGGATTTATTGCTAAACAGATGTTACAGCTGTGTCAAAAAAATAGCGTCAGCTTGATTAGTGTTAGAGTGAGTGTCTCAGGGCATGGAAGTGTTATTTTCGACGTGAATAGAGCGGCATGTAGAGCCGAAGGGGAAAGAGGGGGTTGCATAAAGGACGGCGGAGATGATCTAGATACCATGAGCGAGGTATAGTTAATAGTGCTCAGCCTGAATGCTAGTGGCGTATCGATTAGCTCTGCTGCATAAGGCCTGATTGTAGTGTAGTTATCTGTTCGCGGTTTATTTATGTCTGTATGCTAGTTGTTAAAATCTGTCCCTTCAATATATTTTTTTGCGGCTAATCTAAGTTAGCTTTCGACTCTGCAGTTATTATACGATGGGTTCAAAGTTAATAATAGAGAATGATAGTCTGTCAATATGAAAGTTTAATCCATATTTTATATCTTTGGTGGTATTTTTATCTTAGACATTAAGGGCAATGTATTTATTCAGCTGCGAAGTCTATCAGATGACCATCGTTGTATAGTTGTGCGTGGCCCAGGCCACTGATTTTGCAACGTGGATCTGGCCATGCCGGAGTAGCGAGCAGTTATTGGCTGTCCAGTTACTCTAGTTATCGCTCATGGCCTGTACTTACACAGCCGACTATTTTGTCTTCACTGTTGTCGAGTCGAGCTGGTAGAGATTTGACGGCATCGCCTAGGGCTATTTTTTTTGATAAGCTTGTCAAACTAACCGTCTGAGAGCTAAAAAATATTTACGCTTCGGTAGGACCATAATTTTTTTGTATATCGTGGGGGGGGGGTTGGCCGGTGTTGGTACTATCTTGGTAGTTTGGCTAGAGTGTTTACGGCCAGTTATATGCTGGAGCTGTGCTGTTCAGCCTGGTCGGAGGCGGCTGTCCTAAAAAAATCATTACATGCGGCATGGCTGGTAGTGAAGGAACGTCCATGGAGGTTGAGCTAGTAGAAAATTGATTTGTCCGTGATATCATTAAGTTCCACATCGGGCTTTTCACAATATTCTGTCGACAGATTAATTTATTATATGATTACGTTGGTTTGGGAGGTCTGAGATAGGGTCTTATTCCAATTAACATGTGCCTTAATGCAGTCAGCTAGATTGGCCAGCCCTTCCTTGGTCAAAGCCGAGACTGGGATTGCCTCTGGGAAGCGTCGTTGCAGCCTGACCTGTTTGGCCGGAGGCAGCAGATCCCACTTGTTGAGCACTAGCAGAGTGGAGATGTGGGCGAGTTCCATCTCCTGTAGGATTCCCTCTACCGCAACTATCTGCTCTTCTATTTCCTGGTGTCCGGCATTGGCCACGTGCAGGAGTAGGTTAGCGGTCTCCAGCTCCTTCAGTGTAGCGTGGAAGGCCGTTATGAGTTCCGCTGGCAGTCGGCGAATAAATCCTACAGTATCAGTTATAATAAGATTACATTTTTGAGGAAAGCGTAAACGGCGAGTAGTGGGATCCAGAGTGGCGAAGAGCTTGTTTTCAGTGAACACATTCGCGGCAGCGATGGCGTTGAGCAGGGTGGATTTGCCGGCGTTAGTATAGCCCACTAAGGAGACTGTGGACAGTCCGGCCTTAGCCCGGCGTTCGCGTACGAGGGCGCGTTGGCGTCGAAGCTTGTCTAAATCTACCTTAAGTTGGCAAATGCGGGTATGGATCTTGCGACGGTCCATTTCCAACATGCTCTCACCGGGGCCGCGGCTACCGATGCCACCCATGAGCCGGGAGAGAGCTGGGTTGCGACCTACTAGCCGTGGCTGAGCGTATTTGAGTTGCGCCATTTCTACTTGAAGTTTGCCAGCCTTGGTTGTGGCGTGCTGGGCAAAAATATCCAGTATGACTATGGTACGATCGACGACCTTACGTTTGATTCGGTCGGCCAAATTATGCAGCTGGGCTGGCGAGAGTTCGCCGTCAAAAATGATGATCCCAGCGCCGGTTTGCAGAGCCAAGGTCTCTAACTCGACCAGCTTACCCTTGCCTAGGATATAGCGGGAGTTGGGTTTGGTTGTACGCTGGAGGAGCGTACCAACTACGGCCACACCCGCCGTAGTGGCTAATTCGGTCAGTTCGGCCAAGGAGGCAGCAACGATGGCTAATGGTTGGCTGCTTATGCTCACCAGTATGGCTCGGTTGTTGGATTTTTCCAATACGTCTAAGGATTTGTCGTTTATGGAAACGACCGAATGGGCTAGTTTATCCTCTATGGCTGCAACTATGGCCCCGTAATTTATATTTATTCGGTCCCATGGTTCAAGCTCGGATATGTGCCAGGCTTTATTGTCTAAATTATTTGGCAGCAGGTGCGCATACTGCTGGCGCAGAGGTTCTCCTCCCTTAGTTACGGTGAGTACGGTTAGGGCATCCAGTCGTAGGAAAACCAAGTCCATGAGGTCTTCCTGGGAGAGAGGCTCATCTTTAAGGTGGGTATGTAGGAGTCGCAGCCCCCTGAGTCGGATATCGGCCATGCGGCCACGCGGTAGTTCTGGAATGAGGATATTTTCGGGGTCACCAACGATGACAATAGTCGGTCGGCCATGGCGATCGATGAGCAGCCCTAGCTGGCGACCCATACAGTGGGATAGATCGGCTAGCTCCCAAGCCTGATCCGGTGTGAGTCCCTGACTGGGCGGGTAGCGCCGGATGTAGAATCGGGTTAGGGCCTTATGCTGGCTTAATTTGAGGCCTAAGAGGTTGCCGTAGAGCTTGGAGGTGATGGCGTCACCTGTGGTCAGGCGTGGTTGCGATGGTTGTAATCATACAGTTGCAGGCTAAAATTAGTGTAAATGTTTTGACCGCCAGATCGCGGCGCAAGTCTGAGAAGTAGACGCCGTCGTATTCGGTCAGGGTAGTCTATACGTAGCCATAGTTGGTTGTGTTGGGAATGGCTAGGACGTTGTGGCGAAGTTTTTTAGCCATAACTTGAAGTAGGGCGGGGCCTCCGGTATCGATGTATTCTACTGTATCGGTAAGGGATAGATTGGTAATTACGTTTTTGGCAAAAAAAATACAAAGGTTGCCACAGGCGTAGTCAAAAGAGACGATGCCAAGATTTTTACCAAGATGGCCAAGTGGCCATGGTTGTTTTTATCGGCTAGTACGCTGCATGGATGTGGGATTTAGAATTTTAATGCGGCCGCTTAGTATTTTGAGGAAGCCGGTGACCAAGTTAGCTTGTGTTACCGGTAACCTAGTGTTGGCGTTGGTCCTTTTTTTTAGTGCTATCGGTGGAGACCGGTCTACGTTTTGGTTTTGAAGAAATTTTCCAGTTTGATTAAGTCGTATTTTTGTCCGCGACGCTCAAAAATGTTCGCCGGATAGGTAGCAGCTCCATATATAAATCTCGGGAGTATATTTTGATCTAAGTGCCAGATACCTAGTCCGTTGGCAAGGGTGCTTTTTGGGTCTTATGGTCGGCATTGAGTGCCGGTTACGTGGGACGGTATAGGATTAGACTTGATACGGCATAATGGTTTCTATTTGACTCCCATCCGTTGTCCGTACTGTTGGATCGTAGTGGAAGAATTTTTGTCCCCGAGATAAAGGGCGCAGCGATCTAAAGTTAAATGGAGAAGGAAGAGTTGTTAATACGCGTCAGGCTGTTTTGTCAGATAGATGGGCGTATAACTCTTGATCGGCAGCATTTTTATGATACGTTCTGGCGACCTATAGTCCTAGATCTTTTACCCTGGCGAGTACAGAAGTAGTCAGGATGGAGCGGATATCGTCATTCAGATTCTGGTTTCATTAAGCTAGTTGAGTATGGCAGAGCCGCTTATACCCGGTAAGTCGACCATTATCTGGGCGAGCTTGAAGACGTGTCATATTTTTTGGATTGAGCGTAAAGCTTGATTTTAGAGAGTATAGATTAGATCCAGTTAGCCCTACTATATAGCAACAGCAGTCAAGATTAGATAATGATCTTAGCTTTACCGTTGATTTTAGCAGATTTTTTGTAACATTCTTTAATACTTATTTAAATTACTGCGTATATTCAGTACTAGCTGATTTTTATTGATTTTTATAATCCGGGTTGGTGCTTATGGTTCACTACTTCGTTGAAAAATTGTCCCAGTTGTGATTTTTTAACAATTGCCGTGCCATTTTCCCTATCATCCTATTTATAGCGTATTGTTTTGTTTGCTGTCTGATGTCTATTACTGCCTACGCCGGCTGCCACGGCTGGAGGTTAAACAGAGATTACAAAAAATGAGCTAGCAATCGTTTAGTTTATTGGTGCCTCTGCCAATCTTTGTCGTGATTACTGAAAAAATTGATTGTAGATCTCATTGACCGAAGCCAGTAGGTGAGCATGGCGGCCGGTCGTCTGGTGGTGTGCAGTTAAAAAGTGTGGCCGATGGTAAGTTGGATAAAATAATTTTTTTTGTTTCATCGGTCGTGTAGAAGGTATTTAGGTTGATACTTCCATGATAAAATAATTTTTTAATTTAATATTTATCCTGTTGGAATATTTTTTGCTTATATTATCGAAAATCTTTCTTATGAGGACCTGCAATACCGGCAGGGCCAGGATAAAATAGGCATAGAATATGCTATGAAAGACCTTATTAAGCCTATAAATCATAAATTTTTAGTCGGAGTGTCAAAATATTGCCATGAATGATCTGGTCAATTTGACTATCTCTAGCTACAAAAAAATCAAACGCTGGAGTTCTATGGGGGGAGCTGATCAGAATCAAGAATATATATGTCCGGGATAAACTAGACCATACTTCACAGCGGCAACTTAACCGTAATCTTCGACCAGGATAAAACAGTTCAATGCCAATATTCTAATTAAAGATGTATCTCCTATATAGTGATGATCTTGCTGCCTGGATAATGATATAATGGTCGTGGTCAATAGTACTATATGCTACATGTCATAATCTTTAACGGTTATAAAAAAGAGTAATAGTGGAATATGATCATCATGTAAGGATAGAAGCAATGGAGTTGGTGACCATTTTTAGTTTCAACTCTTTAGATTTAGCGGTTAGTTGCATACAGTTCAATGTAATTAATGTGAATATAGCATATGCTAAGATTACACGTATACAGGATGATGTTCCTTGCTGATGATGCTCAGCGACTTCGC
Organism: Desulfovibrionales bacterium; assembly: GCA_965112965.1. Classification (GTDB taxonomy): domain Bacteria; phylum Desulfobacterota; class Desulfovibrionia; order Desulfovibrionales; family Desulfovibrionaceae; genus CBCOTE01. The sequence continues at coordinate 118,838 of CBCOTE010000022.1, read as the reverse complement.
TGCTACTTTCGATAAGGAAACGTGTGCCATATAAGGTTTTTTAGCTCTAGGCTTGAACGATAACGTGTACGGGTCTGTAATTACGTACGTATGTATAAGTCATGGCTAGCCGTGAATATGACCTCGAATATACGCGTAAAGCTCTGAAAAGCCTTAAAGAGTTACTGTACATGTTGTTCTAGGTCGACATGGCAAATTTAGGCCTAGTCTTTTCGTAGGTGGCTATACGACATAGAGTTGAAGTGATGTACTAGACAATCGCGCCAGCAAGTTGATCGGAGAAACGGTATGTCTTGCTTCCTGCAACAGCTTTTTGGCCATTCTCAAGGCTTCTGGACCTGGACTATCAGAGCCCAGCGTATCTTAATCGGTGGTCTAATCTTAGCTGGTATCGGGGTCTTTATTATTATACTCTTCCGGATGAACAAGCCCAACTTCAAGGCCCTCTATTCGGGCTTATTTCCAGATGACGCCGCCAAGATTGTAGCCAAGCTCCAGGCCGAAAAACAGCCTTATAAGATCGAAGATAACGGCGCCACTATCATGGTCCCAGAGGATAAAGTTTACGGCCTACGGCTGAATAATATAAGGGAGGGTGTATTGGTGGGCCATGGCATCAGCTTTGAGATTTTCGATAAGCTTAAAGACGGACAAACCGATTTTGTGCAAATGATCCATTACCAGAGTGTTCTGCAGAATGAGCTCTCGCGCACTATCTCTGAGTTTCTTGAGGTAGATCGGGCTAAAGTACATTTGGTTATTCCTAACAAGAATTTTTTTATTGAAAAACAGACTGACCCGTCGGCTTTCATTGTGCTTAAGCTCAAGGAAGGCAAGAAGATGGAACAGGTTCAGATACAGTCTGTAGTCAACTTGGTGGCCTTGTCTGTGGAAGGTTTAGACAAGTCACACATCACCATCACTGACACGTATGGTAGGCGCATCTATGTGCCCATCATGGACAAAATCACGGAAGATTTGACCGCCACTCAGATGGAGTATCGGAACGCCTTACAGCATAGCTTAGAATGGCGTATCGAGGAAATACTGAGTTCGCTAGTTGGAGCTGGTCGAGTCATTGTAAAGGTCAATGCTGATGTGGATTTCAATTGGAAGGCCACCTTCAAGGAGCCCTGCGACCAGAACAAGATTGTAGTGCGTAGCGAACAGCAGCATAACGAGGAAGCAATCAAGGACAAGGCTAACACTGAGTCCAGCGTATTCGATACTAATTGTTGTGGCGATGGTATCGCTGGAGTTACCAGTCAGCAGCAGTCCAGACTAGAGTTGCAACTGACAAACTTAGAGATAAATAGTGATGAGAAGCAGATTATAAGACCGGCTGGTGAGCTTCGCCGTTTATCGGTAGCAGTGATCGTGGATGGGTCCTATGCGAAGGGTGTCAAGAATGAATTGATCTTTGTCCCGCGCAAAGACGAAGATCGGGCGCGTTTCAAACAATTGATCCGGAATGCTATAGGCTTTGATTCGGAGCGTGGGGATGTGTTTGAGGTTGTCTTCACTTCTTTTGGTGGACCGGTGGTCGAGTCCAAGCCGAGTCTTATCCGGTTGGTAACGGATTACTTAGTCTGTCTGGGCAAGCCGCTGCTCAACGCGCTATTGATTTTTTCTTTTCTGGTCATAGTGGTGCGGCCAGTGGTTTTGGCGCTTATCCGGATGGCAGAGGGTGCCCCGGCAGTAAATCTAAAAAGCTTGTCCGAAAGTGATACGCAGCTGGTTCTCACGGAGGTCGATAAAAAAGAAGATGAGGCTTTGGACGTCACGAAGAAGATCGAGGATATCAAGGTGCATGTTATGCAGGTCTCCGAGAGTAATATGGAAAAGGCTGTAGCCATTGTCAAGAGCTGGTTAAAGCAAGCGGAGACAACTCGTGGCTGAACAGCATGGCAGCAAACTATCTGGTCCGCAGAAGACGGCTATCCTGATGCTGGTAATGGGGGAGACGTTTACAGTCGAGATTTTTAAGCGGTTGGACCGGACCGAGATCTTAGCCATTTCCAGGGCTATAATGGATCTACCTATTATTCCCAAGGCGCAGGTGGAAGAGGTGGTGCGTGAGTATCATAGGTTGCTTATTACCGGCCAGGAGTTGCTCGCCGGCGGTGAGGAGACGGTCAAGCATATGTTAGTCAAGGCCTTAGATTCAGGTACGGCCAAGTGCATCATGGATGCTCTGGATATAGATATAGGCCCGGCGCCATTTCGGGAGCTTAAGAATGTGAGTCCACGTATTCTGGCCCAGATCTTGCATAATGAGCATCCGCAGACCTTGGCCCTCATTATCGGTCACTTATATTTGGATCAGGCCGCACAACTCTTATCTAACCTGCCGGCTAGTGTAAGATCCGTAGTGCTCATGCGTTTGGCCAGGCTGGAGGCTGTACCCGAGGAGATGCTACTGGAAGTAAATAAAGTGCTACAATCTCAACTTATTGCCATGGGTGATAAAAAAAGTAAGAAAGTGGGTGGCGTGCAGAGCGTGGCTGAGATATTGAATGCCATGGACCGTGCTACCGAGGAAGAAGTACTTTTGAAGATTGAGAAAGAGTCCTCCCAGATGGCCGATGAAATCCGTAATTTTATGTTCGTATTTGATGATATTCAAGGTCTGGATGACCGCAGCATCCGTGAGCTTCTCAAAAAGATTTCTAATAAGGACCTAGTCTTGGCCCTTAAGGGTGCTACAGAGAAACTTCAAGCCAAGTTTTTTTTGAATCTCTCAAAACGCGCTGCGACCATAATCAAGGAGGATCTAGAGATCATGGGTCCGGTAAGACTTTCTGATGTAGAAGAGGCGCAACAAAATATTGTCAAGACGGCCCGTCGTCTGGACGTAGAGGGCCGTATAATTATAAGACGAGGATTGGGAGATGTTTTTATCTAGCCAGACCGATACGGCCGGCCAGTGCACAAGCAGGATTGTTCGGGCCATGGGTTCAGGTGGAGCCAATCAGACTTCTTTGGGAGGGCTGGGTGGCCGTGGTCAGCGTGTTGCATGGAGTGTTGCCATGGAAGTGGAGTACATGGATCGGGTCAAGGCGCGTGCCGCGGCTAAGGCCAAGGAGATTCTAGACGAGGGTCGGGCTGAGGTCGATGTCCTGCGCAAAAATGCCCGGCAGGAAGGCTTTACTCAAGGCTTAGAGGAGGCCCAGGAGCAGATGAAAGCTGCTCGTCAGGCAATAGTCGACTCTATGGCTCAGGCCTTAACTTCAGTGCAGGCCGGTATGGCGGCCATCTGGCAGGAGCACCGCCAGGCCCTCACTGATTTAGTACGCTTGGCCGTAGAGCGGGTATTGGGCCGAGAGCTAGCAATAGACCGATATAAGATCTTGGAGTATTATCTGGCCCAGGCTGTAGACTTATTGGACAGACGTACGGGTCTATGTGTTCGGGTGCATCCCGATGACGAGGCCACTATGCAAGAGCTGTTAGAGAGAGCGAGAGAATGCTACCAGGGTCTAGATCGATGGCATATTCGTACCGATGTGGCTATGCAGCCTGGGGGGTTAGCTATCGAGAGCGATTATAGAATAGTGGACAATACAATAAAGGGGCGTTTAGCGCCTATTCGGGAGATCTTGGATCAGCTAGATTTGGCTGGTGAGGATATTCCGGGCTAGAACTATAAAGCAAAGTCTATGGTTATGAATAGGGAAAGATCGTGAGCCTGAAACTGCAAGCCTGTCTGGACATCCTTAAAAATGTGGAGCCTTGCCGCAGCTATAGTAAGGTGAGCAAGTTGGTGGGGCTTATCGTGGAGGGTCGTGGAGTGAGGACGCCTTTGGGCTCGGCGTGTCGGCTGCTATCCGAATGTGGTGAGATTCGGGCACAGAATTTGGCTGCTGAGGTGGTGGGTTTTCGTGAAGATTCGGTACTATTTATGCCGTATGGTGACCTACACGGCATCAGACCAGGCATGCTTATCGAGAATGACGCCACACCGTCACTTTTCCCTATGGGTTCTATTTTACTCGGCCGCGTTGTAGACGCTTTTGGTGTCCCCCTGGACAATCTGGGACCTATCGTGCCCAGTCGCTACTACCCCATCTTTATTAAGCCTATAAGTCCATTGGAGCGGCCGTACATTAGCGAACCCCTGGACGTAGGTGTGCGGGCAATCAATGGGCTACTTACTCTAGGTAAAGGGCAGCGAGTTGGCATCATAGCCGGATCGAGCATGGGCAAGTCTATGCTCATGGGTATGATAGCTCGCTACACTAAGGCCGATATAAATGTTTTAGCTCTGGTGGGCGAGCGTAGCTGTGATGTGCTGAAGTTCATGGATAAGAGCCTGGGTCCCGAAGGTTTGTCTCACTCTGTTTTGATAGTGGCCACCGCAGACGTTAGTCCACTAGTGCGTATACGCGCGGCTTACGCCGCTACTGCAGTGGCAGAGTATTTCAGAGATCAAGGGATGGATGTGCTACTTATAATAGATTCAGTAACACACTTTGCTATGGCCGTCCGTGAAGTAGGCTTAGCTGCAGGCGAGCCGTCCACCATCAACGGCTATACACCCTCGGTTTTCACCCAGCTATCCAAGCTTCTGGGACGAGCCGGCAGTAGTAGCCGGGGCACAATTACCGGTATCTATAACGTGCTGGTAGATGGGCATGACTTTAACGAACCTGTGGCTAGCGCAGTGCGTTCCATTCTGGATGGGCATATTGTGCTTACTCAGGAGATGGCTGATCAGGGGCACTACCCCTGTATCGACATACTCAAAAGTATCAGTCGCCTGCGCACTGACGTGACGCCGCGTGAGGTGGTGGCGGCGGGTCACGCTTTCATACAACATTTAGTCACCTATAAACGTATGGAAGACATAGTGAATATCGGCGCTTATGCCCATGGTTTCAACCCAGAGATTCGCAAGACTCTGGCTATGATTGGTCCAATTCATGAATATTTGCAGCAGGTAGTGGATAAGTCGAGCTCATTGGAGGAAAGCTTCGAATGGGTTCAGAGGCTGATGAGATGAGGCTGGATTGTATCTGTATAGTGGGATACTGATTTTTTGAGTATTGAATTTTATAAATTGGACTGTTAGCTGGTTACCATTTCAGCATGATGTCACCCGGGCATGATATTCTATCGTTTATAGTGAATGAAGGTGTTTAGCTATATTTAAATATATCAACACCGCCGAGGCCTATGCCAATTTTAGTCGGACGCTAGACGGGATGTCCCCTTGGATGTGAAGGAAAAGCCTGGGCTAGTATAAGGGAGAGTTGTTGACCGTTATTCTTCTTTATTCGGCTCCTAGATTTAGCCGCGGAACTAATAACATCTTAGTAAAAATGGTCTTACAAGGTAGTCAATGAAATGCACGTTGACTTCAAGGATATCGACTCGGGTGAGTCGTGGTCGTTCTAGAGGAGACAATATAAATAGTTACGATAGCCTAAGCGCGTTTTTTATACGTACTTAGTATAGGCTATCATTCTGGACCCAATGCTTGTGTCAGCTTGTCCATCAATATCAATTTTTTTGTTTAGTCTTGGTGCCATATGTGTGGTTCTGACGTTAGTCGCCTCACCGCTATATTTATCAATTTTTTGTGTGACATTGAGGCAGTAGTTTCGGTTATAATATTGAAGAGAATGTCTATTAGTTGTTGTCGACAATCCTGTATATGATAAGTCCTCTGGATGTGCGATGGCTGGTGCAGTGGTTGTATCATTTTTAGTGATTGCCATTTGCTGATTTTAATTCTTTCGGGAAATCCATTTTAATCAGCCTTGATTACTAATTTTCCGCTGCATGCTAATATGTCGCCTCAGTGTCGTAGCATGAGGCAGTACAGTGTATGGAAGATAAGTCATTTTTTGGATTCGATACTAACTGCGTTGGCTAACGTTTATGGCGTGGGCGGTTAGTTTAGGACAATCTGTGGCTGTGGAGTCAGACTTTGAAAGACTCTGCTAGCCATATAGTTTCTAGTTTGTATGAATACTAATTATTTTTTTAAACTGTAACCCGTCGATGGCCAGGGTTCTATTTTTTATAAGGGGGAGCTGAGCAGGCTGTTCAGTTTATACTCATCAGTGGCGGTCTATTAGAATAAAAACGGTTCTCTTAATGCCGGATGGTCTTGAGGCGTAGATTTATATTTCGTCAGATCCTCTAGCCGGGAAGCGTGGTACGGCTAAGTATTACCAGAAAAGTCAAAGGCCCCTCGGTCTAGGTTACGGCAGTAATGGTTGGATATGTGTTTGTCATGGTCAGTTTATATCCGTGTTTAGATATTTTTTATTCGGTTAGCAGTTTCTTAAGGTGTTTGGCTAGCCATTTTGCGACGCTGCGGTGCAACGTGTTTAGTATGTTCCTGGCGATAACAGTAAAATCTTTCGGCTATACTGCCCTCTTTTTTTAGCTCACATATATGGATATGTAACAGTTATGGTTCAAGTACCCAAAAAAATAAACTTGTTATGATAGAGTTATTGGTTCCATAAACAAAAAAGATAGTTAACTAATGTGTATTGTTAATATAAAGAGGTTAGTCTTCGGCTGGTTTTTTATTTTATTGCGACCCATATAGGTGAGCGCATCGTCTGTATGAGCCCAAAAAAAGTTATTATAGTACAGGTGATAAAGCTCGACAGATCGCTTCAGCTAGGCGGCGTGGGCGAGAGACTGTGGCCAGGCGGGAGAGGGTTACCGGTGTGGCGGCCGTCAGGTCGGCGAGAAAAATTTCTATCATCTGCTGAGCGAATAATTCGCTCCAGACGAGTACGTTAGCCTCGTAATTGAGCAAAAAACTCCGGATATCCATGTTCGCCGAGCCTATTGTGCTCCATATTCCATCTATTACGAGCGTCTTAGCGTGCAGTATACCCGGCTTATGCTCGTAGATGCGCACGCCGGCCTCTAAAAGTTCTGGGTAGTAGGAACGGCCAGCTAGTCGTACTAAGTGAGAGTCAGAGCGACCAGGCACAAGCACATTCACTGCAACACCGCGCCAAGCTGCGGCCTTAATTGCTAGTAGCACTGCGGGATCTGGCACAAAGTAGGCTGTGGTTATATCTAGTCGTTTACGGGCTTGGTTGATAGCTGTGAAAAAGATTCGATGGATTGTCGGTTCACGGTCTGGTCCGCTGGCAATAACCTGGACTAAATCTGGGCCGCAAGCCGGGATTACTGGGAAGTAGTCGGGGCTGGTTAGGTCCTCTCCGGTGGAGAAGAGCCAGTCGTCGGCAAAGATTTCCTGTAGCTGCCGTGCTGCTGGGCCTTCCAGCTGTAGGTGCGTGTCCCGCCAAGGGGCGTAGCAGTGTTTGCGGTTAGCGTACTCATCTCCTATGTTTAAGCCTCCTGTGAAACCTATGGTGCCATCCACTATCAGGATTTTACGGTGATTACGTAGGTTTGGTCGCCAGTGTCCCCGAGCCAAGAACATGGGCGAAAAACGACCGAAGCGAGCACCAGCGGCTAGAAGTGGGGCAATAAAGGCTCCGTTCAGCTCTGATCCGCCGAAGCCATCCACTAGCAGACGTACCTCCACCCCTTCTTGAGCTTTGGCCGACAGAAGATCCCGGAAGCGCCGGCCCGTGGTGTCGGCGCGGTAGATATAGCTCATTAGGTGCACATGCCGTTGGGCATTTTCAATGGCTTCCTCCATAGCTGTGTAGGCGACGTTGCCGTCGATGTATGTCTGTACTCGGTTGCCTGGGGACAGAAGAGTGCCGTCGAAGGCGGTAGACATCAGACTTAGAGATCGAGTCTGTTCGGGTAAGGCCGCAACTAGGCGTTCGGCTTCGGCCTCGGGAGCGTCGAAACCGTCCAGACGACGCAGAAAGTCCCAGTGCAGCAGTCGTCGCTTGCGCACACGTAGTCGGATGCAGGTGCGGCCGAAGAGATAGAATATGGCGGCCCCTATGTAAGGCAGGAGGGCGATGGCGAGAATCCAGGCCATAGTAGCCTCGGGCCCTCGTCGGTCCAGTAGGATACGCGGTATGAGCACAAAGGTGAGCAAATACCCACCCATAGTTAGGGTGATAATAATAAGGTAACCCCAGGGGAGGGTGACAATTGCATCCATAGTGTTCCTTTCTAATCCAGTCGGAGCTGGCGGTCCATAGGCGACATCCATACGGATGGTACTGGTCGAAAAAAGATATTCAATGGTTTGGACTTTAAGTGTGTTATAGATATTTATTTTATTGTGCTGTCTTAGTGACTACACACCTAATATCGATATCGAAATCAAGAGAAAGTCCCGTTATGGTATAAAAAAATCATACTGTAAGCACTTAGGCGAAATTTTCATTGGAGGTGGCCTATTTATAGGGCTTATTTTGAAGATAATCTAGTGCATAAGCGCTATATGTGCCTAAGACAGTATATTGTACACAAAGATGATTCTAGCTGAAAACTAGATTGCATTGGCTATCTTACGTCAGTTAATATACGTCAATGATAAGTGTCGCTCAGACTAAGCTCTTAAGAATCTAACACCTGAGAATTACGACTTCAATAATAAATTAGGATTGACATGTAAGTGTATGGGTGTGCCCTGGTTTGCCATGATCGATTTTATGGGTATGATAATTATAAACTAAGCGGCTGAGAACATTGAGGTGGATGTGGATCCGCCCATCTGTACTGAAGCATAGCTACAATGGCTGTACTGTATTGTGTTCACAGTCTGGCCTTGCAATTTAGGAGATTACTATGGTGATGGATATTATAAAATTTAATAATATTAATGCCTCCAAGGTTATAATTCAAATATTTTTTATAGTATGACCGTCATACGTATAACCGCCTTGCTGTTCGATTGCATGTTGAGTCTTGCCATCGCCCTTGCCCCATCTTTTAACCTGTGAAGTCAGCCGCCGTTTTATCTCCGGCTATTACCTGTATACATAGTTTGATTCAGACCATCAGGCTTGTCTGATGCCGGCTTTCAATGCCGACTTTCTCGACCCAGATTTAAATTTATATTTTTTTAAAGAAGAACTTAAAGTCGTGGAGATCATCAATTATATCAAACCATTGTCTATTTTTGGTCTGGCCCTCCAGTAGTACATTGGCCATTTATTTAGTAGCGCTTACTCCCGGAAGACGCCTTACAGACCGTTATTATGGATGTGTGTCTTTTTCCACGTTGTTGGGTCTGGCCAGCGGCCGGGGGCGGGGATAGTGTAGAGCTGGTGTATATCTACTACCTTGAGCCGTAGGTAGTCTTTGACCATCGGAGTGGACGGCGTCTGTCTGACCCGTATTTGGCAGAACCTGATCTAGCCGCCTGAGACGAAACAGGTCTGTGTAGATCGAAGAGCGGCTTCTTAGGTGTGTTTACGGGCCACGGCCAACAGTCGTTACAGCCGACACATTTGTACGCTGCTGCGGGAGAAGGATGGGCGTCCTCCAGAACCAGGCAATTAGTTACTCATACCTCACTGACTATGGTGGTTAAATAATGGTCTGGCTATGGCTGATTAGGCTTGCCCCTCAGAATGACGGCCGGTCTATTGTCTTCTCTCTATTCTGCGTGCGCGTCTTGTCCGGTCAAGGTTGGCGTCTCTCTCTTTGATCTGATGCGTTTCCCTTATTTTGTCGTTGTGGCAACGTTTGGATATAGCCGGGAACGAAAGCCGCTTGTTTTTTCAGCACTTGCTATATTGGTCATAGTCTACATGGGGTTAAGGCTGGCGTGCAGGTATTAGGCGATGGCTGACTCCCAGGGGTTAACTTTTAGGATCTTATTTTGGGGTAGACGGGGTTGCTTGTAGTCGTTGCAGCTGGTTGAATTGTCGTCATTTTAGAGTATATCGATTAAGTTAGAATATATACTTTCTTAGCGTTTAAGTTGGTTGTAACATTGTACGTTTAATCCGTACTCTTAGAAATAGAGTCGGACTACGTACATAGATGTGGTCGCGTTGGCATTGCCTATAGGGTTGGATGTAGGATGGAACTTCTCTCTGAGTTGCCACACTAGTTCTTAATTCTTAGTCTTGCTGTCGAAGAGGCTGTTAAGAGGGTCCAGCAGGATTCTTGTCATTTTTTTTAGCCCAGGCGGTTGAGCCGGTCTGAAGCAGGAGCACAACAAAGACAGCGTTGTCTAACAATGTTAAAAATTTTTTACATTTTATATCTATCAACAAAAACACGCCATATTTTATTTTTTAGTAATTTGTTACGTATGTATAATATGTCGATAATTTGATTTAATAGTCGCATCATATATTATATATTTTTTATATAAATATATTATACAGCACATTGTAGTTTATTATAATAGATTTCGGCAATAAAATATATAAAATTATTTAAATAATTTATTGATAATATTATCAAATTATAGTTCTATAACTAATAGATATATGTTTGGGTGGTTTATAGATGAGAACGTGATGCAGGGATAGTTAGTCTTTAAATAATGGCTGGTCTAGGCTTAGGGTAAATATGCCGCAGAGTCCCAGATTACACGGCTAGAAGAGGATTCGGACGCTAGCGGCGACAGCATAGGGTGCAAGAGAAACATGATCAATTCTATACAGCGGATGATTTTTTAGGTGATCTAACATGATGTTCGTCTTTCCTAGTTCGGGAAGGCCTTTTAGATATATTACCTTAATCAGTTGCAAGATTATATGATTCAGTTATTCCAGTTAGTTAATTATAATTATATTCTTATGGAAGTGGCAGTTTGATATCGTAAATATGGCAGGCGAAGCCTTTCGGCAGCTTTACTTGAAAGCTGACCGGGATACTTAGAGTGTAGAGCTGACTCCAGAACTTACTGCGAAGCCTTCAAGGCCGTGGTAAGTTATGGTATAAGTGGATCTTGTCGCTGAATAAGCGTCTATTTGTCTACGTCTTTTTAGAAAAGCAGCGAATGGTATTTTTATGGAATATTTTAGTTACGTACTATGATTACTCCAATTAGTTTTAGTAACGGTCCGTATCAGTTTATGGACTGGAACCGAAATCGTTGGCTGATTACGGTGTATTATTTGGACCGAATCATATATAGATGAGGCTGGTATTTACTTTTATGCTCACAGCAGCTCCTTATACAAGACATGAGCGGTCATTATCTGGCATGACTATTTTAATGTCAGTTTAGAGCCTGTAAGTCATAATCCAACAGTTGCAGCCAAACGGACTATGTCATTTTTTTGTCGCTGGTATGGCTAGATATGTCAGGTGCTGGCCTGTTATTTCAATTTTAAGCTAAGTTATACAGCAGTTGGAGGAGATTACCACGCTGGTGTTATATTTAGGATTTGATCACTATCCAGACGGAGCTGCCTAGTATGATTTTAATAAGAAGAGGGCGTCCAGGCATTGTATCTGGCCGGTTGATATGATCCATTGTCTCATACTTAGTGGTATTAGTGCCTTATCTGTAGCTGCTGGATGGTTTTTAGATCTTGAAAATAGCTGGACCAATGCTATCACCAGTGATTTTATAGTTGATTTATGTTTATTATATGCTGTGGTAGCGGTATTTTATTTTTGTTTAGTAGGCCCTTAGCCGTTTGGTGTTTAGCCATAGTTGGTCTTAGAGAGGACTTATCATCTTATTCTACGGGTTTAGTCATGTAGCGATTATCCGATATCAGAGTCAAAAAAATATTTTTAGATAATAAATGGTTGTTAACAGGCAAATATTTTAAGTTCAGACCGTAGCTCCAGCTAGATCTGTTTGCACGGCGGAGAATTGTTGTGTTATTGTAGCCCATAGACAGTATTGAGTCACAGAGTAGTAAGATAGTGTCTATGAAGTTGTTGATGTTAGCGTAGTGCATATGTTGAAGATGAATGGGCGGCCTGTGATGCGGCGTATGTGGAGCGGCCAAGGATCGGGCGTGAATAGACCAAGGTTATGGCCACGGTAAGGGGCATGGTACGGTATTGAGGAAGGTTTTAAGATTAGGAATTGTCCACAGCGGTTGTGGATACTGGGCAAAAAGTTATTCAGGACATTGGAGCTAGTTTCAGTATCACGGGGGTCACATCTGCTCCGGGGCCAAGGCAGGCCTCTAATCGGAGACCGGAAGTTTCCAGCCGAAATAGAGAGGCGCACTCTTTGGGTCGATTATCCACCACAAGTAGTCGGCCGCCTGGGGTTAGGGCCACCAAGAGGTGTCTCACAGCCGTGGCGAGTTCGGTTTGGTCGTGATAGCTTGGGTTGAGTATGTTGGCAGCCTTAATGCCGTTTACCAATCCATAGGGCCAGCAATGGCGTATGTCGTGGCGGAGGAGCGCTAGGCGCTGATCCTGATTGGCCATAGCTTCGAGTTCGGGCTGGAAGGTGGAGCGCCAAGCTGATTTTGGCCAGTTAGTCGGAGCGCATTTCAGTATACGGCCTACGGCGGTAGATAGCCAGTTGGGAGCTCCGTGACAGTTGGCGTATATCAGAAGCCGATCTGTAGCGGCCATGGTCACTCGGCCATCCTCGTCGAAAAAATAGGTGTATCCGTTCCGCTCAAGGCAGGCGATGCGAGTGTTAGCATCGGTGACGAAGTACCGTTCCAAAGTCAAATGTGCGGCATCTAATCGAGCTAGAAGGTCCATTGCATTGGTGCCGTTAGCTGCACCAACCTCTAGTAGGCGCAGAGGCTGTATGGGACGGGCCAGTGCCTCGTCGGTTAAAGCTGCGATGAGGAGGGCATCGCTCTGGGGCTGGCGGTTTGATTTAGTGGTTTTCCAGGTTGAGCCCCACATGAGAGAGGATAGAGCACTAGAGAAGATTGTTCGGTCTAGGGGCGGTCCTGGGCGACACAAGGGCCTCGGATCAGGCATGGCTAGTCTGGTGCAACTAAGCCAGTCCGGCCAGTTTGTTTTGTTAATTTTAATTGGCAGCCGCATCAGGCTACTTTTATCATAAGAGCGTAAGGGTCGTTCTATTAGTTAGTGTGTCGAGCATGGCCTCGTAGTGGCGCAGCATGGTGTCTTGGGCGTAGTACTCTATGATGCGCTCTCGGGCGGCACGACCTAAAGTTCGGCGTTTCTTAGCCGGTAATCCAGCCAATTCGGCTAAGGCTTGACCTAAGGCCGGAGGATCGGCTACGGGCACCAGGCGGCCTGTATTACCCAGAATGGCTGAGGCGTCGCCGGCGTCGGTGGCTACGCAGGGCACGCTACAGGCCATAGCTTCGGCTAGCACATTAGGAAAACCTTCGCCTATAGAGGCAAGGCAGGCAATGTCTAGGCCGGTGAAGAATCCGGGCATATCTTCTATCCGGCCCAGCAGTCTGGTGCGATGGGCAATACCAGCGGCCTCAATGTATCGCATCAGGGCGGTATTGTCTGGGGCGATGCCGTCACCGCAGCATACGAAGCCGAGCCTGGGCTGTTCTAGTGTGGCTAGACTGGCGGCGCTGCAGAAGAGCTCATGACCCTTCATGGGATCGTAGCGGCCGGCTAATCCAACTAAAATAGTGTCCGGTGGGAAACCTAGGTCGGTGCGCAGTAGTTTTTGGGCCGTGGGATTGGGTCGGAATTCCTCTGGGTCGATACCGTTAGGAATGGTTTCCCAGCGTCGGGGCTGATAGCCTAGGGCAGTGTGCACTGAGCGTCCGGCGGTGCTATTGGTCAGCACCAGATCGGGCAGTGAGGAGCACCAGGCATTTACTCGGCGTACTAGCCATGTGAGGGGATTGCGGCGTACTAGGCCTATGACGGTACATCGTAAGTTCCAGACCAGGGACGGGGTGGGTAGGCCTGCCGGTAGCATGGGCTTCCTGGTGGCGATGAGGCCGAGCAGGTCAGCGTGGTAGAGCCAGGTCATGATCACCCGCGGCCGGAATATAGCCAGAATACGGCGTAGCCGGAAGATGGTCCTGGGGTCCGGCCGGCCGCGTGGGCAATTTAGGTCGTCCACTGGTATATTTAGGCCGCGAATGCGTTCGGCCATGGGACCGTCAGGCACTAGGCTGGCTACGCGGCTGAGGAAGCGTTTTTGGTCTAGACTGCGTAGGAGTCGGTATAGGGAGATCTCGGTTCCGCCTGTGCCAAGACTGGTAATGAGGTGCAGAATTCGGATCATGATGCAGGATATGGTGTATATTACGATGTCTGGTCAGGTTGGAATCTAAATCGATGGTAGATATTCTTATAACGGACCGGTCTTGTCAATGGATGGCGTTGGATAGTTGATAGTACTCTGAGGTAATGGATAGGGGTTGGGCTTTATTTTTTGAGATTTTTGAGTAAAGTATTGTGTAAAATGAGTCATAGTGGCCGAGTAAGTCGGTTTGGTATAGCCACAAAATATTACAGTGATGCCTTATGGATGGGGCTTTAGCGCATCCTCCAACGGCGATTATGCACATTTTTTTGGACCTTATACTGAGACGAGTGTAGAGGTCGGTCTATTGCCATTATTTATCTATAGCTGCTATTAACTGTATTTTTTGTATTTCTAAATACGTGGGCCTTCAGCGGCATTATGGTTCTGGGCTGTATATGGTGCATGGCGGAGCCTAGTTCTTCTATTGTTGTAGATCCTTTATCAGGCATTGTTGTAGATTCTTCATCAGGAGTGAAGTCATTGCACGATAGATTGCACATGGTTGGGATGTATACGTCAAGACATGGTATGATTCGTACATAATTATGGACTATTTTGGATATGGAGCGCTTTTAGGATAAAGTGTAGTAGTGATGGTAGTTCAGCGGTCGCCTGGTGAGAATACAGTAGGAAGTGTGTCAGTAGCGAGACTGCTGACCATTCAGACCTCGGCCACCCAGAGCGTGGGCAGCGACCCAGGAGTTTGCACACACTGCAGCGTGAGGAGCGAGCCCGGCAGATTTCCCAGCCGAAAAAAACCATTAAGTGGTTGACTTCTCCCCAGACCGCCTTGAAAAATAAGGCCATGAGCTTGGGCTCAATATGGCGTGTGTCGTTTTGTGCAGTTAACCTTAGCCGCCGGGATAGTTGGTGCACGTGGATGTATACAGCTAGCCCGGCCTGGATGATGTAGGCATTGGCTAGCACGATATTAGCAGTTTTGCGGGCTACACCAGGCAGAGCAATGAGCCCCTCTATATGCCCGGCGGTTGATTGCTGGTTCGGCTGTTATCAGTTGTGCCGCAGCTACTAGATTTTGCCTTCTGTTCGGAATAAGCCCGTAGGTCGAATTATGATTTCAACGTCGGTTAACTGGCCTGAGCCATGGTCACGGTGTCTGGCTAGCGGTTGAAGAGCCCGGCAATACTTGATTGATTCGGTGTCGGTGTACCTGGCCTCTAGTATCGTGGTCATAAGCAGCTCCTAGGGCGTGCGTCATATGAGGATTGTGGCAGTAGATTGGCAGTGGCGACGCAGCCTGCCACTACCTCCAGTGCCAGATTAATCAAGTCGGCGATGGTGGATAAGGATCGAGAGTCGGCGGTTAGGATAAGATGGAAGTGGGAAATGGGGCGGTGTGGCCCATAGAAATCCCTTAGATCGGGTCGCCCGGCGAATAAGAGAAAAAATCATTGTAGCCTGTATTACCTCTTTTTGCCATCGTCCGTAGATAATGACAAATGACTCGATCTGTGCTAAATTATATTAGGAGAGGTATATTTGCTAAATGCCCTCTTCGGAGTTAAGAATCATAATGCAGACCTATCTTGTGTATGTTATCACTAAGTCTATGGTCCAGTCCCGGGATATAGGCCGGGCTCTAGTGGAGCGCCGTTTGGCTGCCTGCGTCAACATCCTGCCCGTCGTTGAATCTCTCTTTTGGTGGGATGGTCGGGTGCAGGAGGTAACTGAGGCTGCCTTTATAGCCAAGACCACTGCGGCTCAACTACCCGCCCTCATGGATGCTGTGCGTAGCCTGCATAGTTATGAAGTCCCCTGTGTGATTGCCCTGCTCATTGCAGATGGCAATTCCGCCTTCCTGGAATGGATTGTCGCGGAGACACTGCCCCATGGCCACCTGAGTGGACGTCGTATACTGCTTTCTTCGTAATCTCGCTAACCATTACAAGTCTTTTTTTATGGCCCACAATATAAGGAGGTATTTATGCGCCTCTACGTTTCTGGTTCCCTGGCTTATGATCACATCATGACCTTCCCAGGTAAGTTTGCTGACCATATTATGCCGGATAAGATACATATTCTCAACGTCTGTTTTCTTGTAGACGAGTTCGTTGAGCGTTTCGGCGGCACAGCGGGCAACATTGCCTACACCCTGCGTCTACTAGGTGAGCGGCCCCTCATTCTTGCTTGTTCGGGACACGACTTTGGACCTTATGAGAAATATTTGCGCGCTTTGAATCTACCTCTGGAGGGCATCCGCCATATCGATGAAGAGTATACTGCCGGCGCTTATATTACCACTGATCAGGCTGATAACCAGATCACAGGTTTTAACCCAGGCGCAATGCGCCACCCTTCCCGTTTTCACATTGACCATAGTCTGAACGGTGGCGCCCTAGCTATTGTCGCCCCGGGTAATATTGAGGATATGGTTGAGTATCCGCGAATTTACCGGCAACTTAATCTGCCCTACATTTTTGATCCTGGGCAACAAACTACTGCGCTTTCGGCCAGTCAGCTCGTGGAGGCCTTCGTCGGGGCCAAACTTTTAGTGACTAACGACTACGAGCTGGAGTTAATTATCCAGAAGACTGGGCTCACTGTGTCCGATTTATTGGAATATACTGAGACTGCGGTGACTACTTTGGGAGAGCAGGGCGTTCGCATCCGAGAGGCTGGACGCACCATAGAAATACCAGCCGCTAGAACCGCAGCCGTAGTTGACCCCACGGGCATCGGGGACGCCTTCCGGGCCGGGCTTATGAAAGGCCTGATTCTAGGCAAGTCGTTGTTTGAGGCGGCGCGTATGGGCGCCGTAGCCGCTAGTTTCTGCGTGGAGAAGGCCGGCACCCAAGAGCATGTCTTCGATGATGCAGCCTTTATAGCGCGCTATCGTGAGAGTTACGGTGAGTCGACTTGACGCTAATAGTTCTTCGGGACAAAATAAAAAAGTAGAATCTGGTTGATTTATCCTTCGCGAACATCATGGTCTATACCATGGGGGCCTATGAACTCTAGTTCAAATGTTAGGCTGTGACGATAGATATCTTGGGCTCGGTCAGACTTGAGGAGTTTGGCTACAGCAAGTCGTTATTCATTTACTTCGAGTTGATAGCGAGTTCTAAGCAGCCTTATTTTTCTACTATATTCAGCGATAGTGTGCCCCCAATTTTATTGGGATTAAGGGCGATTGTATCTCATATTTCAGCACATTACTAGTGAGCGTACAGAGTGCCACGTACTGCCCTGGATTTAGACTCATAGATAGCTGTGGTCGAAATCTGCCTGTTCGATTATGGAGTTCTTGCTGGTTACTGAGAAGCTGTTTGGATATGACCGCTCGTTGGGTTTGGCCCACATTAGGATTGACAGCGCTACTACGCCGACAAGACCCACCTAGTCATTTGGCTTTGGTTGATCTGAGCGTATAGTTGCTGCATATAGGACGGGGCTTGATTGCTGTCGGCTACACAATTTTAATTAGTTTAGACAAGTATATTCCTGAATTTTTTTGGATGAAACCTCTTTATATCTCTACGCAGTCTATAATAACATCCAGTTTATTATACTGATAAAAATGGCTCATCGACTGATGTTGAAAATTTCGGTAGTACGCCCGCCGACCGGCTACGGTTAAAGTGACTTCTGTCCATAGGATGTACTGGTCACCGATGCAGGAAAATTTGTTGTGCTAGACCAAATTCGTGGGGGAGGGGGAACTGGGGCGGTCCGGTCGATAGTATAAGACTACTATGATGGTCGACTACCTAATTTTGCCATTCTGGACGGATACTGCGAGGGTGGCCCGGACGGACTGTGCGTTGTGCCGACTCCTTTATCTGGTTTTACCGGATCTTTTTCGATGAATTCTTGACAACTATGGAATACGGATCTGTCGAAGGTTGTCTGCCCTATTTTTATTTTTTTGCAGTCTGGTTGTGACTTCCTTATAATAGATACTTGTGGTACCTGCCTGCGGCGTGATAGTTATTTTTATCTTCATATATAATATATGTTTGAGGTCGAGTGCTTCAAGTAGAATACGGTAAAATAGTGCCTGGACTAAGATAAGAAGCGGGGGAGAGCGAAAGAAAAATCGCTTATGACTTGTTTTTAGACTGGAATTCAACTTAATCATGATTAGGGCGCGAAGTGAGATTATTATTCCTGTCTCCCTTGGCTTGTAATCCCAGCCGATTCATGTTTCTTTAACCGCGTTTCAGTTATACTGATGCGGCTTTAATACAGTTTTCTGTGGCCCGGAATTATATCTATGTTTATTACCAATGATCTTCTGTGCATCAGTGTACGTCAAGTGTTCCGCCAACGTCGGCGCTATTTTTGGGTACTCTTGTCTATCGCTCTGAGTACGGCTGGCTTTATCATTATCTTCGCCCTTGGCCAGGACGTCAAGTTCAACTTAAATAACGACCTGAGCTTTATTGGTCTTGCTACAATAATCAATATATCTATATCTGATGACCAAGGCGATGAAAAAGATCTGATTAAAGAGGACAACCGGTTTAAAGAAGAGTCTCTAGAGGCCTTGCGTTTAATGCCCGGTGTGCTTTCGGTCACCATGCTCGTTAAAGGGAGCGGATTTACCAACTGGGGTGCTGGGGTCGTAGATTATCCCTTATTTGGTGTAGATGAGTACTTTTGGGACATTATGGGTCTTAGGGCCATGACCGGCACTTTTTTTAGCACTATTGAAATGCGTGACCGAGCCAAAGTCTGTGTCCTTGGTGAAAAGCTCGCTCGTATTCTATTCGGCACTGTGGATGTGGTGGACAGGCTTCTGCCCATATATGAGGATATTTATCGTATCGTGGGAGTGCTCCAGACCGGCACTATTACTGAACAGTCCGACTATTGTTTTGTCCCCTATTATACCTTCCAGTCCCGTATTCAATATTTGCCACCAAAACAGATCTACGTCCGCTGTAATACCTGGGACGACGTTGAGTCCGTAACTTCCAGGGTATTGGGCGTTATCGGCAGGCAACAGTCTACGGCTGACGTCTTTGCACAACCCCCTATGGATCAGCTTATCTACGTTCGCCGCATATATTGGCTTGTAGAGCTGTTCGTATACCTCTCTGTAATTGCTACGATGGGCTTAGGCGGCTTCGGCATCTGGAATGGTATGATGAGCGCCGTGGACGCGCGTACGCGCGAGATTGGTTTAAAGAAGGCTATGGGTGCCGAGGACCAGGATATCATGATTCAGTTTCTTACAGAATCAATCTGTTTGAGTCTGGCTGCAGCTCTTCTAGGCATCCTGCTCGGCTATGCTGGTATAGAGGTTACGGCGCATTTTTTACGTACCCAGCCTTCCCGAGCTTTGTTTTTCGTCTATTCGGGGCTAAGTCTTGGTTTTTCTTTATTTCTTGGAGCCGGAGCCGGATTTTATCCATCGGTACGTGCTAGTCGCATGGAAGTGGTTAACGCCCTGCGCTACGAATAGCTGATTTTTTTGTCGCGGCGGCATTAAGCCGCCATATCTCAATTTTTTTGTTGTACTAGTTTTTTTTCCCGGGAGTCGTATGCGCCTGGGTCTATTTTTTTTGTTCAATTCTACGCAGTTCGGCTCATATAAATTGGACATTTTTGTTATTTTATATATAAAGTACAATATCCAACATAGTCCGTATTTGCCTAGTGGTATATTAATGCTCTGCCTTAAATTAAGATTACTAATGCGGCGCTAGACGATAGGTCAGAATACGCGAGGAACGGTACAGGGACGAGACTACAAAACTGAGATGTTATGACTTTTCCAGCCTGTCCTGTGATGCAGAAAACTTTATGGAGATGCAACTGGCTCGATGGGTATGCCGAACAGTAGTTTTCTCTGATTTTTTTGTGTGTCCATAGACGATCCTGCCCAGTTCAGTGTAGCCACCACGACGCAAACTTCAGTGCCTTTAGCATCGCGGAGGACAACGCGGGTATTTTTTATTCTATAATTGACTCCTTCACTGCATGCAAAATACTGGAGAGCGTTGAGCTAGGAGTAAGACGAAGGTTATTTCGTTGTCTGGGACAATGTGTTCCTTGCGGCTAATATTTAATCCTAATAGTTTTACAGCAGCATCCGATTATCTACCTGCCCCTTTAAAATGGTACAAGCGATTTGAGACTGTTTCGTTCGTGTGTGTGTAGTGTTTATAAAAGATAGCCTCACGTTCCTGGTACTGTGCAACAAACGGTGGATTGAGAGAGAAGGTATAAAAGGAAGATAGCGACATGAGCAAGTAATTGTTATAGTAATCGAGCAAATCCGATATCATAAAATGGTTATTTGACGTTCGTGACGAGACAGAGCTGCCCGTGGATATGCCTTAGCATTCTCCAACATAGTATGAGCCGAGTTTTTTTGTCGAAGGTGAGAGCGGCCATAAATAAATGATACCAGATTAGTAACGATACAGGCCGTTTTTTTTATTGTCTAATTCGAGACGTTAGCAGCCCAGGCCTCTATACGCTGTGTCATAACCTACCTTGGCCGAAGCCACTTATATAGTAGTTTTGATTCGAGTCAAGTGCCCTTATGTGGCCTAGCAACATCCAGGCCTGTATCGGCGTAGGTGCGTTTAAGCTGTTTATGGCTGATGCATGCGACTTACAGTATCACGTAGATGGCGCGTACATGCTGCGGTTTTAGTTATATAGAATATAGGCATATTTGCGTTGGTATCTGAGGCGCGATTATAAAATTACTTATTCCAATTGAATGTATGATAGATGACGTTAAAATCTCGATTAAGTGGACTAACATCTATTGCAAGCATTATCTCTTATTTTTCTCATTAACAATTCTATTACTAGTCTTGATTTTTAAAGACGTTATGGGGCAAGATCATCACTCAGTTAGTATAACTGCCAGCTTGTCCTTGGAAGGTTAGCAAATATTATGGATACAGATATAAAGAAATAGACGTTTAAGTGTTAACTTGAGACAGTTTGCCACCAAGATCATTATCGGTAAGGTCTTGGCTGCTGGGACTATGCCTAAGGTCCGGATAGTTTTTGAATTCTCTTCGACGGCAAGTCTTTGACCGATACCAAGTACATGATTGACCGTAATGATTCCAGCAGTGAAATAACCATCATGAAATTTTTAGACTTAAAATCCAGCTCAATTTTATTTTTTATTGACTCCTACCAGGGGGGGCTGCCCCCTTTACGGGCAACGTGTTCTTCTGTGCTAACAAGGGTATGGTTTTACCTTTTTTAGGCTATGGGTTCCATGGTTTCTCAATGTTTATCAAGAGTCTCTTACTAATTAATTGCTGCTGTAAGGAAAGCAGCATCAAGTATATTGTACCCATCTTCCTTATCGCTATTCGCTATAGCGTACATTTTCTCCAAAGATTGGCCCATGGCGTAAGTGTATCCGAATACGCTATACGCTGCAGCTCTTCCTGCTATAGACTAATATGTAGCCTCGTTAAGCGCGTTTTTTTGTCGACGTTGGCACTATTCCAGCGGAATGAATGAGAGGGAAACGATTAAGACCAAGACTAAAAAATAGTCGCAAGGGAGGGTTAAGCTCTATCTTGAAAGAAATGGTGTTTTTCACATGCCCTATGTTTCTTTAAAGTATTTTTATTAAATGGACAGGTAAGAGTAGATTGGAATTTAAAGGTGACGACAGCCTGAAAGATAAAATAATAGAAAGTGAAAGGCCTTTAGGTGAGCTCTTCACTTTTGATTGGTTTTAGGTGGTTAGAAATGCTCGTTGTGGAGCTTTCGGTGTTGTTATTTAGGTTCAAGGCTATGAACTTAGGACAGGATGATTTTTGTATGTAAGTTGTCCTGTTGCCTTGGCCCGGTGTGATCTATATAGAGTTCTAATTTTAAACTTAGTCATTTATATTTAGATAGATTCTGGTTGGATATAATGAATAAGCTGATGCTCGTCTGAAGTTGTTAGTCTTGTTTGCTAATTACCTTAACCGTGCTGTCAGGGTTATTTTGGTCAATCTGGTAGACCTGCTGTATGAGTTGGTCCAGCTGCTGTAGGGTCCAGCTGTGACCTACACAGAGCCTTTATTTTTGTTTTTTTTGCATGCGACGATTTTATTACACTAGATTATTATCTTAATAGAGGTACGACACCAGCTTAGCTAGCAGCCATCCGGACTTCTCGCTACTACTCCTAGTTGGAGGCGGACAGTTAGCCGACCTCCCTGGCCGTAGTCTGGTTACACTCCGCCAACTTACATATTTTGTTGGTCACCATTACCCGCGTTACTATTCTTCTGCCCAAACGACCTCGATAGTCGTGTTAATGGCGATTACGTTGATCTGCTGGGCGATATTTAGTGCTGGAGATTTTATAGATAATATCTTTTATGGCCTGCTTGCTCTGGGCTATAGCTTCGCTATATTTTTGGATATTCTGGGTCGCTTCGATAGTGTTAGCCTCAGTTTATTCAGTGTTGTCCCTATTCTGAGCTATGCTCTAGCCAATTTTACATATCTGCTAAGTTCTTCTTTGTGGACGCGGTTTGATCATACCTTATATAGATTTAGTGCTAGCCTATAGTTCCTTGCTGCCCGCCGTTATATTTTTCGATCCGTTCTGGATATCGTCCATTGTTTAGATGGGCTTGGCTATGGCAGAGTAGGAATGCATGAGAATATCATTGTTTGAACGTGTGCTATATGCTCTGCAGGTTGAATACGGTCAGTTTATCTGGAACTTCTATCGCTCGTTATTCATCCTTGATTGCATCTCATAAAAGTTTTTTTGAGAAAAGTATCTAAATTCGAGCGCGGCCGTATTCAAGTTTATGTCTCTTAGGGATATGTTTATCGGCCAAGAGCGTCATGATGAGCTTGGATTTAGCCATATTATATAGCGTGTTGACTGTGATTTAATTTTATTCTGTTGCATCACGCCTAGCTGATGCTTTGTGTCGCCTAAATCCAGGCTCGGGCGAGCCCGACGTCCTTAAAGGTCAGTTTAGTGATTAATGTTAAGGTGATGA
This sequence comes from Desulfovibrionales bacterium, assembly GCA_965112965.1. Taxonomy (GTDB): domain Bacteria; phylum Desulfobacterota; class Desulfovibrionia; order Desulfovibrionales; family Desulfovibrionaceae; genus CBCOTE01. Next base: position 95,828 of record CBCOTE010000022.1, on the reverse strand, counting down.
TAAACCAGAAGTATGCTAAATACTATACTGGTAAGAAGGTCTCGTTGAATTTGATGGGTTTATTCAGCTACTCTTGATGAGCACTATACTGCTTGCTGTATGCGATAAACATCATTTCTTCATTTTTTACGGATTGTTATTTTTTATGAAAATGTATGAATACAGATATTATCCGAATTCAGTAGGTCGCGTGAAGGTCTAAGTTGTATTATTAATAATAAGAAAAGCATATTATTGGTAATATAGCCCGAAAAAAATAAAATGGGTAGGTGGAAAAAAATGGTCATTATGTTCGCAGGTCTTTGGCTGCAGCGACGGAATGGTTATTTGCGCCGCAGTCGTCGCTTATTCCCAACGCGCACGGTGAGTTTTTGTTTGTCGAAGAATTCTAAGAGCGGGATGGCAAACTTGCGTGAGAGTCCGGTCAAGCCCTTGAACTCTACTGGTCCCATCTCCTCGTTTACAGCGAAGAAGTCCATGATAGTCCTTTTGAGTTCCTCTAGAGCCCCTTTGACTAAGTAAATATCCTCATTAACCTTCACTAGCAGTCCCTGGTCCTGCAGAAGTTTATACACCGACGCAGTCTCTTTGGGGTTGATGTTCAGGCCTTTTAACACATCTTTATAATTGGGTGGTGTGAGCCATCCTTGTTCATAGGTGGCCAGGAGTTGCTGGTGTAGGCTCGTTTGATCTGAGGCTAGGGAGACGGTGTGCTCGGGTAGCTTAAGACGTTCTTGTTCGGCCGTTAGTTGCCTGAGTTTGAGCATGTGCTCGATACAGAAATGGGCCAACTTGGGCGGTAAGCCACGGCCCCAGACCGCGGCTAGTTCGTCGCGGGCTAAGCCTAACTTTATCGGCTCACGCTTGTGGAATTCCGTCAGGAAGGCTAGTGCTTTTTTTATGAGTTCGGCTACTGTGGTCTCTCCGGTGTAGATCAGGTTTTCTTGATCGTAACAATACAAGCGTTGTCGGGTTGATAGGTCGTTCAGGGTGTGCTCCAGTTGCTTTGATTCAAGATTGGTCAACACCTGTATCTGGGCGAATGATAAACCGGCGGGCCTGGCCATGGCTAGACAGTGTTCGATGATGTTCGGGCTATTATTTTCGGCCAAGGAGGTTAGTCGGTCTATGTCGGTCGAGCGCAAGTGGATTTTGCGGCCCATGGGGTTTAGGACTATGCCGCCGGCTACGGTGCGCAGGGGAGAGAAGGACCTGATGACGCATCGGTCATTGTATACGCCGACCATGGGCTCAGCGAAGCGTACCTGTGTCAAGGCGGTCTCGCCAGGTGCTAGTTGGTTACGATCTAAAAAGTAGAGTCGGGCCAGGACTTCGGTCGCACTATGATGAAAGTGTACCTCCGTTCGATTTTTGAGTGGTCTAGGGGAGGAAGACAAGCAGGAGAGCTCCACGTCCCAGATTTGATGCGGGAAGAGGGTGCCTGGACGGGCCAGGACTTCACCGCGGATTATGTTGGCCACCTCCAGACCCTGAAGGTTCACCGCGATGCGTTGGCCGGCTGGGGCGGTTTTTACAGTGTTGCCGTGGGATTGTATGCCGCGTATTTTTGTGGCTACCCCCCGGGGGTAGAGCAGCATATCGTCCCCTATGTTGGCCTGGCCGGCGATGAGAGTACCTGTAGCCACCGTGCCGTGGCCTTTCATAGTGAAAATACGGTCTATGGGTAGTCGGAAGAGGTCGGGTCGGGGTTGCTGGTTGAAGGTGCTAGCCAGGTGAAGTAGTTGGGCCATGAGTATGTCTAGGCCAGCGCCGGTGCGCGAGCTAACAGGCACGATGGGCGCGCTGTTCAGAAATGTGCCTGTTAGTATGGTGCGCACATCCTCAATGACCAACTCCATCCAGCCAGGTTCTACCATGTCGATTTTGGTCAGGGCCACTAGTCCGGACTTAATGCCGAGCAGGGAGCAAATTTCTAGGTGTTCGCGGGTTTGAGGCATGACGCTTTCGTCGGCAGCGATGACTAACATGACGAAATCAATACCTGAGGCGCCGGATACCATATTTTTGATGAAACGTTCGTGGCCGGGAACGTCTACAATGGATAGTCGTTTGCCTATAGCGAGATCGATGTAGGCGAAGCCGAGCTCTATAGTGATGCCGCGTCGTTTTTCTTCCTCCAGGCGGTCACAGTCAATACCGGTGAGGGTCTTCACTAAAGTAGTCTTGCCGTGGTCGATATGGCCGGCGGTACCCATGATTACAGGCATGAAATTGACTCCTTGTTGGGGGGGGCGGGTGGGGAGATCTTGGCGGAGAATTATAAAATTATGTCTAAGAGGTGGGGTTGCCGTCAAGGCTGATGTATGGCGGGCGTTATGGCGGGTTATTGCTTGCTGCGCAGGGTGTTGCCCATACGTTATAGGATAATATGAAAAGGCGTCGGAGACCTCTGTCCAGGCTCGAGAAGAATGTTCTGATATTGTAGATTAAATAGTGCAGAAGAATACTATGAAGAGTTCGATCAGCTCCAGATTGACTCGGGAGCATTGCTGTCATAGATTGGTGAAGGTTAAATCTAGGATCAGAGTAGCTAGGCTAGTATTGAGGATGCCTTATATGGTTGGATAGATGGTATTTGCCGTGAGATGAAAATATTTTAGCCTGGCCTTGATCATCGTATTTAGGTGTTGGACTGGGTCGATGAAGTGGTTGCTGTCTGACCTTAGTTATGGAATTCGAGGTGTGAAAGGATTTCATACGGCTTCTGAGGCGATCTTAGGGCGTACGGTGAAGGCATTGGTGTCCTCTATTTGGATATTTTATTATTTAAAAATTCTTTTTTTACATAATCAATGGGCGACTGATGGAAAGGTGGGATATTGGTGAAATTATTGGTAAGTTGGGGTGAGTAGGTAGTCGGTTTCGTCTATGGTTTTGATGTAGATTTTTCGGAAGGCGTACGTAGGTTGATTATGGCGAAGTCTAGGAAGAAGACGTAGGTCGAAAAAATAAGGAGAAGACAGGCAGCGTCTATGTAAGTTTGGCTGCGGTTATGGCGCTTGACAAAAATATAGTATGCGATGGTCAGTGGTTTTGTCGTGAGAAAAACTGGCTAGAAGGACGGAGTTAAATATGTGATAGTATAAGACCAGAGGCGCTAAAAATAATTATAAGGGCGGGAGTGATATTGGGATTCCTGGGGTGAGGCAATTCAGCTCGCGATGGTGAGGGCAAGGCGGCGAATGAATTGATTACACCTCAAAGACGAAGCGATATGTATAACTGCTGTTGAGGCAGCGGACGTATTAGGGCCATTTGCTATGAACAGGCTTTTGATTTTTAGTTGGTTGTCGGTTGGATGGGCTTTCGGCAGCTGGTAGATTAAATTTTTATGTTCCAGAGAGGAAGAGTTAGCTAGTAGTTATGTTAGAACTTTGGACTTTGCGATCAATGGGCGTTGTATAACAGCGGTGCCAATGGTAGCGAAGTTTACGAAGAAGAGATTTTGAGACTAGGCTTCTAGTCGTGGTCTTGAAATAGCAGTGACCGTAGTTATTGCAGATGCCCATAGGTCCATCAGCCTGTCACACTGGATCAACAGCCTTGAGGAGAGCAGTAGCCTGTAAGTCAGTTTTTAGCGGAATACGTTCACGAGCATGTTGATTTTCTCCAGCCTGATTCATTTTTTTTCATACAAGACGGTAACTGTTTTTTTTTGTCAATCTGGCTAGGATGCTAAAAAAAGGGCCTAGATGAGCAGCAGCATTAGCCAGGAGCTTGTTGCCGGTAGGTGGTGGAGTGATGTCGTCGTGTAGACTATCTGGAGATGGTGACTACGGCGAAATAATGTCACTTAAGATCGGAACCACTCCACCCAAAAAAAAGAAGCCACTATGCCGTTGTCGAGTAGTAGATAAAAGATTGCGGTAAAGATTGTTAGGTTCATAGGCATTCTTATGTGCATTTCTTGTCCGGGACTGATGACCTCTTTGTCAAGGGCCTACTTGACGGACATGGCTAGGATCAAGCTCCAGTCTGGAACAAGTGGTGTCGCAGTCAGATGGCGGTAGAGGTCTAACATTAAGTGGTTTATACCGTTTCCTGGGTCAGAGACAGGACTTTATGAAGCCCTTACCTTAGCTAGTCAGCACCTAGTCCGTGGCGAACTACTTTAAGAATTGCACCGTGGCTAGAGGTAGGTCGGTCCATTCTTCTATCAGTTTCACAGTTTTTAAGATTGGTCACTTGCCTTTTAACGTATTTTATATAGTTTAAAGTGAAGGCCGGCTCGAGTTGGTAACAGCATGGTTGTGGCTAGAGCAGCAGCTTTATAGAACTTATTCAGTTTCTCTAGCTACGCGGTCAGGTTGATCGTGTCGTTGAACTGGACTAGTACCATGCTAGTGAAGTGGCTTAGGCGCCGGTTGAGCAGTGTTAATATCATTTCAGAGTTTAAATTTTCGACGATAATGGTTCAGCTAGGTCCAAGAAGACCGATGTGACTTCACTGCCTCCCGTTAAAGGCTAGTTTTACGTTTGTCGCAGGAGCCCTGTACAGAGGTTATATAGGCTAAAAGTGGCCAGATAAAACATGTTTTTTTAGGTAGTATGCTTATCTGGCTTTGCACAGTGTGGCGAGAGCTAGATGGCCGTGGTGTAGGTGAACAGCAGCATACGACAGCTCCAGCAGTCTAAGCGGTTGTAGTCTAGAAGGAGTGAGGCTGCCAGCTCTAAGATTGGCAGCTTGTCCGGCCTGGACCAGTGCTGTGGACTATATTGGCATGTCAAAAAAAATAGTCGAACTAGACTAGCGTTTATGCTTCAGGGCAGCAGTATAGATTTATCAGAGAAGCGCGAGATCGTCGGAATCTACCAGATTCGCGGCTAGCATAGTCTATGGGTGCTGAATTAAGTCCATGGCTAAAGGTATAGTGTTCGGCCTCAGTAGTTAAGTAATGTAGTGGCCGAGACAGTATCTTTTGGTAGTATGCCGTCCAGGGTGAAGGAGTTAACTGCTTTATCGAAGTGGTTATTGGAGAATCTCTGTGTTACGACTCCGACTTTGTCGCGTGTACTCTGGAATTCGCAGAATAAACTGTTATTAGTCACCTAGACGGCCTGCCGCCGGATAAATTCCTGTGTAATAGGAAGATTTATTGTGTATTAGCCATAAGCTCAATAGGTAGTTCGGTTTAGGCCGATCGATAGGGCGTGGTTGATGCGGTCGTGATCCTTTTGTCTGGCGGATCAATTCAAAATATGTAGCAAAAGTCGAAGTTTTTAGGGTTAGCTTGGCCAGACATCCTGGGAGTAGGAGCTGGTTTATCTCTAGCTTAAAGTTGTAGGCGGCTATTCGCTAATTAAGATTCGATATAGTCATTTTTTTTCCGTGGTCCTTCCAGGTCATGTCTAGGTAAAAAGTTATATTGGCATATCTATTGCCATATGAGCATTCTATATTGCACGCTGCCTAGTGTACTGTGACGTCATAGTACAGTTTTAAGAACATTGGGGTTTTAGCGATATTCTGAATATCAATATAGCTGTTTGTTAGAGTGGAGGTGGCATATAGAGTGGTTAAATGGGACGTATCACGGGTAGGGTAGTAGGACATTTTTAGGCATTGATTGAACTCGGTGTTGCTTTAGCTGGTTCAATACATCGCGTCGGAAAAGATGAGGGTGTCTAGACAGGATGGGCCTTTGTGGTGAACCAGGACGTTGCGACTTATATGTTATTTATATAGAGAGGCTACCTACAAGAGGGCCGTTGGCGAGGAGCCTGTGGTACTTTTAGCCTATTAATTAATTTTGGATTTGTCCATAAAGAACGGCACACGTGTGCTGCCTGTCAAAGTTTTGACTAGATCGCTGAAGGGGGAATTAGGATGGTCAGCGTTGCGGTTGCTTAAGCTGTCCTCCTGACTAATTTACGCCTTGAAGCCAGAGGAAGATAGCGGTTCAGTCGGTAAATTGTTCTATAGGTCAACGTGACATTAGTATGGGCTGGCCAGAAGAGCTTGTTCTGCTGGAGGATGGCGTGGGTGGCTTGTAGGTCGATTGTGTTGGTGGTACGGCATCACATTATATTGCCGGCCAGAAGTCGGAAGATAGAGGGCATTCACTGTGCCAGTCGTAAGACTTATCGTTGTTAGTGGTGCTGTTGGCAGTTATAGTGGAGGATAAAAACAGAACGCAGCATATGACGGGGCAAAGCAGTTCGCCGCCGGAATAAGAGCTGGGCAGGCATACAACAATACGATCCTATCGAGGTGGCTAGCATGGCGGTGGCGGGGAGGGGTGATTTTGGATCGCAATAACTATGATCTATAGTGTAGGTCGATGGAAAATTTATGTCACGAGAGGTGGTGCCCCCTGAGGCTACATAGAGCAATAGAAGACAGAGGGATATGTATCTTTTGCGGCGAAGTAAGTAGCTGGTTGACATTGTGGTTTGATGAGATTTTGGAGATAAAGATGTTCAATATCTGATCGGCGAACAGGGCAATACAGGACTGTGATGTTTTTTTTGATGGGACCACCATATTCTCTCAGATGTATATGCAAGAAGTGGGGCAGTCATTGGACTGCCACTCCTACCGAGTTGTAGCGTAGGTCGGCTAGGGTTTGCACTGTCAAGTAAGTGGCCACAGATAGAATTGTAGTGAATGCGGATTCCATGATTAAGGCCATGGAGTCCTAGTCCGTTCCTCGGTCGGCCGTAGTCGGTAGCTAGTTGGATGGCCATGGCTCTGTTCATGGAATGACCTTATAGAAGGACGTCTTAAGAGGTAATGTCTTGGGTCATTCTGAGCTAGTCTTATACCGTGCAAGCGTCCGGGATATGCGTTTTCTTTTGTTCTTGTCGTATAGTCACAATGGCAGAAGATTAGCATATACTGCTCCAACTCGTGGAATAAAGGTTACGATGAAACGCAGTTAAGATATATTACTCTATTTTTTTATAGTATAATATAGTTCAAATCCATTCGTCAACGATTGGGTTGGGTTCTCGTTTCCAGGCTGGATAGTTATCATGGCCGGAAGTAATTGTGGAATAATCTAGTCGGTGATGTATACTCCATCAGCTTTAGCCAGTATCATATTTTGTTATGCACCGGCTGTTTTACCTACAAGTAGTTTTTTTAGCTCTCGTAAGTGATAATAAACGAGTCGCTTTTTTTGTATTAATAATTAGATCAACTAGGCTAACAGTCGCTAGCCAGCGATGTTCTCAGTATCAACATAATCAGGTACAGGACCGGTGTTATTTTTTTATAGGGTCGTCATTGAGGTCTTTCGGACGTCATGATATTGTCTTCCTGGCCTAACTTTTTTATAATAGGTGCGTCTAATCAAAGAAGTATCGAATATCTGTGGCGCAGCGAAGGTTGGTGATGAGAAAGCAGTTGTTGCGATTATTCTTTAGTTCTTAGAATATTTTTAGGGTCTGCGTGCAGCCTTGCAAGGCGTTAGCTTATGGGGCAAGTTATAATTTTGTTTTATAGGCTGTGGGCTACGAGTGCTGGTATAGGCCAGACTGATGTGAGCCTTGGATCGTATATCGTAGATTCGTCAGGAGGCGCATCGGCGAACGGCTCTATCCGTTCGCCGTCGGTTTCGGCACTAATACAAAGAAGGATTAATGATTAAGTTTAGGAGCTTTAATTTTGTGGACTATAGTTGTACGTTAGCAGCCTGGCCAGGTTTAGGCTCTTGCCTCAGCCTTTAGCTGCTATTTGGGCTTGAGATGCCTTAAATGATTATGTCTCTGGTGGAGGCGTCTCTTACACCGCTATAGGGTCATCAAGCTTATGTCACTTTTATGCTTCCTGAATCATACTGTTATTGTCTGTTTTGTTCTATTAATCCTAGTTTTTTTTCGTAGCCACGGTAACCAAGGAAATGGAGCCTTGAATTTCAAATATTTAAAGGTAAGGATAGTATACAGCCGGTGGGGATAGATTTCTGCTGTTTGCCGTGATAGAATAGTACTATGTCGTCCGTTTTGTTCTCGTCGTTGGAGGTGTTGTTTATAACAGACATGGATACATACACCCATTGGCTGCGGCAGTATTAGTCCTTCTAAGAATAAGCTCAGGTTCGACGATGTGCTGTCAGGTTGTGGCCGGACATATACAAGGATGCTTTAAAAAAATGTACATCGCCGCAAAATATCAGCAAGTATACATCCAGCGTTTCATCTAATCTAATTATCAGCTAGGATTCGTCGTGTATATCTATAGGCTGTTCTTTTTTAATTTCTTTTTTTTCATCTAAATGGTTGGCCTTTGGCGTAGTATGATTATCCTGTACCTATAACCATCTGATTAGAAGCGTCGACGATCATGCATCATGATCACTTCGCTATACCAATACTTTGAGGTCCAGCTCATCATTTTTTACGGGAACATTCTGGCGGCGCAAGCGACACCAATGTGAGATATCCTTAATACAGCTGTTTATCAGATTTGATTTCGACGGCTTTATCTATCTATGTTGCTCAAGAAAGTCAGTCTCATGGACGAATGTAAGTTTGCTTATCCCAAAGATCTCCAGAATGGCAAAATTGAAGTTACGGTTAATATTATTCTAACTAGTATATTTTGCGTGTCAGGTGCGGCATTTTGTTTTTACTATTATATCAACAGAGTGAGTGTGCCTAACTGCCAATGGATGTATATGACGAGATCCGTAATATCCTTAGCTATGCCCACATATCTAGGATTATTCGGCCGCCGGAAGATTTTTTCTGAAAACTTTGATGAGGCATTGCGCTATGTAAATAGGTGCTATGCGGCCGAATTAACCAACACCGAATATTATCGACCCTTAGATTTAGGTGTTTTCTAAATTTTATCATGGGCTATTCGCATAGACCTTGGTCGCCATAATGATTATACTATAAGCAACTATAGTCTATAAAAAATAGTCCATAGACTTCTAGTATTAGATTGTGTCTACAGAGTAAATTGTTGTTATATCGGATATCAAAAAAAGATTATTAATCGCTCCATGACTAGTAGCAGTTATTCCGCAATGTATTATAAATTTTACTGCACATGGTCAGGTAATGGCCATTTATTTTTTATGTAAATAAAAAGATTTTTACATATTATTCTTATTCTATTAAGTGAGTATCTAGATTATTTATGAACTATAATATACAGATATATAGTTTTCATTGTGGTAAGTTCATCTATAGCCGACATACCTCATGGATATGTATAGTCTGATATTTAAATATAACAGCGGTGATTATAATAATGCGGCATCTGCCAGATCTCTAACCATTATGTCGGATAGATCCGTAAATGACTTATTGTAGCCTTTAGCGTCGTGGTGATTTAATTTCGCCCCGTCCGTAATCGGTCCGATTGCTTCTTCGGTACGCTTGCGTTATAATCAATTTTTTTCTAAGCTTCTTAGATGTTGCTGGCTGTAATGCCGACGCCGAAAGTTTATCCAGACTATGTGCTGGCTACCTTAGTACATCCGGAACTTGTATTATGTGGCTCTACAATACCATGACCCGTAAGAAGGAAATCTTTAAACCCCTGCGGCCGGATGGCATACGTATGTATGTTTGCGGTATTACGGCTTACGATTATTGTCACGTGGGTCATGCCCGCTCGGCAGTGGTCTTCGATGTACTCTACCGTTACCTGAGGCACTTGGGTTATCATGTTTTTTTCTCCCGCAACTTTACCGATTTAGACGATAAGATTATCAATCGAGCTAATACCGAAAGGCTGTCCAGTGGTGAGGTAGCCGAGAAGTATATCGCTGCTTTTTACGAAGATATGGACCGGCTAGGTATCCAGAGGCCGGACATCGAACCACGGGCTACGGAGCATATCCCAGAAATGCTTCGACTGGCCGAAAGGCTAGTAGGTACGGGTAAAGCCTACGTTACTTTGGCTGGGGATATATATTTTCGTGTGCGTGCCTTTCCGGGCTACGGCAAGCTTTCCGGTCGCAGCCTGAACGAGCTAGCCGCTAAGGCCCGCGTGGTCGTGAGCGAGCAAAAAGAAGATCCTCTGGATTTCGCTATTTGGAAAGCGGTCAAGCCCAATGAACCCGCCTGGAATAGCCCTTGGGGTTACGGTCGGCCAGGTTGGCATTTAGAATGTTCGGCCATGAACGAGCGTTATTTTCCATTGCCCTTGGATATACATGGTGGCGGCCAGGATCTTATCTTTCCCCACCATGAGAACGAGATCGCTCAGAGTGAGGCCGCCAGCGGCAAGGAGTTCGCACGCTTCTGGATACACAATGGCTTCGTGCAGATTAATTCGGAGAAGATGTCCAAGTCTTTAGGTAATTTTAAGACAATCAGGGATATCTATGCTGCTTACCTGCCCGAGACCCTGCGCTTTTTTTTGCTCACTTGCCACTACCGCAGCCCCATTGATTTTAATTTCCAGGCCATGGATGAGTGCGAGAAGAATTTAAAGCGCATCTATGTGACCAAGCATATGACTGAGACAGCGTTATCCTGGAGTAAATGGTCTAAGATCATCCCGCCAGGGGATTATGCTGCGAAGCTGGCAGCCTGCGAGAACGGATGGAACGAAGCCATGGCCGATGACCTGAACAGCGCCGTGGCTCTGAGTTACATTTTCGGCGCGGTGCGATTAATTAATCGGTTTCTAAAGGACAAAGCTAGCTGGCAGAGTGAGGCTGGCCGTGACTTGCTCAGCCGCTTTTTGGTTGACTTAGATCGCTGGGGTAATGTGCTTGGCGTTTTCATCAATCCGGCGTCGGAATTTTTGGCTGGGATGCGGATTTGCATGCTACAGCGTAAAGGAATTGACTCGACCGTGGTGGAAGTCATGATAGCTGAGCGTCAGGCGGCCAAGCAGATCAATGATTTTGCCCGGGCCGACGCTATCCGAAAGGAGCTGTCCGCCTGGAGTGTGGAGGTCCGCGATACCCCGGCCGGGGTGGTCTGGGATGTAGTATAATCAGGTTTCCTCATTGCCTTTCGGATATTTTGTCTCTAGTTCGATTTAGCTGTTAACCTATTGGCTTTCTGATTGATCGTGCTTATAGTAGTTTGGTTGTTTCTTGTCTCCGAGGTCAGGGACAGTTTTTAGGCCTTGTGGTAGTTTTAACTATCTCATGATGAGACTAAGCTTGGTCGTAAATTCGATATCATATTGCATTCGTGTATACCTCTGGAGGAAGATTGGGGGCGCGGTCTACGTTATGCGTAATTATCGAGTTGTTTTTTTGAAGACCACTCAGACATTCATATTATATATTGGTTTGTTGCAAAAAAAATAATGTCTCAGCGTCCTTATCATGCTCGTGAGAACTATGCATTTATCAATACCACTTGGTGCTATATCTGGACAACGTGTCTCGGGCGGGACTGTATTGGCCCGCGAGCGGACCCCCCCCCATGTAACTAAACGATATTTGGTTAGTCATATAGAGAAGACAGTTATATCCAATTTACTTATCACCGTTAGCATTCTAGCAATTTTTTTGAGCGGCGTAGATGATATACAAATAATCAACTCGGCTGTTATGGCCCCAGAGCGTTAGGTCCAGGTATATTTACGACGATGAACGTGAGGCTGACTATATAGTTGTCTACCTCATTGGCATTGGCTACCGGCCTCTAGGGGCATGGTTGAAGATTTAGAACATATTCGCAAGCTTAAATGGGCCGGCAAGCCTAGAGGAGATCTCAGTCTACTTGATTGCCCACCCAGTGGCTGATGATTGTAGAGGATGTTTAGGACAGCGCGTAACTTTTTTGGTTTTTTTGTGCGTAATTGTAAGCAAAATAAGCTCGACGAGGTTTGTTTACTATGTGCTCATGTTTTTTTGCGTGAGGTCGGTATCTTCTACTGTAGGCTGGCAACTACCTCAGCACTACTGATAAGTTTTGGGAAATTTTGGCCGGCAATACCTTGACCCATCCCCTTCTATTACGTCAGCTTATTGGGTGATGGTGGCAAACTGTGCCAGACGTTAGACCTCTACGAGCGCATTTTGCAACATTTTTTTGAAGAGAGATACATTACTACTGCTATCGTGCCTTTGGATCAGGGCGGAGATTTTAGCCTATATTTATTTTAGTCTATTTAGCATTTTTCCATCAGGCTAGGCTTCGCTTTAACAAAATTGAATCATTGATCAAGACCGACAAGCAGTAGAAGGCCTTGAAAGAGTTAACTGGCATTTTGAATGAGTGTTTAAGGCTGGATCCGGAACTTCTCCCACGACTAACTTCAGAAGAGTGACTTTCTGCATCTGTCAAGTATTTTTTTTAGAAGGCTGCCTAAGGGATAGTATTTGATCGCTACATTAAATGGCCTATGTAAGGAGCTTGGTGTCCGCCATAGTACGGCATAGATCGTCGATGCCATCAAAAAAACATATTCCAGCTTCTGTTCTTCAGGATGAGAAGCGTTACGTCCTGTGACGTGGCTGGTAAGAATTATAGCCTGCCTGGACAGCGTATAGTCAAAGATAGGAAAGCCCTTCATATGTTTTTTTTGTATCTGGACCTTGAGTAAGGTCGATACAGGCATTAGCGGTGGCTATGTTATGCTCGGATGTATTATCTTCATGGCCAACGTTTGCATTTTGGACTTTAGAAGGCCGCGAATTCATTCGCGCTTTTGACGAGTATATGAATTTTGCCGTTATTGAGGAAGTGGCATGGTACATTGCATGCTCCCAGAGTTTATATGGAACATTAGGGCTGGTCGGTTTTGTCTATGCTGTGGCGATTTGACTCGGGCCTCAGCCGATGCCCTAGTCACCGCAGCCAAATGCTGGATTGGCCGGTGGCGGTGAGGTTGGTGGCGCTATTCACGCCGCGGCTGGCCCGAAATTACTGGCTTCTTGCCGTGAAATTGTCCATACCCAGGGTCTAGTATCGGCCGGCGGCGTGGTGATTACTCCAGGGTTCGGCCTGGCGGCTGATTTTATAATCCACGCCGTGGGCCCCATCTGGCAAGGCGGGGGGGCACAGGCGAACCTAAGGCCCTAGCTGCTGCTTATCGTAAGAATCTGGAATTGGCCCGGATCTACGGAACCGGTGCATAGCTTTTCTGGCTATTAGTTGTGGCGCCTATGGCTATCCTTTAGACCTTGGCCGCGTTTGTAGCTCTGGCTATTGTCCGGGAGACGGCCTCGCGGTTAATTTGGTGGAGGAGATGATAGTTTACCTCTATTCTGATATAATTTTTCGGATCTGGATTGAATTTGCTCGTCGGGTGTTGGGACCGCCGGTGACCTATATTGGTCGCTCAAAATTGGTCGCTCAAAATCCGTCATTGTTTATGTGTAGTGCATTATGCAACTGCATGGTACGACTATTTTGGAAGCTAAGGACGATTATAGCATGGCCGCGTTTGGCGTAGCTAAATAATTTTTTAGACAGAATACGACCTGTAAATATGGTATGTATAAGGTTATATCATATTTTACGGCAACATGAGCTGTCCGACTTTACCGATTACGGCCTGCCATTCCCATCTGAAGCGCTTTTAGATCAAGCTGGATAAGTTCCATAGTAACCTCAGTCAATATGGGGCTAAAAGAAATGGGGCATAACCAATTACTTGTACTGGTTTGAGATCATGTTCGCCATGGATAATATTAATATTGTTGCTCATTTTAGTTATTAAAAGCGTTATATAGCTCAGTAACAGTAGAGGGCTATTAGTTTTGGGGAGAGATACATCATGACCGCGGCATTAATTCTCACTCGTTATGTCGCCTATGACGACGAAGCTGTGGTAGTGATTAAGCCATAATAATTGCTGCAAGAGTTTACGTTTTAATTAACGACCGCACGGTGTCGAAATTCTGCGCAAGTGACAATGCAGGTTGTCAGGAGGGTATACCATGGAGCACCTAATCTATAAGGGCCAGCACGCCGGTGTCGTGGGCGTCGCCGCTACGCTGAAGGCCGGCTGCAAGATAAATATTAGTCTGCGTATTACGGGTCGTCGGCCGGACGGACAACATATTTTGGATACCACCTTCTACCCATTAGACAAACCGTACGATGTGCTCACCGTGCTGCCAGCCTTTCCTGACTCAGGCCTCGTCTTTCATTGCACCATCCCGGATTTAGATACTGAGAATAACCTTGTGGTGCGGGCCTATCGAGCTTTTGTCGCGGCTACGGACTTTGCTCCAGATTTGGACTTGACTTTAGAGAAACATATTCCCGTGGGTGCAGGTCTAGGAGGTGGTAGCTCGGATGCAGCTTGCCTACTTAGGTACCTGAATGGTCTGGTCAGCGATCGGGCATTGTCCGCGGCGGTATTGAGGCAACTGGCTGTGGACCTGGGCGCCGATGTTCCTTTTTTCTTGATGGGCATTCCAGCACGAGCCTCGGGTATTGGGGATATTTTGGTCCCAGAGCCGATATCTCTACGTGGCTTATACCTTGTATTGGCCTGTCCTAGAATACAGGTGGCTACGGCCTGGGCCTATCGGGCCTGGGATGAGTTGATTGACGACGGCATAATCGACAGCTTGACATATTATTCGGCCGTGGATAATATACAAAATTTCTCTGATACTCTAAATCTGTACAATAGTTTTGAGAAGGTAGTATTTTTAGCTTATCCAGCTCTACGCAGACTCAAAGAACAGGCTTTGGCTGCGGGTGCTGCCGCGGCATTGCTTTCTGGCAGTGGATCAAGTGTCTTCGGCCTTTTTCGGCAGCATTGGCAGGCTGTGACGTGGGCTAATCAGCTCCTCAGGGCGGAAACAAAAGTGTTCCTGTGCAGTTGTTGGCCATGAATATTTGGGTATGGGCGGGCGGTTGCGCGGTGTTATATTTTGGTCTGGCTATGTTGGGGTGTCGCCAAATTGGAAAGGCAACGGGTTTTGGTCCCGTCATTCGAGGGTTCGAATCCTTCCACCCCAGCCACAATTCTCTAAAAGTCTAGCGGGATGCCGGTCGTTCCCTGCAATAGGGCATATTTATGGGCCGTGATTTGCAAATAATTTCTGGATCTGCCAACCCGCAGCTTTCTAAAGCTATTAGTGACCATTTGGGATGTCCGTTGACGCCCTTAGTGGCCGAGATCTTTTCTGACGGTGAATTGCGTATCGAAATTAAAGCTAACGTCCGTGGCGACGATGTCTTTGTGGTCCAACCTACCTGTGCTCCAGTTAACGATAATCTCATACAACTTTGTCTGATTCTAGACGCCCTTAAGCGCGCCAGTGTTGGCCGGGCGACTGCGGTAGTGCCTTACTATGGCTACGCCCGTCAGGATCGCAAGATTGTACCTCGGGCACCTATCAGCGCTAAGGTAGTGGCTGATTTTCTCACCGTGGCCGGTATGAGTCGGCTTATGACTATCGACTTACATTCGGGCCAGATTCAAGGTTTTTTTGATTTGCCAGTGGACAATCTTTACGTCATGCCAGTGTTCCTAGATTACATGCGCCAGATCGATGGCAACATAGCTATCGTTTCCCCGGACGCAGGTGGCACTGAGCGCGCTCGAGCTTTTGCTAAGCGTCTGGACTGTAAACTAGCCATTATCGACAAGCGCCGGGATGAACCGAACAAGGTTAAAGCTATGCGCGTCATCGGTGACGTTAAGGATAAGGTGGCTATAGTGGTGGACGACATGATCGACACTGCTGGTACTATCTGCTCGGCAGCCGAAGTGCTCCTGGAGAACGGTGCCCGAGAGGTTATAGCTTGCGCCACCCACCCCGTACTCTCCGGACCGGCAGTGGACCGACTGGCGGATGCACCATTTTCTCAGGTTCTGGTTACCAACACTATTCCCCTCTCAGAGACGGCCCGGGCTTGTAATAAGTTTAAGGTCATGTCCGTAGCCGGACTTCTGGCCAAGGCCATCCATAACGTACACACTGAATCCTCCATTAGCGTGCTTTTCATTTAAGTGTATTTCAAATTAGGCACACGCCGACACTATGTCCAAGCCTTGACTAGGCCCGGAGAGTCGTAATAAAAAAAAAGGAGATACGCCATGGCCGAGCAGATTACTCTTACTGTCCAGAAGCGTAGCGCTACGGGTAAAGGCCCCAATCGTCGTCTGCGCCAGGACGGTTTTGTGCCGGGTATTTACTATAGTGCCACGAGTAATAATATTTCACTGCAAGTTCAGGAATTGCCTCTGGAGCGCGCTTGGCAACAGCTGGGCAGTAATCATATCTTCCAGCTGGTCATTGAGAACGAAGATGAGACTCGGACTATATCAGCCTTGATCTGGAAGATGCAGTTTAATCCGCTCAAAAAAAAGATCGATCATGTAGACTTTTATGGCGTGGATTTGATTAAAGAACTTAAAATCGATGTGCCCGTAGTCATCGTAGGTGAAGCCCCTGGCGTCAAGTTTGGCGGCGGCGTGCTTGAAGTCTATCGTGACCAACTGGAGATTCTCTGTCTGCCTCTAAATATTCCAGATAGTATTGTTCTGGATGTGAGCGCTATACAGTGCGGCCAGTCAATTCATATTAAGGATATTGTGTTACCAGAAGGCGTTCTGGCTATATTCGACGAGAATTTTGCTGTAGTCGGCGTACAACATCAGGAAGCGGACGAGAACGGGAGTGAGGATAGGGTAGCCTAACCAAATTATTTTTCTTCGTCCCTCATGTCGTCCTCTACAATCAATATTTTTCGGGGTGGCCGGCGTAGACCGGATACCCCATCTTTCTTTTTTTACTGATCTAAAAATTGTATGAGTGCTAATATTTCTGGCTTGATTGTTGGCCTGGGCAATCCAGGGGAGCACTACGAACGCACTCGCCACAACCTGGGCTTTCTCTTCGTGAAAACGCTATTGGGTGACTCATGGATCTGTCCGCTCCCAGAGTGGATTGGCCCTATATTGCCGGTCAAACATGTGAGGAACCATTATGTACTACATAGCTTAGTCCTGGCTGGGGCTGGTACCTGGCTGGCCCTGCGGCCCCTTACCTATATGAATTTGAGCGGTCAGGCTGTGAGTGAGGTAGCCCACTATTACCGTGTTGGTTTGGATAATCCGGGATGTATTGTGGTAGTTCACGACGAGCTTGACCTGCCACTAGGGCGTATGAAGTTTAAGCAGGGCGGTGGGATAGCTGGACATAAGGGCGTGAAATCAATTGTTCAACACTTGGGTACGCGGGATATTCTTCGGTTGCGTTTAGGCATCGGTAAGCCTGAACATGGAGAGACTACGGATTGGGTACTCGATCGTTTTAGCAGCTCTGAATTGGCCACGGTAAAGGTGCTTCTACCAGCGGCACTCGAGGGGTTGCATTTGCTAGTTACTCGCGGTTTGGTAACGGCTACACAGCATGTTAATAGTTTTTTTGGTATCCCGGAGACAGTACCAACTGGAGTCAATATCGTGTCTCAGCGATAATGAGCATGGACAGTTTCTTGAAAGTAGGTTAATTAGTCAACAGCGTGGATGTTCCTATTCGTCCCTTTTTTTGCTGTGATCCAAGGAGCTCTCTAAGTGTTTGCAGTTGACGCGCTCGTCGTCTATCCTGCTCAGGGTGTAGGACGCGTGGACCGCATCGAAATCCAGGCAATCGGTGGAGTGGCGGCTGAGTTCTATATAGTCCGTATCCTCTCCAACAATATTATCCTCATGGTACCGGTCACTAATGCCCATAATGTTGGACTTAGGTCAGTATGTCCGGCTGAGGCGGGCCAGGCGATTTTAACTTCTTTGGAGGACCGTTCGGGCTTTACAGGCTACTTTGGTCAGAACTGGAACCGACGCTACAGAGAATATTCAGAAAAGCTTAAAAGTGGCGACCTCGCTGACGTGGCTTATGTACTTAAGGAGCTGTTGCTTATTGGCCGGGATAAGGAGTTGTCCTTTGGTGAGCGTCGACTGTTGGAGCAGGCCATGGGCCTGCTATCTTTGGAGCTGGCTTACTCCCTGGATCGTAAGCAGGAGGATATTAAGGCGCACATTGAAGAAGTATTCGCTGACGTCATTAAGGTCCAACAAGAAAAAAAATCGAACTGAATGCTTGTCAACCAGATAGAATTTCGTTATCAAAAAAAACTCATTGTCAGACCATGACTATTGTAGTAATATAAGTTTTATGACGTGACTGTTTACTAAGATATATCTAGCTTAAAATTTCGACTTCCATTTTGTCATAGCCTTGTAGTTCCCAATTTACGAAAACGTGACAGCCTGAATCTTTGTCGTTTTATTCTACACAAGCATACTGAATGTTTATCCGGCCATTGTATCCTCAGTTTTTTTATTGTTACGGCCTATTGTGTCAGTGTAATTAAAATTTGGCAATATTGAAGCGTTGTAATAGTTATCTTTGTATGGCATGCTATGTGCATATTTTGAGCAACAATATCGCTACTGCATCAAATTTATTACTTTTATCCATCACACCCGACATCTTTTTTGAGCTGCTCTTGCCCCGACAGATTTTTTGTGCCGTAGCCCGTGTCAACCCCATCGTACGGCGTTATCAAGCCAACCACAATTATTTCTAAGCGGAATCTATCCCTTTCCGACGGAGCCCGTATGAATCTCACTGATCTCAAGGTCGAAAGCATGGCCGGGCTGATGCAGCTTGCCAAAGAATATAGTATTGAGAATGCGAGTGGCATGCGCAAACAGGAGCTTATCTTCGCCCTATTGCAAGGCTGTGCTTCTCAGAATGGCTCTATCTTCGGAGAAGGCGTGCTTGAAACTCTTCCTGATGGCTTTGGGTTTCTACGTTCCCCCATGTACAGTTATATGCCTGGGTCCGATGACATCTATGTCTCTCCATCACAGATTCGGCGCTTCGGTTTGCGTAAGGGTGATGTCGTTTCTGGTCAGATTCGGCCGCCTAAGGAGGGCGAACGATATTTCGCACTGCTTAAAGTTGGTGAGATCGGTTTCGCTGAACCACAACTTTCTAAGAATTTAGTTCTTTTTGATAATCTTACCCCCATCTATCCTGATAAGCGATATATGATGGAGAACGGTGGATATAATTTTTCTTCTCGCGTTATTGATTTGCTTGCTCCTATAGGCACTGGCCAACGCGGTCTTATCGTCGCTCCCCCTCGTACAGGCAAGACCATGCTCATGCAGTGCATTGCTAATTCCATCAATGCCAACCATCCGGAGGTCTATCTCATTGTTCTGCTCATCGATGAGCGGCCTGAAGAAGTCACAGATATGGAGCGTACAGTCAAGGCTGAGGTCATTAGCTCTACCTTCGACGAGCCGCCTCAACGTCACGTCCAGGTCTGTGAGATGGTCCTTGATAAGGCTAAGCGTCTGGTAGAACGTAAACGCGATGTGGTTATACTTCTGGACAGTATTACCCGTCTGGGTCGGGCTTACAACGCCGTCACTCCGTCTTCGGGCCGGGTACTATCCGGAGGCTTGGACGCCAATGCTTTGCAACGACCTAAACGTTTCTTTGGTGCTGCCCGGAATATTGAGGAAGGTGGTAGTTTGACTATTATCGCTACCGCCCTCATTGATACCGGCTCGCGTATGGACGAGGTTATCTTCGAAGAGTTCAAGGGTACTGGTAATATGGAAATATATTTGGATCGTCATCTCTCTGAAAAGCGTGTCTTTCCGGCTATTGATATCAATCGTTCCGGTACTCGTAAAGAAGAGTTACTCCTAGCTGATGGCGTGCTCAGTCGCGTTTGGATCTTACGTAAGATTTTTGCTCCCATGAATCAGATAGACGCTATGGAATTTCTCTTGGATAAAATGAAAGGCACAAAATCTAACCGTGAATTCCTGGATATCATGAACAAATAATTGTTGCATGCCACAGCTGTAATTGTGGCAAGACATTTGCGAAGAGGAGAATATTTTTTTAACAATTTTTCCCTCACCATAATATTTTTTACTCAATTTAAATGTTTTAAGATATTTTGTGACCTGGAAGTTCTATTAAGGATTTTATATTTTAAATTTGTTTAATTGAGACAGTTGAGTTAGCCTGATCTCATTCAACGATTGTTCATGGAGTCTTCACATGTGTTTAGCCATTCCTGCCCGAATCGTCGAGATTAATGACGTTATTGCTGTTTGTCGAGTGGGCGACAGTGCTGTCTATATCAATGTATCCCTAATGCTCCTAGAATGTCAGTGTCATATTGGTGAGTACTTAATTGTTCATGCTGGTTTCGCTTTGCGCAAACTCGACGAGATCGACGCCCAGGAAACCTTGAGACTTTTACGTCAGGTGGCCGAGGCTGCCGGCGAGGCCGCTAATTTTTAGCGTTCGCATCATTCGACTAGAAAGCTGTGGCTATTCTGGCTCTGGTCGTTTAGGCTGACGATAGATTTGAAGCATAGATTAGTTGGGAGGCTATCGACCGGAAAAGTTGGTGGGTACAAATGTGATGAGAGATATTGGGTAAAAGTGGGGATGGTGCGAGAGGGGGGATTTGAACCCCCACGCACTAAAGCGCTGGATCCTAAATCCAGTGCGTCTACCAGTTCCGCCACTCTCGCACACAAGGGTAGACTAAAAATGTAGCATGTATCATTTCGTGGCGAATGTCAAAAGCTTAAGCTAGGAAGACGGCAGCTGTAGCAGGGCCTAATGCAGGCCTGCTTGTCAGAGTAGAGAAACAGACATTTTTCAGTCCAGATACAGTTAATTAGTCAATGAGGCAGTGCCGTATGTAAAATTAGAGTACTATAATCCAGCGCTAGATCAGAAATTTTAAAATTTGTAGCACGGCAATAGATGATTATATGATTTGAAGGCCAGGCTATTGGCCATCGAGATGAGCACAGACCAAACATTATATCGACAATATAGGGCTAGAAGCTAATTGAAGATTGCCATTGTCACACAGATTTTATTCGCGTAAGTTAAGTTTTTTGTGTATGGTCTCACCGAGATATAATGTACAAATCTATAATTGACTGTCAGTATCAAGATTTGTGTAGGATAGTATATGGCCGGACTATAAAATTTACTTTAGCTTTAGAAGTTTATGCACAGGAATAAGAGCTGGGTCATAATATTATACAGATGAATATTTATATATTTGAAGACTATTGCGACCGGCAAAGCTAAAGAGATCTGTTTCTCATATGGGCGTGGAAGCTGAAATGGGGTTTTATTGTTATCGATGTCATTAAGTCAGGATTATGTATGCGGGTTGTACAAGGACTATGACAGGAGTTGCTAGTCGCAGGAGGCACCGTCCAAAACATTATCCGAACAACATGACGCAGTCGTGGAGCCATGATTTATGATCGGACCGTCATATCCTTGGGTCATCATAGATCTGGACGAGGCGCAGTATATAATTAGTTTTTTTCAGTTCTATGAGATATTGAATGTGAGAGATTGGTTTAGGTACAGGCGGCTAAAGTAATTTATTGCTTAAACCATATCTGTAGTTCGTGGTCGGACTGAGTATGTAAAATGGGAGGCGGTTCCAATTTTAAATCTGGCCTAAGGCCTAACGTTAGAGCATAGGTTCTGCTTAGGTTACGTAGCCTAGAGCTACCAAAAAATTGGGAATACTATGACCGTGGCAATTGTCGTAAAAAATAAGTATTCACGGTGATATCTAGGTGGGGATCAAAACAACTTGTAATATCTGAAGCTTAAGTTAACAGCCTGATAAGGATGATCAGATTCGTCAGCTTTATCATCCAGGTGTGGGCGACGAGAGATGACGAATACGTAGTAACTGATGTTATTCCTGTAAGTCAAATTTGTCCGAAACATTGACAAGAGGACATTTTGCTAGAGCATGTAGTGGTTTTTCTAGTGGTTGCGGACGGCAGTTGGTTTGGTGTTGTCGGGTTCAGGATGTGGTATTATTTTTAGTAAATGGATTCAAAATGTATGGTGGTGAGGTCGAGGTTGTCGGATAACAAACTGAGAGAATCGGTTAGTGGGAAGATAGCGGTCAGGAAGAAGCTATACTTATCATATGGGGATGATGGTGCTTGGATGAATTATGATAAGCAAGATTGAGTCAAGTCTATTGTATTATGCCATAGTCATTAGCTTAATCTATTTTTTTTCAATTAAACTAATTTATTTCATTGAAAAAAAACTTATTTTTTTGCGTAGATTTTTTTCGTTTAAAAAAATAAACATTTTTTAAAATAGATGGGAAAAAGAAGAAATTTTCTAAAAAATTTCTTCTTTTTCCTTTACAATGCGTAGCGCTGTCACTGCATCGTTAATCAACGCGGTAATGGCAGCCGAGACTGTGTTTATTGCGTTCGGCCGCCCGAGTGACGATATAGGCGGCATAGCATCCGTGAAAGAGATCCACCAGGGGTTTGGAGAGAGGGGTGCGTTTATAGAAGTCTAGGAGATGTTTGTATAGGTTGTGTAGGTCGCTCACAGCACGGGCGAGGCGAGGGCCGGTACGCGTGATGCCGACGTAGTTCCACATAGTATGACGGATAGTAGCCCAATCTTGGGCAATGAGAGCGGGATCTTCGTTGTTTATTTGTCCCGGAGGATCCCATTCAGGGATAGAGTCCTGGAGGGAGCGAGAGAGGCTGGTTTTATTTTTGAGGCGATGGCTAATATCCTTAGCTGCGGCGTTGCCCCAGAGCAGGCCTTCTAAAAGGGAGGTGCTGGCTAGGCGATTAGCGCCATGTACGCCGGTGCAGGAGCATTCACCGATGGCGTATAGGCGGTTGAGGCTAGTACGGCCGCGGGTGTCAGCTAGGATGCCGCCTATGAAATAATGGGCGGCTGGGACCACAGGGATGGGGTCGCGTTGGATGTCGATGCCGTTTTCTAGGCACTTCTGATAGACAGTGGGGAAGCGCTTGAGGAGGGCATCGGGATCCTTGGTGTAGTGGGCGGCGTCCAGAAATACGCATTCTTCGCCTGACTTAAGTATTTCTTCCATGATGGCTTGGGTGACGACGTCGCGGGGGGCAAGGTCGGCGTGGGGGTCATAATTGGACATGAAGGCTTCGCCTGCGGCATTGACGAGTTGGGCACCTTCGCCGCGTAAAGCTTCAGTGATGAGGAAACGTCTAGTGGCGTAGCGGTAGAAGGTAGTGGGGTGAAACTGGACGTATTCGGCATTTATGATTCTTGCGCCAGCGCGAAAGGCCATAGCTAGGCCCGAGCCGATAGAGGAGGCAGCGTTGGTGGTATGCAGATAGATACGGCCCATACCGCCGGTAGCGAGTACAGTGGCGTCGGAGAATACTGTTTTTACCTCGCCCGACTGCTCATTGAATATGTAGGCCCCGGCGCATTGGTTTATAATGTGGTATTTGTACTCAAGGCTGCGGGCGTGGTGATGGCTGGTGAGTAGATCCACAGCCGTATGGTGAGTGAGGATGTGGATGTTCGAATGGTTTTGAATGGCCTTATTCAGACTTTTCATGATGGCCCAACCGGTATGGTCGGCGCAGTGGAGAATACGGTTGGTTGTATGGCCACCTTCCAGGCGTAGGTCCCATGCGTCCCCAGAGCAGCGATAGAATGGGATTTGAAGGCGCTTAATAAGCATGTTATACACGGCTTGAGGGCCATTATGACAAAGGAAGCGTACGGCGCGTACGTAATTGTGGTTGCGACCGGCGTGCAAGATATCGCATTCCAGGAGCTTAGGGTCCTCGTCCGTGGCGCGGTAGACTATGCCGCCTTGGGCAAGGGAGGAATTGCAGTTGAACAAGTCCGGGCCGGTGGTGACGAGAATAGTTTCGATTCCGGCGTCGGCCAGGGTAAGGGCGCAGGTGGCGCCAGCTATACCGGCACCTACAACCAGGGCTGGGGTATATAGGCGGGATTCGGGGTAGAGGGGCATGGTCTTCCGACTCCCTGATGGAGGGGCGTTATTAGGCGCAGGCGTCTAGCATGCGCTGAAGGGCCAGACGTGCTAAGTCAGCGATGGCCGGAGGAACCATAATTGGAGAAACTGTATGAGGGGCATTTACTAATTGACCTAAGAGGTTGGCTAGGTGGAGTTCGGTAGTTTTTGCCATACTAGAGCATTCGCTGTGATAGAGAGGCTCAATGCGTTTATTATGGGCTAGTTTGCGGTTTAGGCGTTCTATGAGATTAATTTCGGTGCCGATAATGAGGTGGCTACCGGATTGGGCCTGAGTACAGTCCTCGATGAGAAAAGAGGTGGAGCCTGAGGCGTCAGCCGCAGCTACGACCTCGGGCCGGCATTCGGGGTGCACGATGATCCGAGCGTCCGGGCTAGCTTGGCGGGCGGTTTCCACATGGTGAAGGTGAAAGCGGCTGTGGATGGCACAGCAGCCTGGCCAGATGATGAATTCTGCGGCGTCAGCCGCGGTCAGGTCGATGTAGTTGCCATTGCTACGCACATCGAGGATATGTCGGGTGGTATTGGGTAGACCGAGTCGGTTAGCCATATTGGCGGCTAGATTTTTATCCGGTAGAAATAATACACCATGCCCTTGTCCATAGTTTAATGCCCAGCGGAGCATAGTTATGGCGTTGGCCGAGGTACACACTGCGCCGCCGTAGCGGCCAACCGTAGCTTTTACTGCGGCCGAGGAGTTGACATAGGCTATAGGTATGATCTGGCGACCGCGTGCGGTTAGGGCGCGGATTATAGTCTCCACTAGGGGAGCCGGGGCCATCTCACTCATGACGCAGGTAGCGTCTGGGCGTGGGGTATATATCTGTTGGTCCGGATGCTCTATAAGTAGGGCGGCAGATTCGGCCATGAAGAAAACGCCACAGAAGACGATGTATCGGGCTGCAAGGCTTGGGATACGACGGGCGAGCTCAAGGGAGTCGCCGTGCAAATCAGTGTACTGAATGACGGCATCGTGTTGGTAGTGGTGGCCTAAAATTGTCAGATTGGCGCCAAGCTGGGTACGGCTGGAAACGATTTTGTCCGCTGGCGGAGTTAGAGTTAGTATAGACGTAGGCGCCATATGAATTCCTTAAGGTTTTTCGACGTGCAAGCTCATGTCTGCTGCTGGAGCCGAATGGGTGATATGGCCTACTGAGATGAAGTTTGGGCCAAGCATGGCGATCTCGCGGATGGTGTTTAAGGTCACATTGCCGCTCACCTCGCTCTCGATGTTCTTGGGAATACAGAGCAGTGCGGAGGCAATGCCGGCCGGGCACATATTGTCGAGCATGATGCGCGCCACGCCGGCGGCTACAGCTTCTTGAACTTCGGGCAGGGTGCGGCATTCTACTTCGATGGGTGGGCAATCGCAATGGTAGGCAGCGCGTAGAGCGGTTACGGCCTTGGTGATGCCACCGGCGCTGTCGATGTGGTTATCCTTGAGCATGAGCATCTGCTCTAGGTCCAGGCGATGGTTGAGACCGTTGCCCAGGCGCACTGCGTATTTTTCTGGATAGCGCAATCCTGGCAAAGTCTTGCGGGTATCCAGGAGCCGGGTTCGGGTACCGAGTAGAGCGTCGGCATAGCGCCGAGTATATGTGGCAATGCCTGATAAGTGGCAGGCGTAATTGAGGATGACACGTTCAGATTTTAGGACGGTGTGGGCCGGACCTTCGATAGTGGCCAGGATTGTTCCGGCAGGTACAGTATCCCCGTCCAGAGCGGACATATGTAGAGCAAAGGGTGCGGACGGATCTAGAGAACAGTTAGTGAGGATGAGGGGAATAAAGGCTAGGCCGGCCAGAGTTGCTGGTTCCTTAGCTATCAGCGTAGCGCGCAGGTGGTCTTTTGTGGAAAAAAGGCCCATGGTAGTTAGGTCGCGGCCATCTTCATCCAAGGCTAAGGCAATGCTACGTTCGAGGTAATGCCGTGTTTTGCCTAGGAAGAATATGTTGAACATAGTGACCATAAGGATATTAGTATGCCGTCGGAGACGGAGTTATGCAATAATTTTTTTTTCATCAATACAATGAAAAAGCTAAACTAGAGGCCCAGACTGAGAGCTACATATTTTGGTTATTGAAGAGCAAAAAAATCACGTATGGCCTTGATTGTCCGCTACAGTGTGTCCTTCAGTAGGCAGTGGTTGTCGAGGGGAGGGGGATGATAATAAAAATTCGGTTACATGGTCTGTTCATCGGAGATGTGACATATTAGTCCTTGCTGGCATATGGTATGAAAGTTAGTTGATCTTATGAGGCCACGTTTCTTCTTTGTTCGAGACGTAAGACTGTGATGTGCAGGATTAATAACCGATCAGCGACTATAGTTTACTAGGTATTTTTTGTCATACATATGCAACAATATATAAATACAGGTCATCAACAAGCAGGCCGTAGAAGACTAGATTAATAGCATTTTTTATAGGTGGTGTAAAAGACAATGATCATGGTGTATGTTCTGGATGGACAGAGCTAAAGTTGTATCGTCTTATTGGCTTTGATTACGGGTTTATGGTCCAAGATATTGATACAGAGATGGTATTCAGGTAATTATCCGAGATGGCAATATCAAACTGTCTGGTGTAGTTAATATGTTCCTATGAGGTTAGCAGAGCATAGTATACATTAGCAGGCTAGATTTTAGTGGCCGTCGATTTGTCTCAAGTTGCGTATTTGACATACGCGAAAAAGGTTAGCAATGTGAATAGTATAGTTTGTTGTATATAGGAGACAAGATCTTGAGCCTATTAAGGCAAATGCTATTGAATGCATCATTAAAGGCCAAGGATATATTATAGATGAAGATATAGACCTGATGCGGAGGTAAATTAGGGAACAAAAGTATCGTTAAGGTAAGGAGCTGCACGCCGTATTTTTTAAAAATATAATGTCATATGGCCAAAATAGCATCTGGAGTCGCTGTAGAAGCAGAGGATTTAAATAATATATGTAGTGGTCGAAGCATACAGCAGGGATAAAGTGAGCTGAGATACCGAAGGATTGCCTTAACAATGTAACGAGGAGAGCCTTGAAAAAAATAGTTGTTGATAATCTGATAAATGGACGAATTAAGGGTTGCAGCTGGCGTAGTGGGCTGATGGACGTAGATCAGAGTAGGCTGTAGGTCTGTAAGAGTAGTTTTAGGGGTAAGATAAAGGCTATAAATATAATATGGATAAGGTGACATAGTCTATATGATTAATTCACAGCAGCTGTAAAAAATTGGAATAGTCATCTAGTATAGGCTTTTTTTTAGATCTTAGTGAGATAGGGATAAAGACAGGAAAAATATAAGAAATAGGAAGATCAAGATTATATTGCATAGCAATAGTGTCACAATATGGACAATATTGGCGAGAATGTGGGATATGATTATAGTTATTTTGGGTTAAATCAGTTAAAATGCAGTGCTAGAGCATGTGAAAGGTCAAGGCCGAAGTTATTCCCCCCATGAATTAAGGTCACGGCATAGAGGGCTATTTATACAGTGAAGGGCAGATTGAGCATATGCTACATAAAAAAAAGACTAAGCCGAAATAGATGACGGAGGCCGGTCTATGATGGCGTAAAATATGGCTGCCTAGTTCTTTTAGGCGTCAATTAAGGTCGCAGAATCATTAAAGGAGATGTCTAGTTTGTGGAAAAAATCCAGCACAGTACTCTGAAGAAGACTTTAGGTATTAGATATTTCCGTGAAGAATAAGACTGCGGTTAGACGGAAGGCCTTGGCTATGAGTAGACTGGAAAATCGGTAGCGAGCCGAGATTGAGAAGCGGAGCATTATGCGCGACATGGCTACTATACGCCATAGTAGGCGGCAGTTGAGCCGCTGAT
This sequence comes from Desulfovibrionales bacterium, assembly GCA_965112965.1. GTDB lineage: Bacteria > Desulfobacterota > Desulfovibrionia > Desulfovibrionales > Desulfovibrionaceae > CBCOTE01. The sequence continues at coordinate 68,238 of CBCOTE010000022.1, read as the reverse complement.
CTTAAGAAAGATAGTCAAGCGGTGGCATGGGGGTAGTCATTTTTCTAGATTAAAGCGTTGTTGTAGCAGTTTATTATTTTTTTTTCCATGTGGCCTCGCTGGTGTCGAACAAGTTTATCGGTTGGTTATTTAGGATGTCCAGTCGTGCATCTTGCTAACTATATATTGTATTTTTTCTATCTGTAAATTAAATATTTTTTATTTTTTTGTGTCGGTGATGCTCTGAAAGGTTTATTTGAAAAAAACTTCGTACCGGGCACAGTGTAGGAGCATCTTGCGGCATATAGTTCTATCCGGGACTGTATATTACAAAATGTTCTGTATTTCTTGGCAGACTGCCCTCGCGTGCCAGTTTTACGACGTGGCTAATTCTGGTATTTAAGAAATATTCCCAACCGTTTACTAAGTGTGCAGAGACCGTCTGGGGCCATTTGGAAAAAATATTCCTTTGTGGGTAGATTTGTTGATTTTATCTGGGAGAGTATGAAGCTAATGTAGACCTAGTAGTCTGGATATGTAGCCATTTAGGAGCCTTAGCCATAATCAGACTGTGTATCAGCTGGACTGGCGCATGAGCTCAATGACGTGGAAGGCGTTCATATGTATGATTTCCTTAGCCGTATCGCGCATTACTACGGTAATCTTTTTTTGTGCTGTACAGCTTGACGGTATCACAGCTATAGTTCAAATTTTAGGTTTGTTTAATATTGGTATTGGTCCACTTTGTTTCATTTTGTGTACTGTGAGCGGACATTCGCATCCGCAGCGATCGTCTGTTGGAGTGGAGTGTGGTATTTTAGCTTGCGCATACCGACATGATGTTTGACTTGGTTCGGACTGGTCTAGTTATATGATGTCGGGGGGTGGTTGTCCAGGCTGGAGCAATGTCCAGAGGCTTGGTCAATGTCAGCTCTTTAGTCGTAGCCGTCTCCAGACGGATGATATTCTGCGTTTTCGCTGTCCTCCTTCAGATGCCTTTGACTGCATCGGGATGGCGGTTGATAAGGGCCAATACGAAGGGCATCTCGTCACTAAGTTCTATACTGCGTTAGTAACGTAATTTTCAGTTTTATAGGCTAGAACATGGTCGAGTTATTTTAGGATGAAAAATCTACAGCTGGTCTAAGGAGAACTCGGTGCTACAAGCTGGACGGCCGGTGAGCCATTATTGTTTACGTTGTACAGGCTGACCTCGACCTTAATGAGCCCTTTGTAGCCGTGTGGGGGGGGGGGTTATTCACCATCTTGTTTTGGACTATAAAGAAGGTAGCGTTATGTTTCGTTTTGACTTAGAATTGGCGGATATTCTAGATGGAGAAATTTTTGACATCCCAGATATGGCATTGGTGGCGGAATAAATTGTAATGGATACAGGATGTAACTTAGTCTTAGAGATGTGAGGTTGGTTCTCAACCGGTAACAGTTTGACTATTGCCCCGAACGTGAACAGGTCCGTTAGAATCATACGTTAGTCATTGCAGTTACTATACGTTGACTTCCTCCAGGATTTTTTACTCAAGAAAAAGGCAGGAGTGGTCAAACTGTTCGGATTGTCATATGTTTACCCATCGGCAAGGGCGCGGTGGAGATTTTTTTCATGTCGTGTTTCGGTCAGTCTGGATCGGGGGGGGGCAGACCAAATCCATACGCTGTACTTTGGCTATAGTCTCGTAGGAGGTTTGCAGCTTGGCCCAGCTTCCTATTTAAGCGTGATAGAGAGGGCCATGACGCAGGAAATGGGTGGAGTTGTTTTCAACTCGGCGGCTACCGCTCTTGCACGACGACCTTCAAAATTTTTTTCTAGTTGATTGCAGCAGGTATTCATGTTCGAGGCCTAGAAGTTTCCATCTATTGGTGAATGCTGAATAGGCTGTCGTTAGTAAGTGTCTGAATTATATTTGTAAAGTTTTTTATGAAATTTAGATTTCAGTATGATTGCTTGGTAAGGACAGTTTCTTGAGGTCCAACCTTGGTTGTTTTTTTATTATGTCTGTAGACATTGAATACCATAAAAGGACGCTACAACAATGTCTTTTTTACGTCCCTTTTGGTGCCTGACAGTAGATAGTATGCGTATGGACTATCTTAGTTTATTATGGAATGACGTTGGTTACGTGGATGCGTTTGGTCATGCGTGGTGCTACGGCCGGCGTTTTTTTTGCACCAGACAAAGTCCTATCTGGCTAGAACTATGCTTACGGAGTTGCGCCAAATTAGGGATTTGAAGAAGCTCACAGTCATGTTGCTTACCACATCGTGTATAAGCTCTTAGTCTCGCAGCACCAAGGTGGTCGGTCTTTAGGTTTTAGATAAATAAGGTGGGATCGAGGTAGTGTTCCATACTTCGGAGTGCAACTTTGTTGATTAGAGTAGTGGCACATCCTTGGTCCAATATGGGTCACAATAGTTGTACGCCCAGAATATACAGGCGTTGAAATTTATAATTTTTAGATAAAATATGACTTTAGGTCTATGCGTTGGATATTTAGAAGGGTCTAGGGTAAGGCGGTATGATAGTTTGTCGGGATGTGAGCATCCAGGATTATTTTTAGGCAGGATCTGATTCGGTATTTTTTTGATGGTGTTGATACTGTGTCGAATATGGCGCTGTGGAATTTGGCTACACTATTCTCTACCACGAGATCGTGTCGCGGCTGTATGATTATTTCTATCGAGAAGTTCTCAAAGCATATCTGCAGTACGCCCAAGGTCAGGAGCGTAGCTCGGTTTAAGTTGATGGCCGGGCAAATCTACGCTGCAGATCGATTTTATCGATAATATTGTACTTAGGACGGAGAAAATACAGCTTGTTTACATAGGTGAATATTGTGTAGTCGTCTTGTCCCAGGCAGGTTATAGTATGAGTAAGTCTGGCTTGATAGATTAACTCATTGTAGTTGTTGAGTGTGGTAATTAGGACGTGGCTGACATCTTAGACTAGATGTAGGTGGTGCTGGTCGCGGTAGTATTTTTTGTCTGTTCTTCAGTCTGCGTAGAAGATTTCTTGGAAGTATATCAGCAAAAAAAACAATGTGCCATCTGTCTCTATTCGTCAGTCGGGCTGGCCAAAAATGTTTACTATGAGTCAACCGTCTAACGTGAGGTTATTTTCAGCCAACTATTTGAAGGTGGAGCGCATTGCCTAGGACTTAGCCTATAGATTTTGGCTAAGGATAGAGTGATCAATGCATGCGGGGTAAAAAAAGAAAGCTATTGCTAATAGTTGTTGAAGGTTCGGCTATTTTGTAGTTTTTTTCGCTTAGACGTGTCTTTTGTCTAAAATTTTAGGCTATTTTGCGTTCGCCTAATCAGACTATTCCTGGTAGATAGTTGAGTTACAAAAAAAGCCGCCATGTACTGCTCAGCAACTTTTTCTGCTATCGGACAACACGTCCTTGGTCGTCATTGATCGGCTGAACTGCAATCCTGCTGTCTAAATTTTAGCCACAGTATAGTATGCAAATTCCAGTGGTTTTATTAAGGGTTAGGTGATTTTGGTTATGATTGAAGCCGCCGAGGCCGTTGACAACATTACTCAGGAAAAGATTGTTCTCGAGATAATTTTGGACAATATCAGCATCGATCTGACCATGATCTACGCGGTAAAGGGCTACCCGGTTAAGTTGCTCATGCCGGATATAGCCTCGTAAAGCGTAAGAAGATTATATGCGCTTATGGCGCTGAGGCCTTGCTTACCCATGGCTAACTCTCTACCAATGGTGTCATCAAAGAAGCTTATAGGCTAGTCCATGATGAACCAGAGAACTACATACTTATGGACTAGTTCAATAGTCAGGACAATATTATTATGCACTACTGCGACACAAGTCAGGAAATTTTGGAATAAAATGATGGCATTGTGATCTATAGTATTGCTATCATGGGTACCTAAGGCACGTTTGTGGAGGGGTGGTTATCAAACGGTTGAAAAAATCTTGACCTAATTGTTATTGTATACATTTTGGAGCTGTATCGTAGGCATATAGTTCATGGTTTGAAGAATATGCAGTCCTCACATTAGCTGGGCATTTATGACATAATTGTTATCGGTTGTATCCTAAAGGTGGAAGATAATGAAGTCTTTAAAACAGACCACAGTCTGGTCCTGGAAGAAAGGCTGTTGGCGGGCATGAGCTCGAGTGTGGTTATGGCTGTGGCTTTGCTGGTGGTCTGGACTATCTTTCGGGCTCATGGTGATTATCCTGCCAGATGGTGGCGAGCGCTATCTTGCTACCGTCTTTATTCACATTTTGTCGTGAGCGGAGACCATAGTTCATGAATGCCACAGTCTGGACCTTGAGTAGACACCGTATTTTGGAGCCCAGATTTGTGCACTTCTTTATTAATGAGCTAGTGCTAGACCGGCTAGGTGACCCTTACGGCTGCCTGGTGTTATATCTACTTCTGAATATTTTGGCGGGCTGTATGGGGCTGAGTCATTTTTACTGGTCTAGAAATACTTGAATACGGCTTTGAACTTGGCATGTGGTTTGCTTAGCCGTGGTGCGGTCTATAAAAAAAGTTGCGCAGCGTTTACTTCGATATGCTACGCTTAGGTGATTACAGCAGGCTATTGGACGTGGACCTGGCCATACTCTCCTTGGGCAAGACTGTGGGCCTGGCAGATTGCGCCAAAAAACAATCTTATGGATTTCACTCTGCTCAGACAGGCGAGTTTTATAGATCTTAAGACTAAGGATTTTTCAGACCGCTTTGGGTAACGTGCGATTGAGCTGATTTTTTTGCAGTTGGCGGCAGTGGCTGTGAATTGTTTGTTCAGCCTTACTGTAGTGCTGGCGTGGGAGGTACACTTCTTCCACCATCTGGAGAATTTTGAGCCAACTGGTCCCTTGGTTGTTGGCCTGATATCACACGCCGGGACTATATATTTGTCCGTAGCTAATCCGGATTACAAGGCTATAATCGGCGGCATCATTGATATATGTTTTGATATGGGGCTGGTATTGTAGGCTTTAGATGTTATCTACTTCATATTATAAGCCTATAGTTTATATGGTTGAAATTTTGGTTATATGGCGCCATAATTGAGACAAGGTGCGGCGGTTGACCTCGGGGATATGATCAAGTTCTTAGATCTGACCCTTGTTTAAGCCTGAAATACTAGCTCTCGGCATATGTGTTTTGGTGTTGTTTGATTCGGACCTAGTCATTCTGCACTGTACGTCGAGTAGACCCTGGATGATTTAAAAGTTGATCTCATCGCAGCTTTGGATAACGACCCAGCTTTCACAGTTTCTGGCTTACACTGTTCGCCTGCTGTCGTAAGCTAGTTGGTCGTTTAGTTCGAGACTGTCTGATTCGGGCCGAGGTTTTGGCTATCGTCGGGAGCTGGCTGGCTGCAGCTGCTCGTAGGTTGCGCTGTTTCGATCGGTCTGGTCCTGACGTCCGAACGGAGCTGCCTGATGTGCTGCATCGGACGTTATCAATATTATTCCGTTAGAAGTAGTATGCCTAGTGGACGATAGTGAGGGTGTTCGCCGAGTTCGCAATTTTACTGCGGCCGATTGCCTATGCGACGTCGTATTCGAGGTTGATGTTTTGCTTCAAAGATATTCTAACCAGACTGCGTATTAAGCTTTGGTTCGGCTAATTCCTGACTCTTGTATGTTCTAGTTTGATCTTTTACCTTGCTCCAGGAACGCACCATGCACGACTGTTTCCCTTACCGTAGTAATTCGACTTCCTTCAGCCACATCTGGACATTGGCCTGGCCGCAGCTTTTTATGATGTTTCTTTTTTTTTTATGCGGCTTCGTAGAAACCGTTGTGGCCGGCCGTATTAGTAAGGAAGTCCAGGTCGCCTTCGGGGTCATATCCCAGTGTATCAATTTCTTTGCTATTCTGTCCGTGGCTGTGGCCCACGGCACCCTCTCAGTGGTCAGCCAATCCTTAGGTGCCGGTTTACTCTGCCGGGCTCGGCGTTACGTGAGGCTCTCCTTGCTTTTGGGCGTTGTCTTTTCCGCGACTATTGTGCTCCCAAGCCTTGTTTTTCTGGATATCTTTCTTGATGCTATTCAGGTTCAGGCTACGGTGCGACCTTATGTTCGAGCCATCTTACCGATTTTGCTCTTGACTCTACCCGGCTTTTATCTGCTCAGTGTGACTAATGCCGTGGCCCGAGCTTACACTTGGGTTAAGTTACCTATGTATTCTATGTTTTTGCTTACGGTATGCAATTTTTGGTTAGACAGCGGGTTGGGGCTCGGGATGTGGGGGCTGCCACGGCTGGAACACCTGGGTATTGCCTGGGGTACATTCACGGCCGTGTATTTGGGGGTGGGCTATAATATTATAGCGTTCATCCGCCGGGGTCTTATCCGACGGCATGCCTTTATTTCCTTGCGTTGGGCGCGGGTGGCTTTTTTTTATCTTTTTCGGGTATCTTGGCCATCGGGAGTCATGCAGATCCTGTGGCAGAGCGCCTATCTGGTACTTTTTGCTATTATCGCATCTCTGCCAGTAGGTAATATGGACGCCTTGGCCGGCATGAGCGCTGGCATTCGTATTGAGGCCGCTCTATTTTTACCAGGTCTAGCCTTCAGCATGACCGCGTCTATCCTGGTGGGGCATTACCTGGGGGCTGGGGAGCAGCGGTTGGCCAGGCATATTGGCTGGAAAATCCTGTGTGCTGGCTGCGGGTTCATGGCCTTGGTGGCGATGTTCGTCTGGCATTGGGTCGATTATATTGTCGCCTTTGTGGCATCAGACGTCGGCGTTGCGACAGAGGTGCGAGGATATCTGTTCTATAACTTGCTGGCGGTGCCATTTACAGTTGGAGGAATGATCCTTGGGGGGATCATGGTTGGGGCGGGTGCGACGCTGTACAATATGCTCGCCTTTGGTATCTCAGTCTGGTTAGTGCGTATTCCTCTGGCCTGGGGTCTGGGACATATATGGTGGCGGTCGAGTGATGGAGTGTGGACTTCAATGTTTATTTCGCAGGTAGTACAGTCGTTGCTGCTGCTTTACGTGTTCCAATTTCGAGACTGGATGTGTTATACCATGTGCAGTGGCCAACCTGGCTCGGGATACTATAGTAGCCGTCTCAAACAAAGAAAATGGTACCGGAAGAGGCCTGAGAAATTGATCCTAACTGATTGAACTGCGTGGACTACCAGGCTATAGGCTCCAGATCAGATTGAACTCTGACGATAGCAGTTGTACTATATCATGGGGCGGTCTATAATACGGTGGAGTATGGCCTCTAGTTCGTCCATATTTATGGACTTGGCTAGGTAGTTGTTCATAGTTCGGTTAGAAAGACTTCCAGTCTTTTTGTATGATATAAGCTGTGAGAGCCACTATTAGGACGCTTAGTATTTTTGATTTATGTCCTTAATACTGACTTGAGCTTCCTTTGACCACGTCAGTTCCAGATTAGCTTTTTAGTCAAGAGTATTTTGAGTCCTGGCATACTTGGTCTTGACATGGGCCAGATGGGCTCATTATGAGGTCAGCACGGGCTATGTCTTCCTTTAGCCTTGGTCTTCGGTAAGATTTCGTTTGACAATGTAGATAGGTTATATTGATATTTTGGTTATTCTTGAGCTATACTGTCTCTCAAAAAAAATTTTATACGCGGGTGATTATAATAATACGGTTTTTTTTGCGACCCAAGTGCTGTCGGTTAACTCTAAAGGTGGTCAGTGATTTATGCGCTGCATAATGAATTAGCCATGACTATCTTGGATGGACGGCGATGAAGGCGTAGTCTTCTTGCCTAAGGTAACGGACAGGAGCGTTAGGCGATGGTGAGGATGGACCGGACGAGGCGCCACGGCCAAAGTAGCTGGAGGGGGTGAGTGGGTACGTTAGGATCGGAGCGTGCCTGGTATATAGGGATCCTCCGTGTGGCAGAGCTATTATAAGACGACAAGGGCCGGTCCCAGCCGTGCTACTCAAGTTATTTCGATTTCTTTAGGACATTCTGGACAGTTGGTCTTAGTATATATGTTTTTGGCTATTTTTTTATTCATTTTAAGAGGTGAATTTTTTATTCGTGCGTAGCGGCTTTAGTCTTAGTCTAAGGCGCGGTACAAGCTCATCGGTTTGGTTACAATATTGTTTTGGGACTGTATTCTGGCATTATTACTGCTTAAATTGTTATTACTGAATTATGAGTACAACAGTTAAGTCAATATAACCATAGCAGTATCGGACGAAAGCTAGCTTGATAGAGGCAGTGGCTGTTTTTACGGCTTTGGCTAATTTGATCATGCATTTTTTTGTGTGTGTTACGGGAAGATGGTGAGGTTGCCTACTGTCTCTTAGAGTAGCGTGAGCATAGTTTTCTGACGGGAGATGATAAATTGCTAGAAGTGGGTGTACTCCACCTAAATATTGCTTGGGAGCTGCCTAGTTTAAAATTTGTTAGGTGACCTTGAAGTTCATGGAGGACAAGGGGGTGTTGGGGCATAAGAATTGAAATAGAGTGAAAGCGCTACATTGTTGACGAAAAAAATATAGTACTCGACAGAAAGAAGGAAAGGAAGGTATTGGCCTTAACCGCTCCAGCGCGGACGCACTAAGCCATTGGTTTTTTTGTGTATGCAGGTAACCAACTGGCAGTAAGGAAGTTCGTTAAGAGCTACGGCTATTTCCGATCGGAGGCTGTCCAGCACGCTGAGTAGGAGTATTTTGTGGGCATGGTTGTCTAACTCTAAGCCTAGGCCCGGAGTGAAAAAAAGTTAAGTAGCAGGTATTGTTTGAGTTCAAAAATAACGTTGCACGACCTGGACCAGTCGGTTACAAAGTTTATTTTTAGTCGGCATATACAGAAGATGTTTTTTATTTCAGTTTGTCTTAAAAAATGGTTTATGCATGAAAACGCAGATATCGTCTCAAATAGACTTGAGTACGTCATTTGGTATAGATAGTTCAGCACATTAGCCCCCCCCAGGCTGTCTAGGCTACTTGAGAGCATAATAGTGAGACCTATTGGACTTAACGACCGATTTTGTTTCCGTCAGGTATATAGACTATCAGATCAAGACATAGTAAATCTAGAAGGTTAACCATGTGCCGATCTTTATAACCGGGTCCGCTTTGTTGGTTTATGCCATTGAATAATGTTGTGGCTACGGTATCGTCGATCACGAGTTTGCGTCTATCAATGGATTTAGACGGAAATGGTCATAAGAATTATCCGGCTGCGGCATATAATGTTTCTCAGGTCAAATTAGCCTGACAAGGCCTGTTCTAGGTCAGCAATGATATCAGAGGCGTCCTCAATGCCTACTGAGACGCGAACTAAGGTATCAGTAATACCCATAGCTAGTCGGTTTTCTCGGGGCACTTTTAAGTGAGATGTTAAGGCTGGCACGCACAAGAGCGATTCCACGCCGCCCAAACTGATGGCCGGGGTGATGAGCTTGATTTGGCCCAGAAATCGTTCTAGCTCGGTCAAGGTAAAGCGGGGTTGGAAGCTCACTATACCTCCGAAGCCGTTCATCTGCCTTGCCGCGATTGCGTGTCCTGGGTGGCTGGGCAGGCCGGGGTAGAAGATCTTTTCCACTTTGGGATGCCCAGCCAGGAACTGGGCGACGGCCTGGGCATTCTCATTATGTCGGTCCATACGTAAGGATAGTGTCTTCATGCTACGTTCGAGCAGGTAGCAGTCATACACATTAAGGGTAGAGCCATAGTTGGTTGCAGTGTTACGGATGGCCGCCATACGGCTGACATCGCTGGCTACTGCACCGCATTGTAGGTCGCTGTGTCCCGCTAAATATTTTGTGCCGCTGTGGATGCTTATGTGGAAGCCCAGGTCTAAAGGACGCTGATTCATAGGCGTGGCAAAGGTATTGTCTATCATTAGCGTAACTCCGCTGCCCGCGGTGGCCTGTGCTATAGCTGCCAGATTCAGTATATGTAGAAGGGGATTGGTTGGTGATTCCACGTAGAGCACCCGGGTGTTCTTGCGGATGGCACCGGCTAGAGCTTCTGGGTCGGTGTTGTGCACTAGGGTCCATGTGACGCCCCAGCGAGCCAGCTCAGTGGTTAAAAAGTAATATGTACCGCCGTAGAGCTGGGCCTGGAGTATAATGTGGTCTCCGGGTGCCAGGAAAGATAAAAGACTTATAGTGATGGCCGCCATACCCGAACTAACTACGATGGCATCTTTGCTACCTTCCAATGTGGCCACTTTATTGGCTGCGGCCAATTGAGTGGGGACATTCATATAGCGTGGGTAGCAGTAGGATGAGCCGTTCTTTTCTAGTTTACGAAAGGATGTGGAAGGGTAGATGGGCGTGTTTACTCCGCCGCTGATCGAGTCGTGGACGGTGCCGGCATGGACGCAAGTTGTAGTTGATCCTTTAGTTTGTATAGACATGTTAGGCCTTCTGAACAAATAGATTTTTCAGTGTATGGTATGGTAAACAAGAATAGTATTATATTAAGTTCGGACAAGAAATACAATTGAAAAAAATACCGTCTAAAATTAACAATTGTTTTAAATTAGTGCAATGCCATGGAGTAATTCAGGCTGGCGCCATTGATAGGTTTTTTTTGTAGAGGTGGTATGTTAAAAAGTAAAGAAATCGTCGCGCTAAGGAGCGGCGGTGTTCAGCCATTTTTTATCTTTCCGTTCTGTATATTGGGACTGTAAGGTGACAATCTCCCATAGGCTCATCCTGGTAGCCCCATAAAAAAATTCACGGAGAATATCAAGGTCCTGACCCTATACACCTGGTAAATCTAGATTATGTATACACGGACTCGTGTCATTCGACTTATGGAATTATTGACTATTGCTTTAAAAGTCTAGAGTATACAGCCGACCTGTTCGGTCTGTACGGCATCGATTATGTCTATGTTTGTATTATAAATTCCACCATTTATATACTAGAAAAGCGGCTGGCTGCCATTCATGGCAGCCAGCGTGGTCTTCTACATTGCCTTTAGCTTAAGTGCTATTTTTTATATAGTTTGCTTCATTACCTGCGCCGGCTAGAATACTGTTTACGGTTCAATTTTTACGACAGCATCTATTTGCCATCGCAATAGTAAGCGTTTTGGTGCCTAGTTGTACTTTATGGGCTACCGGAATCGGCCAATTTTGCCGTGTCTATTGACGAGATACATGCTTAATTTTTATAGAGTCTGTCAATAATTTATACTGCAACGTAGATGATCTGGTCTGAATTGTGGCTATATCCAGGTGGATTAGCTGTCCTTCATGGTGGGTAATATCGTGACTTAGTCGCCGCTGTACAACTATTTGGATTGCGGTTGTGACATGGAGACCTACTCTTTATCCAATTTTATTTGCGCTTACGGCACGAATATTAGTGGGCTATCTTTGGGGGTCGATGACTTCGGCTGGGCTAATAAGGACAGGTGTCCCGAGATCACCGAATCTGATCTGTTTACTAATGTTTGAATTTTTTAATAGGCGCTGTATTTTAATAAGCGATCTACTGTACGATTTTTTTTGTATTTGGGTGTGTACGGGATTCTCGCGCGACGTGTTGCTGGACTAAGCGACATTTTTTCTGCATGAATTAAATTTTTTCTCGCGTCTTGTATCTAGTATGATAATCTGGTTTGTTCGTTATGGGTGGCTTACAGGTGGTCTGGGCCAATTACGTCGGTATGCCAAGTCGTTTGGCTATGAGCTAGGTCGGGCAGTATCTATAGGCCTAGACGCTGTTTTGTTCGGGATTAGTGAGCGTAAACGTAGCCTATCTGGAGACGAATAAGGCCTTTATTCACGCGGTGAAGCTTTGTTGATATTTGACCAGTAGTTCACAAAAAAATGTTAACCTTGGCTTGTAACACTTATTCTCAATTTATGGCCACGAAGTAGCTGATCGCCGTGGTTGCCTGGATATAGTTTGTATTTTCGTGGGTATCGAGTATGTGGCCGACATTTTTTTTGCTGCATGGATTAGATTCTGTCCGCGGTGGCATGAGCTTAGCGAAGAGCAAAGATTGTGGGTAGCGGAAGGCGTAAGAACTTCAAGTAATGTTTTAAATGATGTGGCGGCCGGTATCTGGCTACCTCCGGTGGGGCACTTCCGACCAGGTACCTAGGGATGGGTGAAATATTTATTCGGGGCTGTAGCTAAAGAGGCGACTTTGCAGTTTATTAGCGTCCGATGGACTTAGACGGATAGGCCGGTCAGTTCGGATACATTGGCTAGGGCGAACTCGCAGAGCGCATCCATAACAGGTCCGTGGTCGTGGTTAGCTAGATGGAGCAAGGCGTGGGCCAACAGTCGGGCTAAGTATGCAGGTACGGGCTGGCCGTACAGATAGGCCTCACGCAATACAGTATCCAGAGAAATGGCGATGTTGCCGCGAAGGACCAAAGGGTCGACTGCTTCATTATTAGGTGAGGTCATTTTTGGGCTATGTGCGTCCTCCGGGAAGGCCAGGACGTTGGTGGGGCCGGGACAGTCCAGGTAGGTCTGGTGCAGGATTTCCATGCGTCGGTCGTCGACTAGGGTGAGGCCTATGTGGGCTTTGGGATGGCCGATGGCTACAGCTAGGTTTAGGGCTAGACGGGCTATTTCAGGCCGGGCTAGAGGCAGGGGGCTGCCGCCGGATAAATCACGACGGACGTTGATCATAAAACGATTTTGGTAGTTAGGGGGTGGGATAGCTCCGGCTTACGCAGTTGTACTGTCTTGAGTTGAGGCGGTTGGCGTTTTTCAGGTCGTGGACCTGGATATTCTATGCGTTGGTGGAAAATACCAGTGAGGATGCGTAGAAAGTTATCTGCGAGCATATGAAGGTCCTTCATGGTCAGCTCTGATTCATCCAGCTGGCTATCAGAGAAGATTTTTTTAGTCATAGACTCTATATGCCCTTTGAGTCGGGCTGGGGTGGGATCCACGAAGGAGCGACTGGAGGCTTCGATAGCGTCGGCTAGCATGACTAGGCCGGCCTCGCGAGATTGGGGCTTGGGTCCGGGGTATTGGTAATCCTCTTTGCATATCGGCTCGGCACCGCGGCTTTCGGCCAGCGATACGGCCTTGTAGTAGAAGTAGCTGATGAGCGAGGTGCCGTGGTGCTGCTTTATGATGTCTATCACCTCCTGACCTAAACGATGCTGGCGGGCTAGCTCAACACCTTTCTTGACATGAGCGATAAGTATGAGAGCGCTCATGGGCGGAGCTAGTTTGTCATGACGATTTTTGCCTCGGTATTGATTTTCTATAAAATATTGGGGACTTTTGAGTTTACCGATATCGTGGTAGAGGGCCGCCACTTTACACAGTAGGGCGTTAGCGCCGATGGTCTGTGCGCCGGCCTCCACCATATTCGCTACGATGAGCGAGTGGTGGTAAGTGCCTGGGGCTACGACCATGAGTTCCTGCAGGAGGGGCTGTTCTAGATTTATGAGCTCCATGAGCTTAAAGCGGGAAGTATATCCTAGTACCATCTCTACAATAGGGGATAGGGACAGGATAGCTAGCAGTGATATGCAGGCATTGGCCGTGACGAAGACGCCTTTCAGGATCCATCCATTGAAATTCTGTGATTCCATGAGGTTGACGCCATTCCAGGCGACAATTAGCCCTCCTAGGAGAGGCAGGACACTTTTGAGCATTTCATTTCGGTTCTGGGCTCTTTTGAGTAGGAAGATATTCAGACGGCCACCGATGAAAAAATAGATGAAAATTCCCAAGTTTCCGCTGACCATTTGGCAACAGACAAAGGAAAGTAGTAAGTTAGAGAAAAAGCAGAACACTGGCGGCAGGAATAAAGCTAGGAGCCCAGCTGCTCCGGCCACAGGGAATAGAAAAGCCAGCTCGTCTACTCGTAAGGGTAGCAGCCTTTCAGCCAGGGGGGGCTCGACGATGGACAACATTTTAGCAGGAATGGCAAAAAACAGGATGGTCGAGGCGATGAATAAGGCATCGCGGTTCTCCAGAGGCTTGAACCAATGGCCAGTAGTTGATAGGACTAGTCCTAGGGCTACGAGTAGGGAGAGGGTGAAGATGCCTAAGGGTCGGCGCCATTCGAAGTAGGCTGGCTCCTGGCTATAGAGGGCTTGGAGCTTGAGCTGTGCCTGAGAGTTGACTCGTTCGCCCTGGCGCACAATTATCTCACCTTTTTTGATTTGGTAAAATACTGGCTCCACACCGGCCATGACTTGTTGCATCCGTTGCTGAGTAGCCTCGGGATTTAGTGTCAGGGTTGGATACAGGAGCGGACTGATGAGCTCTATAATAGCTTTGCGCTGGCGCAAGGACAACTTGACCTCCTCGCGCAAGTAGGTTTCCAGGTCTTCGCGTAGGCGCGGTAGGTCGCGGATCTGATCCAAGTCCTGGCGTAGGATATCTTCTTTAGTAGTGGGATCGCGCATTAAAATGCCGTTATGTAGCTGTTGGAGCCAGCGGCTGTCCGAGATTACTCCATGGTCAAATTTATCACTCAGCCAAGGCAGGATGCGGACGGTGATTAGAATCTGCAGTTCGTTGTTACGCAACAGGGCGGCGCTGGAAGCACTGATCTCGCTGTTCAGGATTTCGGCTATCTGCCAGCGGATCTGTTCTAGATCAACCGGGTTGGCATTTTTCAGCTGGCCGAGGACGTTATTTACGGCCTCGGTTAGGTGGGCGCCGCTGCCGTGGGAAAGGTCGAAAAATGGTGGTTGGGCCTGCTCTAGCTGCTTGAGTTTTAGTCGTGTAGATTCTTTTTCCTCCACCATGAGATCCTGATCGGCGGTGACGTCCTGGGTGGCAATCTCGCCGGCGATGAAGACCTTGACCTTGGTTTTAAAGTTGATGCCTGCTATGAGGCTCAGACTCAGTAGTACGGCCAGCAAAAAAGCCAACCCTCCTTGAGATTTTTGTGCTAAGGCCAGATCTGCAAGTCTGGTTGGCATTTGGGGACCGGACTTAGCCGAGGGTTTGGTTATCCCTTTAGGCAGCGCTTTGTACAGTACGTTCATAGGATTGGGCGATTTGGGCTACTAGAGGGTGGCGGACTACGTCTTGCTCGTTGAGATGGATAAAATACAGTCCTTTAATTCCGGCGAGAATCAGTTCTGCATGGACTAGCCCGGAACGTTCTGAACCTAAAACGCGGCTGACCGGATGTAGATCGATCTGAGTGATATCACCCGTGACCACAATTTTAGAGCCGAACCCAAGCCGGGTGAGGAACATCTTCATTTGTTCAGGTGTGGTGTTCTGGCCTTCATCGAGAATGATGAAAGATTCACTCAGAGTGCGGCCGCGCATGAAGGCCAGTGGGGCGATCTCGATGACTTTATTATCGAGCATTTCCTGGATCTTGCGCTGGTCGAGCATGTCATGGAGGGCATCATAGAGTGGACGTAGGTAAGGATTAACTTTCTCGCGGAGATCGCCTGGTAAAAAGCCCAGATGCTCTCCGGTCTCAACTGCCGGTCGGGTGAGAATAAGCCGTTTAACAGTTCGTTCTGTGAGTGCGGCTACGGCCATGGCCACGGCCAGGTAAGTTTTACCCGTGCCGGCCGGGCCGATGGCGAAGACTACGTCATTATCCCTGACGGCCTGGACTAACTCCTTCTGTGATAGTGTCTTAGGGCTGATAGTCTTTTTAGGCGAAACCACGAAAACTGTGTCCTGAAAGATATCGCGCAAGTCTGTGCTGGGATTGTGAAAAAGGATTTTGAGGGCAAAGCACATATCGCGAGGAAATAAGGGGTAGCCGGCTTTAAGCAAATTATAAAGTTGAGATAGCAGGTTGACCATGAGTGAGGCGTCGTGTTCAGTTATGGCTCGTAAAGTTAGTTTGCTGCCATGAGTTTGCAGGTCCACGCTGCCGGCCTTGGCTAGCATGGCTAGATGAGAGTTTTGTGGGCCGAAAAGTTCGCGTGCCAGGTTGATGTCGTCAAAGGCAAGTGAGCGCTCGATAGTAGCGTGAATCATAAGTGTGGAATTTTATCCTTACAATAGTAATGTAACAGTGCAAAGTATATCATAGGTTAGAAAACACGTCCATGGTTGACTCAGAAGTCGATCAGGATGCATTAGTGAGTAATATCTTCGGGTGAGATTTTAAGTCCGAGTCAATGGTTACTGTGTGTAAAATTTATGGTCTTATCTATACAGACTCTGGTCTATTTATTCGTCCTTCACTGGCTGAATATTTTGCTAGGGCCATCATGATTCAGACCGATAGAGCTCGTCTGCCAGCTTTTTTTAGGTTAATCAGAGTGGTCGCTTAGGTTAGGCCGTGGTTAGGGATCTGGTTGGTCGAATAATTTTGTTTGGGCAATATTTGGGCTTCGAGGCTATCTTCGGCATATCGACAAAGGTTGGAGAGAATGGTCGGGCGAGGATTATTGGCCGACAGTTGGTCCTGGTATTCTTTCGTGCAATATAAAAAAAACTTATTCGAGATGCAGAAGCGTGCCTTTACCTCCAATTGCCGTAGTTTTTTTCTAGGATCTGGCATCATGCAGAGAAGTATTCGTATGTTCCTGGTTAATATTAGTCGCGAGTCCAGCCTCAGGGGCAGCTCCTTCGCGTGTCCCTCTAGCGGCCATGATAATTGGAATAGACCTGAATGGGTGTAGACGAAAAAAGTCGTGTAACTGCCGGTTATCAGAGTTAGACATAGGTCAGCTTTGGTGGTCTGAGAAAGGAACCATTAGAGTATGGCGTATGTCCTTGAGAAGAAGTGGGTTTTTTAAAAGGCGGCCGGATAAAATCAAATAGATCCGTAGTCTAAAGAATGAACCGATCGGGTTGAGTGCCTTGGTCGGGCATATCAACCTGAAAGCTATATGACTATCTGGCCAGTCCCGATACATTAGTATCCAGCCTCTAGCCGGTCAGTTGTACATAGAGACCCATAATTTAAGTCCGGGATCAATTGAGAGTATAGGATTTTAGTTGTAGTGGGTAAGTATTTGGGGGGCAACAGTCACATGTAATGTTGGCTGCTGTATTAAGAATATTTGGAGATGTTTGTTTTAGTCTAGGTTGTAAGTTTCTTGACTAGCCAGCGTAAAGGTTTGGATTGCACCGAGAAGATTAGTTTAAAAGGATGATTATAGATAGATTGATGCGGCGGCCTAGTCACCGCGCAATGTTTCCTCTTCTTCTTGCTTGCTTTTACACCTGATACATAGTCTGGTTACAGGGCGAGCCTTGAGGCGGGAGATAGAAATGTTCTCTCCGCATTCGTCACAAATGCTGTAAGTCCCTTCTTCCAAGCGCCTGAGGGCACCTTGGATTTTTTTGATTAGTTTGCGCTCGCGATCGCGAAGGCGTAGAGTAAAAGTGCGGTTAGACTCCATAGCGGCGCGGTCGGCCGGATCGGCGAAGATCTCTATAGCATTATTCATACTTTCGAGAGTCTCTTCATTTTTTTGCATAGCATCTGTGAGCAATTTATTTAATAAAACACTGAAGTATTCAAGATCGCGTTGTTCCATGCTTTTTCCTTTTGAAGCGCTCGATTGATGTCTGTGTCTATAAGATTTATTTCGGCTTTGTCTAGACGTGCTAAAAAAATTATGAACAATCATATATTTAAAGAAAGGACAGAAAAATGTAAAGTCCTTGTCGGAGATTTTTTGTGGATAATTTGTAAGTCCGCTCGATATAATTTTGCTCATACCACAACCTAAGCCGAAAACCAGGGCGACACAAAAAAAACAGTACGTAACATGCGCCATAATATTTTTTTGAAATTTTAAATCTTTGCTTGACAGAAAATAGGCGACAGTTAAATAATTATTTTTTTGCGAGTGGGAATGGCTCAGTGATATAGCACAATCTTGCAAGATTGTGGGTGCAAATCACATCTCCCGCTCTAGACCTGGCGGCATAGCCAAGTGGTAAGGCAGAGGTCTGCAAAACCTCCACTACCGGTTCAAATCCGGTTGCCGCCTCCAGTTTTTTTTGCGGGAGTAACTCAGTGGTAGAGTGCAACCTTGCCAAGGTTGAAGTCGCGGGTTCAAGTCCCGTCTCCCGCTCCAGTTTATATATGAGTCGTTATATATATTTGACATTGTTGCATATCTGGACGGCTATTATTTTATTAAAGAATGAACTTGCGTTTATTTGGAATGCCATTGATGTGGAATTGTGGTCTAGTTACGCGCTGCTTAAGGGCCCATGATAATTGAATTTTATTCAACCTTTTTCGGGTGGGACTTTTGTGTGTTTTTGATAGGTCAGATTCGAGAAAAATACCCACGCGCATCGCGAGCTCGTGTGCGTCGCAGGTGTGGAGTTTTTTTTGGGTGCTCCAGAGTATAGGTCTAGCGCTGGCTCTTGGAGATTAGGCCAGCGTAGGAATAGCCGATTTTTTTATTGCGGTTCGAGTTTTTAATATGATCAACGCCGACATAAAAGATTTTTAGCCGTATCAATTTTAAGAACATTACACATGGTCGGACGCGAGTGATTCAGATAGGCTTTGCCTCCGCGAACACTACCGTAATTAGTAACGCATCCTTTGTGAGTGGTACTTTATAGAAGGTAAATCTATTGTTACTGGTCAAGTTTTTTTACGGTACTTGAATTTCGTCTTGAGCTCGGAGGTTCTAATGATCACAGACTACAAATATAAGACTAAATTTTATTTAAGTTGGTAACAAGTAATTTCATTAAGAAGATTGATTTGTTGGTTGTAAGAGTACGTTAGCCGGCCTTGGGGCGTTTATGCTGCCGGCGCGAGCAGTTTTAATGGTCCTATAGGTTCGTTGCAGTTGTTTTTGAGTGGCATCTGTGCCATATTTATTATGTTTGATGCTTTCAGGAAGATCGTATGATTCACATTCAGCGTTGCCCAAAGTCTTATGTTTACGATCAGGATAAGGCCGTGTCTCCAGCGGTTACAGTGACCCGGGTTAAAGAAGTGCTCGGTCGCTTTGACACTGATATTTTGGTGAAAACTCAGCGAATTGATACTGGCCGTCTAGGCATCCCGGTTTACCTGAGTGTATGTGGCGAGGCCGCCCGGGGGATTATGTCTACTCACCAACAGATGGGCAAGGGTGTCTCAGCCGCCCAGGCTGAGGCTTCGGCTCTTATGGAACTGGTAGAGCGTTTCAGCTTTTTTTCTTTTTGGGCTAATGACGATCATTTTATTTCATCCACCTTTAGTGAAGCCGAGGCTTTGGCAGTAGCCGGTATTTTGCCCGGGCCCGACGCCTGTATTTCCGTGGATAATATTTTATGCTCTGTGGACGAGAACCTTGACCATGGTCTGGCGCGGCAGCTCCTGGACATGGTGCCCTGGCGTTTTTATCCAGCCACTAATTTAGCTACGGGCAGTGAGGAATGGGTGCCTCTGAATTGGTTTAGGTGCTTGGGTGAATTTAACGGTTCTTCGGCCGGCAACACTCCTGAGGAATCTATTCTTCAGGGCGGTTGCGAGCTAGTGGAGCGGCACGTTTGCGCTATCGTTGACCGTGAGCGGCCCACTCTGCCTACTATAGATCCGTCCAGTTTGGATGATCCAGTGCTGTCTAAATTATACACCTGTTTTACCAACAACGGTCTCAAAGTGCTGCTTAAAGATTTCACACTGAATATATCTGTGCCTACGGTTGGTGCTGCGGTTTGGGATCCGGCCACCTTTCCAGGGCTATCCGAGATCGTCTTTACTGCCGGCACAGCAACTTCTCCGGCCAAGGCAGCCATCCGGGCCCTGACTGAGGTGGCTCAACTGGGTGGGGATTTCGCTACCGGGGCGGGATACGAGGCTTCTGGTCTTTCTAAGTTAATAGCCTTGGAGGAGTTGGATTGGCTGGCCGTTGGTCCTGGGGTGCCCTTGGCCTCCTTGGCCTCAATTGAGGCTGGGGATATAGGTGAGGAACTCAAGTGTATGGTGGACTGTTTAGCCCGGCGCGGCTATCCATTTTACAGTGTAGATATTAGCCACCCAAAGTTGGGGTTGGCGGCGCATTATAATTTTGTGCCGGGATTCCAGTTCAGAGAACGGGACCGGCATGCCAGTATAGGTCTATTCGTAGGTCGAATTCTGGCCGAGGAGTTGCTTCCTTCAGATGCCCCAGAGGCTGCTGAAAGAGCCTTCTCCTTTCTGGAATCGGTGTATGATGGAGCACATTTCATACCTTTTTTTCGTGCCATATACGGTCTCAGAACCGGCGACCACTTAACCGCTGCTAGACTTTTCCGTGAAGCCGAACTCCTCCAGCCCGATGCTGACAGTCGAGGGTTGGCCGCTTTCTACGCCGGCTACGCTCGGACTATAATGAAGGATTGGCTTGGCGCGATGCCCGATTTAGATCGGGCCATACAGTACTGCGCCGAGGTCAAGGGGTATTGGAACTTGCGTGGAGTGGCTCGCTACAAACAAGGCCTTTACGCAGAGGCGGCCCAGGATTTTAGCCGGGCTTTGGACATCGATCGTGGCTCTGCCGTTGACCTGGCTAACCTGGGCATCTGTCACCGGTTCATGGGTCAGCCTAAGAAGGCTCTATATTTTTTGGATGCGGCTCTGGCTCTAGACCCATCCTTAGATTTTGTCCGTCAGCACCTGAATGAGCTGACTGGCATTGGTGCCTAAGGGCTCGGCTGGCTCCCCTCATATGCCTCGAGAGTTGACAAGTTTTCATTCTTTATTTATTAATTAAAAGGTCGACATAGGTATGCTATAGCTATCTTGCGGCCATTAGGTCAGTAAGGGAGGATATGTCCCGGTACTCGGGCTTTCGATAGTGGTTAGGGATTTATATATGTTAGATTCTATATGTTACGATCCGTAAGATCGTAGTATCGTATGTTAACTAATGCTAAGGAGATTATTATGGGTTCTGTTACTTTTGCTGGAAAGAATTTTGATGTGGATGAGGATGGGTTTCTTCAGAAATTTGAAAATTGGTGCCCTGAATGGGTTGAGTATGTGAAAGAGAGTGAAGGCATCAAGGAGATGACGGACAACCACAATAAGGTTATTGAGTTCCTGCAGGACTATTACAAGAAAAATGGCATCGCTCCTATGGTCCGTATCCTCTCTAAGGTTACTGGCTTCAAACTGAAGACCATTTATGAGTTGTTTCCATCTGGGCCTGGTAAAGGCGCCTGTAAAATGGCCGGCCTGCCCAAGCCTACCGGCTGTGTCTAAGCTGAATGTTTACCTGTTAGTTTGTTAAAGCGGGGACTATTCCCCGCTTTTTTTGTTACGTCGTTAAGCTAGTGTTTCAGATATTGTTTGTGTCCTTCTATTTATTTAATAGTCTGTTTTAAGTTTCTAATATTAACGACATACGTGTTGTTAGATCTAGGGCCTATGATGTTCAGAATGACTACGGATTTTTTTATTTTTTTATATCTGTCGAGATATAGAAGGGTGTGATGTCAGAGATAGAATTAGGAAGTCGGATTTCGAGCTAGAATAAGACCTTGCCAGGACAAGTATAAAAAAGGTGGAATCGTCACATTATGTAGGATCTTGAACCAATTGATGTTTCCCTTTGAGACTTATAGAATTTTATCCATCAGCTATAACTGTTGCCGAAAGGCTCAGTTGATCGTGGAGTTTGCAGCCTTCTTCTTAGGCGGATATGGTCAGGCAATGGGCTATCGTGCCGTAACCATACGTTTACTGTAAGGACATCAAGTTTTAATCCTCCCACAGCTTTTTATATTGTGTTATTATAGCTACAAATATGTCGATATAGACATGCTAATCAAAAACATTAGCGCCCACCTCCTTTATAGCGTTCCAGGTATGACAGAAGATAAACAAACAGATGGATGTGGTCATGTTTGAGCTCAGGACCGAAAAAATAGATAGTTTAACATATATAGGTTCCTTATGAATCAAGCCCTTGAAAAAAAATCATGGCCTGCCGTTAAAGTTATTTTTTAGGAAGATTCTATGTATGATAGTAGATCGTATCGAGCCATCCTGGTCAGACGCTTAGTGTTTGTTTATCATAGCTTTGGCCAGACGGAGAGTATCTAGCATTTTTAAGACATGGTCTTTAAGATATAACAGATTTGCTACAAAATAAAACCATTAAGAGAAGTTCTTAGCTATTTCTAATGGCTCAGTCTTAGTCAGAGCTCTTTTTTTATGGTCTAGAGCTCTTGCAAAATCTGGAGTAGTTAGCTGTACTAGGATTTTAAATATACTGAAAAGGTAATCATCCATGCCAACGCTACGAAAAAAAAGTAGCCTCTGGTCATGTGGTGCTGCACTATAATGAGTTGATCCCGATTGTATACTAAGGCGAATGGGTCTGTCCTTTTTTTTATCATTAGAGAATACCTGGAGACATAGTTCTGTGTCGCTTTGGTCAATAGTTATGGAACTGAAATTGATAGACTCAAAGTCAAGTTAGATGACTTCCTTTCATAGCTCAATGGTTAGATCAGGCAGATCATGACTGGGTCAATCTAGAGGCGGTTTAGTCTCACAGGAATAACAAAAAAATAGTTTTTCTCCGCTACTAGATTTTAGGCAGTTCTATGGGCAGGAGAGCGGTCTTTATTTTTTTGTTTTCTGGACACGGGGGCTGTGCAATAGACATTCACATTGGCGGAGTCCACTGTTGAGTGTATGTCGTTGATCAGGATTTTTCTGAGCAGAAAGATATTACAGAAACTTATACGGTAGGTGTTGAGCATGAGTTTTTTAGTCCAGGATGATTCTGTATGGCAGTTCAGTATTAAGCTGTAGCTCCTCTTATCCTTTACGATCATGACACAGGATTAGACAATAGAGGTCTCACCCCTCTTTATTTTTGGCCACTAGTTGAGCATCTTTTTACGTCAAGACCTATAGTAGTATAAGATTATTAATAGGTTAATGCAACGAATTGACAGATGATGACTGATAGCCTGAACTTATTGATAATTTTTCTCACTTGGGGAAAGAATCTGTGTCAGCCGGTCCTGAAGGTTTTGCCTGGTGGAGAAGCTGGTCATGGTTTTTAAGATATAGATGTGGGTGATGTCCGTGATAGTCTGGGTCAAGCCTTCAAAATAGTGGGAATAATCTAACTTGAGAATTTATTTTTTGGGTTATGGTTTCGTAAACCGACGAGCGTACCTGAGGGAGAAAGATACTTTTTATTCGCGCTTTCTCTAGAGTATTTTAGTAAGATAATCTAATGAAGGCCTAGATGATGCTAAAAATGGGCCCCAAGGCTCTAGTCAGATTAAAAGCATGAAGATCCTGTAGATACAAGAACTATAGAGCCTGCTGGCGTTTTTGGTTATGTGCAGACACTATAGCCCTAGAGGTCTGAGTTGCCGTGGAGTTTATGCTGTTTTTTTAGGCAATTTATATAACTTAACATTTATGTTTTTTATTTATGATTAGTATTATTATAGATTAAATTCTGAAATTTGATAAATAGAAGTGTGAGTTTACGCTATAGTCGATTTCAGACTGCGACGCGTGCGGTCCGGTCGTTTCTCAGCCGACCTTGAGAGGAGTCGGAAATTTGCTTTCATATGATAGCAACTGCCTGCGCTAAGCGCCGGCAAGGACGGTGCTGCATGGACATTTTGCAGACTATTATCAGGCTCAAGAAAGAGCCCGAGTTTATTTTCCGAGTTGGTATGATTTTAGTGCATAATGGTGTGGTCCGAGCGTGGTCTCGCAAAGAAGGTACCCCCCGCGTAGAGGCTGTGGAGATTACACAAGACCGTGATCGGATCGAAGCTTTGCGTTGCGAATACGAGCAACAGATTGGTATTTATCGCATTATCGTTGAGGCAGCCTCGGGACGGCTTGTTCCCGGGGACGACCTGTTATTTATCCTAGTAGCCGGGGATGTTCGCGAGCATGTTAAGCCCGTGTTGTCCGAGCTTTTGGACCGTATTAAGGCCGAAGCTGTGGTGAAGCGTGAGATTCTATTTTAGATTTTTAGCCTATTTTTTTTGCACGGCGTTGGATGATTGCTGGTTCTAAGGTCTTGTTGTCATAGTTCTTGACATCGACCAGTTCAGTATCTTGTTGGGGCGTTGACTGTAGTACAATTAGATATAGCAGTTTTTTTGTCCGATAGCTTGGGAAGTATACAAGCATTGCGCCGCAGAATTTTTTGTTTTTTTATGTGGTATTGTTTCGATTTAGGTTTGTTTACATTCAGCCATGGAAAGAGTTGACTGTTTCTATCACTTGCCGGTGAAGTGGCAGGCTATTTTTCTCTGGCCTGCATAGTGTCCCTGAAGAATTTCTATTATCCCTGGTCATGATTAAAATTACTTTCCGTTCTATATTAACCCATTTTTTCAGTTTTTGTCCGAGACCGGTATTGGCTGCTCCTGGGAGCGCTGATGTGCGCTTGGAATATCTGCCTAGTGGGCCTTTCCGTCTAGTACTTACAGGCCGTTTGGACAGCGCTGGCGTTGCCGCGGTATGGGATCGGGCTTTGTCTTTAGACGTGGCAGGGCAAGGGGCGGAGCTGGTTGTGGACGTCTCAGCTGTAGAGTATTTAGACAGTTCGGGGTTCGGGTTGATCGCTATGCTTTGCATACGCCATGGTGAGCTTGCTGGTCGCCACTACGTCGTTGTAGGGCTCAAGGCCGGGGTTGCGGCGCTTTGGGAGAGGATGGATCTCAAGGCCTTGAGCTGGGAGGGTGAGGCTTTCTCATCACCGTCACTGGCTGAAGAGGTGGGCCGTCAAATTCATTGGCTACTAGCCGACCTGGCCGGACAGGTGATTTTTTTTGGCGAGCTGATAATGGCCGGAGTGGATATATTTCGACGTCGTAGTTGTGTACGCTGGTCGGATGTACTGAGAATTTGCCGCAATGTTGGGGTTAATGCTTTTCCTATTGTTGCCTTGATTGGCTTCCTCATGGGGCTTATCACGGCCTTCCAGTCGGCCGTACCCTTGAAGCGCTTCGGGGCTGATGTGTATGTGTCCGACCTGCTTGGCCTATCTATGATCCGAGAGCTGGGGCCCTTGGTTACGGCTATTCTACTAGCTGGTCGTTCGGGGTCAGCTTTTGCTGCGGAGGTCGGCACTATGAAGGTTAATGAGGAGATTGATGCTCTGGTTACTATGGGGTTCGATCCTGTGCGTTTTTTGGCCGTGCCTCGGATACTTGCCGTTCTCGTAGTCACTCCAGTACTTATGGTGTTTTTCAATTTTTTTGCCCTAGCTGGCGGTGCTTTAGTAGTCACGAACTTCGGTTACGCTCTAATGACTTACATGAATCGCGTGGCCTCCGCGGTGCGTCCTGGCGATATGTTTGGCGGGCTGCTCAAGACCGTGGTTTTCAGCTTACTGGTGTCAGCTATCGGCTGCTACCGAGGCCTGAAGGCCGGAGACGGCCCTACTGCGGTAGGGGCTGCCGCCACCTCAGCCGTGGTAAGCGGTCTGGTTTTGTTGGCTGTGGCCGACGGTATTTTAGCCCTCGTATTTTATGCTCTGCGGTTTTGATGCAATGGTTCATCCCCACACCTCCTTGTCCTTAAGGCAAAATATCTTGACTTCTTTCAATTGTCCTATTGTCGAGGTACATGGGCTCTCGGTCGGACACGGGGACTTGATATTGTTAGATACGATCACCTTCGATGTTTTTTCTGGCGAGGTCTTTGTTATTTTGGGCAGTTCGGGCTGCGGCAAGAGCACGTTGCTCAAACACCTCATTGGCCTTATCGATCCCAAGGCCGGGGATATTCGTATAGCGGGACAGGACCTAGTAGCGGCTGAAGGGGCCGCCCGACGGGATATTCTACGTAGTCTTGGAGTGGCCTACCAATCCGGCGCGCTCTTCGGCTATATGACCTTATTGGATAATGTCCGACTGCCCCTGGAGGAATTTACCGCGCTACCGGACTTGGCGGTGGACATGGTCGCTCGGTTTAAACTGGCTTTAGTGGGGCTCACAGGATTTGAGCGCTATCTACCGTCGGAGCTTTCAGGCGGCATGAAGAAACGCGCGGCTATTGCCCGAGCTATGGCTTTGGATCCACAAATTCTCTTTCTGGATGAGCCCTCCGCCGGCTTAGATCCCATAGCCTCAGCCGGTCTAGATCAGCTTATTCTTCAGTTGCGCGATATCCTGGGCATGACCTTCGTCATTGTTAGCCATGAGCTTTCTAGTATTTACACCATAGCTGACCGGGTGATACTTCTCGACCAGCGTGCAAAGGGCATCCTCGCTAAGGGTCGACCTCAGGACTTACGAGACTACTCGGACGACCCTCGGGTCCGTCAATTTTTTTTGAGGTAGGTGGAGTCCCCGAGTGGCGGACTGACCACTACTACACCTTGTAAACGGTTGCTTGAAGGGGCAAATTGCAATTACTATGAGCATGGCGCACAAGCGCAAGCATTTCATCCTGGGCGCGTTCGTCCTCTCCGGTTTTACCCTGTTGGTGATTAGCATTGTGACGCTGGGCACTGGGATATTTTTTGAACGGACTATCCCGGCTGAGACCTATTTTAATGAATCAGTTCAGGGTCTGGATGTGGGCGCACCGGTCAAGTACCGTGGTGTGAAGATCGGCATGGTCAGCCGCATCGGGTTTGTCCTCTCCAAATATGCAATAGGCGACGATGATAACCTGGGCGGTCGCTATGTACTCGTAGAGATGCAGCTCAACGCCAAGCTTATCAGTAAGCTATTCCCTTCGGAGCAGCCGGACATTATCCTCGAAGAAGTAACTCGTAGCGGCCTACGTGCACGGTTGACGGCCCAGGGCCTTACCGGGACTGCATTTTTACAGATCGATTTCGTGGATCCGCGTCTCAACCCACCCCTACCAGTAGCTTGGACGCCAATATCTCTTTATTTTCCATCGGCGCCTAGCGCTCTTTCTCAGTTGGAGGATGCCTTGTCGGCAGTGGGCAGTTTCGTACGCCAGTTGGATACTTTAGACGTCAAAGTTTTTATCACTACACTGGATAGCTTTTTCAAGCAACTATCCATCTCTCTGCGTGAGGCTGACGTAGAACACATAGGTCAGCTGGTGATACAGAACCTCGATGAGTCACGCAAGGCCCTAAAACGGTTCAATGAATTGGCCGCTAATCCTAAGGCAGACACTATCCTAACAGATTTTTCCGATACCGCGGCTGGAACTAGGCGCATAGTCCAGAGCTCAGAGAAAAATGTGGTGGGGGCCATGCAGAGGTTCAAAACGGCCATGGACAATTTGGATAAGACATTAGAGTCGGTGAAAACACTCCTAGTCAATCCGTGGCTCCAAACCGCTGCCGAGGGCTTACCCGTTACACTGGCCGCGATGCGCAACGCCACTCAGGATACCCGGCGTGGTGCGGCGCAGCTAGAGCGGCTCCTGCGTACTTTGAACGAGATGGTTATTTCTCGCCGATCTGATATCGAGACCATCATAGCTCGCTCTAAGGCCTTGGTAGATAATCTTAATGACCTAACCGATGAGGCTAAATATAATCCTTCGCGCTTATTGTTCGGCGCTCCGCCGCAAAAAATTCATCCGGAGAGGCTGCCGTGATTCTTTCCTCCTCATTCTGGTATCTATTGTTTGTTCGGATTAACCGTTATCGACAATTCTTCCAGTTTCTTCTGATCGATTTGCGTCTGGGGGTATTATTCTTTTTTGCCTGTTTGGTAGTGATCCAAACTGGGTGTGCGGGTAGTTTTAAACAGAAGGAACTCGAGAAACATTATTTCGGGCTTGAGGTTCGGCGGTCACAAGTTAGTCCGGCCGCTTGGAATATGTCGACCCAGGCGGGCATTTTACATGTTGGTAAGGTCAGCATTTCGCCAGCCTTTGCCTCTCGAGAGCTAGTCTATCGCACTGGAGAGAGGACTTGGCTTTTAGACTATTACAACCGTTTTTTTGTGACACCGGACAATCTATTGGTCCAGAATATCCGACGCTGGATTGAGGAATCGGGCATCTTCAGTCACGTGACTGAGGCCTCTAGCGTCCTTCGATTCGATTACAGACTGGAGTCCTCAGTTGAAGCGTTCTATGGCGATTTCAGCCGGCTGGACAAAGCTACAGCTGTAGTGGATATTCGATTTTTTTTACTTAAGGATGTGGACGGTGAGCTGATCGTGGCCCTAGATAAGGCCTACCGTCAGGAAATATCCTTGTCAGAGCGCAGCGCCACGGCGCTTGTGCAAGGCCTGGATGCCGGCTTAGCGGCTATCTTCGTGGAGCTCGAAATCGATTTAGCTCGGTGCTGCGGTCTACGTGGTGGACGTTGAACTGTTTTTTGCATCCGGAGGCGTTTAGGCTAGACCTGACTGGCTGCCGTTCATCCGGCCAAATTTAATTTTGGGTGACCCTCCTTATTTTTTTCATGCTAAAGCTAATGCTATCTTATACGAAATATCCTACTGTAGTGTAACTTTTGTTATGCTACGTCTACTATCCATTCGACATCTTATCACTACGGGAGATGACCGAGTTGGAACAGCTCTAAGTCCTATTCGACTTCATGGATACATTCTGGGATGGTAGCATGGCTGAGGCGAGTAGTTTTTCTATCCTGGCTTGTAGACTGTACCGCGACTTGGCCGAGTATTATCTGTGTATCTATACTACCCTGAGCATGGTTTGATAGGTACATCTGATTTGCTCAGGCCGTTCCTCGCAAAACGGGTGCACAGATTTTGTGTCTTGATATATATTGAGGAACGAGAACGTCTGAGGAGCGGAGATATTTATTGATAACGCACGGATGCTCAGAGATTCATGGTCCATGGTCATAGTCAAATATGTGGTTCTCCACCCATCAATGGCGCCGCTAAGAGTGCCACGTTATCTTGAGGACGAGGCATTTTTTATTGAGTATAGATCTGCCTAATATTATAGTCTATTTTTTTTGGCTACCACAGGTTTATGGTCATTCCGATAGCTATAAGCCAACTGTGTGTCTATTTTTTTGGTCATGACGGAGCTGGAGAACATGCTAGCGTTATTTTTTTGTGGAATACTTTAATAATGGTACCAGATTTTCATGCGGCTGGTTCTGAAAGGTACTTTTTTATACAGCGTTTAATATGAAGTGAAGAATGAGATGATAGATGGGCAACCAGAGGTCGAGGTGTTGATAGGAGATTTTCTCAGTTCAAGGTAGCCAAAGTCTGTTTGGTTACCTTAGAATAGGAGGTCTTATTATTTGGAAAAATAATGGTCTAGACAGCTGAGCTCTAGGACGATTATGAGCGTGTGTCAGGTGTACTTTGACCTGGATGGTCAGAGGCTGGTGCACTCTGGCTTTAACTAAATAATATGGTTTAGGTAGTTCGTTGAAACACAACGAGTAGAATAGGAAGCTTAGGTTATAGGCACTGCTGTATATTATGCATTTAAGCGTTGTGTGTGAATAGCTTCGCTAAGTCTCCCTACTAAGGCCGCAAGACTCAGTTAGGCAGCAGGGTCACTAATAGAATAAGGGTAAAAAGATAGGTTGGCCAGATTAATTTGGGCATAGGCCGGGCGGGTGTTGATTGAGCCAGGGGTAGTCTCGGCCGATTATGGACAGGTACTGGTTTTTTTGGCTACGTCGATTTCATGGCATTGACCAAGGGCGCATGCGTTCCACAGATCAAAACAGGCAGATTCTTTATCATCCAGGGCAATGAAGGATATAGCCCGTTTCAGATAGAGCGTCGGATTGTCTGGCTGTAGGTCAATGGCCCGACTCAAGTCGTCCACGGCTTTGCAATCTTGCTTGTGATCCTGGAAGACCAAGCCACGCTGGAGCCAGGCTCCGGCATCACGTGGCCGTTGGGCCACAGCTTTATTCGCGGCTTGGAACGCCGTTTCATAAGTAGAGGTCACTGACTTCTCCTTGACTAAGGCTGCGCTGGTCGAGTGGTCTTGGGACTCGGTTGAGGGTTGCTTGATCTCAGTCATGATTTTTTGGCGGATGGACGTGTCTTTTTGGTTAATTTTGGGGTCACAATTATATGAATCAGATTCCACATCTTGTTTGAACTGTGGCTGAATATTGCTGCGTATCTGAGAATCCGACGGCTGGACCTGAGTTAGACGGCACTTTGCTAAATCTTGCGGTTGAGTCTGAGATTTCGTATTTGGATGTATTTGGACGCCTAGAGTCGAAGTTGATAGTGAAGTTGATGGTTTGGGCGGCGGAGGTATTGGCGTAGAGGGAGTCGTTTCGAGCGATGGGGCTGTTGAAATTGTCTGTTCAGCCTGTTTAGCGAGTAAAACTTTGAGAACATTAACCTTGCCTTCTATAATACGTATGGTTACTTCCTGACTCACATATCTGTCCTGGCTGATAACCACGATGCAAGGGCCCTTTGGCAATTTTATACCCTGACTGAAGCGGGTTTTGGTAGTGATTAGCTTGATTTGGGCATCGGGCGGATCGACATGCACTATGAGGCGGCCAAAGCCTTTGGCTATCGGATGTCTGATATTATTATCTTTGGACTCCATGGTCTTTCCAGGTTGTTTTGGACAGGATAATGCTTTACCTGGTGCGGCGGCAGACGATGGGGCTGGGAGGACTATTAGTAGAGCTAAAGCCAGGAACAAAAATATTAAAATATAGGAAATAAAATAGCGCATTTATTGTATCTTATGAGAGCGGTAAAGCTAATTCTCGGGCTGAAAAAATAAGAAAATAGTGTGGCACTGGGGCAAGCTGGCTAAAGGAGGAATGCTCTCTTTTTTATTTAATTAGCTTATTTTGGCCGGCGCGGCAATGATCGTTAAGTTCGCTATATACCAGGATCAGGGTACTAAACCCATTGTATTATTACATTTCATTTTTTTAGGATAATTTTTTTGATATATGGCAGGGGGTGGATATCTTTTTTGAGGTTAGAAAAAAACACAGCCTGATATGTTCAGCTCTCTATGGCCTAAGATATTTTTTGGCTTGGTCACAGCGATTCCTGTGATTAAGGATAGGTTCGTTGTACTCATTTTTTGTTCTCCGTAGTTTTGGCGGTGACTAAGTAAGACTTCCTACTGGAATGTCTTTCTTGGTCGCCGCCAAGGTAAGCTGGATGCCTGTGATTCCAAGTACGAGGGCGGCTGTATTTTTTAGAGTTTGAGTTTTTTACTTTTTTTACGCCGTTTCTACTGCAGGCCTTAGTAGACCATAGGCACGGCATACGTGTAAGATCAGTTTAGCCCGTTACCTATCTGTATCTGGCCGTGGGAGCGCAATCTGCTGTGTCAGGATTTTGAATGACTGGCTGTATTTCAGACAGGCGATGGATTTTATCCCTGACAGATTTGCGCGTATGTGTTAGACTGATGCCCTTGCTGCTGCACGAATTGTTAGTTGATGCCGTCCGTCAGGCGGCGGACAGTGGCAGTAACTTCTTCCCCAGATATATTTCGGACGCCGATATGTAACTTAAGATAGTAAAATCTTTTATTAATACACTATTTATTTTTTTCAGCCATCTCCTATTTCGTCTATTTTTAATATTTTTTAAGTACCTGTGTATAATTAACGGCAAAAAGCGGATCGTAACGTTAGTGTATAAACAGCATTGTGTACACGATATTTTTTTAAAGTCTAGATATTATTTACTAAATGAAAAGACAAAAAAATGATAGTTGGCTTCCTAAAGCATCTTTACGGTTGTCTTACAGAGGCGATAAGATAGTGTTATTATTTATGAATAATTTTAGAGCCGCTGTCTTTCCTTATAGACGACTTAGTCGGGCCATCTGGAGCAGGACCGAGGACGACTTAGCCCTCGACTATTAGCTTGTTTAATGGTAAGATTTTTTTCATACGGTACTATGATCCACAATTTTTTTTGTTCGTTAAGTATATTGTCTATCCATACCGTTAGTCTCCGTGCATTTTTTGTCGGCGGTAAGGGTTGTTTTGTAGCATTTATCCGGTAAACCCTTGCACGAGGGGTAACCGACTTGTCTAGCGCAGGGAGCCAGCACTCCGTTATGTTGACTAGTCCTGTTTCACCTCCAGCAGCTGTGACTCGGGCCGGGGTTAGAGTTACCTGTCAGGCCGTCATGGATCCTATCTGTCTGGTTATATTGGCCCTAGCTGCCTTTTTACTGTTTTTTCAGGTCGGAGTCAGGCCCTTCTGGCAGGATGAGGCTGAGACAGCCTGTCTCTCGCGTAATGTCCTCAAGTATAGCCTGCCTCTGGCCTTTGACGGAGTGAATCTTGTATCCCAGGAAGAGCAACGGGAATTTAGCACTAATTTTATCTGGAGTTGGTCCCCTTGGGTTCAGATTTATGTGGCCTCCGCTGGTTTTCTCATGGGCGGTGAGAACACCACGGCCGGCCGTTCCCCCTTTGTGTTTGTGGGGCTTCTATGCGTATATTTTGTCTATCGGCTTATTAGAGTCCATTTCAATAGTCTGGCCTGGGCTAGGTTGTCGGCAATGTTGTTATCCGTGCACGTGCCCTTTTTACTTTTTGCACGCCAGTTGCGTTACTTCACTCTGGGTATGTGCTTGGCCTTGTTAGCCGTGAATGCCTGCCTTGTCCGGCCTCAGACTATTCGGACACGGTTGGTTTCGGCCGTAGCTTTTGCCCTTATGTTCCATTCTAACTACTTGTTATTCATGAGTTTTCTACCGTCACTACTGATTACGGAACTTTTGTTATCCCGCCGTCTACCAAAATGGAATAAGCTGATCCTGCCGTTTTTTGTCGTTTTGGCTATTATTCTGCCCGGCATTGCATTCTATGGTATCGGCAAACAAGGGGGCATGCTCGACTTCACCACCATACCCTCCAACATAGAAAGTTATTTTTCCGGGTTGTTCTATTTCATGATTCCATTGCCCATCGGTGTCTGGCTTCTTTTTCGATGGCGGTCCTTCTTTGTTGGCCGGTTTAGCATCCCTCATGATTCGGGTGAACGGTTTACTCTTTATCTGGTATGTATTATCATCCTAAATATTTTTGCCATGGCTATAGTGCCCCAATGTTTTCACCGTTATATCGTACATCTTTATCCTTTCTGCGCTATAATTTTGGGGTGGGTAGTGCTGAAAATTTGGAGTTTCCACCGAATTTCCGGTTTGTTATTGGGGGCGCTTCTGCTCTTAACCAATTGGATGCATGTAGTACCTATGCAGCTACTGGGCATCGCCAGCGTGCCGCCTCAGACCGACTTCACCATGCTTAATTATCCGAATATTCCGCTGAAGTTATTTTTTATCGAGACCGTTAAAGGATATCCCGATGTAAACCAGAACTTAATTGAGTTTTTCAATAATAACGCCAAGCCTGGGGAAACAGTACTTATCACTTATGGTGATCTGCCTTTGCAGTTCTACACCCGATGCAAGGTCATCGGTGGGCTGCAGGACTTGGTACCTAAGGCTGGAGAATTTCCAGACTGGGTGGTTAAACGGAATACATCCCGTACCAACCGGGATAACGTCTTAGTTTCTTCTGACGAGTTTGTCTTGAATGAATTAGATCTCTCTCGCTACGAGGTAATCGAACTCCCCCATGCCGACGAGATGTTCGGTGCCAGGGAGGACCCTTATTATCACCGGTTTATTCCCATGGCCGAGCCAGTGCAAAAACTTGTAGTCTACAAGTTCAAGAAAGGAGGGTAGGGTTGATACGTCTGTTAAAATCTAGACGAATATTAGAGTGGACTGTGTTCGGTTGTCTATTACTCATCAGCGTGGTGGGGGTATGTAGCGTCCCGGAAGTGGCTAGCTATTTCTTCCCTAAGCTTTTTTGGGGTAAGCAAATTGGCGAGGCTGACCGTTCTATTATCGCTATTACCATGGGACGTGACCGATCTGAATATACGCTGGCTTTTATGCAAAAAATTAAGGATGGCCACATCAGATATAAAAATTTTCCATATATGACCGCCGACGGCCTAGAAGCAGCTATTCGTCGAACCGTGGCCAAACTACAACGAATCAGCGAGCTCGACGCCCTATATCGTGAAAAACATGAGCGTCTCAAACGTCTTGAGCGGCAGATGCTTGGCAATACGTTCGCTCAGAATAAGAAAGGTTGGCCATGACCGCTCCCATCTCCTCTCACGACTGCTTGTCCATCGTCGTTAAGACTGGTGTAGCGTTATTCCTGGCTATCCTAGTTTTCGGTATTGTGTTTAATATCTATCTTTATCCCCGCCACGGACTTTCTGGCTTTAGTGAGAAAAATTACTGCGAGGCCATACTCAAATCCGGTTATCTATTTGCCATCTCTCAACAAATGAAACTTAAGGATATTCTGTATACCAACTTCCGTTCTCAGGAAGATGGAAAGAAGCATTATGCCTGGGGTATCCTTCGTTTAGTCGACCATACCGACCAAGATTATCCCCTGTGGGTTTCCATCCGTTTCGGTGACCAACTAGAATGGTATCGCGATTCAATTGGCTTACTCGTAGATCCGCAGGACAAGTTATTTTTCGTGGAGGAGCGGCCCAATAATATGTTCAAGACCATCACAGAGCTTGGGCGTGTTTACCGTGAAGGTAAACGGCAGCTACGTGAATATTTTTCAAGTTCTGATCAGATAGATCTATATCTTGGTCTTTACGGTCAGCCTAGCCTATGTGGCTCAGCTAGCCATTTTTTTGTCAGCGAATAAAAAATTAATCGGCTGCAGTTTTTTTGTGATAAGAGGATATTCTTGACTATGGTTCCATCCGTAACGGCTGTGACGTCCGCAGCTAATTATTGAGGTTTTTACCATTATGATGACGTCGTTCTCGCCTCATCTGACTTCCATGTCTGTTTGGCAGGCTTTGGCTGTTCACCATAATAAACTGGCCAACGTCCACCTGCGGACTCTCTTCGATCGTGATCCCGATCGATTTTCATGTTTTTCCATCACATGGGGAGATATGCTTTTGGATTTGTCCAAACAGCTTATTGTTAGTAAAACTTTAGATTTACTTCTGGAGCTGGCAACTGAGGCTGGCCTGGAAGATAAGCTTAAAGCTATATTTGCGGGTGAGCACGTAAATGTTACTGAACACCGCGCTGTGCTCCATATGGCCCTGCGTAATCGTTCTGGTCGGCCCATTTTCGTAGATGGCCGGGATATTATGGTCGAGATAAATGCTGTGCTGGATCAAATGCGATCCTTCACCGCCCGTGTACATAGCGGTGAATGGCTTGGTTATACTGGCAAGCCTATTACTAATGTAGTTAACCTGGGTATCGGCGGTTCGGATTTGGGGCCACAAATGGTGATCCAGGCTCTAGGACACTATCGCGTTCCTGATATCACCGTACATTTTGTTTCTAATATTGATGCCACTCATCTGGTGGAGACCCTCAAGTGCCTTTCTCCTGAGACGACTCTATTTATCATTGCCTCTAAGACTTTCACTACCCAAGAAACCATGGCTAACTCCGTCGCAGCTCGGGCCTGGTTTTTAGATCAAGCTGGTGACGAGTCTGCTGTGGCCCGCCATTTCGTGGCCCTCTCTACCAATGCCGCAGCTGTTGCTATTTTCGGTATCAAGCCTGAGAATATGTTTGTCTTCTGGGACTGGGTGGGTGGCCGCTACTCTCTTTGGTCGGCTATTGGTCTATCTATTGCTCTGGCTGTGGGTATGGATCATTTTGAGGAACTCCTGGCCGGCGCTTATGCTATGGACGAGCATTTCCGTACTACTCCTTTTCGAAGAAATCTCCCGGTACTCCTTGGGTTGGTGGGTATCTGGAACATCAATTACTTCAATTGGCCTACTTTAGCAATATTGCCCTATGACCAGTACTTGGCCCGGTTTCCAGCTTACCTGCAGCAAGGAGATATGGAGAGCAATGGCAAACGCGTGACCCGTTCAGGCATGGTTGTGGACTATTCCACCGCCCCCATCGTCTGGGGTGAGCTCGGTACTAATGGGCAGCATGCTTTTTTTCAACTCCTGCATCAGGGCACCCATATCGTCCCAGTTGATTTTATCGTGGCCGCCCGACCTTTGAACTCCATCGGTCGACACCATGCCATGCTTTTGGCTAACTGTCTGGCCCAGTCTGAAGCCTTTATGAAGGGTAAAACTATGGAAGAAATCCGAGCCGAACTCCAAACCTCAGGCCTGACACCTGAAGCTGTGGATGCTTTGGTTCCCCATAAGATTTTACCAGGCAACCGGCCTAGTACCACTATCCTGCTCAAGGAACTAACTCCGTATTCCCTTGGCAGTCTTATAGCCCTGTATGAACATAAGATTTTTGTCCAGGGAGCCATTTGGGATATAAATTCTTTTGACCAAATGGGCGTCGAACTAGGTAAACAACTCGCCCAAGTTATCCTGCCCGAACTCGAAACTAATGCCCCCATTACAAATCATGATGCTAGCACTAATGGCCTTATAGCTACTTATAAACAGTGGCGCTGAAGCCGATCACGGCAGTAATATAGGAAAAAAAGTCGTAGATGAGGGGACGGCTGGAGATATTATTTTATAAAAATATTTTTTATGTTTCTTACACCTCTAAAAAAATCCTCCGTAATGTATGAACTACACGAGTCTATCAGCAATGGCAGCCTCTATAGCTTAGAGAATTGCTACGTTAAATGGGCTTGGGAGGCCGATCTGGATACTGGAAACAAGACATTATTATATACGTTAACAAGGGTCATATAATTTAGGCCTATTTTAACATGGGTTCGACTGGAGTTGGACGAGATAACATTGTTCACCAGGATGATACCGAGCTGGTAGTTCTGTTTCGGTCTTATTTAAGTTGTACTCTTGGGCACGTGATGGAATAGTACTTATGCTGCAGATAATGATAGTCAGTTATCTGGTTACTATATCGTTTTGTTATCAAGGTAATCTTGGGCTGCCTAGCTAATTTGGATATTTTTTTGGTCAGCCTGTCAGCCTACGGGCAGCATGAGCTTAGATGATTGCAGTGGCTTTGGAGTCTTAGAGTAAGGATATATTCATAGTGTTCATTATTTTATGGTACCCAAAACGGATCGAGATCTGCAGTTTTTAAGATGTAACTGAGGATGTAGAAGTTATTAGGGGGCTATGACAGCGATTTCGTCGCTGATTTAGTTTTTTTAGTAATATGGTGAGTATTAATGTAATACCGAGCGAGTCGTTTGGAGTATAATCGAGTTTGGGTGGGCAATAAAATTTAAAATGATCTACGGATTGTCGAATATAATTTAGTAGTTATTGGTTAACAGGATGCGGATTTCTTTTATAGTAGTTTGCCACCAGGCCCATGTAGTTTTTTTTGTTGACCGGACGTATGGTCTGAATGGCTAGATGGATTCACAGATTTTATTATATATGGGGTCTGCAGCTTTTTATTTTTATGACGAAATATTGATTCGCTAGCATACCTGAGATCTAAGTTATGGATTTAGGTTATGGGCAGTCTAAATAGTCGCTGGTTGGAGGGGTATCACAAGAGCAGGCATTGTAAGCATCATCTATGCCGTCGTAGTCTATTTTTGACCTGGGAATAGTTTGGAGTTGGGCCATATTGGCTACTAAGTTAGTTATAACTTACATTTTTAGCTTTAGATAATTGGAATAGGTGAATATATGATTGATGAATCGATTCTGGTAATAGCCTATAACTATTCGTATAGCTAGACCACGAACGTCATCTGTTGCTAATGCAGCGACTTTTTATAATAATTGTGCTAGATTATAAAATGTTTATTATGTATGGTACAGTTATAGTAGTGCTGTAGCAATAATATATTAAAAAAATATAGCTGAGAAAAGTGATATTACAGATGAAGGACGGTCAGGCATGAAGCGGGAGTTACGGCCTTTAGATAAGACATTGCAATAGTTTGAGCGGTAGGTTGGCCGGGAGTTCGAATTCTAAAGAAGGGGCGAAGACTTCAAGGAGGGCATTCAGCCAATCGCGGGAGGTAGTGATGCCCTGGAGGCTGATGTAGTTTATACCGTTGTGTGTATGGATTCCATAGTGTTCAATGCGTATAGTTAGTGGTTCATGTTCGCCTTTTGGGAGTATTTCAAGTGTAATTCGTTTGGTGGCAGAGTCGAGTTGGATATTGAGCACGGTGGCGTACCTTTTAAGTAAGATATCTGTTAGAGGGCGCAATAGGCCTGAGAGAGCGTGATCTTTGTGTTTTTGCAGGAGTTGGCGGCTTTTATTGATCATGGAAATGAAGATGAGTTCTGACGAACCAAGCGTTTTAATTTTTTAGCCGCGGTATCGTATATCGTAGTGTCGGCGTAGAGTTTGCTCAATATTCGGACCAGGCCTATCTATTCGGCCTGTTTGAAAATGAGTTTGATATTATTGTCAGTTTCGTTGTCAATGCGGCGCAAGTCACTCCAGCCAACGAAGGTCACATTATATGACTGGTAAAGTATGCATGTACTAGACTGATGTAGGTGACGTGAGGGTTGTTGAGTCAGAGCTCTAGGTCATGATATATATCGTTTGCCTGAAAAAGAAAAAAAACCGATATTGAAGGTGAAGAACTTAAGTAAGGCGGTGGTGCGCAGCAGGTGTAGGCAGTTCACGATATTCTCTGCGTTTCGAACAAGTTTGTAGATATTATTGTTGTGCTGCAGTAGTAGGGCTGGAGGATTATAGACAGAGCAGTGCCTATTTGAACTATAGAGAAGTTGTGGAAGAGGTATTTTCAGAGAGGCCAGCCCATTGGGATCGGCGACTTTACAGCTTATAGCGGCTCGGAAAGAGGTTGGCCTCCAGAGTATTTTGATAAAGCTAGTCGTCCAGTATGGCCGCATGGTTATGTCATCTAGGAAGGCTAGTAGTTGCTTTGTTGGGTATGCTCATGGCCTGTTGAGTCAGTTGCGTACATGGTTAGTACCGACATTTATGATTGTTTGATGATTTTTAACGCATTATTCATTGGAGAGTTCCGTGGCCATAGTTGTCATGTTTTGGGCATTGTCGTCGTAGTCTAGGTAGCAACTTGATGCGCATCGGGCTGATAGTTGTATTATCAGGTTTCTGGTCGATATATAATAATTACGGTTTTTTGTAGATATATTAATAACACATAGGTCCGGTGATAGGAAGTTGCAAAGCGTTTTTTGATGTGTTTGCGTTGGATCATGGTATGAATTTAGGGTACAGGCTTTGTTTGCAAAAGTGAATGCGGATTTTCGATTTTACATAGCTATACAGAACATCCATAGTGTTTTTTTGTACGTAATTACTACGGCTTAAGGGTCTCGACGAGAGTATAAAAACTGAATCCGGGCAATTTTTAGTATGATAGACAAATAGAACTAGTTTATAGTTGGTCTATATGGGATGGAGGCAGTGAAAAGCCTGCCATATAGTCTACCTCTAAGTGATAGTTTGTAATCAGTAGTAAGCGGTCGTGCCTAAATAACTTGAATTGCGAGCTAGCAGGCTCTATGGCTGGGGATGGATTCGTCCATCATTTAGTTTCGGCTTAAGACTAGTTAGCCAACGGGACGAACCTTCTTATTTTTTTAGCGAGTATCATTTTGTCTATGCCGTGGCGGCGAAAACAAGATCGTTTTTTTACTAAACTAAGAGCGATAGGACGTTTAACATGAGCATTGAACGTCAGATACTAGATAATATTTGCAGCAGATAGCATACTGTCAAGGATATTTAAGGTAGTCTGTAGGGTATCCATCGCCAGAATGAGGTGGCTAAAGTAACAGTCGATTGCTGTGAGGCCATTGACAGATTATGGAGCATTATAGTGTAAAATTTAGACAGAACCTAAGATCGGATAAGGTATAATATCTTTGCATGACCTACCCTTAGCTTCGACTTTTTTGGGTCTAGAGATGTTGGAGCCGTCGTCATACTAAGCCTTGACCTGCGCAGTTGTCTACTTATTAGCAGGCTCCACGTATTTTGGTTGCTGATGACGATGAGTTGCTCGTTCTAATTTTTGACCCAGTTGATGTAGTACATTGGGTGTGGGGCTATCGTAACTATGGTGGCAGATGGTCGCCTTGGAGGCGGCCCGACGGTTGCTGTGAATGGATCGTGACTATCTGGTCTCATAATGCCGGCTATAGATGGTAGGATGGCCATTAGACATCGACAGCGTGAACTGCGGTTTTGGCTGATGTCCCCTTCCCCCTAGTATCACTTTTTTAGTATTGTTTGACGGCAAGACGGCCGGGAGGTGATACTATTTTGTGCAAAGTCATTCAATGATGCGGCCTGCTGGATAAGGTGCAAAGTCTGTAGCGTTGTAATTGGTGTGGGTAATTGGCCTTGCACCGCAACGGAATGGTTCCGTTCGGTTTGTTTTTATTATGCTATGGTCGTTTAGTCATTGGGTACTGATAAATTACAATGCGACCGATATCTGTTTTTTTTAGGAGAGTAGTAATCCTAATAGAATGGGGCCGGGCTGGACGCAGTGCTGCAATGGCCCGGTAGATATATTAATTTACAGGTCTTGTTATTGCTATTTTTTCAGAGATAAAAATAGCTAGATTACGATACCGATCTGGGCGAGTTTTTTTGGTATCGTCCGGATTAGTACTCCGGCACTGAGATTCCATGTTCGGCTAGAGTGGCCAACACTTCTTGACGCGCCGCCTCTACAAATTTTGGGAAAGCCTTTTGCAGCGTTGGAGTTAATCCTATATTCCAGGTCGTGAAATTTTCTGGCTGTATGCCGAGCACCCGCATCTTTGGACGTTTGCCAATCAGGTCAGCCATGTATAATGAGTCGAGAAGATCAATATCGTGCAGAGAAAGCCGTTGGTCTTCATTTTTGATCAAGTCATCTTCGGTCAGGCGGTAGATGGTCCCAGGTGTATGCCTGGCATGCACTACGTCTAGCACGATCAGCTCGTCGAATCCTTCAAAGATATGATAGATATCCTGAGTGAAGGTACCGCCGTCTAACATGGTGACATTGGGCGGCCACACTTCTTTCTCTAATTCTTGTACGGCATAGATGCCTGCGCCGTCGTCAGATAGTAGGATGTTACCTACGCCCATCACCAAAAGTCGCATCTGGCCTTCTGGTAGTTCGGTTTTGACTATCCTTAACGGTACGATCGGCATCAGGTAGTTCCTTTTTGTAGTATACTTGAAGTGCAAAGTTAAAGATAATGTATTCTTGCGGCATACGCCATTAGACCACGCCATTAGCATGGATAGATCGATAATCAGAAATGAAAAAGTAAAAAAAATATATTTTCATGAACATTATGTCGAATATGCCTTCAGCAATCAATAGGTGCATATCGTATTTTTTCTATATCTGTGTGACATTTTTTATTTCTATCCATTTCTTATTAACAAAAAACAAAGGGACCGACCATCGGTCCCTTTGTTAATTAAAGCACTGATGCTAATTTACTTCGACGACAGTGACGTTACCGGATTCAGCGTGCATCACGTGCACAGCGCACCCTAGTCACGGGTCAAAAGAACGTATGAGGCGTGAGACATTGACCGGGTTTTTTACGTCTGGAACAGGTATACCAATAAGGGCCTGTTCTATCGGTCCGCGTACGCCCATATCATCGCGTGGATTAGCGTTCCAGAGGGTAGCTGAGACCACTTGGTAATTAGCTATCTTCTTGTCCTTGATATCTACATAGTGAATGAGGGCGCCGCGAGGGGCTTCTGTGATGCCAATGCCTTCAGATTTTACTGGGATAGGGGCGACTACAAAGGTTTCTTTACCAGGCTGAGCTTCAGTGAGCCATTTTTCTATGGCCTTAGCCACTATATAGGCTTCTTCGGCACGGGCTACGTGCCGTCCTATAATGGACCAGGCTAGGTCGCCTAGATCACGAAAATTGTTAGCAGTGAGGCCAAAGTGATCTTGGAGAGCTTTTTTTCCTACTGGGGAGAGTTCGGGGTTGGTGATCCATATACGAGCCAGCGGGCCACCTTCCACAGGCTTTCCGTCGTAGCGCGGGGCTTTTATGAAGCTGTAAGCGTAGGGCTTGTCAACTTTGGGCACGGTCTTGCCCTGCTTGAAGTTGAGACCAGTAGTGGTATCGTCGAACCAGGAGTACTTGACGTATTCTTTGATCTTGGTCGGATCGAAGGGGATGTCCTTGCCATCGATATAGACACCTGACTTGATTAAAAATTCGGTATCGCTATCCTTCATAGGGAAGACGCCAAAGGAGATACAGTTCTTGTGGCCGGCGCCTACGGCGAGTAGATCCGTGTAGGCTTTGCCCACCAGATAGACGGTAGGAATATACTTATTTTCAATAAAATTTTGTACTGTCTTGAAGCGGGTTAGGTAATCCTGCAGTCGTTCCTTGGATGGGATCTCTGTGGTGCCGCCTACGACCTGGCCGGCACAGTGGGGGGTCTTACCGCCGAATATAGCGACCATTTCGTGAGCGATACGTCGTACTTCCAGGGCCTCAATATACTGTCCCACGGCTACATTATTGATGGCCTTGTCTAGACGCAAGTCAGTCTTGCCGTAGCGGGGTTTAAAGGGTGCGGTGTTGGGTCCGTCCACGTAATCCAGGGCGGCTAGGTGGTAGAAGTGCAGCACATGGGACATAAGGTAGTCGGCGCCCAGTATGAGGTTGCGTACCAAGCGGCCGTTAGTGGTTAGTTTGACCTTAAAGGCTTCGTCTAGAGCGCGGACAGAAGCGGTGGAGTGGGCGGTGGGGCATACACCGCAGATACGTTGAGTAATTTGAGAGGCGTCGCGGGGGTCACGGCCGATGAGGATATTTTCGAAGCCGCGAAACATGCCACCAGAGAGCCAGGCATCTACAACTTTGCCGTCCTTGACTAAGACTTCGCATTTGAGATGACCTTCGATTCTAGTGACCGGATCAATGGATATTTTTATCTTTTCCTTGGGCATAGCCATTGCTGTGGCTTTAGTGGTCTTTACACAACCTGCCATAGAAAATCCTCCTTGGTTTAAATGCTGATACTGGTCATTAGGTTAGGCTCCGTAGAACGGCGACTTACCGTCGGGGAAGTCTTTTTCCACGCAACCTAGGCATACGGCATTTTCGACACACCAATTGATGCCGTTATTCCATTTCCTAGAGAAGCAGTCAGCGTTGGTGTCCGGGCCCTTGCAGCCTAGCTCATAGCGGCAGGCACTTTTATCATTAGTGAAAGTCTTAGCAAATTTATTGTCCTCAAAAGACTTGAGGTACGAGCAATTTTCGTGGATGTTTTTGACAAAAAATGGTTTAGGACGGCCATCAGCGTCGAGCAGTTCGACCACGGCGGTTAGGCCACTGGCCAAGCCGTTCTTTTTGATGGCCTCCAGGGCCACGGCGATGGTGCCGACTATCCAGTCTGGGTGCGGAGGGCAGCCGGGAATGTTGACTATTGGGGTCTTGATATCCTTGGCCGTCAAGAAATCTTTACAGGACTTGGCTTCAGTTAGGTTGCCCTTGGCCGCGGGGATACCGCCATAGGCAGCACAAGTACCAATTGCTAAGACCACGGCGGCTTTAGTAGCGAGATCTATCATAGCCCTGGCCATAGTGATTTCTTTGTGCTTGACCTCGCCAATGACGCAGTATTTGCCGCCGGCCGCCACTGGGATAGCGCCTTCAACGGCTAGGAAGAATTTACCTTGGAATTTATCGGCAATTTTGTACATATATTCTATGGCCGGTTCTCCTTCCCAGGCCATAACTGTTGGATGGAATTCTAAGCTGATTATCTTGAGGAGTACATCGGCGATGGGAGGTTTGACCGTATTGAGAAGTGAAACCGAGCAACCTGTGCAGCCTGCGCCCTGTATCCATAGTACCGGAGGGCGGCTACTGTTGAGGCTTCCGGCAAGGACTTCCAGGACTTCAGGGTGGACGATTTGGGAGACACCCAGCCCGGCTACCGTACCCGTGCACAGTTTCATGAAGTTACGTCTGTTAAGACCCATTACCTACCTCCTTTGCGTTATCTGTCTATTAAGTTTTACATCCAAATTATGATGAATGCGTTGAATTGAAACCTTTTATGAATTCACAATAATTTTATGTTCATCTACAATGGGCATGCAAACCTGTCAATCCGTCCACTAGGGTAAGTACAATGATTTTTTTGTGGACGAAGGGACTTTCGGGTAAAAAATAAGGCACTATCTAGAGGGGTAGTGGTAAGAAGGTAGTGCCGATGATCGTTGAGAAGTGGGGCAATGACGCAGTTGTTTTTTTGAAAGTCAAGGCCAAGTATTTTTTAGATGTGTGCCCAGCGTTTTTCGGAATATTCAATTATAGGGGAAGCTGGATCCGGTCGTCCTGGTTAGCAATGAGGCTGAAGGTAGCTGGAAACGAGGCTGCGACTTTTGGTCATATATTTTTCTTATACTCTAAAACGCCAGACTGGAATCGTTATATACCTTTCGCTATTGCATGCATGGGTCAAATATTGACGGAGCAGCCTGTGGTTTTCCAGCTGTTTCTTCGGCTTACCTGATTTTATTCCGTCATACGCAAAGGCCTATAGCTCATTTCTGTTCTGTATAGTTGAGCAGATGGTCATACCTATCCTTACCTATTTTTAGCGATTTTGGCGCCCAGTAGTGCGGGAACCAGATATTGTTCGCTTAGTATGATGTTTTTTTGTCACAACCCCACTACAATGATTTGGATCACAATTGTACCTTGATTCAGCTTATATGTTTGGCCTGCCGTCTGCCGGTACGTCTACCGAATGTGGCGTCTTTCGTAGTGTCGTATTAGCTCTTACCTGCTGCGCCATCTAGATCGTTGGTAAGGTGTACTATGTATTTAATTCTTTACTAAGGCTTGAACAATCATCTTTTTTTGTGGCATTCACTGGGCTCGGAGCTCATCTCACATGAGATTGAGTACTACTACAATACTCTGTACTGTTATAATTTTATCCGTTACCATACCGGTTTGATTTTTAGTTTTCTCTCCA
This sequence comes from Desulfovibrionales bacterium, assembly GCA_965112965.1. Taxonomy (GTDB): domain Bacteria; phylum Desulfobacterota; class Desulfovibrionia; order Desulfovibrionales; family Desulfovibrionaceae; genus CBCOTE01. The sequence continues at coordinate 23,554 of CBCOTE010000022.1, read as the reverse complement.
AGGTCGTAGACAAGAGTTTTACTTCTCCATACAGATATAGGCCTGCATTAATCTATCTTGGACGCCATCGTTTTATTTTTACTCTATACCCATATATAGCGCGGTATCATTCTTCTGGATGACTAAGAATTTTTGCTACTGACCTGGCGCTTGGATAAGGCCACAGACGTCTTTTTTATCATTCATACCGAGTTTTGTTGTTCTTAGGACAAGGTTTTTGTAGATGAAAAAATGAACTAGGATTGGAGCTAGAGTCGGATAGAGTGCTGGATTACTCAACGAAAAAAAAACCAAACCACGATGGTCTGGTTTTTTTCGTTGATGGTGGAGGCGGGGGGAATCGAACCCCCGTCCGAAAATGCTCTGCGCGTGGCTTCTACAGGCTTAGGTCGGGATTGCATCTCGTCCTATTGCTAGTTCCCCGACCGGGTTTCATGCGATAGGACCAGCCCGCCTGGAATTTCGCGTCCGCGAGGGTGGGCCGCTCGCAGATCGCCAGCCTGATAGAATTTCGCTCGAACCGATATATCAGGCGTCTGTCGGCCGAACGTGGTTGCCCTTAGGCAGCCAGAGCGTAATCGTAATCGTTGTTGGCGATTATTGTATGCCGCTTTTTACGAGGCCTGCGGCGCCTCGGCCTGCCACCTCGGCTTTTGCATCCCCGTCGAAACCAGGGCGCCCCCATATCTTAATCGAGTACCTGAGCACGCTCGTGCCGGATACTTATCTTTTATTATAAGGCTATCCTGAAAAAGTGCAATGGGGCAATGTGGCTAGACATATGGGAACTGAATAGCCTGAAATTTATGGCTGGGTGGTTTAGAAGTAGTAGGAATAGTTAAACGAAAGAGTCTCAAAATTATGTTTTTCGGTGCAGAGGTTTTTTTGGTGATATCAGTTAGAAAAGTTGCGTTACGCTTTAGACTATAATGTCGCTCCCGGATGTGTAGTATATTTTGATCTTTATTTTTATGAATATGTTGTCGAATCTCAACTGGTACAATAAAGTAGGTAATTATTTAGCCCAGCCTAGAAATTTGAATGTCAATTTCACAAAATCTGTTAAAAGATTATATAAGGATAGTTAATCTGCGCTACATGAAAAAATTAGATTCCATTTAAATAGTCAGTGGCTTAGTGTAGAAAATCTAAGTTAGTGTATTTTTTTTACAATTCCTATGATGTTCTGAATCGTAGCGTGTCTTGTTGATATGAGGCTTCTTTAAAGAGGGTCTCAGTTTTGACTAAGAAGGTCCGTGATCGGATTGAAGATAAAATGCATATATATTGAAAAGACCATAATATAAGCAGTAGATCGAAATAAAGCTGTTAAAGATCAAACTAAATCGTTGTAGGCTATGGTGATGGATGATCTAGATCTAATTGAATATCGTAAGTGAGTATGATGTAGTGAAAAAAAATAAACTCGCTATCGATAGATATTTAATAGTAAAAAATATCTAAGTCAAAATATTACAGTGACTAGTAACAGATGTTAGTCAGAATTATTAATGAATTACGTTGATTAATAAATCTCGGCTGAAGAGCAGTTTAGTCTTAAATAAATAGCAGTCGCCGAAGTAGCTAAGATGAACTATTATAATATATACTAATATTACTGATGGCTGGAGTGGTTTTTTTGATAGATGAATAAAACGCGATGTTATAAGAGCGCCTTTTAGTATAGCTTATGGCCTGAGGCAGCGAGGTTGGGTTATTGCAATATATACAGCGACAACACTTACCATACACATCCGCTCATGGTGATGATGTTTGCATTGTTTTTTGTCGCTTTCCTTTCCGTCCGTTTGCTATTTGATAAACCTATAATGAACACCTAGCGATGGATTCTACAATTCATATTCTGCACTCGGCGGTTTCGTTTATATTTATGTTTTTCAGCGACCCATGCGCTTTTTTGCCGTCCATAAGTATGTTGCTCTGTAATCTGAAGTTTTTTTGCAGTTCGGCACTAGACGCCTTTAATCCGTAGAAAAAGTTCGAAGAATGGCTGTTTGGGCGGCTACAGAATTTTCGGCCGTTGTCCAAAAGGTGGCGGCAATAGTTGCATTGCGAACTTTAAACATGAGTATGTATATTTTTTTGTTTAGCATAGGTATAGCGGCTGTAGCAGCTAAACGCTAGTTGTAGACAAAATCGTCTATTTTGTGACCGGCCGGACGCCTGATGGGCCGCTGCGGGGTGTGTGCCATTTTGGCGTAGGAGGTCAACAATTCTATGGGTAACATTTCTATGAGTGCGGGCAGATCGATCATGAGGACTCCTTGGTAGCCCATTATGGTCAGTTTTATATTTTGAGTTATGTCTGCAGCAGCTATGGGGTAGGTCGTATTGTCAGACCACCAGGTACGGCCCTTGAGTTGCTGTTGTTTGATCAGCCGTTTGGCGCCGTGTTCAACCATGTCTTGGGCGTTGCGCTTGAATCCGAACCGGCTTTTACGTGTTAGGTCGATGACCGAGACGAAAAGAAGTTTACCACCAGTTCCGGAGAAGGTAGCCACTAGATTGCCGTCGTCGGGATGAAATTCGTTGTACACGCCTATACGCTTAAAACCTGGTAATTCTAGGGCTCGCAGCCAGCGTTGTATGGCGGTCTCGGTGATAGCCTTAGCATGGTCAGGTAAGGTTATGACCAGCAGGGCCGCTAGAACTAATATGATCGTTATCATCTTTTGCATACATGACTCCATAGACGCAGATTTTTCGATTTACTGTCCGTTAGCGTCGAGAAAAATATGTAATGAAGTTCGACTGGTTTGGTAACGATACAGCCTACCTTTAGTTTTGCGTGGGCGATAATTGCAATTTATTACTGATACAAGTTAAAATTTTTCTGAGATATATGAGAAAGAGAGTAGTTGAGATTTCTTTGAATAAATTTTCCTATCGTTTATTTTCGTTGTTATCTTTATTGGCGGATACGTTATTGGCTTATTGCGATGTCGAGTATGGTCGTAGCCATAGCAGCAGTTACACTAACGTGAAGAATTTCTAGAATAAATAGCCAGCCCACGGTCGTGATGGATTGGTCTGGGCCAATAGAGACTGAGCTACGTCTGTCGGGCAGATGCCTGAAGTCCTAATTATAGAGACCGAAAGCTCCCGAGAAAAGCATATAAACCTATGCATGTCAAGGAGATATTGAGAACAGTGAAGTGAGAGCTGTCAAGTAAATATCGATGAGTAGGTCGCCATGGAGGAAGAAGGGGCGTTGGCGAAATAGATTGGCCACAGTAAGGCTTCGAGTCTCGTTGCGATTGGCGGGGTGTTTGAAGTGTAACATATAATCAATTAATCAATCAAGGCAGCGCAGCGCAGGTTATGTGCTCAGTTCAAGGAGATTGCTCTGCGTCAAGCCGGCGGGTAAAGTCTGGATTTTCGATGAAATAGAGATAAAAAAGGAGGAGCATGAATAGGGCGAGTACTTATCAGTCCCGGAGTATGAAAAAAAATCTAATCAAGCGATGTGGAAGGTGACTCGGGTGCAAAATGGTTCCATCCAGGTGCTTCAGCTGGATGTCCAAAAACGAGAAAGTTTTGGAACAGCTGCACATTGTAGACATGTCCTGTACGGTGGCGAGTTTAGCCATCCTAACTGGAAGCCAGTACATGCATTTTTTAAGGAGTTAAGCGTTCTCGGTGGTGGTAAGCATTCCATATGCAGGATATGCGTATTATGCTCTGCATGAGTTCTAGTTTACAGCTTGATATTCTGGACATCAATAATGTCTGGCCCTTGCTGACATGCTTCCGTTGTGGGTAGGCGGTCTGGTGCTTAGCTATAATCTGGTTAAAAATATTTCACCGAGGCGAAGTGATGGCTTTCTGCATGGAATTTTTTTTGTATCCGGCATTACGGCTTATCGGGGTAAGATACTTTAAGCTCGAACCTTTCCTTGCCACTAATACACCAGCTGGGCACTGCTATTTAATTTTTTGGTGAACGTGCCTAAGCTCCGGTCCGGGGTTAGTTGCTAGAGTGATGGCGCGATGTGTGCTGATGGTAGTGATGGTAATGACTCTAATTTCTGGCTCAACAGCTTTGGTAATCCGACCTAACCTTGCGCTACGGAGATTATTACCGAAAGTTATATGTTGTGGCCGGTCATTATGCGTATGCCTATGAGAATAATTACTACGTGCAGTTGTAATTTCTATATTGTTCAGCCTGTTCGAGTAGAAGAGAGTCAGTCTAGTTGGGTGAGAACATAACGGCTCATATTAGTGAGATACAACAGTGTTTCCGACTAAGGCAGGTGGTATTCTTCTATATGGCTAACTCGAATTATGGCAGTAAGTGGCCCGGATCTGGATTATTTTTTTAGAAGAGGCACGATGGGCAGTTATAAGCTAAGCCGAGCTATTTGGTCGTTTATCGTGACGTAATGGGTGGAGAGCGAAAATAGATGGCCTGGAGGCTTAATCGGGAGGGGTGAGAGCAAGCAGGGGTGACCGAAAAAGCATTTTTTGTTATTTTTTGTTCTCATTTTGTCATGGCCGGGCCTGGGGAGAGATCATGGCGAGGTCTGTAACATATTCGGAAAGAGACGAAATCTTAAGGATAGCAGCGTTGCCGGGCAGATACTATTCCAATAATGAATAACGACAGTATGTGGTGTTTTTTTTATTTAAGTTCTGGCAAAAAAAACTGATTATAATATATAAACCAAAACTATGCCTTAGGCACTATAAATTACGGCAAGTTGGCCAAGATGTGTAGTTTATTACTAACGACAAAATATAAACGCTGAGTGCTTTTATCGAATTAATCACATGGCTAGAGGGGGGGGTGGCCGGGAAGGCAGAAATTTTACGGATAGGGCGTCAATAGTCAATATATATATATGGTTTTATTTTTTTTAATACCATTTGGAAGACGATACTGCTGGGGCCTAGTGTAGTAAACTTTTTCGGTTCTGTCGTGAGGGCGAAAAGAACGATACCGATTTCCCTAGGAAATCGAATATGAAAAGTAGCACGTTATACGTATTACAGCAGCATGGCTAACCATTTAATCTTGCAAGAATATTTTGTTTTTATGTCTGCTGACATCCCATTCTTCATGGTTCCAACGTATACAGACTTTTTTTTTGTGAAGTGGGCCATCGGCAAAACGTGCGGGATGCTGGATATAAGTTTGTATAATCTTCTCTCGATTATTGGTTTTTCGTCGGATAGTATGTCGAGCTGATTAGGCTATACTCTACCAATATATTTTTTGAGTCTCTGGATAAGGCTGAAAATGATCTAGCGGACCCAATCCGCCCCAGGCCTAAACTTGTTTAGACAGTGTAAATTGGCATGGGGTAGACTGGTCGTTGAAGTTTTTAAGTGAGGGTGAGTAGGCCATAACTTTTTCAGCAAGTGCGACCTGGACTTAGTAGGCTTTATCCAAAACCGTTAAAGTATAGCTGGTTGAGACTCATTTTTTTTTGGCGTGGCGGATTGATGCCAATGGTACTGTTCCATTTTCTGTCTAACATTCTCTGGGGTAAAAATATTAGCAAAATATGTGTTAGCCTTGAACTCCACAAGTAACTTTTGGACCAGATAGGCAATATGAACTAGACGCGCAGTTTTATCACGGCACATAGTCGGCCTGTGCTGTTCAAAAAGATAGATGCTAAGATTTTTTGAATGTCTGCTGGAACTAGTCAATCTTAATCATATAAGCCTTCATGATTAGCGACATAGGATTTTTTAGGCAAATGGGTCTTATTATCCCGTTTACATCTGTCGCCAGGTCGCTATGCGACGGTCGGTTTCAGTTACTAGGCTGCGCTGTTCTTGCCACCAAGCCTGGCTACGTTGGGCATCCAGTTCGGTTATACTCTTGCCTTGCTGCTCCACCCAGGTGTAATATTTGATATTATGCCAGCGCTCTCGGTTGACCATGGTGCCTTCTTCGATCCAGTCCAACCCCTGGCCGTGAAAGATGCGCTTCAGGCGGCAAGCTGCCTCATGATGGTCCATGGCGCCGTGCTCTTTAGTTAGACGGGCTAGCACTGAGTGGTAACGGTCGATGCTGTCTGTGCATACTGTAATGATCAGGTCGTCTTTGTTGAAGCCAAAATATTTTGCTGTCTTGATGGCGCCTAAAATGTTGCAAATCCCAGAAATGCCTATGTAGGATCTTAGGTATGTGGCTTGTTCGGCCATGATTCCGGCTGAGCGTAGCAGTTCTTGTCCGGCTGTCTCTACCAATAATTGTAATCCCAATTTGCAGGAAAGATCGTCCAGACACATAATAGCGTCCATATTTAGGACGTTGTGGATCCAGGTGGCATGTTTGTCCCCGATACCCTGGATATCATGGTTGCCGTAGCCGTTCTGGTAGAGTGTGGGACATTGGATAGGTTCTAGGCCTATGATACGGCAATCGGGCCAGCGTTCTTTAAGCGTGTCGCCGGCTCCGATTGTACCAGCGGAGCCCATAGCTGAGACGAAAGCAGCTACTCGGCCTTTACCTATGCCGCGCGTCATCAATGTCTCTGCTAGCTCGGCTGCTGAACCGCCAGTAACGTAGGAGTGGAATCGGTAGTTGCTCAGGGCTTCGAATTGGTTCATCACCCGCACTAGCGTCGGGTTACCTGCAGTGAGTTCTTTGCATTTATCGTATATTTCTTTGACGTTAGATTCACCGCCTGGTGTGGCGATGATGCGGCCGCCGTAGGCCTGGATACGTTCAAAACGTTCAGTACTCATCTCTGCGGGCAGCACCACTACGGACTCGAAACCCATACGGCCACCAACCCAGGCGCCTCCAATGCCATAGTTGCCCGTACTTGGCCAGACCGTCACATGTCGGCCGGGTTCAACTGCTCCGGTCACTAGTTGTTCTACCAGAGTCGAATATGTAGCGCCTACCTTGTGGCTGCCAGTTGGGAACTCCTTACCGTAAAGACATACAATGGGTGCTGCCACTCCCGTGAGAGCTTCGGGTAACACAAAATGTTGTACTTCGTCCGCTTCGTCTTTCCAGGTGATGTTAAAAAAATTGACGGGGTCCAGCGGATCGGTATTCTTGGCGGCTATAGCCCGGCGGCGCAGGTCTGGATCAATGCGAGAAGGGTCTAGCATTTCGGTGAAGGTTGGACACATTGTTCTGGTATGGGCAATATCGCGAGTTAAGGAAATGGCCATGCAAAGCTCCTTAAGAGTTGGGAATCATTTGAGGGACCGGCCTGAGATGGTTGGAGGGGCAGAGGTCTAAGCCGGTGAAGAACAGACCCACACTGTCGTTTGGGGTAATAGCACCTAGACGGCGCAGAGCCATAAGCCCAGCCAAGCCGGCGCTACCAGTCGCTGAAACTGGAATATCCGTATGGGTCCGGGCCAGATTGTACGCCTCAGTCACCAGAGACTCGGATACAATTACAGCTATGCCGCCCGAGGCTAACATAGCCGTGGCCAGGCCGTACCAGTCGTAAGTTTCATCATCGAGGATGCCTTGGGCTAGACTGCGTGGGGTTGTGCCGTCCCAGGCCCGGTGATAGCGCCCTGGCTCGCGGATGGCTCGAGCCAGTGTATGCTGCACGGCTGAGCTCTTGAAATGCGCTGCAGAAAAAGCCGATGCAGCGAGGATCTCGTGAAAACGCGCCTCTTGAAAAGACTGCAGTCCTGCCAGAGCTGCTTTGGGGTCGGCACCGGGTGCTGTGGATCGGTAGGTTTCAATGTTGAAGGGCAGTCCGGCAGCTGCTGTCACATCGGCCAGCAACATCAACCATGCGCGTACGAAGGGGAATGCCCCCACGGTTTGGCAGACGTGCACTTTAGGGAGGCCTGAGGTAAGGCCTATAGCGGCTAATTCTCTGGCTGCCAGAGCTACTGCCCGAGCCAACCCTCCTCCACCCACTTGAAGCATTAGGTGATCCGGAAAGCCTCCAGATGTTTGCCATTGTAGTAGCGTTTCATAGCCGAGGGTCCGGCCGATATCTAGGTGCGTCCAGTTGTCCCGGCCGGAACAGGAGAAGGGTACGGCTCCAGCGGTGACCGCGGCACGGAATGCTACATAGCATGGATCGCCGCCGCCCGTAGTCTGTCTCGGCATGATTTCCACCCGGGCGCCGCGTTCGGATAGTAACTGGGCTACCTCAGGACAAACATCCGGCGGCACGAAACAACGTAGCACGCGGCCGTTGGCACGGGCAATGGCGGCTGCGGCCAATGCTGCATTGCCACAGCTGTAGATGGCTAACTCCGGCCGAAAAGCTGCAACCGTGCAAGGCGCCCTGTAGCTTGTGCAACCAGACTTTTCCGACAGTGTTCTCATGTATTCTAGTGCTTCTAGGTAGAGCAGCGTTCCAGCCAAGTGCCGTACTTTATGCGAGCCTGTCACTTGTCCGGTTTCATTTTTGATTCGCAATGGTCCAGTATGATTGATGGCCATAGCTAGCTCGGGTGCTGGAGTCAGGGGTGTCACTCGTAGAGCCATTCTTTCGTTTTGGGCTAATCCCTCTTGGAGTTGGGCCGCTAGCTCTGCGTGTCGAGTTGATCCTACTATCTGTCGTGTTACGGACGTAGCCGCAAATGCCATTATGGGGTCGTCCGGATACTGTTGCCAGTCCGTGGCCAGGGTTTCGGCAAGGGAGCGTCGAGTATTAGCGCTGTCTATGGCAAAGGCTAGGCGTAGGTCCAGGACATGCTCTCGACTGTCGTCTCCGTTTGCACCGAATCGAACCGGGCAGACAAAAAGACCGACTACCGGATCGTAATCTCGATTACAGGCGGGACAGTAAAGACTTATCATTGGCATTCCTCGACGGGCTATATATGCAGCAGCAAACTATGTTCTCAGCAAGCGTCATGCCGGATCGTCAGACCACGGCAGACGGCTATTATTATATAAATTTATTATCACAATGAGAATTTTTACCGATAAATTTAGTTATAATACTTCTCATAATACGAAATTACTCAATATGCGAAGGATTTATATGGGCGAACAAACGGCCGTCGTGCTGTTTCTAGTGTCGTATTAGGCTGTCGGTTAGCTCTTATATTTAGGTTGGCCCTGTCTTTGCTTAAAAGTTTAGTTACAATAAATTTTCTTAAATTACGGAGGAGATTAATTCTTATATGATAACTATTCCTGTCGCCGCTATTAATGATCTTGCTCAGCGTTATTTGCCAGATATGACTCGCTTTCTGCGGGATATGATTCGGTTGCCTAGCGAATCTTGTCAGGAAGAGGCGGTTATTCGTCGTATCAAAGCTGAGATGGAAGCTGTAGGTTTTGATCGTATAGAGATCGATCCTATGGGCAACATACTTGGATATTTGGGTACTGGGCCACGTCTGGTTGCCTTTGATGCCCATGTGGATACTGTGGGCGTAGGTAACCAAGCCAACTGGCAGTTCGATCCTTATAAAGGCTACGAGGACGCCGAAACCATTGGTGGCCGAGGAGCCAGCGACCAAGAAGGCGGCATGGCTGCCATGGTCTATGCCGGTAAAATTATCAAGGAACTAGGTCTGGCTCGGGAGTATACCGTGGCCATGGTCGGCACAGTGCAGGAAGAGGACTGTGACGGCCTGTGCTGGCAATATCTCATCAGAGAAAAAAAAATCCGGCCAGAGTTTGTGATTTGTACAGAGCCTACAGACGGCTGTATTTATCGCGGCCAGCGCGGTCGTATGGAGATCCGTGTAGACGTGGCTGGCGTGAGCGCCCATGGTTCGGCTCCAGAACGCGGTGACAATGCCATTTTTCGCATGGGGCGTATCATTCAAGAGCTGGAAGCATTGGCTTTGCGTTTGACTGAAGACCCATTTTTAGGTAAGGGCACCCTCACGATCTCGGAGATCTTTTTTTCTTCGCCTTCGCGTTGCGCTGTTGCTGACGGCTGTTCGGTATCTATCGATCGTCGTTTAACTGTCGGGGAAGATAACAATCTTGCCATAGCTCAGATACGTGCGTTGCCGTCTGTGATGGCCATCGGAGATAAGGCCCGGGTATCTATGTATACTTATGAACGGCCTTCTTGGACCGGCCTAGTCTATCCTACGGATTGTTTTTTCCCCACTTGGATACTGCCCGAAGATCATGCCGCCTGTCACGCTGCCGTGGACGCTTACCGGATGCTATTCCAGGAGATTCCACGAGTAGATAAATGGACTTTCTCTACCAACGGTGTGAGTATTATGGGTATGTTTAACATCCCCGTGGTTGGTTTTGGTCCGGGTAAGGAACACCAGGCCCACGCCCCCAATGAGAAGACATGGAAATCTGATCTTGTGCGTGCCGCCGCCTTATACGCCGCTCTACCGGATAGTTATCTAAACCTGAATCCTAACTCATCAACTCCAGGACGATAAGTCATGATCGAGCGCCTCGCCGTGGTCGCTATTGGAGGTAACTCGCTTATCAAACGGCGAGATATGTGCACTGTAGCCGATCAGTATCGCGCTATCTGTGCGACTGCTGAGCACGTAGCTGACCTAATAGACTTGGGCTGGCGGGTGGTGGTTACCCATGGCAACGGGCCACAAGTAGGTTTTATCATGCTACGTTCAGAGATCGCCCGGGAGGTGGCAGGCCTGCATATTGTGCCCCTTGTCTCATGTGTAGCCGACACCCAAGGTGCCCTAGGCTATCAGATTCAACAGGCTCTCAACAACACTTTGGCTCGCCGCTGTCTGCCAGAAATTCGTCGTCGTGTTGTTACATTGATCACACAGGTATGTGTGGCCGCCGATGACCCTGGTTTCGCTGATCCGGATAAGCCTATCGGCGAGTTTTATACCTCCGAACAGCTTCCAGAACTCACTCGTTTACATCCAGACTGGATTCTTAAAGAGGATGCTCAGCGTGGTTTTCGGCGGGTAGTACCTTCTCCGGTACCTGTGGAGATCGTGGAACTATCGGCCATCAACGCTTTGGTGACCGGAGGCTTTCACGTGGTGGCCGCCGGTGGTGGAGGTATTCCCGTGGTAGCCACAGAACGGGGTCTAGAAGGATGTGACGCGGTCATCGATAAAGACCTGACCTCCAGTTTGCTGGCTACGGCTTTAGGCGCGGAGTTGCTTACTATCTCCACCGCTGTGGAACAGGTCAGTCTCAATTATGGCACTCCCTTAGCTACTACCTTGGGCCAGGTATCGGCAGCGGACATGGAACGTTTTTTGGATCAGGGACACTTTGCCCCAGGCAGTATGGCTCCTAAGATCCGTGCTGCCCTAAATTTTATCAAAGGTGGAGGCCGCCGCGTTGTCATCACCGGCCCTGAACACCTAGCCGATGCTATCTCCCGCGGTGTTGGAACTCACATTATACCTTAACTTATACATATCGACTAAACTCATCAAGGAGCATCACATGGACCTGGTCCGTATCGACGAAACTATTCACCGTCTGGCCGGCCTGGATATTAGAGACATGTACCACAAGGATTTTCTTCTCACGTGGGACAAAACCTTGCCCGAACTTAAAGCCACTCTTATTGCTGCTGATATATTACGTGACTTGCGTGAGCGTGGCCTTTCCTGCCGCATATTCGATTCTGGTCTTGGCATTTCTATTTTTCGTGACAATTCTACCCGTACTCGTTTCAGTTTTGTGAGCGCATGTAATCTTTTAGGTCTCGTCGTTCAAGATCTCGACGAGGGTAAGTCCCAGATCGCCCACGGTGAAACTGTGCGCGAAACCGCGACTATGATCAGCTTTATGGCTGACGCTATTGGCATCCGCGATGATATGTTCATCGGCAAAGGCAATGCTTATATGCGCGAGGTTGCTGTAGCTGTGGAACAGAGCTTCTATGAAGGCGTGCTCTACGACCGACCTGTCCTTGTTAATCTTCAGTGCGATCTCGATCATCCTACCCAGAGCATGGCTGATTTAGCCCACATAGCGCACTATTTCGGTGGCGTTGAACAGCTTAAAGGCAAGAAAATTGCTATGAGCTGGGCCTATTCGCCTTCCTACGGTAAACCACTTTCTGTACCCCAAGGAATAATAGGCCTAATGACTCGTCTGGGGATGGATGTTACTCTAGCCCACCCCAAAGGCTATGAACTAATGCCCGAGGTCCTGGCCATGGCCGCTAAGGGTGCCGAGCATAGTGGCGGTAGTTTTTATACTACCTACGACATGGATGAGGCTTTTGCTGGCGCTGATATTGTCTATCCCAAAAGTTGGGCTCCCTTCGCAGCCATGGAACGACGTACTGACCTTTATGTAGCTGGTGACTGGGACGGAATTAAGGCTCTAGAGCAGGCACTACTGTCCCAAAACGCTGATCACCTAGGCTGGGAATGTACCGAAGCGCGTATGGCTACTACCAATCATGGCCAGGCCCTCTATCTTCATTGTCTCCCTGCAGATATCACCGGTGTTTCATGTTCTCAGGGTGAGGTAGCTGCTACTATCTTTGATCGCTACCGTCCTCTCCTTTATCGGCAAGCCAGCTATAAACCCTACATCATTGCCGCTATGCTTCTTCTGGCTAAGAAATCTAATTCTATTGAGATACTATCCGCCCTTGCTCAGCGTGGTACTAAGCGTGTAGTATAAGAAAAAAATAATACCATGTTGATAGCGGGGAGAGATTTTATAAAAAATATTTTTTCTTGTTACATTTTTTTTGAGGCTATGCTGTTATATACTGTACGTTTTATAACATCCTTCCTGATTGAATAGTCCTGGCCACCATAAGAGCCAAGTACTTACGCATAAAACTACAAATAATTATCGGTATTTTTATATTTTGCTATCATAAATCCTAACATCAATAAAATTATATAACCATATATAGTTACACTAGTAAGGCCTTGGCTAGATGCATAACCCATAACTAAACCAAAGGTAACCAGACTTCGATCTGAAGAAAGACTGTCCTTAAGATATCCTTAGCCATACTTCTCAGGTATACTCTATGAGCGACCGAATTAATACACAGTTTACGACATTCGCCTACATCTGGTATTTTTTTGAATGGAGCAAAACTGGTCGACTATACAGCAGATTCATATTTCAAAAAACTTAGAAAACTTTTTTTATATACTCCATGTACTTACGGCAATATGTCAAACTCAAAAGTTTTCTCTGAGCACCTCCTTACGGATTATCTTATTCGGCTGTTCTCCCACTCCATTTTTTACCGCCTGATTTAATTATTTTTTTGAGTTCGCCATACTTGTTGCATCAACGGTAGTAGGACTGTTCTGTGATTTTACAAACTGTAGCAAGTCCTTTAGGCCTTCTGATCTTGTACTAAGTTAAACTTAACTTCGCGAAATTTAAATGATATGTCCAAAAAATGTTTTTTTAATATTTAGTTTGAGCCAATGCTGGGGCAAATCAAAATATATAGGCTATTATGTGAAAATAGCGATTTCAATCGTGGTCTAGTCTATTTTTTTTGCCTAAAAGAAGGAGAGAGCCTTGAGAGAAATGCGTTACTGATGATTAAACTTTTATTTCTTGGGGAAGATTGCTTAATGTGGCGAGAATTGTAGCGTATGCATTGTTTACAGCGGTACTTAAGAGTGTGGGGGGGGGTTATTGTGTGTTGTCAGTACAGCTGGCATGGACTTATTATGATAGCCTGCAGATATGTAGTAACAATTGAAATTAAGTATATCTTAATTTGCAACTAATGACATCATTTTTTTTGTATTGGAAGATTATGAATATATTTGTTAATCCCTTATAGAATGCTGTGGCACTAATCTTTCTCTACTCGCATCTACTTTGGTTAAAAATTAATAAACTATTAATTTATGGTGTCCCCAAGGGGATTTGAACCCCTGTTACCGGCGTGAGAGGCCAGCGTCCTGGGCCACTAGACGATGGGGACATCGCAGCAGTACGTCGTAATAAAGCGACGCCTCTTATTAACTTTTCGAAAATAAGTTCACAGTTGTCAAGCGTTTTTTTAGGTTTTTTTCAATGGCCTGGTTCGTAGCTACTGACATACGTTCTGATATTTAAAAGGCGTTTATTATTGCTCTGATGTGGCTTAGCTCCGTCGTTCTAGGTTCAGCAGTTGCGCTACTGTTTCGGCCACCACGCGTACGTAGGCCGGTTGGTCCAGTCGTTCCCGTTCCTCAGGTGCAATGATTAGCTGTGGTGCATTAGATAGTTCCGGACGGACATGGATTTCGTACTCCGACGGGAAATTATCCGCGAAGTACATGTCCTGGAATTTAATAAATTTTAGGCTGTGTGCCGTTGCGTCCAACACTGCCAGTTCGTCCTGGCTGATACGTCCCTGTTCTCGCACTGCGATGAGTCCAGCCAGACATTCACCGCCTTGTGTGCAGGCAGTGTGTCCGTGTCGGTTTGCTAAAAGCATCCCTTCGATAATTGCTTGTTCTGTCACTTTTACTATTTGGAAGGCGTCTGGCCCAGCCGCATGCATATAGCGCTCGGAAAAATGTTTCACTCTTGGGAAGGATACCGGATTTCCGATCATCGCTGCCTGGGCCACACTTGGCCTTACAGGCACCGCTTGGTACTTTCGTCGTTTTGGGTCAGGCTCGGCGTAATACTGGAATACTGGGTCTGCGTGGTGTGATTGTACACCGAATATTCGCGGTAGCCCTTCAATCACTCCTAATACATGTAGTTTTAGCAAGCCTGACATTATAGCCGTTATATTCCCTGCATTGCCGATAGGTACGAAGAGAGATTTGTTTGTCAGATTCCAATCGTACCACTGGGCTACCTCGTAGACATAGGATTCTTGGCCCAGAATACGCCAGGCGTTCTTGGAGTTAAGCAGTGCTACCCTATAACGGTCTGCTAAGTGCTCCACCACCTCCATGCAGTCATCGAATACCCCGGGTACTTCTAGTACTGTGGCGCCACTACCTAGGGTTTGAGCTAATTGCTGCGGCGTTACTTTGCCCTGTGGGAGCAAAACAATCGACTTGATAGGCCAGCCTACGTATGCTGCATACAGAGCCGCGGAGGCTGAGGTGTCTCCAGTGGAGGCACATACCGTGAGCATTTGATTCCATCTATGCCGACGTATCATGAATTTGATATAGCTGAAGACGCAGGCCATACCCCTGTCTTTGAAGGATGCGCTGGGATTCTGGCCATCGTTCTTGAAGGCGAAGGGCTGTCCAATTTTTCGTTGTAAGGCTGGACTTGCCGCTACAATGTGCGTATGCCCTTCACCCAAACACACGATATCATCCATCTCTATGACTGGAGCTATGAGTTCATAATAACGGAAAATTCCTCGAAAGGCCGGATGTTTCCATGCGGCCCGTGTATCAAAGCGCTCTCGCCACGCCCGCCCTGATGTTTCGGCCAGCCGCTCAAATGTAGTATCTTCAATCAGGAATACTCCGTCGCAGACTGGACAGGTATATAGAAGCTCGTCGATGCCATAGCGAGCCTCGCAGCTTAGGCAGCGGTATTCTAAGACACCCCGGTAATCAGGAAAGGAGTGTGGACCAATCATGTACACTCTTTTTTTTCTATGTATTTGTAGTTACCACATGTCATCGGGTTATGCCGACAAAGACTGGTGTTTATACCTCTGATCGATAGCCAAAGCAAGGTCTATTTATATGAGCCGGATAGCGGATAGTGATTGAATATGTAAAAAAGTGTTTTTTGACAATAAAGGGTAAGTCTGCAAAAGATATGTATATTTTTTGGCGTACTTTTAGTTAGACTTACATCACGCCATTGTCACGACGTCTTAAGTATACCTTCATAGATATCCATTGTAATTTTGTAGATTGCGATGTAATTATTAATATTTTATAGCAATAGATTCTATCAATAAGATATAGTTACAGAATGTAAAAAAGATATAAGTTTATGTTTTTTATTGCAATGCATAATACATTATAATATAATTAGCCTTAATTATTTTGATGTTAGTTCCAGTAATAAGAAATACACTAGAAAATATTTGTAATGCTATGTTAGTGTATAATATTTACATGATACATTTTAGTTTATTATTTTTTTAAAATGAATTAAGTGCTATAGCCGTGGATAGCCCTTTGTTCAGTGTGTTTCTTCTCTGCCGTCATAATCTACATGTTATAGGATTTCTACTAAGGATGGGATATCCCTGTCGTGGCCAGAAGTATCTACAGTGGCGCTAATTATAATGAAGTATTGATCTATGTTAGTGCTGTTTGCATTATATCTTAGTTGATGTTTATAACGTAGAGCTTAAGTTTCGTTATCGTGCCGCCATTTTTTTAATTTTATGAAGGTAGAATAACAGCAGGATGAGGATGCAGAACACTTAAGAAAATATAGTATATTATATTAAGTAACCAAGTTTTTATCCATAGTTACACCCTTTTTTATGGTTTACTTCAGTTATCATTCATACAGTGTAGACATGGTTGTATGTCGCGTATGGAGTCATACTTTCCGCGTCATAATTCTTCACCGGACTAAAAAATAGCGTATGGTCTTAAAAAAAGTTTGCAGGTGGTAAGTTAATTCTTTTTTAGGCAAACACCTATACTCTATATCCTGACAGCTCTCCCTGTAGTTTTTTTGTATTAGGACGAATTATAGGTAAAATATTGGGTCATAGAGAGAGACAGTTCCTCTGCATCTACAGCTACCGGGCTGATAGTTCGAGACGGTATTGTACTCTGGACGTTCTGGTAAATGTGTATGAAGGTCCCCTGTCAAGGTTACTATCGGTGTACTTGTTGCCAGCATGAAGACGATACTGGCGTTTAAGTTGGGTGAGCTCAGCACCGTGTTCGCTATGTGGCAGATGACTAGAAAGTAATTTGTTGCTGTCAGCTGTAGCTATATTAGTCATCCCCTTAGTCACAGCTAGAGCAAGGGGTACACTTTTTTATTCATTATAGCAAAAAAAGTGGAGGAATAGGGCGTCGGTGTTCTCTTTCTCTCGCATGATAGTGTAAAGTTTTAGGTTAGTTTGGGTGGATTCTGCGGGAATAGATGGAGAATTTATATTTTAAGATAATCTGTCAGTCCTTTCGATCATCTTTGGAAGAAGGCGGTGGGGCAAAAAGTAGTTTAAGAGGTCCGGCATTCGGATGATTAATGTGTGGTTGTCTCCTCTCAGATTTTATGCAGTCGAGAAAGCGGTCTTAGTGTGTCTGTACATTGCGAATTGGAAGAGCATCAGGCACTGGAAGTCTAGGCAGTAGATCGTGCGTAAGCTAGAGGGTCACAACTACATCTAGAGATGCATCACCCTGTTCAGTTTTTTTACGGCGTCATGACGATAGCGTTCTGTAGGTCGGTGGGTGCCCCAGTATATTTTTTTGCGTTTCAGCATAGATTTCAGAAGACTTAGTTATTTTTTTCAGCCCGAAGCAAACATAATATATCACAGGCTTCTTGCTTGGATTCAGTATAGCATTTTGCTGAAGCAATTCATACAGTATGTGTCATGAAATATTGGGAGACGATGATAATATGTCGGAACTGGGCAGAATAGGTCGTACATCGGGGCGACCCAAGAATATCGGAGGATAAATTATGTAGAGCGTGGCGACATCTTGGTAAGGCTGGCAGTTGGGTTAGATAGGTTGTGGTTATCAGTGAAGAAAGTAGTCATAATTATTAGCCGTACAGGATTGTCGATTGTCTTCTTAGATCGAGAATTATTAAACGCCAACAAGCGATATCTATTAATCTTTATCGCTGAGGTCCACTGTCTGCGCGATCAAACTAAGGCCGAGGTGGTGAAATTCAAATAGCTTTGGATGACGTTGAGGATGAGTGTGGTAAGATTTTTGGCTGAACACATGAACAGCTGTCAGGCCTCCCGGTAGCTGTAGTTTGGGCTAGGTCTGTTGCAATTCATAGTATGTGGGTTGGGTAAATCAGTTTTATCCTTACGGTTTACATGGTCTATTCATTACATCTTGTTATTCATTAAGTTTATTTTGAGAACTATATTGCCCAGTTCTTATCTTTTTTCATTGCCATGAATGAGTAGTTTGATATTTAGCTCCAAAGCATCGTCAAAAAAATTGGAACTTATTGTCTAGAGAAAAGACTGGCTCACCAACGGCTTCAATGGTCTGGCCAAGGTTGAGACTTATCATTTGGGATAGTGGGCCGCCCGGTTGAGGTAGTTACATCGTTACTGGGCTGTGTTTGTCATGGCCGAGCAGTTAGTATATGGCTAAATACGGTCCTGCCAGCAGGGATGTCGACCGAGCTGATTTTTCATTGGTCGTAGAGCTAGATTGAGTAGTTAAAGTACTGCTTAACATGTTAATAATAAATCAAATTTATCTTATGTGAGGGCAACATAATTGTCATGGTTGAGTTCATGAGTGAAGGTCTGCTGTATTTTAAGGCGACTGTTATCAGCTCAGGCGTTCTGTTTTAGCACCAGAAGAAGGTTGTTTTAAGTTCTATTAGGCGCAACCTGGGATCCTTCTGATAGCCAAAGCCTTAAGTGATAGTTTTCTAGTTGAATATCTGTCGGGGAGGAAGTGGAGTATTACGGCGGATACATCATGGTGGAGTCTAAGTCTGAACGGAACAGGGACTTACTGTTCTTGATGTTTTTTTTATATCAGTCGTGGCCAAGGAATGAAAAAGACCTGCTGTTTTTTTGACCTAGACTATGGAAAGTGGTGCTTGGTTGTACCTATGATGTAGGACAGTTATTTGACCTTAAAATTAAATTAGGCAGATTGTATATCATATGATTTTAAATTTATTCCTGCTTAGTATAGACGGGCCGTGAAGTGGTCAATTGTATACACGATGATCCTAAACTGATGTGACGTCACTATCTTAATCGTCTCTTAGTACTTCAAGAAGGTGTTTGAGACAAGTGGGGGAGTGGACATAAGTGTTAGTTAAGCCCATCGATTAACCGAACCTTTTTTAGTACTGCGTGTAGAAGAATTCCTCTCTCAGCGTGGGTAGTGTATTTTTTAGTAGTAGGTCCTTTAAGACGTTTCCGGCTATCTTCACATCCCCGCCCTATTTTTTTAGTCCTGGGATTTTAATTTGACTTATTTAATTGCCCTCATAGGATACCAGGTCATCTTGCTCGTGGAGGCCGAGTCCTGATAGTTTATGTTACTAATCCAGTTTAGCTACTTCTTACTATATTTTTCCAGCGAAAAATATGGGCTTTGGGTTTAGTAACTGTTTGTAAGGCAGCGTATTAACATATACTTTGGAGCCAATATTTAGGCAGATTAGCGGGGTAATATATACTGCAATGGTTACTGATATTTTTTTTCACATTGACCTCTGAATAATTCTGCATACTCGCTCGAGATCCGCATTGTTCAGTCCGGCGCCAGAAGGTAGACATAGCCCCTGTCGCCACAACTCTTCGGATATGCTCCCTGTCTCCCCGCATACATATTCGTAGTCTGCGAAGAGTGGTTGTGCGTGCATGGGGCGCCATATTGGGGGAGCCTCAATATTCTCTGCAACGAGTGCTTCGTGCACTCGTTTTTGGCGTTGAGCGCCTTTTATTATATCTGGGCCGAAAAGCACGCAAGTAAGCCACTCATTCCCTTTACCCCAGGTCGGTTCAGGCAAAAATTCCAACCAATTTACATCTGTCAGTAGTTCTCGGTACCGTACTGCAAGCGCTCGTTTTTGTCGTAGTCGTTCCGGCAGCGCTTTAAGTTGCGCTCTTCCAATGGCTGCACATATATTGGATAGACCGTAGCTGTAACCTAATTCTAGATGTACATAGCCTGGACCCGGTTCCTTGGCCATTCCAGCTAAAAATCGCGCTCGCGCCGCGTCCGTCGCGTCTTGACATACTAGCATCCCACCGCTCGATGTAGTCACGATTTTATTGCCGTTGAATGAAAGTACTCCTAATCGTCCTATCCCACCCACTGGTTGATTGCCGTACGTCGCTCCTAGCGCCCCGGCCGCATCCTCGATTAGTTCCATTCTATAGTATTCACACACTGCCTGCGCCCGATTTATATCTGCCGGCTGCCCAAATAGATGTACCAGTATTAGCGCTTTTGGCCTTGGCTTTCCGCAGCGTTCTAGATATTTTTCCACTAATCCTATATCCATATTCCATGATTTTGGTGCTGAATCTATGAATACCGGCCGTGCTCCTACATATAATATCGGCGCCGCCGACGAGATAAAGGTTAGATCCGACACAAGCACCCGGTCTCCCACTCCTACGCCTGCCAATAACAATGCTAAATGTATTGCCGCTGTTCCTGTACTTAACGCCACACATATTTTACCCCCAATAATTTCCCCTACTTCCCGCTCAAATTTTACCACTTCCGGCCCCAACGGCGCTAGGTATCTGCTTGCCAGCGCAGTGCGAATATACTTTTCTTCCTTCCCAGTTAATACGGGGGGAGAAAGAAAGATACGTCGTGATCTGTCTTTCATGTCGGTTGCCTACGTTAGGTGAAAGGGCAGAATATGGATGTCTGGCAGTCGTTGAGGGTTGGTTATCTTAGATTCTAGTTTTGTTTTTGCCTATTCATTTCGTCGGAGAGTATGTTGGAGCCTAGGATTTTAGGTAAGGATATCGTTGAGGTCTTTGCCATTTTGCAACCATTTATCCCAGCCTATAAGATCCCAATCGGGGGCGTGGTCTGGAGTTTCTGGTTCCAGGTGGGCATAGAGTCCATAGTGATGGCGGACGCGCAGGGACTTGAGCCCAGCTCGGCGGGCAGCTAGAAAATCTTTTTTCGGGTTATCCGCTACATAAAGCGCATGGGATGGGTTGCCTGCTAACTCCATGGCCAGCGAGCGCAGGAGTCGTGAGTCGGGCTTCCAAAAGTCTTGACCCATGGTATCAGTGTATATCACATGATTGAAGGTGTGGTCCAGGCCTAAGGCCTTGAGTTTACGTTGCTGTCCAGCTTGTCGGCCGTCCGTGAGTACTCCAACTGGACCGTTGTTCTTCATTCGTTTTAGTAGTTTTGTTAGGCCAATGAAGGCCGAAAGTATTGGCTTGTGGTTATGATAGGAGGCGAGCATATTTTTAACCATTTTTAGCGACGCTGCATGCGTTATGAGCCACCGATTGAAAATATCTCCGCGTACGCCTGAGGCGTGCATTTCCCATAACTCTTGCGCCACCGTGGTTTTATTCAGCGAAAGTCGTAGCGCTGCGAACTGCGCTGCGGCGTTGAGCCCTCTACGCACGTATTGCTCTTCGGGATAGAGTGTATCATCTAGGTCAAAAATAATCGCTGATGGTCGGAATATCAGAACCTCCGGTGGATAGCTTCAGATCAGTTTCGGTGACAAAAAAGGACTCATCGCATCTGGTTAGATATAGTCCACGCTTGTACGCATCAGTAGGCTGCAGTTCAAGAGGTAATTTCGCAGCTTGGGTCAGTAGCCAACTAGGTATATCCATCCCGGCGGCAAAGGCCAGTGGTATCCCGCCGCCGAAGCGGCAGTTGATCTCGATGCAGTGCGCTACCTTATCGCGGTAGAGCCATTGTACGGTGATGGGCCCAATGGGTCGCATTATTTCGGCTAGAAATAGGCAGCTGGCGTGGATGGCTGGATCGTGCACTGTCACCGCCTTAGCAACATCTCCACAGCGAATTTCAATACGCTGACGCTGGCAGATGCCGAGTACTTGGCCGTTTAGATCGCACACGACGTCGCAGGTCACCTCAGGTCCAGGTAGATATTCTTGGAGCATCGGTTCCTGCGTACGCGGCAGATAGAAGGCTAATTCAGCTGCATTATGGATGCGTCTGGTGTCCTGGGAGGCACTACCATAGCGTGGTTTCATAAATAGAGGGAAGGCCAGCTGGGTATGGGTTGGTAGTTGTTTCAGCTCTTGTGGTAGCCAGGTATTTGGGGTGGGTAGGCCTAGATCATGGAAGAGTTTCCACGTCAGGTATTTATCTGCTCCGGCTGCCACTAGTACTGGATTTGAAACTACTACCAGGCCACCCTCTGCTTCCAACTCCTGCCTATGGGTACAGAGCACTGGGATATCTGGGTCAATGCAGGGAAATATCAGATCTATGGCCTCATTCCGTATGATAGTTGCTAATCGTGGTATGAACTCTGGCTCCACCACCCGCGGCACCAGATAGGCCGCGTCGGCTATTCGTAAGGCCGGGGCCAGTGGGTCCATATCTGTGGCCACGATACGGCCAGCCAAGCTGAGATTTTTCAAGGCACGGCGGAAGGCCTGTAGCAGTTCTACCCTTCGGCCAGCACTGGTGAAGAGTAGGTTCACGCGACCTTTAGAAGTAGCCATCCGGGTCATCCTCTTTATAATCAGCGCGGTAGCCTTAGTTTTTAGGCACCGTGCCACACGACAGGCGCGCTGTATCTCGTTCCAGCACTTACTGAGATACATCCCCGCTGTATGTTCATTTTTTTCTAGTCAGTGCTTCTAAAATTGACCGAATGAGCCTATAAATATAGTACCTTACATTCCTAATAGCGATGAGATACATGGCGATCGCTTTATCATTCAGCTTACTACGACCGATGCAAATGTTGTATAATATATCTTCACGGCATACGGGCATCATTTATTATACATTAACTAATCAAAATGGATTCAGTTAAGCAAAAGACATCACGTTTTATATTGTTTAGCGTTGATCATAAGTAGGAATATATGAAAGAGATGGCAGTCGTAACGTTATCTTATCCTGCCAGCCTATGATCTATTGCAAATATGATGTGCCTTTTAGTCGTAAAATCATTTGCTTCATTCGTCATAGCTATGTGAGAATTAGCTTGAATCTGATCAGTCACCTGACCAGCTCGGTTTGCAGCGCGATTAGATCTTTTCGGCTAGAGGGATCTCACTTGTGTTTACAGAATTTCAGGAACGACAACAAATTTATCCATTAAATTTCAGTCATATAACTATCTCTCAGCCAACCTACCGTCCAGTTTGATAGACTTTTTAGTCACTAAATATGAAAAGCTGTGATGTCAATTATAATATTATTCGGCGGGTTCTAGTTGCCGTTGTTTATGATGGACATAGGTTGGTATGGGCATTGCGGTGTGCGAGCGTATCACAGTAGGTCAGTTTTTAGAATATCTTTTTGTGGTGATTGTTTGTCGTTTTTTTTGGACATAATTCTAGTCCGTAAGGGTTGCTGATGAGTAGAACATATTAATAGCAAAAAATAGCCCCCCCCTTACACTATGTCTATGAGTATGTTAGTTTTAATAAAACGTAGGCTATGAGACGATGATAGTTTTATTTATTCCCAGCATAGTACGATGGTCTTATACAGAGCAATAGTCAGCTAGGTAGGCGTATTCAGAATATTATTGGCGAGAGTATTTAGTATTTTATGTACTATACTATCTTATATGTTTTAAACTTAGTAGTAGTGTGATTATTAAGCTGAAATTAATTTGGAGTAGATTATCGCAGATTAGGATTAAGGACGAAATTTACAGTGTGAAAGTTGAGAGTAATATGTAAAGAATCTAACTTTCCGTTTAGCTAATTGATTTAGATACAGTAATTATAAAAAATTAAAATAAATAATAAACTTCATTGCATTTGCACTACATAAAATATAAATATTTCAGCAATAAATTTGGACCTTTTTTTTACATTCCTTATCTCAATAATTTTTGGGGTTAGAGGGT
>CBCOTE010000021.1:0-139974 GCA_965112965.1 Desulfovibrionales bacterium | reverse complement strand
CCCCCCCCCCCCCCCCCCCCCCCCCCCCCCCCCCCCCCCCCCCCCCCCGGGGGGGGGGGAAGCTAAGGTCAACGGCAAGAATACAAAAACATCACACGGGCATGCCATGACCTTTGTGGAGCACCTATCCGAACTGCGAGTAAACCTCGTACGCTGCTTAGTAGCCCTACTCATAGGCATGTTCGCCTGTTACGGCTACGCACCAAAACTCTTTGCTATCCTACAACAACCGCTCAAGGCCGTCCTACCCCAACAGAGTACCTTTATTTTCACGTCCCTCACCGAGGCCTTCTTCGTATACATGAAAGTCTCTTTGATGGCGAGCCTGTTTCTCACCAGCCCTTATCTTTTTTACCAATTATGGCACTTTATCGCACCAGGGCTCTATCCTGAAGAACGACGCTTTATAATACCAGTCGCTATTTGTTCAGCGCTTTTTTTTGTCTCAGGGGCGCTCTTTGGATATTATCTAGTATTCCCATTCGCGTTCTCATTCTTTATGGGCTTCGCTACAGATATTATCAAGCCTATGCCCAGCTTAGATCTCTATCTAAATTTCTGTTTGAAGATGCTCTTTGCCTTTGGTTTCGTTTTTGAATTACCTATATTTATACTTTTTTTAGTCCGGTTTGATCTAGTCACCGTGGACCAGCTCAAACAAGCTCGCCGCTACTTCATTGTCGTCGCATTCATTGTGGCCGCCGTACTCACCCCAGGTCCAGATGTCATATCACAAATGCTCATGGCCTTTCCTATGATATTCCTTTACGAGGTGAGCATCGTTGTAACAAAATTATTTTGTAAAAAACAACTGGCACGCACGACTGATGAAGAATCTACAAAACAGGATATAGCTCAGACTACCCACACACAGACGGTAGGCTCGACCAAAAAACCTAACTAACTAGGACGAAACGGAAACTATGCCGTCAACCAGCCACACTGCTCCCATTCAGCCCTCTCGTCAGACTAGAAATACACTACCACGGCGTTCTCCTAAATTATGACGCCACATATCAGCCTTTTTTTGCCACAGCACAATCCTGACCATACTGGACATGAATTTCATAAGAAATATAATAAGTAGAAAATATCCTCATAAGCCTACTCTCCGCCTACTTCTATTTCCGATGAGAGCCATGCAAGTCTCTATTAGAGTTTTGACGGACATTGGGACTGGATAAAGTAATCACGATATTTTTTTAGGTCTGACTGGAGTCGATCTTGTTCGCCTTTTGTCGTAGAGTCCAGTCCGGCTGCGGCTATCGGCTTAACAAGTATTGACTTTAATGTATTTGTGCTCTTCGTACTATATATAAACTAACTGATTCTGAGTTTAAAAATTTACAACCATAATGGAGTTACTGATCGCCACTAAGAACCTAATCTGACCGTCAAGTCTATACAACTCATAAGTTCGCTCTAATATTAATCCTCACATTGATCATCTAACGTGATACATATATCGATCTAAAAAAACTATAGACTACTATGCCCTAACATCTTAGTCTGACTCTCCACAGCCCAGCAATCCCAACAGACCATCTAAACTCTTTCGGCCACAACTTGCCATAGCCCTGAGGCTAGTTTGCTCCTAAAATACATCTTTTAAGCCCGCCACCATAAAGATATTCTGTATAATGAGATCATCTTCAGTGGTCTGTAAGACTAATCTTGTCTAACCCAACAAAAACATATTTTCTCAGGCCAGAGCCATTAGCGCTCTCGGTATGTAAATCTTGGCTTGGATATATCTAGACAGTTGATCATGAATCGGCTTGTCGGAATATACTTTCCGAATTCGACGGCCTATACTGTATCTAGGACACGGGCCTAATCTATATGGCCGTCCCATTTTCATATTTCCTATCCGAGACACCCCTACTTTAAGCTATCCACTCCTAAAACTTCGGTTCAGTATTGTTTTATAAACTAGCTGTAAATACCATTTTTAATAATATAATAGAACTTTTTTTAGCTACGTCCAGAATAACCGCTAATCTGCTAAATCTATCCCGCCTTCATGTAAAAAAATATCGTATAGCTTGAAATCAAGTTTACAACTCAATGTCGCTGACAAAAAATCAAATTATCTCCCCGCCGACATCTTACACATCGCTTTTACCCAACCGTCCGCTTTAAGTCTCAACGCGACAGACGTACCACTTTTTTTTGAGCAAGCTACTCTCAATAAAAAAATATCCAAAGCTGACTGAATCGGATGCTTTCAGCGAACAACTTTGCTGTGCCAACAAAGAACCTACTTGGGAGCACTACCAGGAAACAAAGCCGCAATAGGAATAAATGATTAGTTCACGTAGTACTGTCTTATTGTTCCCCAATAATTTACGCACTGGGTTGATAAATAATCAACAAAGCCTGATCTTAAAAAAATTAGACTTTAAAACGCCATAATCAATGACAAAATCAATGAAAACAAGTCAAAATAGAAAACTGACAAACAGTATATTATTCAACCTTTCTCCACCTTCTCTTATAGCCCACGGCAGCTATGGTCGGATAGATATGTCTACCACCTATTTTTTTTATTTATACTGAAAACTACGATATGCAGAGATTTTTCTATGCCTTCCATGTCACAAGAAGTTCATATCTCGTTATGCACCGAACAAGTTAATCGACAGTGCCAGTTAAGCAAAGATCAACAGCGCCATCCCAAGCATAAACTGGGCCAAAAAATTAATTCCCGGCTAATATACTGCTAATTTTCAATAAAATAAACAAAATATATATGGACGATGATAATTTAATCGGCCTCATGGACAAAAAACTCGTTCACCGAATTCAAACTGGCTGAACCGGATCAAACATTCTCTTTAATTCCACACATACTCATTATACAACTATAACCTGCAGTGGTCTGTATCATGGTATCTATAACGTCATCTACACCATCGTCATGGCGATATATTACAATTCCGATTAACTATTGCAATTTGTATTCGTTTAAAAATTTAAGACTTCATCCCTCGCTATAACCATAAGGTAATAAAGCTAACCCAGCGCAAGATCTCGACTACCCATTGCTTCTGAGTACCATTCTTGATTCATTCCGCAAACTGTAGCCAGTAGACAAGATAGTAGACGCCTTGGAGCGCATAAACATCAACGAGTCCTTCATCATTAGAGATGACGGGAGCGTGAAGTCTGCTAAAGGCATATAATTGGAAAACTGCGTCAGGACAACTCAAAATCACGATTATCGTACCAAAAAAAGACCGTTGCTAATGGCATAAATTTCATTTTTCAGTCCTTCGATTTTGACAACTTAAGATATCTTGACCATACCGAGGAATAACTGCCAGAAACTAAAGACCACCTTGAAATCTTTTAAAATACAGCTATACTACCCCTACCGATAACGATCACTGCTGTAGAACTGGATAAAAACTAATCAATACTATGTGCCGTAGATTAACTAATTATCTCATTATTTACGGCCAGCTATCTAGCTCACCCACATCCTGCAGCCAATTAGAATAGCTGTAATTATACCAACGTCGTCATAGCCATAATATCTGTTACTCAACAAAATCCAGCACATGAGTATATCAACGACTTTGGTGATGCACGTGATATCTAAGACTATCATCGCACAGTCGGCAAGGATTCACTAAGACTATAGCTACACATTCAATCTCACCAATTATAATTTTCTGTATTTTATAATCAATTCTGTTCCCGCTACTCAAAATCACAGACAGAATAACCTTTTTTTCTTCGCTCTATATATTCTCTGAGGCCTACCATGTATATATGTTCTCATCAAACGAGTCCTATCCTTAACAAGCCATCTCAGTGATTCCTTTTATTGACGCCAGCTGCATATCGGCCTATAGTAAAAACAATATACTGAGTCCTCGTAATAGCCTGTTTCTTCTTTTTTATGTCTTCTGGCAAGACACGAATATCAAGGTCGTCGCTACACTCAATCCTATTTTGCCCATCTGTAAAATTGTGGAGGCAGTGGTCAAAAAAATATCGTCCACTTTTTTAATTTTTTGCAATCTAGCGTCACCCCGTTACCGATGATCAGCATTCGACCGCTTTATAGATCGAACTGGGCAGCCTGTTAACTATAATATATGACCTCTACAACCTCCTAAGGACCGCACTAGCGGACAAAACCGGCATACCACACCCCCAGGCCATACATGCCCTACATGAATATCGACTTCCCGAGCAAAACCCGCTTATGTCTACCCTGACCGACAAAAAAACTACATCAACATGATGATAATTTTGACTTTGGGCTGGACGCCATCGTCATTTTCTTTATTCAATTAAAGGATAAGATGAGCCAAGTATAACCACCACATACCCATTATCATCAAGGTCAAACGCACCAACACTGTGAATAGGCTAGCTTTTATTATAGCCAAATGGATGTAGCCAGGTCGCCTATAGTAGCCTGTATATGAAGGCCAAGCTTACTTACATATCTATTGGCCTAAGAATGCATAATCTATACCACCACCATGCCTAAAATCTGTATTGGGCCTCAGATGCTCATTTGTATGGTTAATAGCCTTTTTCACACCTAGCAAAGTTACCGTCATGTCCAACGTCGTTCTGGATAACACCAACTGTGTCATGCTCTATGAAAAGATTTCCTTATATAAAATACACATACGGAAACTGTATAATCAAAAAGCGTGACTGAGATCGCCAAGGCCTACCTCATCAAACTCATTGACAGCCCTACACTCCTCAAAAAAATCCGCTAACCGTTTAGTCTACACTATCTGCCTAGTTATGAACAATATAAGATAACATCGGCCTCGCCTGTCATTCCAGCAGTGACTCCACTGCGTTCTATTGTCCAGCCGCAGACTCGCTTAGCCATCTATATTATCGCCCAGAGCAAACTATTTTAGTGTAGACGCAACTACTTCTTCGGTATCCACTCATTCAAACTAAATATGACCAACTATTAAACACACTGAACACACCAAATATTTTAACCAACCTTTTTCCGCCAGGACTAAACGCCATCATTGTTTTCGGTCAATCTATCTTCGGCCAGACCTACGCCTTATCTACACTAGATCAACTATTGTTTTAAAAAAATAAAATAGATTAAAAAAATAATAAAAAGTGGTGGTATAATTATGACAAAGATATTATTATGAAAAATATTTTTTTACCGTCTTTTAGCTACAAAAAATATAAGGATGCACACTATGGCGATAATAGATAAATCAGACAGCTGGCTGGACTACCTCTTACGCTGGCTCACCTATGGCATATGCGCCTGGGCAGCAATACTGCTAGTACAGATATTTTTTGGTCCGACTATGGCCGGATTACCGCTACGGGAATGGTGGAACCGACTAGCCGGTCAGCCAGAAGTACGTATTCCTCTGGTGAAGCGACTGTTCAAGCCCGGCGGGTTTTTTTTAGCCGTGCCTGAAGGGCCGATCTTCTACAAAAGTGACACGCAGACTATGCCGGCGGGGAATTTTTCTGTAGATACTTATACAGTGAGCGACATAAGCGGCACAGTACATATTACAGCCAGCATAACCGACTACTACGCCACCCAAGGCGAGGCACAGCGCCAGATAATTTTTAACACCATCGCAGCTGACTACATGGCTAAACTCGGAGCTACCGGCCGTGTGCTTACACGCAAACCTATAGCTGTGACCGACAGTCTGTCCGGTGACGAAATAGCTATCCTCCATGAGATCGCCGGGCACCGGAGCTACAATGTAATTTGGAATTTAATCGATAATACCCGTCTATTCTCCTTACACACCATAGCACCAGACCGAAGTTTATGTGAAAGGATACTAAAGTCATTCGCCACGACAGGAATGTGATAGACCGCCTTGGGCTTAGACCTGCAGTCCCCAAGCCACCCCGCCGAAGAGCAATATGCTCACTATACCGTTCAGAGTAAAAAAGGCCAAATTCATTCGACTCAGATCGTTGGCCGATATGAGCAGATGTTCACACAGGAGCACCAGAGAGACAACTCCCCAGGCCGTATAGTAAGGCCAGCCCAGCCCTGCTGCCCAGCCGCCAAAACAAAAAAAAAGTGACGCATTCACATGGCAGAAGCTTGATAAAGCTAGGGCCGTGGACGCCCCTAAGACTGCAGGTAACGAGTAGAAACATCGCGAACGGTCGAACTCCATATCCTGGCAAGCGTAGAGCATGTCGAATCCAGCTACCCAGAAAATCACACCAGCCATAAAAAGCATGACTGGCATCAAAGTCCCGGTTAATTCTGGCCGTACTGCCAGCCACCCAGCTAAGGGCGATAGGCCCAATACTAACCCAAGTAAAAAATGACACAACCAAGTGAACCGTTTAGTATAGCTATAGATCCCCGCCAATAAAAGGACTGGGAATGCTAGGAGTAAACACAGCCGATTAAGCGCCCAACAAGCTAATACAAAGACCGCTGCGTTCGCTGCCATGAATAGCCAAGCTTCAGTCTGGCGCACTGTGCCAATCACCAGCTCACGCTGTTGCGTCCGCGGGTTCTCCCGATCATAAGGTAAGTCTAACAGCCGGTTGAATGCCATGGCATAGGAACGCACCGACACCATGGCCACAGAGAGCACTAGGAATACCCGCCAGCCTGGCCAGCCCCGAGCTGCCACGAACGCGCCGAGATACGCAAACGGCAAGGCAAAAATAGAATGCTCGATCTTTACCATCCGCGCCAGCACTACCACACGCCGTACTATCCAGTCTAGCATCGTCACCTACTCCATTACCTTATGTCACACTGTGTTTGTCACATCTATAGTGCCACTCAGCAAGCACCTGAGCTTTATTTGTCACAGTGAGAGCCATACTGAATAGCCTCCGCTTAGCCTAGACATAAAAACTTCGAATATATCGCCATGTCCACCCTCAAAGACATGCTCCAAATTGACTTCTGTAGCATGTACCATTAGAGTTATTGTTGAAATAGTGAAGTCCACTCCCGACCGGCGCTCACCTGAATAACTTTGATGACTAAGATACCGGCAAGTCGTGATAACTAGATAGATAACTTTCCATACATATGGTGCTTCGCCCATGACGTCAAGGACTATATCTTCATCCTCTACCTTCCCTAAACTACATAGACCAGCTGCTCCTATAGTTTAATGATTGTGAACTAATTCACCAATTCGTCTTTCGCCACTAGCACCACCAGACAAAAATTACTTCATTTGACTTTCTTTTTTCTTCTTTTTTAGTCTCGAACAAGCCTCGGATTATTCCCACGGGCAACGCTACCTTTAAGATTTTTCTCTAACCCCAGACAACTTTACGCGAAAAAATAGCCCGTGTACTCACGATGCGCTTAACGAGGCTAAGCTCTAAGCTGAACTACTCATGCTTATTTTTTTAAGCCACCGTCCACTTAGGCGAAGGGTTCAAAAAAAATCTACTCAGGCTTATTATTAGGAGCACCCTCATGTATTCAATTATTCCGTTAGGCCGACTTTTATTAACCTGCTGATTGGACGGCATAAGTTTCTCTGCGTTGTCCGCCAAATTATACAGAGTATAGCTAATATAATCGGCATTTATCAAGTAGCCACTACGGCGGCCCGACATTCAGAGTTAGCTTCAATGCAGTATCTTTGTTTTAAGTCTTGGCCTCTAATGCATATAGAACGTTTCTGGCTACTTAGACTAGGATAAATACGTTCATCTAAAAAACAAACTTAACTACATTAATCTTGAACAGGCCTTAAGGTGTCAAAAAAGGATATGTAAGAGACCTTTATCTGAGCCTATGACAATGTAGAGTAAACTCCTACCACATATTTACGATCAATGGAGCATATTAAGACCCATTTATAGACATACGTAGTTTGTGGTCAATGTTTACAAAAAAAAGAAACTGTTTAACCAAATTGACTACCTCCGGCACTGTCTGGGCAGCGCGTACTGTTGCTCTACCTCGTATTCTATACTGATTAGCATCATGCTATGTCCGTAGAAGCCACCTCAAAGTTTTTTTTGTGCTTAGTCAACTCCACCGTGCTACCACCTTAACTCAAAAAATATCTAGCTCTCACCAACAAAAAAATAACTTAAAAAAGACTTAACAAAAAAAAATTAATACTTCGACCTTGTAGCCCATACCCACGTACACGTCGTCATGGTAATTATAGACTATAAGTGGCTATCCCTAGGATGGCCAACAAGCTCGGCCCCACATGCCCGACATTTGAACGTCTGCATGATAGTCATGGAGATCCATATTAAAATAGAACAAAAAAACACTTCGCGCCACTCTGAGCCCAAATGACCTAGATATCCAGAACAACAAAAAAATCTGTAAAAAAACAGTAGATTTTAAAATCAGTCGTCCATAATAAAAATTTTATGATACCTATAACTTCTTATCTTTTTCATACTTGAGTCCCTACTCTTCACCCCCCCCGAAGTTCAGCTCCAGACACCCAACATAGTAACAAGCAGGACAACGATAGCTTACAGCCGAAGCGTAGTGTGGCGTCGCCACTTCTATATCCGCTCGGGGCACAGGCTACTACTTGTTCTAACCTTGAGCAGCAGGCAAATTGCCTGCTGCTTTAATCCCCGCCAAACAGATAGCCCAATCAAACACTAGCGACCTTGAGTATGCTCACCAGTCCGACTCAAAATTTATATCCAGCGACGGCCTATAAAAAATGCACCTGTTCAACTGTTAACAGGATCAGGTGTCGATCTACTTTATCAACAAATGATATTAATAACGTTAAACATACACTGTCCAACAACACCAGCTCCTTGCCTTCAGTTTCATTCACCTGCAGCGGACAGATACTACTGTCCAACCAGGGGTTATATTTTGTCATATTTTTTGGATATAGGCCCTGCACAACAACTAAAGGATATAATCACACTGACGGCTAGATTATAATCACACTTACGGTCTTGAAACTGCCATACGATGTGCCAATTACAGCCATCAAACAGTAGAATACAGTCTATTTTAGCTAATTTCAAAGTGCATTGACAATTTTCTCATATAGAAACATGAAATGTTAGACGATACCTGTATGGCATAAAGTATATTTACTTCTCAAAACCAAGATACCAAATATACCAAGCTTTCACAGGGCATTCCTGATGCCCACTCCTGTAAAACAGTATTAAAGAACAAAATTAATTTCGCTAAATACCTATTGCCAATAACTAGATTACACATAGTTAAAGTCACATTTAAGATCAACGCTCAATTAAACAATATCTAACTGCAGTTATCGGCAATATGCAAAAAAATACCTACTATCAGCTCGATGATAGGCTGTTGGTTTAGGCCTGTTTTTTTAAATAGGCATATGTCCAACTACTACACTATTTTTTTAATGCGGCATAATTCAGATTCATTACATAGAGAGTTGTCCAATTAATAAGTCTTTCCCTAAGTTAGGAAAATAGCCACGTAATACACCTCTGCTCCCCAGCAACGCAGCCGCATATCAGAGCTCCATGAAGAATTACGTCCACAAAAAATATACCTCTTGTTCCAGAGAGGCCAAAAAACCTAGACCTAATAACCTCTCAGTAAACGTCACTGGGATATTCCTCGATTGAATCACTAAAAATTCTTCATAGTACAGCTCGTATTCAGTAAATCAGGACGGAGAGTACACCAGATTAAGATACGACACCTTAAGGGTACACCGCCGCAGTGACGTCTTATATAGTACTGGAAGTCATAAATGTAGCATTCACATGAGGGACTCAGAAAAAATAGATAAATCTTAACTGTTCCAGGTCCATCATGGTACTGTGCTGTGAGAATACGACATCACGCCTATCTAGGTCCGACACATATCAACCCTATCCTATGATTTCCCCAGTCATTATTCCCAGTCCCATCCTTAACAAAGACAGTGAGGACAAGGGACGAGATAAAAAACTTCGAAATAGTTGATTAGGCATGCTCTGCCTTATTCCAAGATTTTGCAGCTGCCCTTAATTTAATAAATATGAATGCTTTTTTACAGAATACATAAAATAGCAAAAACATTATAAGTATTTTATCAACCAACAACACATCAGGACCTTGAAAAAGCACGATACCTCAATCATATAAGCTCTTAAATATACAGTACTTATACTAAGATATGGTGCCAAACTTTACGGTGTAGAAAAAACATGGCCTCGCAGAGAATACACCATTGAGATTATACCACTATGATTATACTGGACTCTAAGTATCTGTGTGGCTATGCCTACTCTTCACAAGCCAGATCGCAGCCGGTGTAAACAGTAAAACGTTCTCATCCATGATAAATAAGTCCTTGACCTCTTGTCTACATCCTCGGGCAACGTATACAAAGTACCGCCTAGATTTTCGCAGATAGCACTGGCCTAACCGAAAAAAAATACAGTATATTGTTTGAAGACGTCCAAGGACGGTTTCTAGATAAAAAACGATATAGATGGAGACATACTACGTATCCAGTGATTGTTTTTTTTGAAGTAATGACCCCATATACATCCGGATATGAGAATTTCAATTCCACGCCACACATCGACCAATAGATGATACTATTAACACCAGACCCACGCGCCTTCATCCGTAGACACTACCGGCCTCTTAAAACCTTTAAAGTGACATAAATTAAAGGGAATGCGGATGAAGCCATCGCCATACTACACGATTAGAATAGTCCGGTCATCGATGTTTAGAGTCAACTGATAGTTCGAGACGGAATGGAGCTATATCGACGTAGGATAAACTGAAAAAAACCTAACCGGCTGAATCCAAGACGAAAACAAGCGAAAAAGTCCTTCTCGACAACAGATCCGGTCTGACGATGTTGAAACCTACTCCATCCTTGTCCTTCCCGGGCACAGCACCTTCGATTCAATAGAGAGAGTGAAGGCCTCTCTTCATCAGCCCTAATCCACACATATATCTATCCAACGAGGAACTAAGGAGGGGGGGCAGCTTTCGAGAAATAGATAGTCTGAGGCCTGCATACCGCACTACCTTAGCTAAGGGTTCATCATCCTACAAGAAAACTTAAAAAATTAGGCCCATTTGTTTTCAGAAATAACAATATTTATACCACGGACCTCAAAAAAAACTAAGTACCCAGACAGGTCGAACCCCACTGCGGGAAAGATCCATCTATGGCTCGGGCTAGGAGATGCACAAGGCCATTGGATAATTTTCAATAAACTTGACTGCATTAGCTAAAAAAATATGTAGAGATATTCCGGCCGCAAGCCATAGATAAAAAATATGTATGGAGACTATTATCTCCATCAATGGAGAAGCCTAAATCATTATGCTCAGCAGTAATCTATAAATGATGATGTAACAGGTGATCCCACAATTTTTAGGAAAATTTCAAGCCAAAAGACTATTTTACCAATTTAATTTAGATAGCAACTTTGAACTCTCAAATATTACACTCCGAGTCAGTTCGGGCACCTTTCAGGACGTAGTTACAGTTAGCGAACACAAATGCCTACTGTCCAACTAGTCGTTCTTCTCTTCCAGTTTCTTATTGGTGACTTAAAGTTCTTTCTGCTATTGTCTAAATCTTTCTCAAAAATACTGCCGGATCTAAATCTGCTCTCTCAGTTTTTAGTTAGTCTTCTATGAGCTTTCGCTAGACCATAAACATCGTAGCTTTGGACTTACCAGCACCACGCGACTTAAGCCTAAGGCTCTTGTCCAGCAATCCTTGGAGCTACTCCGTAATGATGGAACCAGTCATGGCTACGACGAGGACTATCGGCCATAACTATTAGCAGAGCCACGTAGTCATCTGATGACGATAGGCTGCTTACCAAGCAAAAGTTTGCCTCCCCCCTTAGGTTTTCCCAAGACCTGAAAAACCTTAGCTAAATATTACATCTGATAAAAACATAGTTGCCCAACAAACTGAAGAAGGGGCACCTTCTGCATCCAGTGCATAATAAATATCCGTCTAAACCGCTAAATACCGGCCAATAAAAAACTAAATACCCTAATCCATCAAGAGTAAGCCAGCTCCTATTTGCCCAAAAAATGCCGATAGGCTCGCTAAAACCGTTTTTTATACTAGACTATCGCTATTTTGAAGCAACCGCAACCCCCATTGATCATGATCACTTTGACGATGGCCTGGCCTAGCCAACCGTACGAGTTATTTAGCTTAGATTAACATTCCATATCCCTAACGGGACCATAATAAGACTCGACTACTAAAGGCTTTGTCCTTAGAAGATTTTTATATAGCCCAAAATAGTACGGTTAGAACGTCGATCTCATCCCATGCAGGCAATATCTATGCTGCCTCGTAGGTCCTAAGTAAGCGATTTCTCAAATGCGCTTGACGATAAATAAAAGCAGCGTAGTAATACTGTACATGACCAAATACCTTAAATACCTAAATAGGCTCAAGGCCAGGACCGCCATGCAGATCAGGGCGATCTTCCAGTGCAACCACAACCTCCCAAATTGGGCAAAAGCAGTAAACTATAAATTATAGTATATATCAGGCACACTGATGCGGACTGGGCAGTGTAGTTCTCATAGATCTTTTTTTTAAAAGCTGCCACTGCTTTGCTGCATAAAGCTATCAATTTTTTCCCTCTCGGAAAACTATTAGACTAAAAAAGGT
This sequence comes from Desulfovibrionales bacterium, assembly GCA_965112965.1. Lineage (GTDB taxonomy): Bacteria > Desulfobacterota > Desulfovibrionia > Desulfovibrionales > Desulfovibrionaceae > CBCOTE01. The sequence continues at coordinate 127,360 of CBCOTE010000021.1, read as the reverse complement.
CTCGTATACGACAGCTACTTAGGCCCAGTTACTAAACAATGGACTGCGTCACATCAAAGTCCATCAAGATTTGGACTCTTAACTTTTATATCTTGGCTTCAACCTAATCCAGCCAAATCGGTAAGTTACCCGCATCAGCCTGGACCATAAGCATAACGATGTTCCAGATTTGGACATAAATGTTCATATAATACGGCCCATATCCAGAAGATACCCATATATACTTTTTAATCTGAGAAATAAAAAAAATACCTGTTTTACCCACTACCAAAAAAACCAAAATAAGGGCGGGTAACAAACATACAGAAAGAGACCGTCATACAGACATTCAATTATTAAGGTATATAACATGATCTTCGATTATCAAAAAAAAACAATCTGGCTTAATCACATGACTATTTTAAGTGTCCCAAAAAAACCAACCCGATACAAAAAAACACCATGCCTGACTAGGGGGTAGACTTTTTTCAGATTCTATAATATAAAATTTTTATCTAACCGGATAATCGGAGCCTTCTACATCATGTCGAATAATCCAATTACCACTTCAGTTTTCGAACTCTTCCGCATTGGCCCTGGCCCTTCGAGTAGCCATACTATTGGACCCATGGCCGCCGCTGCGGACTTCATCGCCCGGGCAGCTTGCCTACCAGCCGCCATCCTCAATCGGGCGGTGCACCTAAAGGTAGAACTCCTCGGCTCCTTATCGGCTACTGGCCACGGCCACGGCACGGTGCGCGCTGTGGCCGCCGGATTGCTTGGCCACAGACCGGCCAAAGCGGCCCCTAACGTCCTAGATAGCATTCTGCCACATGATGACAGCCATCATCATCTACACCTGGGCCCGCACGAGCTAACTATAAAGGCTGACGACATTGTGCTCGGCGCGGTTAAGCATAACAGGCCCTTCTCTAACACCATTATTTTTCGCCTACTGGATACTGAAAATATCACTCTGCTAGAGGCCGAATGTTTCTCCACTGGTGGCGGATTCATTCTTTGGAATAAAATGGAGACAGGTATCCCTGATGCGGCCTCCACCCAGAACAGCTGCCCAGCCCCACTTTACCCATACAGCACTATGCATGAGCTCCATGCGCAGCTGGAAATCACAAGTCTAACTCTGCCACAACTACTCCTTGAAAACGAACTAGCCTTAACCGGCAAAAGCCCCCAGGATGTGTTCGAAGGCCTGGACGATATCATGGCCGTCATGGAGGATGCTGTGGAGCGTGGTTTGGCGGCCGAAGATCCATTACCTGGCCCTTTAGGACTTCGCCGTAAGGCACCGGCCCTTTTTGTCCACTACCAGCAAAAATCGACTGGACCCGACGCCGATGTGCTTTCATTATGTGCCTGTGCTTTTGCCGCGGCTGAAGAGAATGCTGCCGGCCACACCATCGTTACCGCACCAACAGCGGGCTCATCTGGAGTACTCCCGGCCTGCCTCTATGTGAGTAAAAACCTACGACCTACCCAACACACTTTACGTGCTAACTTACGCGAGGGCCTGTTAGCCGCTGCAGTCATTGGCTTCCTAGCTAGGCATAATGCTAGCCTCTCAGGCGCCGAGATTGGCTGTCAGGGAGAAATTGGTGTAGCCTCGGCTATGGCTGCAGCTATGCTCTGTCAGATACGTGGCCTGCCCGTTACCCTAGTAGAAAACGCTGCTGAAACCGCCCTGGAGCACCACCTGGGCATGACTTGCGATCCAGTGGGCGGCTATGTACAAATCCCATGCATCGAACGTAATGCCATGGGCGCGGTCAAAGCCCGTGCTGCCACCATTATCGCCATGGCTGAACCTGCCCACAGTCACCTCGTGGGCCTGGACCAGGCCATCCAGGCTATGGCTGAGACCGGCCGCGATATGTGTTCACGCTACAAAGAAACCAGTCTTGGTGGCTTAGCAACCACTTTACACTGCTGATGCTCTACCCAACCCCTATGAGTCTATATTTTTCTTTACGAAAGCAGTAGACAAGCAATAACCCTCAGGAAATGGCCTACCCTAGAACAGCTGAGACATGAGGCGAGTGTAACTCCCCTTTAGTTATGAATTATTGAGTATTGTCAGCTACCCTCCACCAAACTCAACAAATTTATCATAATAATCTTCGCCACTGCTGCCTATATATGGATCTTGCCTGAGAACTCATGTATTGCATTTTTATTATGATGACTGTCACTGTCTTCGCCGGATTCAATCGCATTCATATATCGCCTAAAAAGTCAATAATCTAACGCTATTACAAACTATTTGCATTATGAGAGATATTGCCACCATTACCTCCTATACCCTGAGGAATTACCCGACTAGGTCAGTTGTTTGATCCTGGTCACAACGGTTTACACAAGGCTTTACCAGTTGTCCGATCTCGTTTTTTTTTGCGCAACGTCCAACATCTACTATGAGTGGGGGGGGGTACGCGGTGTACTAAAACTGCAATGAATACTTTATTATAATAGTCGACCACGGGCAGGTAGCCTTGATAAATTCGTTAATCAGTATATATTGTGAGATTGATGATCTGCCTAGTAATTTTTTGGTCATATAGAACGTCTAACGAACCTTACTATTAAAAAAATCTTTAGCACTCTCGTATTTTTCTCCTTTACAAATGAGGTCTACCGCTTAATTTTAGATCTTATTTTATATTCTTGATCTAAAGTATGGACTCATAGATCTTTCAAATTTTTTATTCACGTGCTACATAAAGCTTTATAGAGATTTTAGAACCTATGACCCACCTCTTTTTAACTAAAATTATAGTCTCAGTGGTGAGTAGAGTCCGTTCCACCAAAATAGATAATGATCTAGATCGCATTCATAACCTAAAGATCTAAAATACTAGGTAATCGAATATTGGCCTTCTTTTGCACAGTAATATCTATATTGGTTAAGTCTAGTCAATAATACTAATAACTACAACATATTTTTCACGAATATAAAATCGCCAATAATTTTACTGAGGATGTATTTTTTAACCGGTCCATAATTACAAGGCATACTATCTGTCGACGATATATCTGCTGAAACTATTTTACGTTTAAACAATTACATAGTGTATTTTACTTTTTTTTATAACTACGGAGAGCTCCATGAGCCTAATTCCGCCAAATATTTTCTTTTTCCCCCGAGAACCAATACACTAAAATGATCCAAAATCTTTTTTTGTCTCAAAAAATATACTATATTATCCATCCCGCGCTCTCACGTTACAGCCTTACCGACCCACCGTTCGAAACATAAAATAAGTCAATCCGCGCAGCAACGTTAAATACAATAAAAAAATAGACTCCTGCTAACTGACTACCACGAAAATTAAAAATTTAGGTATTAATAGCTATTAATCGAGTAGCAAGAGCAATATATACTTCAAAGAAGGCAACTAGCCCATCCCCGCATTCCCCCAGTCAACTGCTAAACGACAAAACTGTAACATAAATTCAAGCACATAGTAGTCAGATCAATATCTGCCAAAAAAATTTACTTCTCGTGTCCTATTGCCGCCGGAGACTGCGCTAATAGTTTCTCTACTCTTGTCACCCACTGCTCCATTATGATTTTGGCTCAACCGTAATCTATCCTGGCCTAATCCACTCCCATTAGCCATACGGTTGAGGCCGTCTTATGCCTATACTTATCCCGATAGTGGGCATAGTGTACCACCCGCCGGACCCCTATTTACCATTGCACCTGGACTACTCCTATAAAAATATCGGATCGAATGTAAAACAACTGCCATAAAATCCTAACCCAGCAGTATCTTTCAGAGCTTAACATCTATAGTGATCCCAAACTACTGACTAACATATGAACGGACATATATCCACCCGCTCCAACTATATCAATATCGACTACCCCTGCTACCAAGTTCTCTTCACCAAAAAAATATCTACTCTTAATATATCAACAAGTTAGTTTTAGCTGAAGAGATCGTGTACTGGAAGCGATAGTACCTCTGCTACAGCGTTGGATCCAGTATAGTTAACTCCAAACTATCTATGATATACAATATGACTAACCGCATCAAAACCAATATGGCTCCGGCGTACAAGGTCATAAAGCACCAAAGAATCTTCGAAAACATTAATAAAGGCTTCTGTCAAAGTACTCCAGCCAGCCGCTTCCTTGCATATCAATCTAGCCATAGCTCGAACTATCGACTATAATAACCCCTACAATGCTCATACGCGAAAGCAGCATCGTATCGCCGCGATCTGAACGCAGGAGCGTAGCAGCGTACATACGTACGTCCGTATATATCTTAACTTAAGAACAAAAGAGTCGAATTTTTCCATATTTGAAGATATAGCAGCCGGTATAGTCACGACCATATAATTAAGATGTAGCGGCATTCTTTCTAAGTAGGCTAAAAATAGGACCTAGCCCCCCGGCTATTATTACTACCATGGCCATGTCTATCTAAAAGACCAGCTACGGGGCCGCACTAACCTCAACTAAAGGCATTAAAATCAAATAGCACGACAAAAGCCTACGGCCGCTAGCAGATACGAGAAGCCTCAGCCACCTTATAAATGCGCCCAAAGTAAGCGATTCGGACGACATGGGCTCGTAGGTTGACCTTTAGTAGCAGGATTGGGTCAAAAATTGCAGGCTGGATAACGCTATTAGTTCGTCTTGTCGGGCTTGATCTAAGTCACATATAAATCCCATACTTGTAGCTTACCACGTACAGGACCTTCTATGATCATCGCGCAATCTGAGACAGTTAAGCTATTAATTTACCACGGGCTGTCCAAAGTCCATTGATACATTGATGTCATAAATGTGTATACCACATATAAAATATATCCTTCAAGTAAACTAGACTCGCTATTTCATCGCAACAGCAACGAGGGCATCGGCATCCAGCTCACTGTTCTCCCTCAAAGCCAGGCATATCACTTGCGGCCGCCCGTAGTCTCTGGGTATACATCGTAGGATAGTATTAATTTTGGCCATCAACTCTCTTGTGGAATAATAAATTTGGGAGATAGCTACCCCCGTTTAGCCTAACCCCAGTACACAGATAATCTCGCCGTCTCATAAAAAAATGACCAGTCTATCCAGCTTAAGTATGAGCACATATAATACTAACAAGACGGGCCACCTTCTATTACCCGCATCAGACTATCGCGTCCAGCGGCCATCTCGATCACATTAAACCGGCCGATTTTAAAGTATTAAGAATTACCTCTCGTAGGTATAAGTCGTCATCCACCAGTTAGAATAGTAACATACCGGTGGTGGTTAAAACAACAAACTCTGAGGACTGAGTCAAAAAAGGAACGGCATATCAATTCACGTTTCAAATATCGGCAGCCTTACTTACAACCGCGGCATGCAGCAATGAAAGTCTAGCCATATCAATTGATATACTACCAGGACAACTACTCGTGCAGCATATTTGGGTCTTCGTGTGCGGTGGCAACATCTTTAATCGTATTCTTCCCACGGCCCAGTCCTGGAATCACTCGGTGGCCTAAAATGGCTATCAAACACAGATGCATAAATTTCAGCGTCTAGCACTGTATTGCCCTAACAAAACTCTCAGCATTTCTAAACGATGTCCAGGTAAAAAATAAACGGCGAACAAGATAAAAAATCTTTAGAATACTAACTATCAGGCCGTACCAGCTCTCTCCGGACCAAGCGGCACCAATTAGCACTAATATAAGGCTCCTGTGAGGCCCACCAGGAGCATGTAGAGGCCTACTGCCAACCCTAGTCAGATCATAACGTATATGAACGTATAGCAAGCTAAAATTACAAGCAGTCAGTTTTAGAATATCTATTAATCTAGCTACTAACGGACCACTAGGCTTGATTCCCAGCTACGGCCGAATGCTGAGAGCATAAAGTTTCGGTCAGCAATGCGACAATCATGAGCATACTAGCCTCGTAATAAGTATAGCATAAAACTGATTCCAATGGACAATTTAGCCTCCAGAAGCAGATATCAGGCATTAAAAATATTTTAAACTAAAAAAAATAAACGTCAAGAACAAAATAAGATCTGCAGGACCGACTATGGAGCAAAGAGTAGGTTCAAAGAAAAAAATGGCGAAAAATGCCACTTTATCTGGCTGGCCTAAAAGTCAAGCATAAATCTGAGAACATGGCGGTCATACCGCTAAGTGCCCAATCTAGGACTGACACTACAGCCCAAAAACGGAAGTAAGCATAGAAAGTAGCAATAAAAATAAGTATAAGGAAGTCAAGACAGCCATTCTACGACAATCAGGCTAACCCCATCTATCTGATCCGTGGCATTCTGTTAGCTAATAATTCCGGGCATTGCACAGTGGAGTGTATATAACGCCTTGTAATACTTAACCGTCTCTCCGTCAGTGGTTATCGGGTAGAGCAGATATAGTACATGTGACCTCAAAACGTATATACGTCAAGGCCAAGGTCAATGTTACACCCAATAATTGCAGTGGGCACTGTCTATGCAGGATACGAGACATTATGAGCAGGCCGGCAAAAGCACCTAGGCATTTACTAATAACAGAGATATCGATACTATTATCATTGGTGCTAGTCTACCAACTAAATTATCCAAAGACGCAGAAAATATATACAAAGTATCTAGTGTCGGAGTGAATCTAATATTATTTAGTTCGATATCATCAAATTTATGGCCGTCCACTCTTCGACTGCTTTACGGCTAGGCACCAGGTCAGAAGGTCCTGAAGGCACCGGCTGTAAGCTGAAAATAGTTATTATATAAATATACAGCATAAATGACGGTGAGGTAGAAGTCGTGCTTAATTTAGGTACATAATTTTAGTACAGCCGACAGCCAGTTTGAACTCTTACATCAATAGGACAAACGTACTAGTAAGGGTCGAGCAGTTCTCTCGCCTCGTCTGAGTCAGCCGATCTGCCCATGTGCTTGGATATCCCAGAACATTAATATAACTAAAAGGCTTTTTTTCCTACTAATATATTTTTCTTCTATTGATATTTTTTATGCCTCCGATATCAACCTCAGCCGTCGTGGCTATGTTCGCCACCCGTGTCCCAGGGGACTATGGCCTAGGTTATAGTCAGAACATTTTCTGCCTAACCATATCTCTTTCCTGGACCTTTAGCGACCTGTATACAGTGATGATACCTACTAAAAAACGCCATATTAACGATAATTGATCGTAGTTATTCATTAATGAAGAGACAACCTCTATATAATATTTATTGCCATGAACCGTGCAAGCGCTACTTCTTAGTCCAGTTCTTCATCGTCTATAATTATAGACATTAGCCCCTGCTAATTCTAGAAACACCTCATGACTAAAGCCCGTCATTAAGATCTATATATAAGTTCTGCTTGATGATGAGATTGGCTGCTACAAGCTCTCTGACACCGACTAAAGATTCAACATATTGCCAACATAATGCCACACATTTTCAACACTATCTAAAGTTAACGTCAACACTTTTGGCTCAGTTTTCGCATGCAATAATATTAGAATAATCTGCGTAGGCGAATGCAATACAATAAACTGGTATCTGGATAAAGACCACCGCTTCGGCCATTGGCGTGACACTTTATGCGCATCATCAAGCCGGCTATAACCACATGATAATCTAACTTTGTTTCATAAATGATTGCCGCCGAGTCGTGGAAAGAATGATGATGTCAATAAAAAAGATGGTGGCCAGCATGAACAAGGCCAGAAAAGAAAACCAAAAATCTTAAAATCGTCTACAGTCTAAAAAAACAGCTATATTTTTTTTGCAGGTCTTACGTCAGGTGTAAGCCACGACGACCGATACTCAGGCCAAACGGATGAACGGGCAAGATAAAATATCTGAAGCAAAAAAATCAGACAATGGACATTCCTCGACGCCAAAAAAATAAGTCGTGATGTTCAAACAAGCCAGATTGTCGTGCAGATACCTAACATAGGCCTTGATAAAGGCTACTATCCGATAGAGGTAATATCATCGTACTGGCTAAGATGAAAAAATATGACTAAGAATGTAAATAAATTTAGCTAACTAAAATAATATATGATTTCATGGCTAATATTACCTCCCGACTCATATTGGACTTATGACCCATCCTTCACGCCTAGGACATAATCTATTAACAGCCTTACAAAAAATAGCACAAAGAAAAAAACAATGATACTATAATCATTGGTGGTATCCGTATCAGCGTGGAAATCTAAAAAATTCTAAGCGAATGCATCGTTGTAGTAAATAAAAAAGAATACAAACGCTGTGACGAAGGGTACGAATATAGTCATTTGAGCAACAATGACATATTGAAAGGCACAGTTTGTGGTCATGATCATTCTGAAAAAGTTAAACTTACTAGGTCTAAGTTTGGCCACACCCTTAGCTACACGCCGAAGTCTTGATAACTTTCAAGCTAAACGATAACAATTGTGGTCACCGTGAGTAAGCCGTACGTTAGTCACAGCAAAACAATTCAGCCTATTGCGGAAAAAAAAATAAAAAATAAAGAAGTTTTCATATATAAACTTACAATGTACTAATAAAGCATATTAAATATGTATCATTACTTATTTTAGTAAATCATATAATATTTTTTAAGATGTTTGCAATAAAAAAGATTATAAAAGACTTTCCTGAAGTAAAAAGATACGATATCTAATAAAAAGTTTCCTACACATAAAAAATTAAGACTCGTCCAATGCTTGCTGCAATCCAACCCATCGTCGCCCGCTATGCCGAGATTATCGCCACTGTGACAGGTATTGACGTAGAGGTGATAGACGTTGAACTTGTACGCATCGCCGGTACTGGTCTCTATGCTGCGGCCGTAGGCCGCAGCATTCGCGAAAAGGGAGAAATTTACCGCCACGTTATGCGGATTAAACGTCCTTTCTTCCTAGATAATCCCAAAGAACATCCCCTCTGTCAGCACTGCTCCAACCACGCTGACTGTTATGAAACGCTATCCTTATGCATGCCCATCCTCGATCTAAGCACTGCCGGCACTACCAGTACACCATGTAAGATAGCCGGAATCATAGGGCTGGTCTGCTTTACTCAGGCCGAACGGGAACGAATATTGGCGCAACGGGATATATTCACCGACCTGCTAGCTCATATGGCTGAATTCATTGGACACAAGCTGGCTGAATGCCAACAATTAACTCGGGCCGAAAAACTAATTGAGTTCCTACTTCATATCGTAGACCACAGCACCTACGGAGTCATAGTGCTCAACGCTGCCGGAAAAGTACGCTATATGAACGCGCTAGCCCGGCGAAAACTTAGTTTACCTACTACAGAACTGCCGGCTACACTCACTCTGTCCCGCACCTGGAACCAAGTTTCAGATCAGGAGGAAATCAAATTTATTGTGGACGGTCGTCAACTATCAGTATGTGGGCAACTCACGGACCTGACCTCAGCCGATCCACAGTTCGCTCGAGTACTCGTCTTCGAGACAATACCGCGTCTATCCGCAACCATAATAAATACCCCAGCCAGCATCGACCGAAACACAGGACTGGACGCCATTCTGGGCAAATCTCAGGCTATCCAAAAACTCAAAGAGCTCATCGGACGCGTAGCTGCCTCGACCTCAACTATATGCATTACTGGGGAGTCAGGCACAGGTAAGGAGCTAGTAGCCCAGGCTATCCACAGGGTCAGCAACCGAGCTAATGGACCTTTTATGGCCATTAACTGCAGCGCCATCCCAGACCAACTTCTAGAAAGCGAACTCTTTGGCTATGCCCGCGGAGCCTTCACCGGAGCGAACCATCAAGGCCGCATAGGACGTATCGAGCTGGCCCAAGGCGGGGTGCTCTTTTTAGACGAAGTCGGTAGTCTGCCTCTTTCCTTACAGGCCAAATTTCTGCGAGTGCTCCAGGAGCGACAACTAACGCGACTAGGCTCAAACCATAATATCGTTTTAGATATTAGAATCATCGCCGCCACAAACGATGACCTACCCGGACTTATTCGTCAGGGCCGATTCCGAGAAGATCTCTACTACCGGCTGCACGTCATACCCTTGACTACGCCCCCCCTACGCGAACGGACCGAAGATATCGGCATCCTCACAAAACATTTTTTGGCCGGATACGCAGCCCGTTTTGGCAAGGTCGTACCGGCCCCAGATGATACCTTCATCACTGCCCTCACCCATTATCCTTGGCCAGGTAACGTACGAGAGCTGGAAAACGCCTTAGAGTTCCTGGTCAATGTATTACCTAAAAATAGCCGGCCCCAAATAAGCCTATTGCCTCCGGCTCTACGCGAAGCCCTTAGTACGCTAACTGCCTCTCCCTCAATCTATGCCTCAACCCTTGCCCGCCTACCTACCTTGCCGACCTCTAAAATAATCCCGACTCACAACGCCGAACCACAAATATTACCTTTGGCTGAGCTAGAACGTCGTGCTATAGCCTCAGCCCTCTACCATTGCGGCCCTAGACTCAAGGGTAAACAAGCTGCTGCTACGGCTTTAGGCATCAGCTTAGCGACCCTATACCGTAAATGTAAAAGTTACGGCCTCAATGCAACTTGACCCTTAACCACCACCTCAGAACCGTCTTATCAGACAACTATTGTATCTAAATTACGTTAAGGTATCCCATGATAAAATCATATCCAATAAAAACTAATATTTTTTATAATATAGCACCCGATATCGCAGTCATTATCCTAGCCGCAGGTACCTCTCGGCGTATGGGGTGCCCCAAGTTGCTACTACCCTGGCATGGTCAGCCTCTGGTAGCACACGTTCTCAACACCGTCTACACTACCGGCCTCCATCCCATAATGCTAACCTACAACCCACACGACCCCGCATCATCCGCCCTTATCGCTCTGGTCGTCACCACTGTGCCTCCCAACCGAATAAATCCACACCTTATCCCGGTGCCAAACGTTGCCGCAGGTCAAGCTGCCAGCCTTGCGGCCGCCTTGGCCGCTCTTCCGCATAATACCTCCGGCGCCCTAGTTCTCCTTGGCGATATGCCTCAAGTCACCGCGCATACTATCCACCGTATACTCGCTGCTTTCGCCGCCGCACAACATGCCTTCGTCGTCCCTTATTACCAGGGCCACCGCGGTAATCCTGTCCTTATCCCTGCCGTCTGGTTCCCCCAAATCCAAACCCTCACTGGCGATACTGGTGCCAGCCCATTCCTCAATCATCCATATACACCTATAACTAAGCTGTGCTTAAACTCCCCCACCATCCTCGCCGATATAGATACTCCTACCGACTATGCTACCCTTTTGGATACAAACATCGCGATATCACCTACACATCCACTTACAGTATTAGCTTAGCTGCCTTCGCAATTCACGACCGACGCCAGGATTAGCCACGAGACAGCCATTATGAACAACGAAGAAGCCTCGCAGAAGAACGTGACGCGGCCAACCACGGCTTGGCAAACCTTCGAATGGGGTATAGTCTACAGCTTGACGCAGGGTGATAGCGCTGATTGTGTGCTCGGCAGTTGGATCAAGGATCGCAATATCAGCGTCGGCACCGGGAAAGAGGTTACCCTTGGCTGGGGCAAGACCCATAATACGGGCCGGGTTAGTAGCAGTGAGGGCTACTAAACGCGGTAGACTAATACGATCGGCGAGCACACCATAAGTAAAAAGGAGCGGTAGTCGAGTCTCGATACCAGGGATGCCGCCCGGGCTGGCAAATATATCGCTGCCAGCTCGGGCATAACGATCGAGCTTATCGGCCAAAGAGAAAGCACAGTGATCGGTAGCTACAACATCAATTGAGCCGTCAGTAAGTCCCTGCCATAAGGCGGCGACATCTGTAGTCGGCCGTAAGGGCGGAGCCATAATGTACTTGAGACCAACCGGACCGGTGAAACGGCGACTAAGTTCATACGGTATTCGCATATCCTTATCTTTACCTTCCACTGCCTCTACAGCCCAGGTTTTAGCGTACTGGCTCTGATCCAAAAGTAGATACTGAGGGCAGGTTTCGGCGAAAACGATCTGCCCGGCTGCGCGCGCCGCCCGCACTGCAGTAAGGCTGGCGGCGGTAGAGAGATGCACTAAATAAACTGGAACACCCCCTTCTCGTACCACTCCAGCTAAAGCCAGAACCCGTTGTACAGCCTCAGCTTCTGCGGCTGGGGGGCGGCTCTTGGGCAGGCTCAAAGGGTCGGCGGAGGCAGTCTTCTGTAGTCGGTCGGCCAGGTAGGTGACAATGGCATGATTCTCGGCATGCACCGTAAGCAGGCCTCCAGCATTTGTCAAAACATCAAGCACGGCCAAAAGCGCCACATCATCTAAAGCATACCCATATGTAAGGTATGCTTTAAGGGTGGGGTAGCCGGTAGCCACCATCTTAGGCACTTCATCCAGAATAGCCTGATTTACGTGCTGGAGTACGCCATGGAAAGCGTAATCTACTACAGCTCGACCAGAGGCTATCCTAGCATAAACTTCCAGTTGATGAAAGAGGCTACAACCAGTCGGGCCAAACCCCGGGTGCTCCACAATACAAGTAGTGCCGCCCATAGCCGCAGCTGCAGTACCGTAATACATATCATCAGACACGCGAATAGCTCCAAAACTATTGGAAACGTTACCAAATTCGTCCATAGCCAACTCGCAGTGGGTATGCACATCCACACCGCCAGGAATCACCAAGCAACCCGCAGCATCGAGCACCTGAACACCATCTCGTGGCAATTGCTCGCCTAAAGCTATGATGCGGCCGTCCTCTATCAGTAAATCGGCCGGAAAAGTTTCAGAGGCCGTGACTATAGTTCCACCGACGATAACTAAACGCATATTTAGTTAGTCTCCCGTAACTTAGCCCACAGACGACGGGCCTGCTCTTTAGCGTACAATAAAATATCTTCCTCGTCCTCAGTCGCTAATCGGCCTTCCTCCACTATAACCCGGCCCTGGGCTATGACAGTTTGTACATGGCCAGCTTCTAAGCCGTAGACGAAGTGGCTGAAAAAATTATCTGGCGTCAAGTCCGTAGGCGTATCATAATCGAGCACTACGAGATTATTGGGCCCATCACCTGATGTATCCAAAGCTGCAATGTAGCTATGCACCGCCCGAAATCTAGCGTAAACACTAGCTGGAGATAGGGACTCCAACGTCTGCCCGGCTAGATAGGAGGCTCGGGCGCTACGCAACATATCTGAGTGCATGCCGTCAGTACCGAACATAACTCGAGGACCGAATTCAGCGTAACCAGTGAGTCCGACACCATTATTCTGATTACTTTCGGTATTTTGGACTACCCATGCCGGTGAGTTACGGATTAATTCTCGCTCGGACATGTCACAATGAATACAGTGGCTAAGAATAGTATGTTGCAGATCGAGTACGCCAGCCTCGGCTAGGCGATGGACTACCCGTGTACCATAAGTGGCTAGACAATGTTTCTGGTCGGCTAAATCTTCAGCCACGTGGATGTGGATGCCTGTCCGGTGTCTGCGAGCAAACTGTACCGCCCGTCGTAATAAATCATTGTCCACGGTGAAAGAGGCGTGCAAGCCTATGTGACCCTTACGGCCTGACTGAAGATAGGTATCGGTCTCCACCAGGCCGGCCTCCATGGGGCCAGCCCCATCGCGACAGCTGATCTCGTAACATAATAGATGACCAAGACCGATACGCTCAAAGGCCCGAGCGATAATGGTAAGCGACCCTTTCACAGCTAAAGGCGAGGAGTGATGGTCAATTACATAAGTGACTCCGTGCTTAGCACAAGCCAGAGCCGTAGCTAAGGCACTAGCCTCTATCATCTCTAGATCCAGACACTTGTCCAGCCGCCACCAAATAAATTTAAGAATCTCAGTGAAATTCCTGGGAATGCTGGGAGCTGGGGGCATGCCTCTGGCCAAAGCCGAATAAATATGATGGTGACCACAAGCGAATGCCCGAGTGACGAGCTGTCCGTGGCAGTCAAGTACCCGGTCATCAGGCTCGAGTTCGGCCATGACTGGAAAATCAGGCAAGAAGACCAGACTACCTCGCGGACCTTCTTCCACGGCCAAATGACCGGAAGCCAGTGTTGTGGCGTCGAGATCAAGCCAGTTAACATTTTTAAGGTATAAGGTCATGGTGTACTCCTTTTATATTTCAGATGGCGAAATCATATCAGCCACAGGCCGGACAAGTGGTAAGTCGCGACGAAGCTGTCCGTCATAACGAAAGAAGGCATTGGCAACAGCTGGCGCCGTGGGGATACTGCTAATTTCACCTACGCCCTTAGCGCCACAAGGCCCTTCGGGATCCCAAGAGTCTACAGCAACAACTGTTACAACTGGCACGTCTGTAGACCGCGGTAAACCGCAAGCAGCTAAACGATTAGACATGAGCCGACCATCTTTGAGGGGCAACCGCTCCGAAAGAGCATAGCCTAGACCCATGACCACGCCGCCTTCCACCTGGCCCTCGAAAAGTATGGGGTTGACGATACGTCCCGCGTCGTGGGCCGCCACCACATGCTCAATGCACCCGGCCGCGTCCAAAACCACACAGTGCGTGGCAAAACTGTAAGAGATATGGTTACAGAAGGTACCAGGTTCGCCATCGCCGGCGGTGTCTTTAGCCAGATATTCACCAGTATAGCGACGGCCGGCCAGGGATGTGAGATCACCTGCAGTGGACTTTAGATCCGCCTTAAGCCTATCAGCAGCGACAAGCACAGCGTGGCCGAGTTGAAAAGTGCCACGACTGGCCGTAGTAGAACCGGCTGGCGCATCCGAAGCAGTGTCGGTAACCACTTCAACCGCCAGCGGCAAAATCGGGGCCAAAGCCTCACAGATTAACTGCACGGCCACGGTATGAAGACCCTGGCCCATGTCAGTCCATCCGTGGTGCAGGACAAGACGTCCGCCAGGGAGCACATCAAGGTGCACCCGACAATATTCAGGAATCCCGTTACCAATACCGCAGTTCTTAATAGCGCAGGCCAACCCAGCTGCCGGAGCAGCGCGATAGATCTCTCGAACCGCCTCTAAAGTCTTACGCAGGCCGATGCCCTTCCCCAACTGCTGGCCCGCACAAGTCAGGCGGCCGGTATCCAGCGCATTATCATAACGAAACTGCCAAGGGTCAAAGCCGCCTCGAACACAAAGTTCCTCCACCATGCCTTCCATGGCGAAGGTGACTTGGTTGACACCAAAACCGCGCATAGCCCCAGCCGGGGGATTATTAGTAAAGACAGCCATGGACTCCACATCCACACATGGTACGTGGTAAGCGCCGGTAGCATGAGTAGCGGCGCGGGCCAAAACTGCCGCGCTAAGAGAAGCGTAAGCTCCACTGTCGCCTAATATACGCGCTCTGAGGCCTGTAAACCGACCCATGGCATCGCAGCCCAGTGCGTACTCCAACTGCATGGCATGACGCTTTGGATGGCAACGCAAAGATTCGGGCCTAGAAAATCGAACCTTAACCGGCCGGCCAAGGTTATAAGCAGCCAAAGCAGCATGCCCTTGCACCGAGAGGTCCTCTTTGCCACCAAAGGCACCGCCAGCGTCTATCAAGGTAACACGCACCGCTTCCTCGGACAGCCCTAACAGACCGGCTACATCTTCACGATCGTGGTAGATACCTTGGCCTTGAGAGTATAGATGTACGCCAGGCCCTGCAGGGGATATCCAGGGGGTGGCCACAGCACATTCAGTCTCTAGAAAACCATGCTCAATGGCTGGAGTGGAAAAAGTGCCTACAGCCACGTGAGTCGAAGCGGCCAGGACATCCTCGATGGCCAAAATTGGACCACCGGGCTGCTCACCGCGCCGAATAGTCTTGATAGATAAGATATTATTACCCTCTGGGCGCTCCGGATGAACCAGAATGGAACTAGTCACGGCCTCTACTGGATCGGTAAGCGCCTCAAGGACCTGGTATTCTACACGCACGGCCGAGGCTGCAGCCCGAGCTAGAATCTCATTCTTTGCCACTACACAGGCAAGTACATCTCCAATGTAACAAGTAGTCTCTCCCACAGCGACGTAAAGCGGCCAGTCCTTGACAAGCATACCAGTGTATCGTCGACCCGGAACATCGGTGGCAGTCAACACAGCAAGCACGCCGGGCATGGCCATGGCCGGACTGGAATCGATGGCAACAATCCGAGCCCTAGGGTGATCAGTAAAGCGAAGGGCCCCGTAGACCATCTCAGCCAAGGCTAGATCGTGGCGAATTCCTAGGTCATCCAAGAAGGGCACTGCACCTATAGCCCGTGCCGCGGCACTACGTTTGGGTCGGGCCATACCAACTCCCACTTCAGGGCCAGTATCCGTATCCTCCCCAGAAATACCGATATTGTTAGATTCTCCCCCACAGCGCAAAGAAACTACAGCCTCGAGTATAGCATCCACAATTTTTACATATCCCGTGCAACGGCAAAGATGGAAGCGTAGAGCATGAACAACCTCAGCGCGGGTCGGGTTAGGGTTGTCCGCTAGTAATGTTTTGGTGCGGGTTAAAAAGCCAGGGGTACAAAAGCCACACTGTACTGCCCCTTTATCCGCAAAAGCACGACCCAACACACGGCGTAAGAACTCGGGAAATCCCTCAATAGTTACTACTCGGGCGCCCTCGAGCCGACCTAATTGGGTGGAACAAGCCATAGCTGCCTGGCCGTTAACCTCTACCAAACAGGCGCCGCAGGTAGCCTGGCCTGAGCAGCCATCTTTAGCCGCAGTCAACCCCAAATCCAAGCGCAGGAAGGTAAGTAGAGAAGTACGTGGGTCGCCTTCGAATTGAAAAGGGCGGTTATTAATATGAAGTTTGATCATAGGCTCCTCGCTTATTGTCTAACGCTCGGGGAACGCACATTTTTAGTCTACGTTAGCTGAATATTCAAGCATTATGTAGAATAAAAAAACGAAAACAATATAAGCTGGCATAGTGCTAAATGTCACTAAAATAAGATCTCTATTAAGGCAAGGCCTCCCATCGTACTATTACAAACAAAAAAATTTCTATTCAGCCCAGGCGATGTTTTATGGAATTTGAAGGCCTGGCAACATTAACAGTCGAAAAATCAATTATAATATCAATCTGTGTATAATGGCAGAGAATCACCTCGGCTAAAGGTTGAATAGCAGGTAATTCCTTTTACGAATCGAATCGGAAAAGATGTTTGAGAAAAATATTGCGGAATATATACAAGCCTCGGCTAAAATATAGCAAACGCTCCGGCAACCCCCAGAAATCTTTTTCTATAAGTAGGCCCGCCTCGCTAGTCTGATGTTGAGTCTGTTTTAAGGATGTCTAAACCGCCGGAACCTCAGGTAGAACTAACCGTCTGATACTAGGCCCTCAGTCTGGCAACTATACGCAGCTACAAAAAAACTTTAGGGCTAGCCGTCCCATTACGAGAGGTGACTATTTAGGAACAACAACCAAATAACAACTGATTCGGACTCCTTGAGCAGGTCCTAATGCTGCCCGTTTAAATATTAAGGATATTATGAGAACAAAATTATGCTCCGAGACTCCGACAAAAAATAAAATGGTTTGGTCATCGAACGCCACATATTGCGGCAATACAAACCAATAGTCCGTTATCTAGCCTGGCGGGATAAATTGCCCGATAAATCGAATTCACAGCTAAAATTGCAGTTCAAAAGATTTAAAACATTCTCCAGTTGAGCATAACGAAGCTTACATCAAAAAGACTCAATGAGTCCTGCTCGGACTTTGTTTAAAGTCCTTCATATTACAGTTATGCAAGATACTAATCCTCAAGATCAACATAGTCGGACCTGGCTGCAATACTACTACGTAAATCAGGATGAATATAGTAAACAGGATGAATATACCTCAATGCATTGTAGGCTATGCTCTCGATGCTCATAAGATACTTTTTCCTCAAAAAAAAATGCCAGCAGTCCTGCCCTCATCACAATGCTGATGCCGGAACCTTACGACTATCAATAGCTTGACCGTTAGTTATAAACCATGGAGCATATCGAGCTACTGGATTTCTACTGTTAACAAAAAACGATTAAGCCTTTAAAATCTACAATGGCTGATGTGCGCCACTCACGCCCAGATAGAAATCATTAGTGCTGCTACCGCTAACTAGGCCATACCATACCACCGAACAAAGTGCTGCTTGACCCACACATCTAAAATGCATCATCCGCACTATCTGCGGAAATGGCGAAAACATTATCCTTCTCGACCACACCGCCACAGCAGAATTATGTTAAGGGTAGCGATACCAGTGTCACATGCGGCCGTTAAAATTTTCACATTAAAGACGCCGTCCAAAATACTCTAGATAATAACAATCTGAATAAATCAGACGAGCTAGTAAAGATTTTCAAAGGATATTTGGTATCCACATAACTTAAAAAATATGATTACCGCGGCATTGCCCAATCATTAAGGTCCAAGCGCTATCTCAGCAATTACGATAGCAGCCTATAGGCGATGACGATCATGTTAAATATACTGCCAGCCGCACTGCTGAAGTTATTTCACAGTAAAGTCAATGGTTACGGTGAGATACCGGACCGAGTACAGATAGTATCGGTTCAACCGGAGTTCCAAATCGCCTACGTGGCTATAGTCTCAAAGACGCACATATCGCCCTTATACGCGTGTCATGTTAATACCATAGAGCTTCTAGAAGCGGATACATCTAAGGGCTGCAAGCGATGCGCAACTCTTGAAAACTACACTGGTCATAACGTATACAAAAAAAACAGGATATCACCACATAGCCACTATTCTTCATGAAAAACATATTAAAGGCGTATTGTTTATATATTATTATTTATATATTATTAATGATACTGAATAATACTTTCGCTGATATTGTAGCAACTTAGATAGTCTCAGTTTGAGATATAGCCAAGCTAATAGACGACGACTACCAAACCATAATTGCTTACGACGGCATTAAAATTATAGTTATAGTTATTTTTAATATTAATACAATACTTGAACGTTTAAAGTACAACCGATCCCACATGATATAAAAAAACATGTTCATGATAATTATTAAAGCCGATGTCCCAATTATTCTAGAAGAGCTCGCCGAAACTAATATTTATAAAATCGCTCATCATGGCTAAAAAAATAGTATATAAGATATTTTTTTAATATTGTAATCTTGAACTTTAAATTCAAATAAATCCAGATACTTAATTGGCTCAGCTCCAAAATTTTAGCTGGTAAAAATATCCACCATCCGTAAATAGTGCAACAATGATCTGATAACACACATAATATTTATGTTCTTTTTTTTCGTAGTTCTTAAATTATAAAAATAGCTAAAATTTCTGTCAAAAAAATATTAAGATAATTAAAAAAAATATAAAAATAATAATAATTTATGGCATATAATATATTTTTTTTAGTATTGCTAACATCAACACTTGACTTTATTAACCATAAGCCTGTAATGGAACTTATGAGAAGTCATATTTTTTTAACTAAGTTTAGCAAACAATGAGGATTTGCTATGCAACGTGATCATTTCTTTCCATTAGATCCTGAGCGCCTACTTGCCTGGATCTTAGCTGATCTCGAACATGGAAAAATATTTGACATCCCAGCGGAACTTTTTTTTGTCCCGAGGCCGGACGATCCCTTCCGACTACGGCATCAGGGGCGACTGTTAGAGACGCCTTTGGGCGTAGCCGCTGGGCCGCATACACAAATGGCTCAGAATATTGTAACCGCCTGGCTCTGCGGTGCACGGTGGATTGAGCTTAAAACTGTGCAAATATTGGACGAACTGACTATTACCCGGCCCTGTATCGCCGCAGCCGATGAAGGATATAATTGTGAGTGGTCGCAAGAACTCCGACTGGATAAATCCTTTGAGCAATACTTACTGTCATACGTACTCATACACTTATTACGCCACCGTTTAGGCTTTACCGGGAAAGAGCCCGGTTTTGCAGCTACCATGAGTGTAGGCTACGATCTGACCGGCATCCAGAGCCCCCCTGTACAACGTTTCTTAGATCGTATGAGGGACTGTCACGCCGAGTTAGCCAGCCTGCGAGAACGACTCACACCACTTTATCCGGCCCTAGCCAGTCTGTCTATCACGACTTGCCTAGCTGATTCCCTTACTCTTTCCACCATGCACGGCTGCCCCCCAGATGAAATCGAACGCATCGGTCGCTATTTCTTGGAGGAACGACACTTACCCACAGCTATAAAACTTAACCCCACGCTCCTCGGCCCAGAACGGGTACGAGGAATTGTCAACAGCACCTTGGGCTTTGACGTAGAAATTCCCGATGCTGCCTTCGGCCATGATTTGGCCATGCCCCAGGCCATGGATCTCATTCGCTCACTGCAAGATGCCGCAATCCAAGCCGGCGTCCACTTTTCTCTCAAACTCACTAACACTTTAGAAACTGTAAACCGTGGCTCGGGCTTGCCTGAGAGGGAACAGATGGTCTATTTAAGCGGCCGACCACTACACCCCGTGGCCATAGTCCTGGCCGATACCCTACAAGAAGCTTTCGGTGGTAGTCTAGATATTTCATTCTGCGCCGGAGTGGACTCAGACAATATAGTGGATGTGTTAGCTTGCGGCATGTGGCCTGTAACCGTATGTACTGATCTGCTTAAGCCAGGCGGCTACGGCCGACTGCAGCAGTACTTAGACGTCTTAGGCACAGCCATGGCCACGGCCGGAGCCCCGGATCTGACGAGTCTGGCTTTAACTCGGGCCCAACAGAGCGACATGCCAATCGACATCCAACAAACTGCAACATTAGTTAATTTACACAACTACGCCGCAGCCGTATCAGCTAACCCTCGCTACCGCAAGGATGCCACCCCTCACCGTGGCCACGGTGTAGCCAAGCCCTCCCGTGCTCTACCTTACTTCGACTGCGCTGTTGCACCCTGCCAGCTGGCTTGTCCGGCCGGACAGGACATTCCACGTTACCTTGATTTTACAGCCCGTGGCCGCATGGATTTAGCCTTGGCCACTATCCTAGCCACCAATCCTCTACCCCATACTCTCAGCCTAGTCTGCGACCGCCAATGCCGTAAACACTGTGTACGCGGCTATAACGACGCACCCTTAGCCATACGCGAGATTAAGGATTGTGCTACCAGGGCAGGCAATCTAAGGCCAATGCGACCGGCAGTAATGGAACGGCTAGACCGACGAGTGGGTATACTAGGGTCCGGACCTACTGGTCTGTCCTGCGCCTGGTATCTAGCACTAGCCGGTTACGATGTAGCTCTCTATGAAACCGATGTATTTGGCGGCGGCCGACTAGACGATGGTCTTATCGTACTACGCGACATAAACGGCCGGCCCGTGCTAGATCGAGAGGCTATAGCTGCGGCTTTTGCAGATCAACACGGTAAATGCAGGGCTGCACTAGCTACGGTAGCCGACCTAGAAGCACTCCTAGCTTTAGGTGTGACTTTCCAACCCGGTTTCCCAACGAATGGCCTAGCGATCCTGGAGGCTCGACCTGTCATACTCTCCGGACCTGGCGTGCTCCCCAGCGCAGTAGGGCAAGGTCATCGTCTGGCCGTGGCCTGGCTGGAACGACAAGGAGAGGCTGGCCGGCTAATAGCCGCTCCACCCGATGACCGACCTCGGGATGCTGCTACCCTGGCCAAGCTAACTCTACGTAAAGCTCGACATGACTTGGCTCATCTAGCCAGTCCAGCTAGACTCTTCGACCCGTCGACCGCATCTGCCGAGGCCGGCCGTTGTCTCCAGTGCGATCTTATATGCAATATCTGCGTCTCGGTTTGCCCTAATCGGGCTAACATAGCCTTGCCCACGGCCCCACGCCGGCTGCCTATTCAACGCGTCGTACGCGAAGTCAATCCGTCAGACGGTTCAGTACGGCTAGAAACACTGGGTCACATGCAACTCACCCAACCTTTTCAGGTAGTCAACCTGGCCGATCTTTGCAACGCCTGCGGTAATTGCGCTACCTTCTGTCCTTCCAGCGGCGCACCCTATCGCGACAAACCTCGGTGGCACCTTTCCGAAGCAAGTTTCGCTGCGGACGGGGAAGGCTACTTCCTAGCCGCACCAGGTCATCTGAAGGCTGTACGACGAGGCAAAACGGCAACACTCATAGTCCCCACGGGTAGAAAACGGCTGCGATATATCGATGCCACACTGATCGCCGAGCTCGATCCTGTGACCTTTGAAGCTCTGTCTGTAGAGTTAGCGCAAGGAATCGAGACCGCAGATCTGATCAACGCCGTAGAGCTAGCCTTGTTCTTCTCTCTGACGGACGGACGGCCGCCCCTTGCCTCCGCTACTCTCCCTAAACAAATAAATTAACCGCACCATGATTAAGTTGTCACCCGACACCTCGTCGAACTCCTCAAGACAGATCAGGTTCTGTATCATCATCCGTGGCGCCGGTGACTTAGCTACTGGGGTGGCTTTATCTCTGTATCGGGCCGGCTACCATTGTCTGATACTCCTGGAAACACCCACACCCATGGCCGTACGCCGTCGGGTAGCTCTAGCCGAGGCCGTACATCTGGGACGGTACATAGTGGAAGGATTAACCGCTGTACGAGCCCATACCATAGCTGATCTGCCCTTAATTTGGGCCGCCGGGGAACTCCCCCTCCTTGTGGATCCAGCTGGTACTACTATCGCCGCGCTTAACCCAGCGATAGTGATAGACGCCATACTAGCCAAACGCAATACCGGCACTACCGTGGCCGATGCACCCTTGGTCATTGGTCTGGGACCGGGCTTCCGTGCCGGAGAAGACGTACATTGTGTTATCGAGACGCAACGAGGATCGAACCTGGGCCTAGTTATCACCAAAGGGCCAGCCGCAGCCAACACCGGCATTCCTAGCGCCATCAACGGGTACACTACAGAACGCGTTTTACGCGCCCCGTTGGCTGGATGGTTTCACACCAGACGGGACATTGGACATACAGTAACTACAGGGGGAATAGTGGGCCGGATCGTGCCCGAAACAACCGAAAACACGGAAGTATTAGTTCATGCAACCATCGATGGAGTGTTGCACGGTCTCCTGAGGGATGCTACTTTCGTAAGTTGTGGGACAAAGCTAGGGGACGTGAATCCACAGGCAGACCCAAGCTTTTGCCATCTAGTTTCTGATAAGGCCCTTACTGTGGGTGCTGGAGTGGTATCTGCAGTCCGAGAACGCTTCCCCATCTTGAAGACCCATCACATGGAGGCGAAAATATGACCATTGGCCAGCCCTTGCCGCGCATAGACGGACCAACTAAAGTTAGCGGTCGCGCGCGTTTTACCGACGACTTCACCATGCCTGGGCAACGTGTTGCAGCTTATGTACGCAGTCCCATCGCCCATGGTCTAGTGCGTACCATCAACTCTACAGCTGCACTGGCCTTACCCGGCGTAGACGCTGTTTTTACTGCAGCTGACGTTCCGACACATCCTTTTACCACAGCTGGCCATCCATGGCATCTAGACCCAGCTAAACGTGACGTGGCAGACCGCCGTTTACTTACGGACTATGTACGCGTACACGGTGATGAAGTAGCTATAGTGGTAGCAACAGACGCCCTCACGGCCGCACAGGCCGTACGTTTGGTGACCATAGACTACGATGAGTTGCCTCCACTCACCGACCCTGAAGCCGCCTTAGCCCAGAATGCTCCAGCCCTGCATCCTAAAGGTAATTTGCTAGGCGAACATGCCTTTACCTGTGGTGAAGATCCTGAAACATTACTAGCCGCAGCCGACATAGTTGTTTCCGGCCGATACCACACCCCCATCGTCCAACACTGCCACCTTGAAAACCACATAGCCATCGCCTGGATGGACGACCTGGAACGTATCATCATCCAGAGTTCTACTCAAATCCCTCACATCTGTCGCCGCGTAGTAGGCCAGGCATTAGGAATCCCCTGGAGCCGCGTCCGCGTGCTCAAGCCCTACGTCGGCGGAGGATTCGGAGCCAAGCAAGATGTCATCCTGGAACCCATGGTCGCCTTTTTAACTATGCACCTCGGCGGTGTGCCTGTAAAACTGGAACTATCCCGCGAAGAATGTATGCTTGGCACTCGTACCCGCCATCCTATGGACATACACGGCCGTTTGGCGACCACTCGTGAAGGAAAGATCACTGCCATATCTCTGGATGTACTCTCTAATACTGGAGGCTACGCCTCCCATGGCCATTCCATCGCCTCTGCTGGGGGCGCCAAAGGCCCGGCCCTCTACCCTCGGTCTGCTTTCGCCTTCCATGCCCGCACAGTATATACAAATATTCCCGTAGGCGGGGCTATGCGTGGCTATGGCTCGCCTCAAATACTGTACGCTGTAGACTGTCTTGTCGAACAGGCTGCAAAGGAATTAGGCCAAGACCCAGTAGAATTCCGCATCGCCAATGTAGGTCGGCCAGGAGACGTCAACCCGTTAAAAAAGGTACCTATCGCCACTCATGCCTTAGTCGAATGTCTAGAAAAAGGGCGCGCCCTCTTCCACTGGGACGAACGCCAGGCAACCATGCTCCGGAAGCGGCTAGAGCAGACAAGCCCTCTGCGCTACGGTTTGGGCATAGCTTGCGCTAGCTTCGGTACCGGCGTCTACCCCATCTCTGCCGAAACCTCTAGCGCCCGCTGCACTCTGAACCAGGACGGCACTGTATGCTTGGCCGTGGGCGCCACTGAAATTGGACAAGGTGCAGACACAATTTTCGCCCAGATGACTGCCCACACTGTGGGCATTCCAGTCGGTGCCGTGCATGTCATCTCCACCCAAGATACAGACTGGGGCATTTTTGATCCTGGCGCGTTTGCTTCTCGCCAGACATTCATGGCTTCGGCTGCAATCAAGGCCGCGGCCTTGAAACTCCGTGGCCGTATTCTTGAACACGCTGGACGCATGCTGGAGCAAGATCCAGCTAGACTCGACCTACAAAATGGACGTATTGTAGCTCTTGCTAAACTCAATACGTCTTCAGTACTTGCTGATCAAACTTTAATAGATATAGCCCTTGCGGATATAGCTATAGACGCCTTCTACCATATCCAACGCGGCGGCCAACTCAGCGGTGAGGCATCGGTCAAAACTCATGCTAATCCACCTTCCTTCTGCTGCACCTTTGTAGAAGTGGAAGTGGACGTGCCTCTCTGTCAGGCCCGAGTTCTAGATATGCTCAGTGTCCATGACTGTGGTACAGTAATTAACCCTTTGCTCGCCACCGGACAAGTGCACGGGGGCATGGCCATGGGTGTCGGTTGGGCGCTCTACGAAGAAATCCTAGTGGACCCAACCACAGCCCGAGTGCGCAATGCTAATCTGCTCGACTACAAATTTCCTACCTGCCTAGATCTGCCTGATCTACGCGCTGCCTTCGTGGAGCCTTATGAACCAACAGGCGCCTACGGTACCAAATCTCTTGGCGAACCAGCTATCCTCGCACTTGCACCAGCCATTCGCAATGCAGTGTGGGATGCCACCGACGTACGCATCGATGAGATCCCCCTCACACCACGCACCCTCTTTAAGCACTTCCGGCGCGCCGGGCTACTGCAAGGATAACTGCTATGTACGCCATCAAACGCTACCAAAAGGCCTCCAACGTAGCCGAAGCTATTAGGCTCCTAGCGGCTAATCCTACAGCACGGCCTATAGCCGGCGGCACTGACCTCCTCATACAACTACGCGCTGGCCACGCCGACGCAGGCAACCTCGTAGATCTACACGACCTACCCGAGCTACGTGGAATTCGCCTAAATGATGAAGGCGTCTTAGTCATAAGCGCAGGTACGACCTTCACCGACCTACTAGAATCACCACTAGTGGCTGCCTATGCCCCAGTGCTAGCCGAAGCCGCGGCTACCATAGCTGGCCCGCAAATTCGTAACATAGCTACTATCGGTGGGAATATCTGCAACGGCGCCGTAAGCGCCGATTCCGTGCCGCCGCTCCTGGTCTTAGATGCCATACTTGAGGTGGCTGGCCCAAACGCAGTCCGCACCACTTCGCTGCAGGGCTTCCACACTGGACCGGGCCATGTAGCCCTGCAACAAGCCGAGCTACTTATTGCCATCCGACTCCCAGTCCATGCACTAACCACTGTAAAACCATTTCTAGACACTAAAGGAGGTGTCGGTACGGCCTTTTTCAAATATGCCGCCCGCGAAGCTCAGGATATCGCCACCGTCAGCTGTGCCGCAACCGTACGACTAGCACCGGATGCTAAAATTACCTATCTCGCCTTAGCCTTTGGTGTAGCCGCGCCCACGCCAATACGTTGCCCAACAGCCGAGGCGACTGCGGTTGGCCGTTCAGTTGCCCCAGCCGATCTACCTTTGACACTTGATGCAATACGCGCTGCTGTATCCGCCGATGTAACCCCACGTACGTCCTGGCGGGCATCTAAAGAATTTCGGCTGCACATAATAACCGAATTGACCGGCCGTGTCATAACTAAGGCGGCCACCAAAGCCCTAGGACAGGCCAGAGTTTTTATGTCTGATCACCAAGGAGGAAATCCCATATGACCATCTCCATACACATTACCGTAAACGGTCGCGAGCTGGCCCGCGATGTCCTCCCTGGAAGTTCGCTCTTAGAATTCCTGCGCCGAGAAGGACTTACCGGGGTCAAAGAAGGCTGCGGCACTGGCGAATGCGGTGCCTGTACCGTACTCGTAGACGATACACCTGTGAATTCATGTCTTTTCCTAGCCGTATGGGCCAACGGCAGAACCGTACGGACTGCCGAAGGTGAGGTCCACGAAGGACGACTCTCAGCAGTACAACAAGCCTATATAGATGCAGGGGCCGTACAATGCGGTTTCTGCACTCCGGGGTTGATTATGACTTCTACAGCCTTCATCGAACGCGCCCTAGCCAGGCAAGATAATACAAAAAAACATGCGGTCGCCGACTCTTATACTAATCGTGAGGCTATCCGACGCGCACATGCCGGTCATATGTGCCGCTGCACAGGTTATAGCACCATCGTTGATGCTGTAGAACGTTGCCTATCCCATCAAACCAATAACGGACAAAACGCTACTGAGGACTAAGTCATCCATTGCCAGCTACTTTGGCTTATAATTATCCATAAACCACAACAGAACCGGATTACAACATGCGCCACCTTCTAATAGTCTTATTTTTTTGTGGTCCCGTAAAATTATCGCCTATAGTCCAAAAACTTTTATGTTGATTTAGTTTATTTTTTAAAAAAATCATAGACCTTAGCATCCTTTATCTCATCGCCGTAATTAACTTTTGATTTATGGACGCTAGCTTTGTCATAACTATTAACTTGAACAACAGTTCTCATAGAGTAATCGATTATGTAGTCAGCAATACTTTATAGTATCTACTTCAATGTTATAATATTATTATTAAATGTAATGCATAAGCTTGGATATAATGTTTAAAAAAACATATTTTTAATTAGTAATTGCCTGAACTTTATCTATCTTCACCATCAAAAAAAATATATTAAATTGTCCAGACATAGCGTAAATAAAAGCTTACGATATCACGTAATATTCCAACCCTCACCAAAACAATACAATAAGTCTAACCATTACATAAATATATCAAAAAAGGCATGCTGCATCATTTACTCACCGGAGTACTACTCGGGGTATAAGGACGATGGCGGTGCTAACACTTCTCAATGACCTGACTTGACTGATACTCTTGCTCAGTATTGTTCTTTATTGTCTGGAGTACTGTGCTATAATTAACCATAAACTGCCTGACCTTAAAGTTGTTTCATCACAAGCCCAATCATCTCTGGATCTATTTTTGCTCGAAGGTGGTATTAGCTATTGCCTGTTCAAAAAAATTTTAGCTTTATCATCTCCACATCCAGGGAGGCAAATATTAGCGGTCTGCTCTATATCAATTCCATTATCTAATACGCTATTTAGCTCCATACATCACTTCGACCAGCTTTACTTACTCTAAGCCGCAGTTTTCTCCAGTACGATCATGGCTCTTCCGTATTTATCTAGCGCGCCCAATGTTCATTCTCGTTCAACAAGTATTATGCTATGCTCTACAGAGCTACTATCCCACTCTTGTCTATCTGGTTCTATATTAGTGTCAACTGTGCTGGCGTTATCACCATTTTCTCTATTTTTTCTGAGATTAGAGCTATAGAATGGACTGCACATGTTTATAATTTTATGACGCGACATGCTGTTTCACGATCGTAACTGTTAATAAGCTAATATTGACTATTCTATAGGCCATTAACTAAAAATAGATACGTTCTTGATCTTTGTTGGCTTATTTAGTATATATGTTATAATTCGCATAACTGAGATAACGTTTAACCAACCGGTAGCGTCGCAAGTAGACACGGATTATAGCTATAAGCCTCCAGCCATTAGCTCTGAATTTTATATTTCTAAGTAATTTTTTACTAACTATATATAAACATGCTTTAAATATTTTGACTATTTAACGAGGTAGTCAATGATAAAATTTTTCGAGGAAAAAGAAAAAAATTTTTGTGGAAAAATTCCTCTTTCATCTTCGCTATCGTCTGGACTGCCCTATGCTACATCGGAAGCATTCGTGCTTATTGAGCTACGCAATAAACGAGCGGTAGCACTAGCAACCGTTGCCAGCCGGATTGGATCAGCGCCACGTCTGCCTGGGACCAAACTTGCCCTAGCCACGGATGGAACTCTACATGGAAGCATAGGCGGCGGGCTTCTAGAATCATTAACAATTGAGGCCTGCCGCAGAGCGCTAGCCACAGGTCTGGCGGAACTTATAACCTACGACCTAACTGGAGACGATGCCGCCACAGATATGATTTGCGGCGGAGTGGTGGAGGTGCTCGTCGAACGCATTGAACCTGCAGCCGTATCTCTCTTTGAGGACGCCCTAGCTACTGTCAGACCACATAGCTCGACTATCGACACTCTAGCCTGGCTCATAGACATTACTAACCCGACCACACCACTCCGCCGGCTGACCAGTGAATTCAAAAAACTACCCGAATCAGTACAAACCAAGCTACGCCACCACGCTACAGGACTAGTCGAATTTGCCGGACACCGTTATCTCGTGGATCCCTTAACTGTAGGCAGCACTCTTCTTCTATGCGGCGGCGGACATATCTCAATAGCAGTAGCCAACCTTGCCCACCAAGTCGGCTTCACCATAGAGGTAGTGGATGACCGATCTGAATTCGTCAACCCACAACGCTTCCCCATGGCCATCATCACCCGTATTCTGTCTAACTTCGTCGGCGCCTGCGAACCCAGCATCATCGGCCCCAACCACTTCATCGCCATCCTCACCCGCGGCCACCACTATGACTTAGAGGTCCTAACCCAGGCCCTCAAAACTCCCGCTTGCTATATCGGAATGATTGGCAGCCGCCGTAAACGCGACGCCATTTTTACCATCTTGTGCTCCCGAGGATTCACTACCACTGACTTGACTCGCGTCTACAGCCCTATAGGCCTCCCAATCGACGCCGAAACTCCTGCTGAACTCGCCATTAGCATCGTCGCAGAGCTCATCGCTGTACGCGCTGGAGTGAAGACAAAACTCACGGATGTAGTGAAAGAACAAAAGGATGTATTGTTTTAAAAAATTCCTTCCGCGCTATCACTACTACTTCTTCCCTCACCACATTAATATCATCAAAATTTTTATCATCGAATAGATAAACAATTCTTAATTTTACCGAATAAAAATATAATATAGCAATACTAAAAAAACAATAAACTTGGATCCATGAAAACTAGTCTTCCCGTTGACCGCCTAAAGCTCACCGGCAAATTCTTTCCTACACACACCTTCCGTCGCCCATAGCTATGAGCATGGCTCCACAACCGTTGCAAATGTTGATACTACCTGAGGAGCGGGTGATCGTAATGGTGGGAGCAGGGGGAAAAACGACACTCATGTATGCGTTAGCAGAAGCATTGGTAAAACGAGAAACCCTGGTGCTCGTGACGACTACGACAAGGATGTATCCTCCCGTTGCGGGTGAGGTAGTGTTGCTGGAGTCATTTGCGGCTGCTACTAACCCGCTTGCAGAGTTAAAAGCAATGACGTCGACGCGAAAAGGAGTGGTGACAATAGCTCAAAAACTCGATGTCAGTAGCGGTAAATTAGTAGGTCTTAATCCCGAGTGTATCGGTTCCTTGCGACAAGCGGCTGGGGCCGGACGCATCCTTGTTGAAGCCGACGGAGCAGCAGGCCGACTGCTTAAAGTACCGGCCGGACATGAACCTGTGGTGCCAAAGGATACGGAACTGTGCATCGGAATAATGAATCTAGCGGCACTGGGCCAGCCCTTTAACGAAGCCACGGTGTTTCGTTCCGAGCTGGCTGCTCAACGGCTAGACGTACGACTAGGAGAGCCCATCCTCCCATGCCATCTGCTGGCCCTCTCTCAACATCCTTCAGGACTATTCCAAGGCTGCCCAACCCATGCCCGCCGTCAAGTATTCCTCAATCAGGCAGACTTGCCTGGGGCCCTCACCACAGCTCAAACGACTGCGCACCGTACTAATAAGCTACTATCATGGGCCGCCGGTACAGCAAGAGACGGCTGGTACGTGCCCTTGCCCACGACCGCGGGCTATTCTCTGCCTCGATAAAAACCAGAAAATTTCCTCCACAGCCGATTAGGTAAAACTTTCGCCTCCCATTTTTCTAGTTTAGATCCGTTCTAAGTTTTTTTTCACATCAAACCAACGCTACGAAAAAAATAAAAGACCGAAGGTAACCTGAGGCTAACAAGAGCGGCCACCTATCCGAAGCATAACCTAAGCGTGTGGCGCAAATGATCTCATTCATAAAAAAATCTGACCCTTCAGCCGTTCAATAGATAAACTAGCCTGTCGCTAGTCCAATTTTTTTACGATAAAGGATGAATCGGACTAGCGTTGCTTTCGCGCTAAAGAATACCACCCACTTGCCTTTATGGTAAGCGCAAATGCACCCACAGCTATTCAAGAAGCCCAGCGTCTTTATTATTTATTACCGTAATACAAAAAAAACGACCACTAAAAACGTATACATGCACTATTATATTATAACTATAAAAAAATATTAAAAGTATCAATTGCCTGAGTATAATAAACCGTGGGCTACTAAAATATCTTGTAATAATCATCCTTAAAAAAAGTACATCCAGGATTAAGTTATCTGAACAATAAGACTTATCAGCTAAAAAAACAACGGTGCTAACTCGCTACGTAAAGATAACTCACCTCCATTGTCGGCCATGATTCTACAATCTAGACAGACCTTCTTCCGTTAAGACCATTAAGTCTCGTTTGCCCGGGCGTAGCATTGCAGAGTCCATTGTCGTAGCCAAAAGATGCTTGTTTAAATAGAAATGTAAAAAAATAAATACTTTATGAAATCTAATATAAACATAGGCTATACATACCGGATTCGATATTTCTACCACTGTATTCGTAATCAATGTCTCTTGAAATTAAATTGGAAGAACTCGACTAAAACTGGTAAACCTGACTGTAGATTACAATCGAACCAAAGCACTATATAAAAAACCGTAACAAAAAATTTAACCAGACGATAGATATATGTCAACCTTATGCTGCCGTCAGTCGATTTTCCCAGAGCGCTTGAGGGCTTTAGAGACACAACAAAAAAAAGTCAGTATATATTTTTTACATTAAGACGTCTAAACTTTTTAATCATCTTTGCTTTCTGGATTATTTCCATCTAGTGTATAGAACACCAACTGTTCATAAATCACGGCCAAAAATTGTAATAAAATACAGCCCGAGAAGCATTCAGTTACTACCGCCCGCTATGTGCCCCATATAGGAGTAAATCTCGCTCAGTTCAAAAAAAAACATTGCCTCTCTGGATCAGACGTTGCCAGCCCGATAGGCAAAAGTAAACATTCATATTCCTGAAGAAAAATCATCTATTATTTACCATAGGCAGTGCTTAAATCTCAACTAAAGCTACTTAGACCGAAGCTTACTAAGAACTCAACGGCGGTCTTATAATATTTTCCCATTTCAATGCAAAGCTATACCTAATTTTTCCTACTACCACTTGTTACGATACTACATAATGGTTAAGATCCTACTGGAATTCACTACAAAAAGACTACGAATATCGCAATGATGAAACGCCAGTAGTCCCAGAGCCATCGACTCTAAGCTCAAGGCTAGCGGATACCATTACAGTCTGCCAAACTGGGCCAAGTCTACATTGACATAGGGTGGAGAGAGGGGCAGAAAATCAGCCAATAATACTCAACAAAAAAACTTACTGTAGCCTACTATACCAAGCCAGAGCAGTACACCACGCAAAAAAAATAGCACGTTAATGTAAATCCAACCACTGCTACAAAAGTTACATGTATAAACTACAAACCGCCAGAAATCCAAGGTTAACTGTAGCAATGCGTCAGCATCCGCGCATGTATTGATTATCATGTCGACCAGCACAAAAAATCTTATTTTCTGCTTCCGCTGCAGCATCTTAAAAGATAGACTCAAAAACGAATTTGCTTAGTGTTTTGCACCATATAGTCTTGTCCAATACAGCACGACGCAATATTAAATATTCATGCCAGTCATGCCCAGAATAATGTTGTGTCCTTCCACAACGACTTATGCTGCATATGTACTACAAGCCACCTTTGTACCATGGGGATAGACCAAACAGTAACTAATCCTGACTACCAGTTACCCCAGTTCCAGGTAGCAAAAAATAACTACTTAAAAAAAGTAACTATTCGGAATATTGATGAGGAGAATGGCGGTGGTGGACATGGTATTTTCTATAAGTAAAAATAGTTTTTTATCATCTCAGAGTAGGAAGAAAACTTTACTTTAATGGCAGTATAGATATATGATATACTGCAAGTGACTTATATTATTAAGATATCATGTTATTATATATTACCATTATGACCTGCGACGGCTGCATGGCTTTTCGAATAGATTTATCGTTATTCTAACCGTTTTAGAGAACTATTCTTAGCATAAATGACTAAGTGATGGACAAAATATAATGTATGCTGGCTTGCCGCTAACAGGCGTGGATGCCTATAAATGTCTTGTCAAAATTAAGCCGGCCCAGAAACATATATATATCACTAGTCTTTAAGGTGGTTAAACCGTCAGTAGTGCTGACCAGGCTGAGTCGGGCAAGCATACGTGTCAAGACTGTGTTGTCTTTAGACGTCGACATTCTTTTCTTAACTATACCGATTCTGTTTTAGGAGCAGATAAATACCAGAAAAACTGGCCAAGCTATTTTTTTTATATCTCACATACAAAATGTTCGACTGAAGACTAAAATATTTTTTTGTGGATAGTAAAGAATACGCTTGCACTAACAGTGTGAAACTTTACTTCGGCCTGGCCTTATATTAACCTGCTGTACATAAGGAGTCGGTTGCAATCTACCCCACCCGTAACTGCTTTTAAAATCAAAATATATTGACCAGATAAGATCAACACAGCAAATAATATTGTTATCGGCGTCTCAAGTTTGATTCAGAGCATCACTACGCACGGCCACTCAGATCAGAAAAGTTGATCGTAGGATATCTTTGAGCAAAGCGCAAACATATCCGCCATTTTTAGAAGACTAGCCTATCGTATTTCTAGCGCTTATCTGCAAATTCTATATATCAAGTACACAAAATGATTACTGTATTCGGTACCGTATCTGTGGTTAAGATTATTATTATGATAGTCCTAAGGGCCATGACGAACTTCTTGCAGCACATTTAAAAAAATCTGGCCATCTAACATCTAAGAAATACATAAGGCAGTTACGGATCAATACCTGCAAAACTTAAATCGCTATTACTAAATTTATTTTATTAACCACAAATTATATTATATAGATATCAGCATTTAGATTACATTATTCAACTATCTGAAGATTAAGCATATTTTTTTTATATACGCTCAGATCGTCTTACTCCATAATATTATAATTATATATAATCCAGTATTTTATAAATCTTAAAAGCATATCTTCTAGCTCATGTATCAGATTTCACTTAAATAAACTATCCACTCTCTGGAGTGTAGCGTTAATATACAAATCCATTTAAAAATAGATAATGAATGTTCAACATATTACTCTAATAGTTACAACTACTAGTCGGCACTAATATAAGAATTTTCAACTGCATTTAATATTCGATTGCCTATAACACGGCAGTTCAAATTTTTCCAAACCTGAAAACGCACTAATTTTATATTTACTATGCCTATACAATCACATAAAAATATAAATAATAAATATTATCTTGAGATATGCATCGTATAAAGCATTCACAAAATTAAAAAGAATATAGGAAGATAATAAAAAATTGGAAATGCTGACAAAATTATTTTATGCCCCCCCTATACTTACGACGACTTAGTATCCCATTAGCCCACAACATCGGGAGCATATAGGCATAAGGCCTTCAGTGACTAGACTTCTGCGGAACTTGCGGTAGGCTTCTGAGTTCCATAACTCAGTTATGGTATTATCACAGATATTGCCCACAATGTAATCATGATAGTCACGACAAGGGGAGAGGTTGCCATTAGAATCAATCTCAACCACTTGAAAAATAGATACGCACTGTGCGTAACCGAATAGGCTGGAATGGTCAGTATAATATTTTTTTAGATTAGCGATACCGGTGATATCCGGGATAAATATAATAGGTGGCGAGTTCCAGGAGCGGGAGCAAGCGTTAAGCTCTATAAGCTGGGTATTGAGGGCCTCGTAATCATCCGGCACCCAGCCACCAATCCAGCCACGGTGTAATTCGGGCCGAAAGCCGAAACGACGAGCGAAATCTTGTTCATGAACCTTAGCGCTCTCTTCATCGACCCACCAGGCCGGGTAAAAAATAAAGAGGTCCACTTTATCCCGATAGGCTTCGTAAATGTCCACCAGGTGGTAGCAATTCTCCTTAGAGATAGTGGTCAGAGAGGCAATAATAGGCAAGTCGCAGTTGATACGGGCACGTTCTTCTTGTACGGCAGCCAGGCCCTGTTGAATAGCTTCAAAACTGTTAGTACTGCCTACACCCGGTCGTATGCGGTTATGCAACTCGGCGTTATGTCCATCTATAGAAATTTGCAGGAGGAACATAGGTGCCTTCACTAAGTGCTTGGCATATGGAGCTAAACGAGTTCCATTGGTGGCAACAGCCGTTGGCAATCCGAATTTCGTACAGTACTCAATAAGGTCTAACCAGCCGTCATAGAGAGTCGGCTCGCCACCCCATAGGTAAACTATGGGCCTATGCTCATGAGCTACTAAGTCAACGAATATCTCCTTATAGCGGGTCAGAGAGATTTCGCTACGTTTAAGCTCTTTAAGGTCGCGTCCATGTAGAAAGCCGGTAGGACCCCACTGGCCACATGTTATACAGCGCAGGTTACATATGTCAGTTATACGGATACTCACCTGACGAATCTTACGGGCCTGCCCATGATGAGCGTTGGGATAAAGGACATTGAATAGCCACTTCTCGGTCTGGAGCTTAGCCAACTTGCCTAAGATCCATGGGTGCCTTACCATGCGTAGGAGATGCTTTATGGCCGCGCCTGTGGCAATGCTACTTCGTTTGCCCATAATATCGTTCCTTATTGATTTATAGCCCGCTGACCAAGGAAAAGATATTTATTGTGAAAAATCTTCTCATCCAGGCCAATAGCCAGACACAGACTGTAGATAATACGCCATACCATAAACGCCTCAAACTTATCTAATAGCTGAAAGTCAGTTAAACTCTAAGTCACGCAGGATTAATAGAATAAGTCTTCACCAACTCGCGGTCAATGGGTATTCCTATAGGTCCCTTGACAATTCCATCTTACATAGACATTATACGTAGCATAGACATCCTGCAGCTGCTCTGTCGGCCGCTATTAAACGAGATTCTATGCGCGCCTTAGTCTACTACCATTCCATCCCCCGCTATCTCGCCTCAGGCCTTCTGGCACTGCTGCACCGCAAACGCTTCTTCCCTTGTATCGCCCCCCTGAAACTGCGCGATGTCCATTTTCCGCCCCCCATACCGAACCTGGATACCGAATGGGTACTCCTCAAAACCCGTCTCTGTGGCATATGCGGCTCAGACCTAAATCTATTGCGCGGGACGGAATCGCTACTCCTAGAGCCCTATGCCTCCTTCCCAGCCATTCTGGGCCACGAGGTAGTGGCTGAGGTGGAACAATCCCCCCGAGGCTCAGGATTAGCCCCCGGAGATCGAGTGATTGTGGAGCCGGTACTATATTGCACTATCCGTGGCCTGCCTCTCTGCCATTCTTGTGCTCAGGGAGACACCAACCTTTGTGAACGTTACACTGAAGGTTACCTCCCTTCTGGTCCAATCATAGGCTACAACGCTACTGTTGGCGGAGGCATGGCCGAACGCCTAGCCGTACACGTTACCCAGTGTCATAAGGTCCCACAGGACATGCCTGATAAAACTGCTGTGCTAGTCGATTCTTTGGCTTCAGCTCTGCAACCGACATTGGATAACTTCCCCGACCCCAACGACCAGGTAGTAGTATACGGCGCCGGCATTATAGGCCAACATCTCATCCGCTGCCTACGCGCCTTGGGCTTCACCGGTCGCCTAGTAGCTGTGGCCCGCCATGGCTTCCAGCTCGAAGCCGCCCAATCCGGCGGCGCCGATCAAGTACTTATATCTCCTTCCCGCTTTGCCATAGGCGAAGCCCTGGGCGCCCGTTTTCTTCCCACCACTTTCAACGGCGGCAACCTCGAGGGCGGCGCTGACCTATTCTTCGACTGCATAGGCTCCTCCCAATCCTTCCAAGAAGGCCTCCTCGCCCTAAGGGCCCGCGGCCGACTGGTCATGGTGGCCACCGCCAGCACCATCAAATCCGTTGATCTCTCCAGCCTTTGGTTCCGCCAACTCACCATCACCGGTACGGCCTGCTACTCCCATAGTACTCACCAACAGCGCCCCATCCATACCTACCGTATGGCCCTCGAACTCCTGGCCTCTACCACTTATCCTACTCACAATCTGCTCACCCATACCTTTCGCCTCGATGACTATGCCATAGCCTTCCAAACCCTTTTTAATAAATCCACTCATCATAGCATGAAAGCTGCCTTTGATCTACGATAATGAGAAGAAAAACAAAAAATAGATACAATGAGTGAGAGAAGATTTTTTATAAAAAACTCCATTTCTTCCCCATTCCCCCTTTTTTTCTTCTTTCGTAATTTTTGTCTATGGTCACGACAAGTAGAAGCAAATACTCCATTATAAACTTACCTGTTTAGCCATAAATGTCAAGACATCATAACCGTCCCAGAACTATAGATCCAAAGATTACAAACAAACTAGCCACCCAAGGTATGCTATTCCAATACTAAATCTTTGGCCAGGATATTACAACGATTGCCAGACTAGGAACAGTTCAGTCACGATACAGAGGACCAGTAGACCTGATGCCTAAATACTTTACAAAGTTTTAGGTTGGCAATCTTGTATGCATTGCTGCGAAAGCTACCTGCCTGAGTAAAGGATTCAAAAAAAAATATGTTACTACAATTTTGTAAAGACGTAGGTTCCAAATAGTTCCACTGCTCAGCGTTCAGTCGGCCATAAAATCGAGCTAAAGCATGCCGAGTACGCCGTTTGGAAAAAAATATAAGTCTCATTGACTAAAGTAATCAAAAATTTATTTTTTTTAGTCCAGTCTGTGACCTTAGCCACTACTTGGTCACGCCAACATAGGACCCACTTCGGCCGGTGATGTCCTTAGGAGAGATTCCTTAGGCCTACGATAACATCCAAAACATGTCCCATGCCAACCGCTCCATAATCTCAAGTTGATGACGGCTGTCATACCTGGACAGTTCAATCTCGTAGGAAGCAGCTATTGCCCGACCATACTTAGCTGGGTCCGGCGGTTCATCTCGCAGCTATGGAGAGGTGGCTATCTGTGAAATAAATAGTATAATGAATGGTTAACCATTCAAGCACATAGCAAAAAAACTTGACTTTAAAAGAGACTCAGGTAGTAAAAAAAATAATTTTAGGTATAATGCACATCGAATAAAAAAACTATACCACAATATTTTTACACGAAGCTCCATAACTTCTTCTTGGAACACAAAAAAAGCGTCCAGAATATCTATATATCGGTAGCATAGCATAAAAGCTCTAAATAATGACCCGACCGCCGATATCAGCGATGGTGGTAGAAGTCTCCATAAAAAAACTGTCAAATAAAAACAATAGCGATCTCCGCCTCTGCATGCCCGATCTGGACAAGCTGGACGTTGTGAAAAAGGCTAACGAAGTAGGTTTACCTGGTCCGTTGGGCATAGACAAGCCTGAACAGATCTGCAGTACCTTAACAGGATCACTTCAGGAACCGGCTGCTGTTAAAGCTGTGGGTAAAAATATTTTCTGGTCTAAAGTTCGACCTATAAAATAGCACCAGTGCTAGCCGCAAAGCTAGCCAAAAAATGCTACTTATTTTTGGCCAGCTTTGCGGTCATAGTTTTGTAGACCGCTATATCAACGAAGGTAAACACAGCACTCCCCCACCAATAAAACGCCCTGCCTGCCTGGTGAGACGAAAACAATATTTCATGCTGCCGACCAAAAAATATCCTCATCTATGTACATACTCTTGGCTACACCAAGGGAATGGCAAATATGGTATTCATCCATCACCAAGCAATGCCGTCCAGACCAATATAGTGGATAAATGCATAGAGTTACAACCACGAGTCGAATATAATCAATGATAGCCGATTATCAAGAATATAGCTGTTTGATGCGGATATAGCGGACGATTTTTGATGCCTGGGCTGTAAAATATCATCCTTCTGAGCTTTCCGAGCAAGGAGCTGGTTGAAGGACCTCACTCATTCCTCAGCCATGGCTTACGATACAGCAACACAGAACGCCCCTTTTGACAGTAAACCGTCAGGACTGCTTCCAGATCCGGCCATCTACTCAGAATAGCAATTTCTTATATCGAGCAGACTACGGCCGGCAGTGGATTGCTTCCCGGACTAAAAAAAATAATCTACTCTAT
This sequence comes from Desulfovibrionales bacterium, assembly GCA_965112965.1. Classification (GTDB taxonomy): domain Bacteria; phylum Desulfobacterota; class Desulfovibrionia; order Desulfovibrionales; family Desulfovibrionaceae; genus CBCOTE01. Next base: position 88,372 of record CBCOTE010000021.1, on the reverse strand, counting down.
TCTTTCTAATATATAGTGTTCTTTGCATCTAACTGTTCTGACAAACCTCCAATTTCTGAGAGATATATTGGTCGGATAGAAAAAGGTCAAAAATGATTTTAAAGATCGTGGACCATCGTTTGCCCGTTATGAATCATCATTTATCTACAAAGTCGTAGGCAACACCGTTGGACATAGTGCAGAGATCGCCGAACCTCGACCAAACCAGTGGAGAGGGCTAATCAGTCGAGGAAGAAGCACACCCGACTGACTGACGGATCAATGGACACGATACATACTTTTAGCTCCAAAGACTGGCACAGAAGAATCTATCCATAAATTTCGGCTAACTTAAAGTAAACAGCTATTCTGGCAGCACGATATACAAACACCTATGAGTCAAAAATATTATAGAGAATGAAAAGAAGAATATCAGAATACCGTATCCCAAGATTAGCTCGTCGGCTACCATGGTCAGACTCAACTATCAGTGTCACAGACAAAATGTCTAAATAGATCCCCGTGGCAACATAAAAAAGACTATTTTTTTGTTAGATGACCTGAATGAGACACCGTCCACAAAAAAATCCAAACTATCCGATAATTGCTTATCCTGAATGATACACAGACTAAATCAAATCTAGTGCTGACTCAATCTTACGCAATGCAGTTATAGTATGGCCGCCCATGGATTTATAGAACATGACCCGGCAGTAAATAAATTTTATGAGCGAAGATGGCCCGAGTCAAGAAAAGAGCCTGGCCACAATGCGTCAGGACAGGGCACCCGAACTGGTCAATAATTTCAGAAACAAAACCGCAGCACCAAACATGATAAAATAGTACTAGAGCAACCACTGACTTATACAATGGAGTAGTCAGGCGGAGTAGGATGTCATTATGTTCGCCTCCCCCTGGGGCAATTAAATCCGATGAAGGGGGCAAAATAATTCGGTCTCCAACTACATCACCGGCTGGTAGTATCATAGAAAAAACCCGATGTCGGAATGCCCCACCCGGCTGAATGGCCACCTCGTTATAGTCGCCGGACTGGCTGCAATGGTCCGTGGACTATTGACGTCAAGGGCTGAAACGTCTATATGTTTAGGTACTCGGACTGCACCTCAGACATCTACCATGACCACTCATTCCTACATATTAGCTTCTCCGCTGCTCGGACAGAACCAACTAGCTGGCCCTCAGCGGACTGTAACAAAACGCCAGCTTACACATTTTGATCAAAATGAAAATTTCTTGCCTTCCTCAGATCGACTATTGGTCATCCCAAGTACTTTGTCCTCGATCTAACCATAGGCACCGACTATTTTTACCCAAACGCTTCGCCAACAAAAAAATACGGCTTTAGGTGGTCTAATCGCCAGTCATACACCTAAATTATAAGCCTGTCCGAGGCCTGCTTCATGGCAGAAATGCCCTAAACTGGCCCTATCTACACTACTTTATTCTGTAATTTTGAAACCCATCCTGTCCAACGACAACCACCTGAAAATCATCATTAAACTAACTAGTCCCTTGATACCTAAAACGGTAAGCTCTGCCTTAGCGAAATCCTGGCTACTTCTACGCGTTGATCCATACAAACTTTCAAACTGCCCAACTTGCAGGTGCCACACTGCCTGACTTCCAAGGAGCGCCATATAGCCCAAAATATAGACGACTTAACCGTCCACTACGAGGAAGATGGCCTTGTAAAGGTAGAGGAACTGGACAGGACCGTACTCACCCACGGTGCATGGACTACTATTATCTTCCGCTGCCGCCAATGGGATATCCACAAGGAGGCCTACGGACCAGAACAATACACCATCCGCCGTTATAAAAAAACTGGCGGTGAATACCGTCAGCAATCAAAGTTTACTATTTCCAGCCCTAACCAAGCCCGCAAAATTATTGAGGTCCTCCGTAGCTGGCTAGATGAATTAGACTAATAGCATTGAGGAGGAGTCGTTTCCCAATCAAATCCAACCCCAACGTCCCATGATCAAATAGAACTGCTTTACCAATCCCTGAATGCTATCCCCTACCGACTCTAAACTTCATAAAATACTAATGCCAATGCCACAATGGCTCTCTATCCTCCACAAACTGAGCGTCAGCCCTTCTACTCAGCTTATCATGACCAAATAAAGCCTTGGCCTCAACCTGCCTGCTTAAGTTATCATTTTCTTAATCAGCATCGGCATCGGCTACTTCGCCGCTCAGAGCTACGTGGACGTCTAGGTCATCTTTAATATCTCTCACAACCTCAACGATTACCAATTAATCAAACAATTAACCCTGACGACAAGGTCTTCATCGCCGCCACTACCTCCCTTGTCCCCACCAACTATCCAGCGAATACTATCACGTAAATAACCTGTTTATTTTAATATGCTCCGCAATCTTGGTTACGATAAACTTAAAAAAATATAGATTTCTGTTCGATACTGCCTGTTATCCATAAACTTATACGACTTGTACACTAACGCCATCTATATTTTTATTCAATGCTAACCACGTTACCACCGTCACCTGATATCTCGCCCCTTTCTATACTACCAAAAAACGCATCATGTTAAAAAATACGTCGGTACATTTGCAAGATGATGAACAACAAAATACTTCAGATCTCACTAGAGAAGAGTCCCTTACTGAAAGGATCAGTAATATGATAAATGTAACACCACCTATATAGGGCGAGGACCCTCGTGGTTGCGGACCGCTGGCCGCCAAAAGGCACGACAGTATCAAGAAATTGTAACAGTCCAGGCTCAAGCCATAGATCTAAAAAAAATATCGGCACTATCTACAACAGCGCCCTTACGAGATTACTGTCACTACGACCGGTATTAATAAAAATACCATCTGCGATAGGCTACGCCGCGACGCCCAAAAAATCAAGCGCGTCAAGTAGAACCAAACAACGACGCCAACTCGAACTGAATAACCTTTTATTGCCCTTGCCCATAAGGGTTATCCAGGCTCAAACTAAGATCGAATACTACGATCTAAAAGCTAAAACCATGCCGCTAACGGCGAAGCTAAAGCCGTGAAGACCGTAAAAAAAAAAACGACCAACTTCGACTTCATGCATCATCCGGCGCACTACAGTCTTCCGGCCACGGCGTATTGAAAAACTACGGCCTTGTACCTAGAATGCCAGTTCCTTGAGCACAAAGGCTGGCAAAATATGACCTGGACATACCAGAGCCAATCTGGCCTAACTCAATCTTGACCAACTGTCATTGGACGAGATAAAGTTCTGGAGCAACTTGTTAAAAAGGCCAGCCTCAATTCTCACTAGTAATTAGTGATGCTATTGAACTGCAATATCTCGAGAAGACAGTCTAAGCGCGTTCATTAGCCATATCCAATCCATGCTTGAACCCGATACACTTATTACCGTAACCAGTACATCAAGGTCACCGTCACGTATCCAAAGGTCATGTCCTAGAGCAAAATTATAACTAACCATTAGCATACTGCCACGGCATACAAAGTCCATCGGTATGTCTATATTCTAGCCAACCTAGGAATAAACCACGCACTCGGAGCTTCTACTTCTCTTTCGTCATATATATCTAGAGCTTGTCTGTCTATGGTTCCGTTATTTACCCACTATCACGTCCTCTCCTTATAGCATGAGAAGCGCATGGAAAACCGCATGCATCTACTTCCCGAACCAGAATACAGAAACCATACTCCAATACTACCACTACCGGTTGCTGCATTGCCATCTCCATAAATAGCCAGAACAGACAAAATAACGACTGTGTAGTGGTGAATAGCAAATATAGCGTAAGCGTCAATAGAATCAAGTAAAGTGTGTAAGATTGTGCTCAATGGATCGTTATATTCAAACTGTCTCAACTACTCAGTCGCTAATATCTGCGTAGGCCATACAGCAGCTCCTAATATTTAGCCTAAGACGGTTACTAATGCTCCTACCTGCTCATAAAGCTCGAAGATGCCGCGAACCCACGCTTTCTTAAGCTAACAGGCCCGCGCTGCACCAGAGATAGCCCTATATGGCCGTAACGCTTCGACAACGAGTCCGGTCTACGCTCAAAAAAACACCATAAGCTATTAAACCGCCGCCGGTCAGCTCCAATAATATCATTCTCTGGTAAAAAAATAATCTACTCCAGTGCAAAAAAATGATAATTCGGCACTAATCACTGGAGAAGGCAATATCCTGCGCTATATTTAATCCTGGGATACGACCTTCAAAATCCGGCCCAATACCTTTCATAGAATAGACTTAGTCCTAAACCGCGGCCAACTTCTTCCTCATGGACTAGACGCGCAACTACTAGGAATTCCGCGAGTCCAAGCACATTAGCAAATCATTGACCACCTCTGTACTTCAACGACATCCTTATTGAGAAGGACAAATCAGCAAGCCAGCACCTAGTTTATAAGCTTGATCGCGCCACTATCCTGCTATTATCTCATTAAGCCAGGCAAAACTAATAGAATCCGGCACGCCATTGTCATTTCCGCCATCATGTAAGTCTGCTTCGACCATCTACCCACCCAAGTCCATGGCTCACCAAATATCCTTAGACAAGACCACAACCCCCACCCAACTTGGCCTAGCCAATTAGATCAAACTACTATCCAGACCCTTCACTACTTTTATCTACTAATATCCCCATACATACTATACCAAACACACTACTGACGTAACTGTGAAGAGTGAGTCACCCCTCTCTCGCCTGATCATGACTCATCTTCCCCATCACCACTCTTCTCCGCAGAAAAAACAATATACGACGAACAATTGATTTGATGTCGATGCATGCGGTATATAAAAAATAGTTGAGCGGTATAGCTACGCATAATCACATATTGTTGGTTATAAATGTACTTTTGATATGAGGAAACATTTTAGGTGGTATGAAATGAATATGGCATAATAGCGTATATATTACAACTCAATCAAACGTATAAGTTGAACTACTTACGGTTCATTATGAATATATATATTAATTATTTATTTAAAAAGCCATAAAAAACAAGCTGATTAAATTAGTAATAGTTGCCTAGTTATGGTGGATATTCATATGTGATCGTAATTTGTATAAAACATAGTGCAGGATATTTTTTTAAAAAACCAAAAATATATATCAGTGCCAGACATGCAGAGCATTGATAAACGTGACGTAGCGGGATAATGATTCAAAGTATAGACAGAAAATATAGCGAGGCATATCTATATCTAGTGGAGAGTAGCAAGAAAATATCTTAGGTTGACGGCACGCCAAAAAAACGACAGTTCTGTTCAAATTAATATATATTAATTTAAAAAAATAAATATATTCGGCTCTAGTGTAAGTTTGTGATGTAATGGTATCGGATGTAGCCGACGTATACCGATAGTTATTTTTTTAACACTAAGTGATTTAAGCACGCTAAGTAAGTCGATGACCTATATTAACAATGCCCGATGCTCATACACCTTATATCATAGCTAGAGAATATAGCGTGAAAGCAACGACTAAAGGTGAACCCGAGCAAGTTTTGCGATACAACTCTAACGATGTGAAGGGCGAGTAAAAATATATTGCTATGAATGAAGCATGAAGAGGACAGAAGCGACATGACACTGAAACAAAAAAATCAAATTGCTCAACTCAGTTTTGAATAAAGGAATAGATAAGCTAAATAAAAACGAAGTATAAGATCATATAGTTTTAACTAAAATGACAAAGTACAGAGGCGCTCAATCTTTTAAGGTTGATCAACTAAAAATGTTATCTTAAAAAAAACTATCAGCTACCCTTATATAAATATATTAACATTAAACATAAGCTAACTTTTCTTTTTACGTCAGTTTTTCCACATTTTGAATATGCTAATGGCCGCTTTCAACACCAACGAATGCCTCTGATAACTGATCATGCAGAAACAATGATAATTTACGAAATAAGGAGATGTTAGAACTATAATAACCATCTTGATCTAGTCTCATTATGGAATTACTTGACAAGCACTATAAGAATAACCATGCCACTAATCAATATATATATATATTGATTATATATAATTATAGTCTGATCAAAATTTATAATACTATATTCAAGCCAGAATAACAACAGCTCTAGCAATCTACCTCTCAGGCCAAGGCAACGGCGTAAAGGTCGGTCTGGATGTCGTGGTAGACAGTATATAACTCAATATGCATAGTACTTTTTTTATTCGTCCAAATAATATAACTTAGGCCTACAAATACTCACAAGAGCTCTAGGCCACGTATAAGGCCAGGTGATTGTGCTACAGTAGCCGGCCACTCGACAGTTTATGAGCTCGTAGCAAACGACCACAAACAACACTGTCAAAAACTAATGTACAGGACAAAAAAAATACTACCATATATTCTTATTCAAAATACTCTTATTCAAAAAGATAACAATAGCCATACCTATCTGGTCAGAATCCGCCTAGCTTTTAAACCAACCAATTAAATAACAGCGACTCTCAAACTCACACAGCGACAGCTGGCTAAAGCTCTAATAGCCAAAGAGCACTACGACAATAGAATTAAGAATACTGCTTCTGGATTCCAGGCTACGCGTAGTCTTGTTATAGCAGTAATAAGTCTAAATGGACGACTGAGAATTATGCCTCGAATCCAGATTTTGCCGCCCCGCCCGGACACAGATATAACAAGTATCCACGGAATCTAATCTCCTCATAGAATGGCCTCAACTAGGCTAACACTATCCATCAATCCACACTATATGCAACCAGTCACTGTCAAAATTAGATCACCCAATACATACAGAATTCTCAGGATGCATAAGTATACTAGAAAATGCTATTGTATGGTATTTTAAAACAAATCCTAACGAAAAAATGGTGCTGCATAGAGTACACTGAATCAAACTCTGGACACAAATCCGGGTTAACCAAAAAAAAACTCAATCCATAGCCATGACTATGTATACACTAAACAAAAGATGAAATAACAACAAAAACACCGTTAGCCCATAGTCAAACCGTGCCATCCCGGTATAATGTAATAACTTAGATATATACCGCTAGCCACCTAGTTATTAATAAAAAAAATTATTCACCCACAGCCTGGCCGCGCAAGATATCTGCTAACGCGGGGCTGATTTTTTTGTACTTAAGCCATAAGTCTACTTATAAATGGCTCCACTATCCAGTTAACATCGCTTTTTTCCCTATTCTATCTCCCCATCCATAACTACACCCGCAGATATCGACCTGGTGCCATGCTTTTCTAGAATAATAGGCTTGCCAGGAGCCAATTCTATAAGGTTGGTAAAGGGCGAAATTTCGCGCAGGTAACACCTGAAGGACTGAGTGTTCTTCTCTAACATCTGGAATGTGCCCCAATGCATGGGGACCACACTGTTACACTTGAGTAGTTGACAAGCCATGGCCGCCTGACGGGCATCCATAGTGAAGACGCCTCCAATGGGCAGCAAGGCCAGATCGATGGAGTAGAGGCGCCCCCAGAGTTCCATGCCTGCGAAGATACCAGTATCCCCAGCATGATAAATGGTATAGCCATCCTCCAGAGTCAAAATATAACCTACGGCCATACCGGACTCTGAGGAATGGGTGGCTTGGGTCATAGTTATGGATACACCATTGACTACTACCGTACCGCCTATGTTGAAGCCGAGACAGTTGATGGCCAGCTCCTCGGGAAGGCTCTGGACCATGAGTTTATCGACCGTTCCAGTTATAGCGCCCAAACGGGCGCCATAGCGGCGACAAATCTCCAAGGCTTGACCCACATGGTCACTATGGTCATGGGTCACGAGTACTACGTCAGGCTGAATAATAACCTCTACCCCATACAGACAGTTGGGGTTACCGTCGAAAAAAGGATCAATACACAGACTTATGTTATGCGTAACCAGCTGAAAATTTGAATGTCCGTGCCAGATCAGGGTATATTGCATGACCCTATCTTCCATGTCGTATAATTGTCTTTAAACTTCAAAATCAAACCGCTAACATCTTTCAGCTACAATATTGTAATCAGTGTATATCACCATCCAACTACACTCCCCATTCATTCTCCGGAGGCCTAAGAACAAGGACGTGTCCATGGTCACCGAAAGATATGTCGCCTCCGCCCCTAACTACCCCTTCCAATGTGCGACGAGCTGCTGCTCGATGTCGAGCAGGTCTAAAATATGACCGACAATGCCGTCAACGAGCTCGACAATAGAGTCAGGTCGCCGATAGAAGCCAGGCGAGGCAGCGAGAATAGTTGCTCCGGCTTCGTGAGCGGCAATCATATTACGCAAGTGGACGGCATTATAAGGAGTTTCACGCGGTACAAGGATACATGGCCGTCGCTCTTTGAGAGTAACATCTGCCGCCCGATGAATAAGATTACTACCCAAGCCATGGGCGATAGCGGCTAGGGAGGCCATAGAACAAGGGCAAACAACCATACCGTAGTGTGGCCAGGAACCACTGCCAGGAGGAGCGCCGACATCTGCAATGGGATAGACGCGATATGCTAGGGATAGAAGCACATTGATGGAAGTGTCGGATTCCAGAGCCAAGACGCGAACAGCGGCATCGGAGACTATGGCGTGCAGTTCGATGTCCGGAGTAGCGGCGAGTACATGCCAGAGTCGGATGGCATAGGGCATGCCGCTAGCGCCAGTAAGGCCGAGCACGATGCGACGTGACACAGTAGAATCTGACAAGGACGTGGGCATAGCCTAGAGTCCCAACTTTGGCCAAAGGTGTTCAATGCGCTGTTTGACCTCGTGACTCATAGTCAAGGATTCGGGCCATTCGCGGTAATGGCCGTCCTCGGGAGTTTTTTTAGTGGCGTCAATGCCAAGCTTGCCACCGAAAAAAGCTAAAGGAGAGGCATGGTCCAGGGCATCCAGGGGTCCTTCAAGGATGACCAAGTCGCGACGGGGGTCTACATTATTACCAAGGCGCCAGAGGACCTCCGAAGTATTCTGGACATCCACGCCCTTGTCCACAATGACGATAATTTTAGTGAACATCATTTGACCCAGACCCCAGAGGGCATACATAACCTTGCGGGCCTGGCCAGGGAAACGTTTATCAATAGAAACAAAGCAAAGATTGTGGAACACTCCTTCCATAGGCAAGTTCATATCTACGACCTCAGGGAGCTGTTTTTTGATGATGGGCAGGAAGATACGTTCCGTGGCCTTTCCCATATAGCAATCTTCCATGGGAGGCGGTCCAACAATAGTAGTAGGATAGATAGCATCTTTGCGGTGGGTAAGTGCAATAACGTGGAAGACGGGATAGTCGTCAGCCTGTGAGTAATAGCCGGTATGGTCGCCGAAAGGACCTTCTCGACGGCGCTCGTTGGGCTCCACATAACCTTCTAGGATAAACTGAGAGTGGGCAGGCACAAGAAGATCGACAGTTTTACAGCGCACTAGATCAACAGGTGAATGACGCAGGAAACCGGCGAATAGAAACTCATCCATTTCATCGGGTAGTGGGGCAGTAGCGGCGTAGGTAGTAACGGGATCAGGGCCGAGGGCTACAGCGACTTCAAGTCGCTGGTTGTGGCGTTCGGCCAGGTAATAGTGGTAGGCACCGCCTTTGTGACAGTGCCAGTGCATGCCGGTTGTGTTCTTATTGAAGACTTGCATGCGATACATACCAACATTGCGCATGCCAGTCTCAGGATTTTTGGTAATGACGAGGGGCAATGTGATGAATGGCCCGGCGTCGCCGGGCCATGAGGTGAGAATGGGAAGCAAAGAAAGGTCCACTTTATCGCCGGTAAATACGACATCATGGCAGGGTGCTTTATCCACTTCCTTGGGGAAAGCGTTAGAAAAACGGGTAAGCTTAGGTATGAGCTTGATCTTCTTAAAAAGGGAATCAGGTTTTTCAACTTCAAAAAAAGTCTTAATATCGATACCGACATCGTCGAGGCAATCGACACCGAGGGCTAGGTGCATACGGAGATAGGAACCGAAGGCGTTAGTGAGTACAGGAAAATGACCGTTTTTAGGATTGGTGAAAAGCAAGGCCGGCCCGAAAGATTTTGAGACACGATCAGTGACCGCTGATATTTCGAGGAATGGATCGAGTAGAGCGCCTATACGCCGAAGTTCTCTACGTTTTTCAAGATCTTCGAGAAAAGCCTGGAGGTCCGTGTAGGGCATAATAGATCCTTAAAGATCGTTTGGCGTAAAATAATAATGGATAATAGCACAAATAGAACGGAATAACAAGATAAAAAAAAGAAATACGTGCAGCACATTGACAGGGCATGAAGCAGTAGCTAAAGAAGAAAATGTGGGCAGTTAGCTCAGTTGGATAGAGCGTTGGCCTCCGGAGCCAAAGGCCACAGGTTCGAATCCTGTACTGCCCACCAGTGCATAGTCTCTTTTAGTCAAATGAAGTTTAAAAATCCCAAAAAATTAAAAAACTAGGTCAAAAAAACAATTATTGACATGCGGATATCAATCGAATAAATGTAATTACAAGTGGCAAACTCCAAACAAATCAAGTAACCGCATTAGTTAACTTTTTTTTCGAAAGCAATGGTCCGAAGCACATTTAAAAAGATATAATAGCTCATTTATAGAAAAAGCTATACCATCCTTCGAAGCCCATAATATTAACACGTTGCTGTCTATCTTAATAATTCTTTATATTCGTTCTCAGCTCTCGCTCACCACTATAAATAACGCAATATCGGAGTTGCTAGCGACCATCGTTGGTCAATTCAACAGGTTATCAGCGTCAAAAGTCTAAAAGTTATATCACATATGTATAATTACTACCGCGAATATCCAATGATCTTGTAGGCCTTGTTAACGTTAACTAATTAAGAGCCAGCTCCAATTTTTATAGTTCAACTAGTATACTCCAACCTTATTGAAATCTAACGAACGTCCATGATCATGGGCAACCATTTAATCTATCTTAACTTTTCAATATTCTCATTTATAGAATAAAGTTAGAAAAAATTGCCATTTATTATATCAGATCAAAGACAGTCACTAACATAAAAAAATATTGACACCTACGCAGCGATTTCGCTTTTACGCATAAGAAAAAACTAAAGGAATAAAATTAAAAAAATAAACCATATGATTTAATAACTTGAATAATTAAAATTATATACAACTGTGACCAACCAAACTATAAAAACGACTATTAATATTTTTTTGCCAACAGACCAAAAAACTTTAAAAAATCTGGTCGGGATGAGAGGATTTGAACCTCCGGCCCCCTGAACCCCATTCAGGTGCGCTCCCAGACTGCGCTACATCCCGATCAACATTATTATGTATAAATACCGTTCCGACTAGATTGTCAATTCTATTTTTTTAACGACTGCCGTGCCAGTTATTTTTTTCTTCGTTCCAAAGTCGACCGTAAAACTGCAGCAACGGCCATAACCGGGGCCGCCGACATTGACCTGGGGATGCTCTTATTGATATAATTAATGTGCCAGTCTTGTGCCTCCTGTTTCAGCTTTAAACCGACTCCACCCAGAACCTGCCTATCGTCTAGGCTAATTTTCCTACGAGGTTTCACCTTATGAACGAGGATATCTCATCCTTGCCCACCAACTTCATCAAGGATATCATTAATCAGGATAATGCCTCCGGAAAATGGAACGGCCGAGTACACACACGTTTCTCTCCTGAACCCAACGGCTATCTCCACCTCGGCCATGCAAAATCAATCTGCCTCAATTTCGGGCTAGCCCGTGAGTACAGCGGCATGTGCAACCTACGCTTAGACGATACTAATCCCGCCAAGGAAGAACAAGAATATGTTAACTCCATCTGCGACTCCATGCATTGGCTCGGATTCACCTGGGATGAACCAAAACACTACGCTTCGGACTACTTCCAGCAGCTCTACAATTGGGCCGAAAGGCTTATCCGTCTAGATAAAGCCTACGTAGATGACCAGCCCGCCAACCAAATCCGTGAAAACCGAGGCACCCTCACCCGACCCGGTACTAACAGCCCTTTCCGTAAACGCTCTATTACAGAGAATCTCAATCTCTTTCGTCGCATGCGCGCCGGCGAATTCCCCGATGGCGCCCGTGTACTCCGGGCCAAGATCGACATGTACCATCCAAATATAATCATGCGCGACCCTATTCTCTACCGTATCCGCCACGCCAAACATCACCGCACCGGCGACGCCTGGTGTATATATCCCATGTACGATTATACTCACTGTCTCTCAGACTCTATCGAGGGCATCACCCATTCCATCTGCACCCTTGAATTTGAAAATAATCGTACTCTCTATGACTGGGTACTGGATACCCTCTCTCTCTACCACCCTAAGCAGATTGAATTCGCTCGCCTCAACCTCACCTACACCGTGCTTTCCAAACGCCGGCTCATCCAACTTGTAGAGGAAGGCCACGTGACTGGCTGGGACGACCCACGCCTGCCCACATTAGAGGGCGTACGTCGTCGTGGTTTTACCCCCGCCTCACTACGCCTCTTTTGCGAGAAGATCGGAGTAGGAAAAGCCGACAATATAGTAAACTACAGCCTCCTAGAACACTGCCTGCGTGAGGACCTGAATAATAAAGCACCGCGTTATATGGCTGTGCTACGGCCTATCAAGGTGGTGCTCACCAACTACCCTAAAGGTCAAGTAGAATGGTTCAAATTCCCTAACCACCCTGAAAAACCAGAGTTGGGCTCCCGCCAAGTGCCCTTCTCCAGAGAGCTCTATATCGAGGCAGACGATTTCCGTGAAATACCCCCACGCAAGTTCCACCGCCTTTTTCCAGGCCAAGAAACGCGACTGCGATACGCATATTACATCATCTGCCGCGAAGTGATAAAAAATGCTGCTGGTGAAATAGTGGAGTTGCACTGCGAGTATGATCCAGCCTCCCGCGGCGGCGGTAGCCCCGACGGCCGTCGTGTCAAGGGCACCCTACACTGGGTAGCCGCTTCCCACGCCGTGGACGCCAAAATACTCTGCTACGGCCAACTATTCACCACAGAGAATCCTATGCAAGTGACCGAAGGCCATACTTTCAAGGACACCCTAGCTCCCAACTCCATAGAGGTGCTGACTGCCAAAATCGAGCCTGCCTTAGCCGCCGTAGCTCCCGAAGCCAATGTACAATTTGAGCGCCTGGGATACTTCGTGGCCGACCGTCGCAACCATACCCCGAACCGGCCGGTGTTCAACCGTACCGTGCCCCTCAAGGATAGTTGGGCTAAAATTGCCAAAGCCCAAAACGACTGATTCTATCCCGCTTACGTCCCAGGTCGGCGTCCTATGCAAAACAAAAAAACCAATAGAGTGGATAACTTTTTTTTACTAGCGAGATAATATATCTAGAAAATACACTTCGGGTCCACGTTGCCGCCGTATAAGTAGATATCCAGAGTCTAAAAACTAATTTTAATAAAGTCCAGACTCAATGACTAGAAGTGAGAAGTTAGTGCCGGTGTAGCGTTCACGAATTTATTTAAATGTATTGATGACACCTTGTGTATGGCCCATAAGCTGCCCAGACGGCTACCTATAAACAGCCTAAACTAGCGATAAACAAAAAAACACTAATTGGCTAAATTACTGGCACTGAAGGTATTGATAAGAACTATCGATACTTGAATCAATGATATTCTTTAGTATCTGCGAATTTTCTAGTTCATGTACCAGCCCTCCAGGTCTACGCTCTGAGAAGGCCGTCAATGACGAAAAATTTCTCACGAACTCCCCAAACTCGCTAAGGATTTCGCCGCGGCATTCCCCATACTAAAAAAATGCCGCCGCTAGGCTCTACATGAGTGATTCATCTTTGAACGAATTAGCCTACTGTTTTTTTTGTATATTATTTTTTTATAAATATTAAAAAAATATAAATGTCCCACTCTTCCTTCGTCGTGCACCCGGATAATGACGTCTTGCTAACATCGGAATATGCCACCTAAACTCGGTACCGTTTTAGTCAAAAAATGGCTGTTATCTTGAGGCAACGCCGGGCAAGCAGCACATAAAAAACTAAAGCAAAAATGCATATAGCAATATATTCCGTCTTATCACGGTGCTTACCGCCAGCGCTCTCGACTTCCAAGACCTACAACTGCCAGTATTTCTACACATGCAGAGTCACCGCTTGCCTTGGCCGCTGACATCCAGTAAAAATGTTACCGTAGTTCCAAAAAAACTACCTCACTCATGTCCACGACATCCCCACGCATAGTCTACCTCGACCTACTCAATGTCCTAGCCATTGTCGCCGTTATATTTCTGCACGTGGCCGACTGTTTCCTCCTAGACACCAACCTGACCCCGACCGCCTGGTGGCCAGGCATGGCCTGCGACGCCGCCTGTCGTTTCAGCGTGCCCATTTTTATTATGTGTAGCGGAGCCGTATTCCTCAACAGCAACAAAATCGACAGCATCGGTACTTTCTACCAACGACGTCTACCCAAACTGGTAGTGCCCCTAATTGGCTGGAGCCTGATCTACTATCTCTATAGCTGTCTCACTTCCTCAGATCTAGTCTGCAACCCAACCGACTTCCTACACCGTCTAGCTGGAAGCCGTGTAGAGGGGCACCTATGGTTCTCCTACATGATCATCTGTATCTACCTGGCCATTCCTTATCTCCACCAGCTGTTCCAACAAGCCGAACCAGCCTGCTACGCCTGGTTTCTGGCCTGGTGTTTCGGCATCAACTCGGTAAACCATTTGCTAGGATATTTCTTCGACACGGCCTTTTATTATCCGCCCACCATGTTTACGGCCTTTTTAGGCTATTTCGTACTTGGTGGAATACTAGCCCGAGCCCGAATCCTAGGTCCAGTCGGCAAAACACTAGCTTTGGCCGCCTGGCTAGCTGGTTCAGCTGCCACACTTTTGGGTTCCTGGGTACTCAAACAGCAGCAGGCGGCCGATCCCTATCTATTCCTACGGTACGAGACTTTATCCAATGCGACAGCTGCATTAGGAATTTTCTGGCTAGCACGCTCCCTACCGCTGAGGCAGCTAACTTATCTGAAATTTTGGCTCAACCGACTAACTGCGTCCACCTACGGCGTCTACCTCTGCCACCAACTAGTGCGCAAAATACTGGCCAGTCAAGGCTGGAACTACGTAACCTTCGTCCATGACCTAGGCGGGCCGCTAGCTGGCATTACGGCTAACGCATTGCTCATCTATGCCGTGTCCATAGTCCTGGTACTTATACTCGGTCACATTCCCTTGCTGCGACGACTGGTCACTTGATCCATAAAGGTTGGGCTAAACTGCCTCCTGCACCCCTTCTAACCAGACTGAACCATGCCAACCATCACCTCATACACTTCCATCCAATCGGGCACTGTCGATCCGCCAACAAACACTAAGCGGCTAGTCTGGATGGACATATTGAACTTGGTGGCCATCCTCGGCGTGGTAACCATTCACACCACGGGCTACATGGCCGCCCTCTCCCTGACCGACACTGAAAACTGGTGGGCTGCCACCATCGCCAACTGCGCCGGCCGGATAGGAGTGCCTTTATTTCTCATGTGCAGCGGCGCTATACTCTTAACCGAACGACAAATCCCATCGGCCAGCGCTTTTTATCGACGCCGGCTTCCCAAATTGCTCATCCCGCTGCTAGGTTGGAGCATAATATTCTATTTGGTTTACTCCAGACTTTCAACAGACTTTGCCTACGGGTGGTGGAGCTGGGCCAGACACGTGACCGAAGGCACTTTAGTACCACATTTTTGGTATTCTTATATGCTCGTCCAAGTCTACCTAGCAGCCCCTTTTTTACTGGCCCTACGACACCAGCTAGGTGAAACTGGGATGTGGTTACTCGTAGCCTTATGCTTTGGTCTAAACGCCCTGAATCCATATTGCCTAATAGCAGAGTTTCAGTTCCACTTCGGCTATGCTATCTTCACGGTCTATGTAGGATACTTCATACTCGGAACACTTCTAGTGAGACAGGAAGTCAGACTTCCGAACTGGCTACTTGCTGGGGTAGCTGTGACAGGTATCAGCATGGCCGTGTGGGGATCCTGGTGGCTTAACCATATCAAGGCACCTGATACCTCATTATTCCAGCGCTACGAAGCTCTACACCTACTGGCTGCTTCATCAGCCGTCTTCCTGCTCGCCCGACGCTTGGGCCCGCGACTCCCATCCCGGCTAGGATCCTGGTTGACTAGGCTTACAGCTAATACTTATGGCGTGTACTTCTGTCATGTGCTGGTATGTGATCTACTGGCCAGACAACGACTCTCGACCTATATATTGGCTGAAGCCTGGCACAACCCTTGGACTGGCATCTTGGCCAGTACAGCTTTAGTTTATGGACTCAGCTTACTCCTAGTATTACTAATACAACGGGTACCGCTGCTCCGACGGCTTGTTTTATAAGAAAGTCTGACACTAAAGCCAAGGATAAAAAAATAAAAAATAAAAGAATGACAAAGCAATACTGCGATCAGGCCTACTAGAAATGGCCAAACTTCTTAGGTATGCCGCATAGCGGTAATCGATACTGCAACATCGTCGAGTTTAATAAAAAACGCCAAAAACCCACACACAATAGCAGACAACTGATCGGCTTCGGCTACCGGTATCTCACAGAACGTCTTGGCTACAAAGCGATTGGATTCCGCAATAACATCAAAATACGGCCTTCTTAGGAGAAAAATAGTCAGCCAAACTGCAGCCGAAACATGTTAGGCCTGCTAGCGCAAAATCTCTATAACCTCAGAGGCAGCAAAATTAGCCAAAATTTCAAAAATACTATAAGCCAAAAATCATAAATGCTAAGATAGATGACCTTACCTTGGCCCCGCGCAAGAACTGTCAGTATCGAACTGCGATGATATCGTAAGACGTCCACGACAGTCGTATCAGGCTACTTCTAAACAGTCATGGGTCGGTTGGGTTAAAAAAATCTACTCTGGCTTGGACAAAGTAGGGCTGAAATATTTTCAGTCTGTAGAACCCGTTTTAGGCCTAGCTAGCCTCGGTCAACCCCAAGAACTAGTCTTCCTCTAGCAGGACAGAATAACTATGAATACAACCAAGATGAAATAAATCATGCCATCCAGCATGACCAAGCAAAGACGCCTTAAAAATTAAGGCTATAAATGCAACTACTAAAAATCATGGAATCTTAATAATAGAACAAGTGGGGCTAGGCAAAAAAATACCAGGACACGACGTAAAATATAAGTTTAGATCTATAGGCGAACCCTCTACCGACAGTCCAGACCATGGCCGGCGCAACTGATAATGCCATGGCTCTCAAACCCACCACGAACCAGAATACCACCACGACCATGGCCACCTTCTCAACCCTACAAAATAGGTCAGAGTTACGGTTCAGAATTGTGCTGGCAGTCAATCTAAGGACAGTCAAATAAGAACGTGCCATACATCTTTCGTTCCAGTCCGCCCGACGAGAGTACCTTATAGATTACCATACCATGCTAAAATTGTGTAATAAATAGATATATAATAAGCACCCAAGGTCGTGGTTAGACTATTTTTTGCCTCGTCGTCAAAGCTTAGCACATGATGTGTATTATGGTACGAATGCGTGGATGCTTTCTAATAATCCATCACATAATCATCATATCCAGGCAGATTAAAACCGTATGACTCTATTAAGTCTTCATGACAGTCTAAAAGACTTCTACCGCCACGTGACCGCTGACTTGCGATGTCACACGTAAGGCGAGAATATTCTTAGCATAAGTTTGACGTCTTATAAAGCCATCTTCAACGATCAGAATGTAGTAATATGCATTGCTTTGAGCGTGAAACATAATCAGGGGAGGGGCAGATCAAAGAGACCCGTTCAGTTAAATAGAATAACGGCTCAATTATGTATTAATATCTAAAAAATTATAAATTGTTTATTCTTATCTTTGGAGCACCGGCCTTTCAGGGGGGGGGAGCTCCCCTCATAGGCAGAGCCGGACTGTTGGCTGAAAATTATACGTTAGCTTGGCTTATAGTGGGTGCACCTCGCCATAATTCAAGGAGACTCAGAAAATAACTGCGAAGACAGTCACAGGAAACTGGTACGTCTGAATAATGGCTGGTAAGATCGATGTGGAATAGCCCAAGTTGGGATTCCTAAAAATTACTTACAAGTATCAACTGACCGAAAGCGGCAGATCCTCTCAGCTCTGGCGCTACAGTACGATACCTCAGGGACTAGAATGAAGACAGTGCTTTCATCTATCAAGAGCACACCTAGGAACTTATTCTGGGTGGGACCACAGTAACATTCATGGAACTGTATGACAAAAATACAGCTCCGGCCCGATTTAAGCTGTGTGGATTAACAACGCTAAGGCTGGCCTGAAACTTTTTGCCGGTATCTTATTTCTATAAAATCATAGGCATACTCACTGCATCTGCTGACTGAAACCTACCACTGGCTGATGGCTCGACTTGTCCTATCGGAGCTTGATGTCGAAGCCAATGAGAGAAAAATAAGGTAGGCTAAGATCAAGTAAAAATATTAAAAAATATAAAATATGGTTGAAACCATAAAAAAAACGAAGCCTGAACAACTGACACATTCCCACGTTAATACCGCCACGGCAACCTAATATATGGCGCATACCTACGGTCATGATCACAGACACAGCTACTATTGGATCACAATTGCGCCCAACATAATTACCAACATTAGCCAGTCACACAGTACAACACTTGTGGTCAACGAAAACGGACCTCTCGTAATTATCTGACAAGCCCGTTTTTTTCTAGAGCTACATCAATAAGAGCATAATCTGGCCTAATAAAAAAATAAGGGCGCAAAATACAAACACTTTGCGCCCTTAGGGGAGCCGGACACCCGAAAGCAACCGTTACCGCTGCTTCCTCTCGGATCTGACGGGGTTGGCGGCGCTTCCGCCGCCCGGCTCCCAGTCCCCGCATTTTTCAAAAAAACATGGCGGAGAGAGAGGGATTTGAACCCTCGGTACCGGTGTTGCCGGTACACACGATTTCCAATCGTGCACCTTCAGCCGGCTCGGTCACCTCTCCATTAACTATTTTTTTACACACCCGCGTACATCTTGGCAAGATTTTTTTTCGATCTTCTAACAGTTCTCTAAAGTCTCACCAAACTATTATAAATCATAATTAGTGCATCCGACTAATTTATATGTTAAATAATTAAAACAGTCAATGAAATATTTATATTGTCATATAAATAACATATTGTCAATATCGTAAATATAAAATACAATACTTAACATTATAACTTTACAGAACCGAACCTGACTTCACCGGTAAGCATCGCCATTTTCTTAGTACTAGCCCATGCCATTCTCAGACTTAATGTATAGCGACATGTCCGTGATAACTGGAGCCTTATTTAAGCCCAGTCTGACCATAAACATAAAATATATTGAGACGCCGCACAAATTTAAGTAATGCGATTCAAAAAAAACAATAACAACAACCATTTTTTGAACAAAATGACTTCTAGCCTGAACTAAAGACTCAGCATGCACCTATAAAAAAAATGCTCTACTGGCCATCATAATTTTACAATTAATATTCTAAGAAAAAAAACTTTTAAAGTACCGCTATGATAATTGATATTTCTTATTACGGCTGATAAAGGTCCGCTTATCTGCCTCGAATTAACTTGTCGCTACTTTAACAAGCACTGCCGATAGCAGATAACCTCTACACCCTGGGCATTGACACCCTCCACGCCTAACTATCGCCCTATCCTACCTTATCCAGCATCGGGCATCGTGCACCTAAAAAAACAGGACATTCGCCCCGCCAACTTATATTTTCTGTTCACCTCCCATAACACGACACGCTAGTTCTTATTTAGGCCGCTCTGAATTTTTTAGACATAAACAGTATAAAAACATCTATCGTCTGCTATCTGGTAAAATACTATCGCAGACTCGCATATCCCCCCATAAGAAAAATACACTTATAAGAGAGAATAGGTCCAAGAATTCACCATAAAGCTAAACCAGAATAAAAAATATCATCACCCCACCAACTTGCCTTATATCTCTAATAACGCCAAACTCTTCGAGAAAATATGCCAACCATAGCCGGCCTAGTACGTACGGCAACTTTTTTTAACCCAGCCTATAAAGAAAGTTGGCCAGCTGAAGTAGTCAACCTGAAGCAGGTATTTTCTCCTTCACGATCCGACATGTCCTGAGTTATGTTATGGCTATGCCTAATCTGCACACACCCGCCGCCACCATCGCCCATCGCTGCCTCACCGTCATCGGCCGCGTACAAGGCGTAGGCTTCCGGCCTTTCGTGTATCGTCTGGCTCTAAAATTGGGACTAATGGGTTCCGTACAAAACACACCGGCCGGAGTTTGTATAGACCTCCAAGGTCCACTGGCGACCCTGGACTATTTCTACCGCACCCTCACGGAACAATTACCACCTTTGGCGGTCATCATCTCCATCACTGCCACGGACCTCCCTCTGGATCCTAGTATCGCTGGCTTCCATATCATAGCTAGTGCCCTAGGAGAGGAACACCAGGTGCTCATCAGTCCCGATGTAGCCACCTGCCACGACTGCCTGGACGAACTCTTCAGTCCAGGTGACCGTCGTTTTCTCTACCCTTTTATTAACTGTACCAACTGTGGCCCACGCTACACCATCACCCGTAGTGTACCTTACGACCGGCCGGTTACTTCCGTATCCTGCTTCCCCTTATGTCCGGAATGCCGCTACGAATATGAGGACCCCTTGAGCCGGCGCTTTCACGCCCAACCCAATGCATGCCCAACCTGCGGCCCTCGGATCCAGCTCACCGACGCCGACGGCACCCTATTGACTGAAGGGCCTGACGCCCTACGAGATCTAGCCACGGCCTTATTCCAAGGCATCATCGTCGCGATCAAAGGTCTGGGCGGTTTTCATCTGGCCTGCGACGCCCGTAACCATACCGCCGTAGCCGAACTCAGACACCGCAAGCATCGGCCAGACAAACCTCTGACCGTACTCGTGCCCGACCTCGATAGCGCCCACTCGCTAGCCACTGTTTCCCCCACGGTCGCCACCCTCCTTGGCAGCCGGGAACGTCCTATCGTTCTTTGCCCTCTAATATCCAATACTGGTCTATCGTCGGCCGTGACCCCAGATACAGATATCCTTGGTCTCATGCTACCTTATACTCCCTTACACTACGTCCTGCTCTATGAACTCCGTCGCCTAGACCCGGATGTCCTAGCCCCAGCCTTGGTTATGACCTCGGGCAACGCCAGCGGCGAACCCATCAGTCTTGGTAACAGGGAAGCCCTCCGCCGCCTATACGGCATCGCTGATCTATTCTTGTTTCATGATCGCGATATTATTATCCGGGTCGACGATTCAGTAATCCAGCCGCTCCCCACCACCACCACTGTAGATCCAAATATCATACCTTTCCAATTCCTACGACGGGCTCGTGGTTACACCCCCACGCCCATTTTCCTCTCTCCGCCTCCAGGCATCGATGACCCATCAGTCCTGGGTGTCGGACCAGAGCTCAAAAATACCCTTTGCCTAACTAAAGCCGACCAGGCATTTCTCTCCCAACATATAGGAAATCTGAAAAATCTAGAGACCTTCGGCTTCTTTGAGGAAATTACCAAACACCTAGTTCACATTTTGCGCGTGAAACCAGCTGCCGTAGTCCACGACCTACACCCGGACTACATGAGTTCTCGATGGGCTAAGGATTTCGGTCACACCCACGATCTGCCCGTATTCGCCTTGCAACATCACGTGGCCCATATCTACGCCGCCTTGGCTGAACACCGTGTTACTACGCCTGTCCTCGGTCTAGTTTTAGACGGCACTGGCCTAGGTGACGATGGTACTCTGTGGGGCGGCGAACTATTCTTCATAGACCCCGCCAAAACCGAGCACGTACGGCTAGCCCACTTCGCCCATTTACCCCTGCCAGGAGGTGAAACTGCCATCCGTCAACCATGGCGCATAGGCCAGGCCGCCCTCTGGAGCGCTGGCATCAACTTCCCTGACAGACGCCCATGGCCCTGGTTACACGCCCACGAAGCCACTGCCGCCTTCTTGCCCCAACTACTAAAAAAAAATCTCAATACACCCCTCTCAAGCAGCTGCGGCCGCCTCTTCGACGCCGTGGCATCTATCATTGGATTATGTCTAGAAATCACGTATGAAGGCCAAGCTGCCATCTGCCTGGAACACGCCCAAAGCCCATATCGCCGCTTTGCCCCCCACGAATTCGGCTATCCTTGCCCTATCTTGGTCAACAAGGAACCTGCTGTACTTAATACCCATGAACTCATCCGACATGCCTATGCCGACTGGGAAATCGGTACTCCTGCCGCCACCATAAGCCGCCGTTTCCATATTGGCCTCGTTAACGGCTTGGTTGAGCTAGTCACAAATTTCGCTAACATACTAAAAATTACTACTATTGCCTGCTCCGGTGGCACCATGCAAAACCTGACGCTAACTACAGGACTCTCGCACGCCCTCACCGCCCATGGCCTTACCCCACTCACACATCACATCACCCCACCAAACGATGGCTGTATCGCCCTCGGCCAAGTTGCCTGGGCCCGATTAGTCCGCGGCCGAAACTGGTGAAAAAAATAAAAATATCGGAAGGGAGGAATTTAACCCAACAGTCGAAAATAAAACCACTTTACCGTTATTTTTCACGTCAAATACTGTCCTAGACCATCCAGCCAGTCAGCACCTATTTATGTCAGGCGTCAACTAAAAACTTGCGTATGCTGGGCTTGTAGACCATAATATTCTTTAATTCTCTGGAGACAGCCGTATATATGCTGGGTAGGTCCACGTTTACATTAACAAGTTGCTACTCTACGACGGAATATTCTGCTACGTAGATATTAATCATGTCGGAAGTAGCCATATAGCCATCACGGAGTGGCCCTAGACACCGGACTAAATTTATAAAAAGTTTGTTAAATTTACTCAACAGTTATTGCATAGTATCCAGAATCTAGTTACCCAACGGCAGTCTCGAGTTTTCATTTTCGTGCTGCTGCGCACCTTCGCCTTTTCTTAACCATCGAAGGCATATACAACCACATTGCTAGCAATCTTGTTTATCGCAAACACATAGAAATCTACTACCCATGGACCTGACAATCTTTTGCCAGTATGATGGCCAAATTTTAGCTCAATACTCACATCACGCATTCAAACTCTGGACTCAACGACGTTCCACCCCCCACTAAAGATCTTTACACCGAGACGCTATAATACTGCCTAGAAAACTATCTACTTTCTATGCCAACCACGCCTAGAAGGTCCTCATCGAACCGTTAGGCGTGGTTGGCAAGCCCAGACTAATCCAATATTTAACGCCTCTGTCACAGTGCGCATTGAGCTGAAGGATAAAAAATCTATCTAGACATTAATTTCTGCGAATTATCCAAGAGACCAGCCGAAACTTTATACCAAATTGGACCACACATCTACTGGCTGAAACCACACAATAAGGTCCTACCTCTGCTCCCAGATAATCTTATCACCAATGGTAGATGATCATTCAGTCATTTATCGATATATGGCAGCCAACCGCTCATCGGGCACTTTTTTAGTCAAAAAAACTTCTAGGACTATTTCGTATGTTTTGCACCATTTACCACTCATTATATTTGGACTACTTTTTTTTGCAGCTAAAAAACTAATCGCTCAACTATCTTAATAGTTGGTCAGGAGCTCCAGGCCATCGTCGGATCTCTACAGAATTTGCTACTGCTCCATCATGGCTAAAATATTTTTTTCACGAACTAGGTTACGTCGGCCACTATGAATGCTCTGACATTCTTAGCCCGGACATCCCTGTTGGTCCAGCGTGGCTTCCACCAATCACCCACTCAAGGAGAAAACCCCCTGCAAATAACCTCCAGACAATATCCTAACATAGATCCGATGCCGACACCTCGAGTACGGCGTCTTCCATAATTCTGAAGACCTCACCGCCTGAAAAATATACTCTTTATTAACCAAAACATTATATTCAACGGTTGTCGTCGTTTTCTATAGACCTATATGAGTCTCTACCTAGAACATATTTTTATTGAATAGGTGAACCACGAAAAGTACTAGAACTACGCTCAGTAGGACAATCTAGAACTTTGCTTCTCTGCCACCCACTTTGTTGGTCCAGACGAAAACGTTCCGATTGTCACGAATCAATATTTTCGTCATGCTAGAACGAATGACCAATTTTATCGTCGACGTCAGATCTGTGGAAGGATATAAGCTATTTTTATTGAGTCGTGACCGTATACCTACAGACGATATATTCACTTTATCGGGCGGCATAGTTATGTCGACCACATAGCTAGATGGCTGTTGTGGCCAGAAAAATCTCCAACAGCCTATACTGTTCATCTATATCCAGACCATAGGCTAACTTATAGCACTCATACTCCAGACGAAAATTCTAGACCATGTCAACCGATCTACCTTAACTACCTAGAATTCAACCCTACCTGAACGCTATTATAGTCCTAATAGATTTTGACAAACAGGAACACTTTACTGTATTTATAAACTGCAAGGTCATTATTGTCGACTAAGCTTGATGCCTAACTAGACTTTTTGAAAAACTATATAAGAGACAACCATAGACACGAATTTGACAGATGTAGTGCTAACTAATAGACGGAATGCCATGTTTAATCAGGACAAGGCAACACTGTCCATCGCCGGCGAACTCTTGCTGAGCTGGGCCATCCGACTACTCATCAAAATAAAGGGCACAGCATTAATCTTAAGCCGTACTCCACAACCCCTGAAGGTAACCACACCCTATATTGTAGATAAACGGCCAACTATCTAGTTCACGATAAATATCCTGGCAATCCTGAGCCACATCAATCGATCCATCCAGACCATACCCTGCGACCTGCCACCTCTCAATATTGCTACTCTGGACCGCCCTTATCTCGGCACGAGTTGCCCGTCTGCCAATAATTCTATACTCGGTTTGTTCTCTAACAAAAAAATCTACAATTTGTTCTGGTAGCCATCTACGAGCTGATATTTTGTACTCTTTCTAGCCATAATCCTAAACTGAGATATCCCCGTGCCCTGCAACTAGCCTTACCATGAGACCACATAATGCGCATTCCTTGCAAGGACTAGTTCCGGTGATCTTTCCTGAACTTCGATGCCCCAAAGGCCTTATCAAACTTCAAAAATTAGGCGCTTCGTCTTTTTTTTTCTGAACACCACCAGAACCTTGCCCGCCTGGCGCCAAGCCATTATATGATGCACCCCTCTTCAAGCTGCTACCTGCGTTAGTCCGAGATCTACTGCGAACCGGCACATCTAGCGTTCACCTTTTGCCAGGTAGCTTTGGTTATGCCCTCGGCAGTCTAAATAATGATAAGACTACCTCCCCACGAACTACGACCAAAATTTATGCCCACCATTAACGTCTCGCGACCGTGTAATATTCATAACCTTTTTAGCCACTCAATGCGGATCCTGCTCCAAGTAGGTACCGTAATTTATCCTAACTGTGCAACATTTCAGGTATAAAATAAAATTATCAACATTAACCTAAACTTAGCTCCCATGGCCGGCTACAACTATCTAACTAATCATCCGGCCAAGTCCCCGTACTACCTGACCACACTGAATCTCATGAGCCTGATATATCTCCAATTCATACCTAACCCCATACTCTATATAACCGATCCTGTCTTATAGAACTATCAGCTACAATAGCCATATTCCTAGAGAAAGGCTCAAGCCCAAAGCAAAGACGCTTCTCAAGGAATCATCACCCCAAACCTCCAGCCCTTGAGGCCGACCATGCTCCCCAATCAAGACACTCTTTCCAGTCGTATGTCACCTTTGGAGGACGCCTACGGCCGTCGGATTAGTTATCTACGCCTATCCATCACCGATCGCTGCAACATGCGCTGCTTTTATTGTCGTGCCGGCAACTACCGACAACCCATTCCTAACAGCGACATCCTGCGATACGAAGAATTCCTTGACCTTATGGGCCTAGCCCGGAGCCTAGGTATCGGCAAAATCCGTCTCACCGGCGGCGAATTTTTTGTTCGTCGTGAAGCCATGGGCTTCATCGAGCGTATCTTTCACCGATTCCCAGACCTAGACGTACGCCTAACCAGCAACGGTACCCTTCTAACCGGCCGCATCGCTGCACTCATAGACCTAGGCTTGGGCGGTATCAACATCTCCTTAGATACCCTACGTCGCGATGTATTTGAGCGTATCACTGGTCAATATGCTCTATCCACGGTACGTAACTCCATCGACGAATGCTTAGCCGTAGGCTTACGTGTAAAGGTCAATACCGTAGCCTTGGCCGGCATCACCGAACCAGACCTCCCTGGTTTTATCCAATTAGCTCGTGAGCTACCCCTAGACCTACGCTTCATCGAGTTCATGCCATTGGGAATCGATACGACGTGGACGACCAAGCACTATTGGCCTATAAATAATCTGCTGGCCCACATAAGAAAGCTGGCTGAGCTCACCCCAGTCCCCCGCCGGGATACTGCAGCCGGCCCAGCTCGTATGTTCGAGATTGTTGGTGGCCGCGGCCGCATCGGGGTCATTACCGCCCTAAGTAATCACTTCTGCAACAGCTGTAATCGACTACGTATTTCCTGCGACGGCCAACTGCGTACCTGCCTTTTCTCAGACCAGGAATACCGGCTGCGGCCTCTGCTCCGCCACTCCCGACTAGGCTTACCAGCAGTACACTCGGTCATCCAACGCGCCCTACGCCAAAAACCCATCGGCAAAAAACTCTTAGAACACCGGCGTAGCCAAGCGGCGGTATGTTATAAAGTTATGTCCGCTATCGGCGGCTGAATAGCCTATAGAGACTCTAAGATACTTTAGTCTAGTTTATCACTACAAAAAATAGCACTACCCTACCATATTAATTATAAAATTTAACCTGTATATTTTTACTCTCTTTTCAGATCGAATTCTGATAATAGATGTCAGCAAATGAGGGGGGGGCACCTCAATACTATTAAGGAGACGGTATGATTGGTATTTCGAAACTATATTGTAACCAAATCGAACCATCCGACGTCTTACGCTACGGTCGATATTCAAGGCAGCTGCCTTCCCATCTGCTGCAATTTTCCCAGGATAAGAAACCGATAGTTGTCTGGAATATGACTCGTCGCTGCAACTTGAAATGCGTACATTGTTATGCTAAAGCCTTAGGAGAACATGGTACGGACACTATCTCCACGGAACAAGCCAAGACCATGATTGACGATCTGGCGGACTTCGGGACTCCTGTGATACTCTTCTCCGGCGGCGAACCTCTGGTACGTAAAGACCTAGTAGAACTAGCACACTATACTGTGTCCAAAAATATGCGCGCAGTAATCTCCACCAACGGTACACTCATTACAAAAGAGAAAGCCCGGGAATTAAAAAGTGTAGGCCTTTCCTACGTAGGTATCTCTCTAGACGGCAGCCGCGAGATACATGACCTCTTCCGAGCCGTACCCGGCTCGTTTGACAAAACCCTACTCGGCATCAAAAACTGCCAAGCCGAAGGGCTCAAGGTAGGACTACGCTTCACCATAAATCGACGCAACGTAGGCGAGATACCGGTACTTTTCGATCTAGTGAGAGAACTTGATGTACCGCGTATTTGTTTTTACCACTTAGTTTACTCAGGCCGTGGCTCGGAGCTCATAAACGAAGACCTAGACCACGCCGAAACCCGGGCGGTGTTGGACCTCATACTAGACCGTACCCAAGCCCTTTTCGAAGCCGGACAGCCCACTGAAGTACTAACAGTAGACAATCACGTCGACGGCCCCTACATCTATTTACGTCTTCTGCGCGAAGATCCAGCCCGAGCAGCTAAAGTTCTGGAACTACTGCAATTCAATACGGGCAATAACTCCGGCCGAGGTATCGGCTGCATTTCCTGGGATGGCAGTGTGCATGCCGACCAGTTCTGGCGTATCCACACTTTCGGAAACATACTCGTACGCCCCTTTTCAAAGATCTGGACCGACCCAACTATCGAGCTACTACACAAACTGAAAGACAAAAAAGCCCATATTACGGGCCGTTGCGCCACCTGCCGCTACATAGACATCTGTGATGGCAATTTCCGAGCCCGGGCTGAGGCGATGTATGGTGATGTCTGGGCGCCAGACCCAGCTTGCTACCTGACAGATAAAGAAATCCAACGCGACTAGCGCTTGTTGAATACGAAAATACTAAGAGAGAGACCTACATGGGCAATAATTTTTTCCGCGGCCGTCGTCTCAGGCGCACGCCGGCCCTACGCGAGCTAGTACGTGAAACCTGGCTCAGGCCGCAAGATCTCATTCAGCCATATTTCGTAGTAGAAGGTGACCACGACTTCGAGCAATCTATAAGCACAATGCCCGGGCAGTCACGACTAGGCCTGGACAAACTTGAGGAACGAATAATTCAGGCTGTGGACCAGGGCCTCAAGGCCTGTCTTCTTTTTGGCTTGCCTGAAACCAAAGACCTGCAAGGCACTAGTGCCTATGCCCCGAAAGGCATCGTCCAAAAGGCTGTAGCCCGGATCAAAAAACGTTTTCCACAACTGGTGGTGATCACAGATGTATGCCTGTGCGAATATACTTCCCACGGCCACTGTGGACTCATAGAACATGGCGAAATACAAAACGACTCAACGTTGGAGCTCTTGGTGGCCATAGCCCTCTCCCACGCACAAGCCGGAGCAGATATAGTAGCCCCATCAGACATGATGGACGGCCGTGTGACAGCTATACGTACCGCACTGGATGCGAACGGTCTAACGCAGATGCCCATCATGTCCTACGCGGTTAAATATGCCTCGGCCTACTATAGCCCTTTCCGTGAGGCAGCACAATCAATGCCCCAATTCGGAGACCGTAAAAGCTACCAGATGGACCCAGCCAACCGACGCGAGGCCCTGGCCGAAGCCCGAGCCGATGATCTAGAAGGCGCGGATATCCTCATGGTTAAGCCTGGCCTACCCTACTTAGATATCCTGCGCGACCTACGAGAAAACTTCGAGCAACCCCTGGCCATCTACCAAGTAAGCGGCGAATACGCCATGATTAAGGCTGCTGCGATTAACGGCTGGATCGACGAACGAAACGTAATCCTAGAGTCACTGACCAGTCTCAAGCGGGCCGGAGCTAATTTAATTCTAAGCTATTTCACCGAAGATGTCCTAAAGCTGCTGATTTAAGCGCAGCGCAGGAATGTCTGCGATGACCAAATAACTAAGCATCTAGAGAGTCCCAGTCATTTTAAATAACGAATCGCTATATCCACAAAATTCATATAAAGTTATGAAGAATAGCATTCCAGCTTTACGGATTATCGCTTGGGAAGTAACTCGATCCTGCAACCTAGCCTGCCGACACTGCCGGGCAGAGGCGCACCTGGAGCCCTACCTGGACGAACTATCCACAGACGAAGCCTTAACCCTAATTGACGCTTTCTCCCAGGTCAGTAGACCCATCCTTATCTTCACCGGCGGCGAACCACTGCTCCGGCCTGACATATTCGAGCTGATTGAGCACGCCAACGATCTAGGTCTACGCTGCGTTTTGGCATCCAATGGCACGCTCATCACCACGGAGGTCACTAAGAAAATATGTACTACAGGCATTATGCGCTGCAGTATCTCCATCGATGGCCCAGACGCGACCAGCCATGATCGCTTTCGCGGCATATTCGGCGCCTTCGATGGCGCCTTACGGGGCATAGAGTATCTAAAGCAGGCCAATATTAAGTTCCAAATCAATACCACGGTCACCCGCAACAATCTGGATAGTTTTAAGAATATCTTCGCTTTGGCAGAAGACCTAGGTGCCACGGCCTGGCACATCTTTCTTCTGGTACCAATAGGCCGTGGAGAGCGCATCGCGAATGAGACTATCGTAGCCGAAGAATATGAACTAGTGCTTAACTGGTTATACGAATTCCGCAAAACTACGAAAATGTACCTTAAAGCCACCTGCGCACCGCATTACTACCGCATAATGCGTCAACGGGCTATCGAAGAAAAAATCCCAGTAAACTATAATACGTTCGGCATGGACGCCATAACCCGCGGCTGTCTAGGCGGCACGGGCTTCTGCTTCGTATCCCACACCGGCCAAGTGCAACCCTGCGGATACTTGGAGCTCAACTGCGGCCAAGTGCGACAGACACACTTCACACAAATCTGGCATGAGTCACCCCAGCTCTTGGCCTTACGCGATCCAACCCGCTACTTGGGCAAATGCGGTACATGCGAGTACCATCGCGTATGCGGCGGCTGCCGCGCCCGAGCCATGACCATGAACGGCGACTACTTGGCCGAAGAGCCCTTATGCTCATATATACCGAAACCACCGCACCAGACCGATACGCATAGTCCGCATTATAGGAGGGGGCCCACATAGACAACATTGACCGCAGAATCCTCAAAATCATACAGTCAAATTTCCCCATCACGGAGCGCCCATACGCAGCCATTGGCATCGCCCTTGGACTCACCGAAATCGAGGTGCTTGCGCGGGTGCGATTACTTACGGAAAAAGGAATAATCCGCCGTTTAGGCGCTAGCTTCCAGTCTAGAAACCTCGGTTGGCACAGCACCCTCTGTGCTGCCCAAGTGCCTGAGAGCAAATTAGAAATATTCACTACCACAGTGAATAAACTGCCCGGAGTTACGCATAATTATGTGCGGGAGAACGAACATAACGTCTGGTTCACATATATCGGCTCATCTTGGGAAACAATATGCTCGACTCTGGACAGAATCACTACTATAACTGATATTTCCATCCGCAATCTACCAGCCGAAAAAATATTTAAGGTCAATGTCAATTTCCAAATAGACGACGCATAGCTTAAGCAGATGCTGAACATCCGGCCCATGACAGGAAATCAGACCGGCAACGTCTCGGCTAACGATATGCCCTGAACTACATAGGTATTAGCTAACCACGCAATGAAAGACCGAATTTTCCCAACCAGCCGTATGGCAGCAGCCTCATCGGGAACGTTAGGGCTAGCTCCTGGCATTAGCTCGGATGAATGAAGAAACATGGAAAACAATATACCCCCACGCCTAATATGTTGCCAGGCAGCCCAGCGCATTGAGGTTTGAGGATACCACACCGGCTGCGGCCCCACTGCTCCCCAGGCTTGAAAACTAGCCAACAACCGCTCCCCATACAAACCAGGTAATCGTTGCGCCAGAGCATGTAGGCGGCGCGGCATCCAAGCAAATAAGGGCAACACAGTCAACGGTACCTCATATAACCGCCCCTTTTTATCCCCCACTTCCAGCCAAAATGGATCCCAAGGCATAAGGAAGTTGTCAGCTCTCCCTACAATATGACGGTAAGGCACCAGGCTGGAATCCACACTGATGCCGTACTGCGGTAGCAGCTGACGCATTTGCTGACCAAAGTCCCAGCGTCCCATACGAAAAGAACACGGCTGAACACCCAAATTATCCTCGATGACTGCCAGTAGAGACTCTAATTTAGCTCGCAGGAGCGACGCTGGTAGGCAATCCGTAGGAATAGGCTCGGGCCAAGCCAAATCCTCGAAGGGAGGAGTATTCCATGGGTGCATGTGAGCCCCGATCTCGGCCCCCAACTCCACCTTCCAGCGCATAAGCACCTCGCAGCAATAAGGATCCTTAGCCACGTGATAGGAGACAAGCAAGGTCAATGGAATGTTGAACTCCTTGAACAAAAACTCTAACCGCCGAAGTTCAATTACGTTGCGTACTCCAGACGGAGTGCGCAGATATTCTCCAGAGAAAAGTCCTTCCTCCTCAGTGTCAATACTTAAAACGACTTTTAACGCTTGTATCATACTATTTTCCTCTTTTAATGACTCTCTCATACTCTGGTACAGCCTACACTGAATATTATGCAACTAAAATATCCCAACATCATATGTGCTGTAACCCTCAGCTAATGAATAATTTTAAAGAAATGGAATCTGAAGGAAAGAAGCTTTTTTTTTATAGCTCCCTTCATTCAAAATATTCTCTGTTACCTTCCTCGACCATACAACCAACACATGTAGTACTGCTGGTGCAGAATCTGTTGTTTGGAGGATCACAGCGGCAGGCATTGGAGCTAGCTGGACGTATAGATCGAAAACATTTTTCGGTGGAAGTATGGGCGCTCACATCAGGAGAAGACCTGATACCGCTGGCCAAACAGTATGGAGTGTCGGTACGGTGGTTGTCACGAAGGACCAGAGTTGGACCGCAAAGCCTGTGGAATTTGTGGCATGCACTCAAGTCCGAGCGACCAGACGTTCTTGTTCTATTCACAGCTGTACCCAACACCTGGGGCCGGCTGCTAGGGCGACTAGCGCGAGTACAGTGGATCGTGGCCACAGTACGTGGCGGCAGGGCCTCCTATCTGCAACACGAACGCTGGCTGTGGCGGCTGGCCGACTACCATTTATGCAACTCCATGGACCTCAAAGACGTGCTTACAACAGACTGCAGCGTACCTACGGGTCGCATCGGCGTCGTGCACAACGGGGTAGATCTGAAACTCTACAGACCACCAACCAAGCCTCAGCCGGCCGGGCCACCTGTGGCTATATGTGTCGCACGACTAGTGCCAGACAAAGACCATGCTACACTCTTGACAGCGTTCGCTCGGGTGATAACCAAGCTGCCAAGGGCACAGTTGCGTCTAGTAGGAAACGGCCCACTGGAGAAGAAACTTAAGCAACAGGCGAACGACTTGGGTATCGCAGGACAAGTAAATTTCTTACCAGGACAACTAGATGTGGCGCCACTTCTGGCCGATGCCCACTGCTTCGTACTCAGCTCGATACGCGAAGGTCTACCCAATGTAATTCTGGAGGCAATGGCAATCGGACTACCCATAGCAGCCACAGCTGTAGGCGGAGTGCCGGAACTAGTAGCACATGGACAGACCGGGCTGCTTGCCTCGGCAGGAGATCCAACTGGCCTAGCTAAAATCATGATCATTTTGCTAGCCAATTCGGTCTTGCGGGAACGTTACGGACACGCTGGACGCATTAAGGTCGAGGAATGTTTCTCCTTCACAGCCATGATTCAGGCACATGAGAATCTGTTGAAGTCGCTCATAGCGTCCTAACTCATAATATTATTTCTTCAAGAAAAGCAAACTAAAATCAATATAACCGCTGATCTAAAATATTACTATAAACTAACTGAAGGCGTCATATTCATGCAGATACACTCGAATGCTGACGATACATCACTCCTGCCCATAGTATCGATATCTAGCGTGGCCCCTCCCGGAGTGTCGGACTACGACTTTAAATTATTAAAAGTCAATCAACTAGACACCACAACCCTTCGGTCGGCCTCCACGCCGACATGCTCGCTCAAAATCAACGCCCCGACTTTACCTTAAATAAAACAGTACTACTTCGTCATCAAATCTATAGTATCGCGCGTCATCACCAATATAATACCCATCACTATGTACAAGTCTGCCAACTCACAACACAATAAACTCTGGTACGTGACCAGCGTCAAAGGTAAGCCATCCTATCCAGATGCGACTTTGACCATGAACGATACCAAGCAGCACTTCTAATCAACGATCTAGCAGTAGACTATGTCGTAGGCCAAGCATATAATAAACATGTTACCGCGTCAGAATAAAACATATCAGGGATTGAAAAAATATATAGAAACTATATACCGTGAGCACCTATACGCCTCAAAAAACATACTAACCCGCAGCAGATGATAGTCATAGATCCAGATAAAGCCTTAGGCCTTGGAGGCACTGGCCGCGATCCAGACGAACTTATTGTTGACCAAGCAATCGGTTAATCATTAATAAAAAGTCGCAATGCCGAACTATGCTAGAAAATTAACTCAACAGATGAGTTTAAAAAAAGCGCTAGCATTATAGCTCTCTAGATTTGTTCGCAGCATTGAACGGAGATATAAGGATCAAGTTTACTTTTCGGCTATGACGGTCAAACAATCTCAACATCAGCTATTTTTGCTGATCATAGCTAAATAATCTGTATACGCCAAAAAAACGTATCGCCATCTTATATCATGGACACGTTACTTGCTTAAAATAAGCCGCAGCTGCCGTCGGCAAGATGTTATAACGTCACGGCAGATGATTGTGAACTATAAACAGCTTACCGATCTGCTTATAAAGACTGATAAAATTAAGACAAGTAGAGTATCGAAAATATTACAGCGCAACCATATAGATATAAAGGCATCTCGTAAGTCAAATTATCTCCCAGGCAAAAAATATATGACTCAGTAAATCCATGAGTTGTCGTCGTATTACAGGTCCTTTATCTCAGGCTAGAGAACACAATCTAATTCCGCAATCGAATGGCATAATATATGTATAGAATCTCAGCCATCATACCAAAATTCCACACCATACCAGACGCTTTAAAAAAACCATGCGGCCTCAGTGGACGATGATACTCTTCTGGATATGGAACACAAGGCTTGTAATTTTGTGCTCCGCCGACGTAACCAGGTCTAATGCCCAATGCCTACTCTCCGGCTACTTTTAATAGAGTCTACTGGATCTCCCTACGATCATTCGCTCGCATTGACCGTCAGAGCAGAACTGTTCAACGCATGGCAAGCCCAAATTTTCAGTCAGGGCTTCATAAAATAAAGAACCAGCAGTTTCTCCGGACAACTCAAAAACTAAGATAGTGCAGTTTTCGGACTAACAACTGACCCAGACGCTCTAAAACCTAAAAAAATTTAAGTACAGTCTTGCAATAAATAACGCCTAGACGCCGTCATAGTCCAGATATAGACACGCAAACTATCCAACTAGCCATATGCCAAAGCCTACACTCAGAAAACCCGCTTACAACCATAACAAAAAACCAAATACTAACCACCAACTGTATTCTGCTACAAAACTATATCTATACGCGCCAAAAAATGTAAGTGCTAATATTCTCAAGCTACCACTACAGCTCATATATAACTCCCCATAGGCACAAACAATTTAATGGGACATAAAAAAATGACAAGTGAATAAAACCAGAATGACTAAAAACCGAAGCCATCGCTGTCTGGCTCAGACATACCCAAACCAAACGCTTCCTCCGCCACAGCGAAGGCAGCAACTGCAACAGTCTCGCCACTAACGGCGGCAACACTACCCGGAACACTAAGTTGCATCGAAATCATTGCATCCTTAAACGCATTGGTCACAATATTTTTGATAGTCTGGTTAATCTCATTCGCAGCCACCGGGATCTTACCTTTATATTCGATCGTAGCCGCATTCAGTTCACGCACCTTACCTTCGAGATTGGCGATACTATCTTCCTGCTGTTCGATCTTTTTCTTCAGCTCCCTAACCATATCTTTGAAGGGTTTCAGCTTCTTAATTGTGTCTTCCATCTCTTCAATCTTAGCAGTCTGATCGTCGATGATATCCTGATTTGTAACCAAGGTATCGAGCAGCCCAACGATGGCCACAGTTTCACTCTTTGGAATGGCTAATATAGATACATTTGCCGAGTCATGCCGGCGGACTTGATCCAGTACCCACTCCTCGTACACTATATTTCCGTCATAAGGGTTTTCCATTAAAGCTGGTAGCTGCGTGTAGATCCAGGCCTTAACTAAAGGAACTACAATGACAGCATTAGCTAAAGATAGATCGCGGCCTATCGAGAAGGCCAACATTTCGGTAACGCCATCGCCTATCTTCCCGGATACTAAATCTAAGATTACTTCTATCTTAAATACCCTACGCGCAGCATCAGACATATCAGCCTCCTTAAAGTAATGAGTTCTCTTGATATGCTCGGTTCGTGGTTTATTATATTTAGATCTTCCGTCGACCTAAATAACGGACATATGTGATGGCCAAAGTACGGTATACAATGTGGCCCAATTTGGACCAAGGCATATACGTGATGAGCATGAACACCGAAACAAGATGCATGTAATAGAACGGAAATGCCAGATATTTGATACTGGCAAGGCGGGTCAGTTCGGAAAGAATGCCGGTCAAAACCACACCCCAAATCACACCCAACAGGTACCAGTCATAGAAAGACGAGAAAAATTTCTTCGCATCTAAACTAAGCCGACGCACTGTGATTAGGATCAGGCCCACCAGGAGCAGAATAGCACCCACGTTGGCCAGAATCTTAATAGGATTATACATGGGCATGGGAATGTCTAAGTGCGGCACATGGATGCCTATAAAACCTAAAAATATAGGACCCCAGTGGGCCATAGCCACTACTGAGGTAACGACAAATAAGGCTAAAAAACCGTATAAAAGACTCATGTGTCCGATCTTCCAATCAATCTTGTCCGCACCACAGTCCTGAAATTTGGAGTGGGTTATAATTTCGTCCTTGATTACATCCACGAAGATCTTGATCCAGCAGGGCTTTTTGCCCCCAAGGTATAGGATCGCACCCTCAGGCTTAAAGCTAGTGATAAGCTTTTTGACGCCGTTAAAAAAAGTCCAAATCATATAGAGTGATGCCATGGCGAACACCGGGTCAATGGTATAATAACCCGGAAACAGCACACCAAAAACGATTTTTCCATCCTGAAGGGGGAATGCCGTGCCGAGCCTACCGAATTGAACAATCCAGATGATCAGATAAATAAGGGCTGGGATAGCGATGAGCAGCGGTAAGTAGATCAATGAGCTCATCCACTTGCTAGCAAAACCAGGCACTAGGCGCTGGTAGGTCATATTGCGCAAGGCAGCCATTAGGTCGCTAGGTTTAGCGCCGCGAATGCACAAATCCGAACAGGCACCACAGTTGTGGCACAGCCAGATGTCTATATCATTTAGCAACTTGTCCTTCAACCCCCACTGCGCCCAGAGCATCTCCTTACGTGGGTAGGGATTATTACCAGGCGAAATAGGACAGACCACGCTACATGTAGCGCACTGACAACACTTTTTCAGCGATTCCCCGCCGACCGCCTGTAACTCCTGAATGAAACTCAAGTCCGGTTCAATGCGTACAGGTTGGGTCATGGCTTTTCCTCCTAATAACCCTTGAATGGATTCGGTCCTTTTTCAATAATCATTTCCACGAACTCATTAATCATATCAGGCACCTTGTCGTAGTCATCGATAGCTACTTGAAACTGCTCTACACGGTCGGACTCGATGCCGAGCTGTTTAAGAGTCTCAGCAATATTTTCCTTACGGCGATTACAAAGCTCTGAACCTTTGACAAAATGGCACTGGTAGTTATCGCTATACTTACAACCCAAGAGCATGACACCATCCGTGCCTCTGCTAATGGCGTCCTTAATCCATACAACATTGACTGAACCCAAACAGCGTACAGCCATAATGCGCACGTAAGGACTCCACTTCTTGCCACGGAAAGCCGCCATGTCCAGGGCTGGATAGGCGTCGTTCTCACAAGCTAGGATGAGTACACGAGGACCTCCTTTACTAATCTCAGTGGGCACATCGTACTGCCGGATCATTTCAGAGAGCATACCGATATTATAATTATCAAATCCAATAGCACGCTCAGGACAGGCACCCATACAGGTACCACAACGGCGGCAACGTGTAGGATTAGGCTTGGGCGTACCCTTCTCATCATCATCCAGGGCACCAAAAGGACACTCTTCAGTACAACGTTTACATTGAGTGCAACGCACAAAGTTAAATACTGGATAGGATCGATCGCCCGAGCGTGGATGCACGGCCACACCACGATTTGCACTGGATACACATTGAATGGCCTTAAGGGCCGCACCAGCGGCGTCGTCTTCAGCTTGGTCCATAAGCATGGGCTGACGAATGCAGCCAGCGGCGTAAACACCGGTACGCCTGGTCTCGTACGGGAAACAGATATAATTGGAATCGACATAGCCGTCGAATAGACTTAAATCTGGAAAATTGAGACCTTGACGGTACTGAAAGTACATGATTGGGTCTTTAGCCGTGGCCGGCACGATACCAGTAGGCAGCACAACTAAGTCGACTTTGACCTCGATGGATTCACCGAACAGCGTATCAGCAAGACGGACAAGTACGCCGCCGTCGGCGTCCTCGACGATAGAAATAACCTCCCCCTTTGTGAACATGATTCCCGGGTCGTCCTGGACGGCCTTGTAATAGCGTTCATAAATGCCCATGACTATCATGGAATCGTAGAAGACGTAACTAATGGCCTGCGGATTCTTCTCACGCACGTAACCAGCCTGCTTAAGGGCGACCATAGAACTGATGGTGTTAGTCAGCAGCAGATGCTGCGGGCCTTCCAGATCTTGATGTATATAGCCTTTAGGCTCATCTTCATTCTTGTCACTGACGAGCGCGGCTTCTATAATAGGTTGCAGAGCTAACTTGTACATGTCCTCAGGCACTGCCAGTGCGATATTCACCAAAAAGACCGCCTTCTGGACATCTTTGCCATCGCCGGGCCGGATGATGTTGCCGGCTTTAGCCATATATTCGAACTCCATAGAAGTGATCACATTTTTGATAGAACCATAGCCCATAGAGGCCAAAGCCTGCTTATCCTGCTCCACCCAACCCGCGGCTATAACTACCGCACCCAAACGGATAGTTTTCTCTCCGTCAGGGGTTTTCAAAGTGCAGTCGTAGAGGCCAGGGGCGCCAGCAAGGTTAATGACACGACTAGAGATATACACTACAATCTTATCGCTAGCCTGTACTGCAGCAATTTTCTGATCGATACCTACAGGCTGAGCTACGACATAAGGCTGCCCCAGCGGGGTAGTCTTATAAAAGTTGCGAACGCTACCGCCGAGTTCTGCCTGTTTCTCCACCAACACAACATCATACCCAGCCGCAGCCACATTCAAAGCCACAGTCAAGCCGGTGAAGCCACCGCCAATAACAAGGATAGTCTTAGAGACATCCTGTTCCTCGAGTTTAATCTTTTTCATATTCTTCAATTTTACCATACCCATCTTAATATAATCCTGGACGATGTTCTGGGCATGGCCTCCGACGCCATCTTTGGTCTCACCGACCGACCAAGCGCAGCCTTCACGAATATTCACCCGCTCAACATAAACACTGTCGAACTGAAAAATATCCCACTTAACCCGGCCGGAACAAGCAGCCACAAGCACACCATCCAAACCCTTCGCATGGATGTCCGCCTTGATCATAGCAACGCCTTGGCGACCACAAAACATCGGATGATTCTTGACCACGGAACAGATATCATTATGAACTTCTCTAACGTAGTAAACCAGGCTCTCAACATCGATTGATTTACTAATGTTGCAGCCTAAACAGATGTAAACACCTATATTATCGGCCATAGATTACCTCCTTACCACCGCTTGAATCGCCTTGAGCGCAGACCCAATCGCGCTCTGAGCTGAGCGCATCACATCTAACGGATATTTGGCACAGCCAGCTGCGAATATACCGTTGCCATCGGAAATCACGAAGCCGTCCTCGTCAATCGACACGGCCTTGGGCAAATGGCTGCCAATGACACTGGGCTCCATTCCCGTAGCCAAAACTACCAGATCGTGACGATTTTTGGACTTGATGCCGGTAATCGTATTCTCCACTTCGACCAAAACGTCACCACCTAAACCGACCTCAATGCCAGCCACCTTACCTTTGACCAGCCTGACGTTGTAGTTGCCCGTCACCTTGTACGTGAACTTATCGTAGTGGCCTGGAGTACGTAGGTCGATGTAGTAGATGGTAACATTGGCTTTAGGGTAACGTTCCAAGACATATATAGTCTGCTTGATGGAGGCCATACAGCAGATATAGGAACAAAAGTTTAGATGGTTCTGATCGCGAGAACCGGCACACTGGACGAAAGCCACATTCTTGACCGGGGCCCCATTGTCCAGACGTAGAAGTTGGCCGTTGGTGGGACCGTTAGGAGCGCAAAGGCGCTCCATCTGCATATTGGTGATACAGTTTGGTATATTACCAGCACCAAGGTTAGTCAGGTTAATAACGTCATATGGCTTCCATCCGGTGGCATAAACTATAGCACCCACCTTTAGTTTAAAATTTTTTGGCTCTTCATTGAGATCTACAGCATCGTAACGACAAGATTGATAGATAGCCACCAGCTCTTTTGCCGAGCATTTATCTTTGTCCAAAACATATTGCATAGGGAATGAAAAAATATGGGGTCGATAGATAGCCTTACGCTTGGAAAGGCCAACATTGAATTCGCAAAACATTTCAGTCTCGCAAATCTTTTCGCATGCACCGCATGCAGTACAATTGATATTAATGTAACGTGGATATAACTTGATGGTGACATCATAGTTACCGGCCGTCCCAGTTATGTTCTCTACCTCAGCCAGAGTCCAAAATTTAATATTAGGATTGTTCCGTATCCGCTGAAATTGGATTTCAAGACCACATAATGGGGGGCATAGTTTTGGATAATACTGGTTTAACTGAACAACTCGACCGCCAAGGTACGATTGTTTCTCCACTAGAAACACTTTGTAGCCCAGCTCAGCGGCTTCTACAGCGGCAGAAATACCACTGAATCCACCTCCGACAACAAGTATCGAGTTCGACATTACACTCCTCCATACGGATGCTGTTGATGGCCCAACTCAGGCTGCAGCCACTTAAAAAACACAAAAAAACTGAACTTGTCGGAACTCAAGCTTGGACCATCAAAAAAATAAGCGGCTGTGGGGTTACCCCACAGCCGCTTATTACATCAACTAATCAGGAATGATCTGATAGTAGGCTTTCTTAAAAAGAGTGGTCTCTTTCTTAGCTGGATCATACTTAGAATTGACGAAGCACTTCCATCTAGCATCATCTAGACCCATGAAGTCACCACGGTAAAAGAAACCAGGATAACGAGATTCTTCACGGAAACGAATATGCTGCATATGCAGACGCACAGTCCATAGGCGATGATAGTTCTCCCAACAACGCAGCAACTCATGTAAATCACGGGCGGCCATCTTCTGGGCATCCTCTTCCATCATGTCCAGAAGCCAAAACCCGGTGTCTAATAAGGCAGCAGAAGTCACGTACAGAGTGCCGCAACCGCCACCATATTCGTCCGTACACTTAACAAGGCGCATGAGAAAATTCTTCGGGGAAATAAACTCAGGATTGACAACCGGGTCTGTAGAGGCACCCTTGCCTTTATTGAAATTGTACATCGGACGATAGATCAAATCCTTCAGTTTAACAGCTGTTTCCTTCACGGCCGGCTTAAAATCCTTATGATCCACCAGCCAACGCACTAGCTGTTTGCCCACTATTCGGCCTTCAGCATGAGAACCTGAGGAAAATTTGTGGCCTGAGGCACCGACGCCGTCTGCACAAGTAAACAAGCCATTGACCGTAGTCATACGGTTGTAAATTTTGCCATTATCAGCCTTGATCTTATAGGACTCCGGAATCCAGGGCTCGTCTGGACCAGATACCCAAATACCACAGCAGCCAGAATGAGATCCGAGCAGGTAAGGCTCAGTAGGCATTATCTCAGAACCGCGCTCCTCAGGGGCGCAGTTCAACGACGCCCACAAATTGGCCTGACCCACGCACATGTCGAGGAAGTCTTCCCAAGCCTCGGACTCGAGATGCTTCCACTTGGGTGACTTTAAATCGTTATTGATGGTATCCATTAAGGCGGTCTTAGTATCCATATAGATTGGGCCACGGCCTTCACGCATCTCACGCAGCATCATGTGATTGCGCAGACAGGTGGGAATAATGTTGCCAGTAGCGTAACCGCGATCTTCATAAGGCTTCAGCATGGCCCGGTTTATCTCGCAGTAGTCCTCACCTTTATAGTTAGTGGCCTTAGCTTTGAACAATAAAAACCAAGCACCGACCGGACCATAGCCATCTTTAAAACGAACGGGAACAAACCGGTTCTCCATCATGGTCATCTCAGCACCAACCTGGGCACACATGGTATAGGTAGAACCTGAATTCCACACAGGATACCAGGCACGACCCATACCTTCACCAGTAGAGCGAGGACGATACACGTTGACAGCGCCACCACATGCCACCAACATACAGTTAGCTTTGAAGATATACACTTTGTTTTCTCGCAGAGAAAAACCAACGGCACCAGCAATACGATTGGGTTGGTTGGCATCGAGCAGCAGCTTCACGATAAAGATGCGCTCCATGATGCGCTCCTGACCTAAAGCATTCTTAGCGGCCTCGGCCACGATAACTTTATAGGACTCGCCGTTGATCATGATCTGCCAACGGCCAGATCGGACCGGATCAGCGCCATTGCGCACGGCCAGACCTTTTGCCTTGGCCTCAGCGCCTGTCAGGTTGTGCTCTCCTTCCTTAACCCATATGGGCAGACCCCACTCCTCAAATAGATGCACAGAATCATCAACATGGCGGCCCAGATCGAAGATCAAATCATCGCGTACTAAGTGCATAAGGTCAGTGCGGACCATACGAACATAATCTTCTAAATTATTATTGCCTATATAAGTATTTATAGCTGAAAGACCCTGAGCTACTGCACCGGAACGCTCCATAGCAGCCTTATCCAACAACATAATTTTAGCATATGGGGCGTATTTCTTAGCCCAAGCTACAACCTCAATAGCAGCGCCGCAACAGCCCATACCACCACCAACGAGCAGTATATCGACGTCCTTCTCAATAATTTCGGGCTCAGCCAAAGCCAGACCTTTGGGAATTTCTTTCACAGGAATTCTAGGCATTATTATATCTCTCTTATAACTTTATGGAAATATTCCCTAATATGTAATGATATACTAGACAACAGTACCTTTCACAGTCCAAACTTTGTCAGACTCGACGATTTCGCGCTTCTTGCCTAGGGTCTCTTTCGGAATTTTCAAGATGGTCTCAGTATATAGTAACTCGGTCTCAATATCACCGGCTCCAGGCTTGCCAGCAAAGGCGTCAATGGAACCCTCAGTGGTGGTACGGATAGGAAATTTAAAGCGTTTCACGGAACCATTACGAAATTTGATGGTCCACATAATGTCTTCAGAACCGCGCAACGGGATGCTAGTGCCACCCATAGGAGCGAAGTCAGCATAGGGGCGGGCGGCGATAGCGCCCTGAGGGCATATCTTCACGCAAGAGTAACACTCCCAGCAAGCGTCTGGCTCTTGATTAAAAGCGCGCATCTCCTCTGGATCTAAAACCATAAGGTCATTTGGACAGATATACATGCATGCGGTCTTTTCACCACCTTTACAGCCATCGCACTTTATCGGATCGACAAAAGTAGGCATACTTCAATCCTCCATATCGATTTTTCATATGTTAAAAAATTGCTGCCACATTATTATAGCCAGCTGCGATATCATAAAAAAATAAATCTAATTCTCGTGCTTTCATAAATATATAAACTGATCCTTGCCGTGCTACACGTCGTCATACTGCTTGCCACAAAAAATCATTTGACGCATTGTAGCCGGTACCGTACTATATGGTTGATATATTAAAATCTTTAACACAAACTGACAAGACGCGGAACAAGGCCGTATATTATACTTATTGCTCCCATTTATTACACTAGCCTGTTTGTTTCAGGTCATGTTAATTCCCATCGGTCGGCCTAACTGTAAACTATACCAAGAATTATTCAGTCTTATAACTTAAATTTATTTTTTTAGTACCTCGATTCACTTAAAAAAGCAAGAACTAGACATTAACCGTGCCTATGTTTTTTCACTCCTTGTTTCTAACACGGACACTGCGCTCGCCCACATAACTAATAGCCGAAAACAATAACGAGTCAGCTTTAATATCCCCTCCTATAAATACTTATGTTATTATTTTTTTCATACCTTGACATTTTATGTATTTTTTTACTATTTAAATTATGAATACTACAATATAGCTTCTATTCTTTAATTTTTGGCTCATTCGCGATACGATCAGGCAACTTGAAGACTGAGACAACGAAATGAATTTTATAAACTAATTGTAATTTTGAGAAGGAGATCTCACATGTCAAAATTGATTCCTCCTCATGGTGGAAAAGGTTTAGTTTGCTGCCTACTTGACGGTAAGGAACGCAATGAGGAAATTCAAAAAGCCCAATCGCTGTACAAAATCCAGATTTCCCCCCGCGAAAAAGGCGACATGATGATGATGGGTATCGGCGGCTTCTCACCCCTGAACGGCTTCATGACTAAGGCCGACTGGTACAGTGTCTGTGAGAAATTTATGCTTACTGATGGCACTT
The DNA here is from genome assembly GCA_965112965.1 of Desulfovibrionales bacterium. Lineage (GTDB taxonomy): Bacteria > Desulfobacterota > Desulfovibrionia > Desulfovibrionales > Desulfovibrionaceae > CBCOTE01. Next base: position 44,197 of record CBCOTE010000021.1, on the reverse strand, counting down.
TCTGGCCTGTGCCCGTGATATGCTCCTGTTCCAAGGCTGATGCTACCAATATTAAAACCGGCCAAGAGATTGCGCTATATATCGGTGAAGAGCTTATGGCTACCATGATGATCAACGAAATTTACGAGCTAACTGACGCCGAAAAAAAGTGGGAGTGCGAAAAAATTTTCATGGGCGAGGGCACTACTACTGCCGATGAATTTTGGAAAATCGCCAAAAAAGAACATCCTGGTGTTCAAATGGTCATGAGCCAACAGGCTATCTGCTTAGCCGGCCCGGTCAAAGTCCTCTCCGAGGCCGAGTACCCGACCAAGTACGCCGGAGTATACCTACGCCCCATCGAGACCCGCAAAATCTTCGAGGAACGTGGTTGGTCCACTGTCGCCGCCTTGCAACTGCGCAACCCCATGCACCGTTCACACGAATATCTGTGTAAAGTCGCCATAGAAGTCTGCGACGGCGTCATCATCCATTCCTTGATCGGCAACCTAAAGCCAGGCGATATCCCCGCTGATGTGCGAATCAAGTGTATTGATATACTGGTTAAACACTACTTTGTCGAGAAGAACGTGGTCCAAGGCGGTTACCCACTCGACATGCGTTATGCTGGCCCCCGCGAAGGCCTGTTGCATGCCACCTTCCGCCAAAATTACGGCGTGTCTCACATGTTAATCGGACGTGACCACGCCGGTGTGGGCGACTTCTACGGTATGTTTGAGGCTCAGACTATCTTCGACAAAATACCTTACTCTAGCCCCAAAATTTCTAATCTCGCTGAGCCCGGTAAAGCTCTACTATGCAAGCCAATAAAAATAGATTGGACCTTCTACTGCCACAAGTGCGACGGCATGGCCTCTCTGCGCACTTGTCCGCACAGCAAAGAAGATCGCGTCATTCTATCCGGCACTAAACTGCGCAAGTTGCTCTCCGAGAAGGGCGATGTGCCCGATCACTTCGGCCGTGACAAAGTTCTGGTACTCTTACGTAAGTACTACGAGGGCCTGACCGAAAAGGTTGAGATCAAAATGCAAAAAGCTGCTTCTGGTTCCGCTATGTAATTATTGGACAAAATCTGCACCCGTGTAGCGCTTTAGGTAGGCATCACACATAGCGTTCCCATCTTTTTTTGTTCCCAGCGACCCATTTATCCTACTCGAGGATTCAGGATAAAAATATATTTTTTCATTGCCTAGGGATTAAGGAGTCTATGGACAGAAAGTCGAGAGAAAAAAGGGGGCCGCTTCACAAGCCCATCCAAAACGAACTCATAGAGATCGAAGAATGTCTTATCAAGCTTTTGACCAAACGTGGTCGACTGCTGGCGAAAGCCCGGCAACTTGGTCCCAGATCGGGCCAAGCGCGCCAGGAAGTCGATCTGGACAAACGCCTCTGGCAGCTATGGGAGTCTAGAGCGCCCAAGGATGCAGCCGATGTCAAGCTCTGGCGCACATTTTTTACTCTTCTCCAAGAGCTAACCCCAAAAGGACAAGACAGGCTAAATGAACACCTCGGACACTCCTTTGGACAGCGGGCCGCGACTACAATCGCAGAGACCGACGACAAGTCGCCCCGCAGTTTTCTACTAACTCCACGGCAAGATCCCACCGAGCTGTACATACTTGGACCAGGTTGCCTAACCCAAACTCGACTTTTCACCATCCTAGCCGCTCAGGCCAAGCAGCCCGCCCATGTGGCCGGGATCATCGTCAATGACCCTTTGGTGGAGCTAATAAAAGCCCTAAACCAGGTGGGTGGCAATCTTTACTGGGACGCCTCAAGCATCAAAGGCCGCGGCGTCCAGGAGCTCGACTTCGACAATAAGGTTATCTACTGCGGCAACGACCCGCTCAACGCTTATCTACTATTAGCTCTTGCCATAACTAAACCTATACGTTGTAAAATAGCAGGCGGCCCTGGAGTGCATACACTAGACCTAGCCGCTTTCCGACGGCTGGCGCCCCATCTGGGCGGCCGCCTGGCCGGCGTGGCCCCCGGAGCCCCGAGCCTACCCATACGATTGGAGGCCTCGGCTGTACCGGCCGACGCTATCCCCCTGCCTGATGACCTGCCCCCACTAGCCGCCATGGCAATAGCCGTAGCCGCCCCGGCCTATATCGGCGGCTTATCTCTGCGCTGGTCGTCACACGGTCCTTACGCTGCAGCCATCGAAGCCGCCCTGGGTCTAGCTGCAAAAACCCTTGAACAGTGTGGGGTGCCCCTCATCCACGGTCCGGGCTTTATGAACATAGATGCGTCCGTACCAGCCCTGCCTGTACAACCTATCATGACCCTAGATCCTTGGATCAGCGCTGCATTATTGGCCCTCCCTCGGCTACACAAACCAGGCCGGCCCGGTGGCAAATCCCACATACTGGGGCTGTGGCCAACGGACCTAGCCGTCTGGCAGGAGGCAGACCGACTCTTGACAGCCGTCGGTCTAACTTTGGTTGTAGACAGCAAGGGCGCCTGTACTACAGTAGCAAAAAATCCAGCTGTGACCTGCCCACATATTCTCGACGCAGCTATATATCCAGAAGGTCTCCCTCTGGCGGTGGTCCTAGCCGCAGCAATGACCCTAGCCAACCAAGAGCCTGCTATTCTCCTGGCAAAAATTACAGAACAAGACCGTGCGGTAGCTGGAGAACTCCTAGAACGTGTGAACCTCATCTTAGCCCCAGCTCAAACTCCAGGACTGTCTAATGAAATTTGGACTGTAGTCCGGAATAACACCCTAACCCAAAATGAGCCGATCCCCTGGCCGAGCCCGACCTCGTTCTGGACCATAGCGTATGCCTTAATTGCCCACCTACAACCTGGACTCCGACTATTAAACCCCGGTAGCATGACCGAATTATTGCCCAAATTCTGGACCCTCTTCAATAGCCTACCCAAAGCGCCGCATGATATTTTATTTCAACAACGACGTGCCCCAGAAGAACAACGGTGTTCCGAGCATCCCAAACGAAGACGCATCCGTACCTAAAGGAATCTCCTCCTCCTAAACGTTCCTGATGTAGCCGAGCTCAAAGATGCCTTTAATAAAATTAACCATACGCAAAGATGTCGCAATATTAGCCTTACGAAAATTATGTCAGATCGAAGGTCCGATTAAGGGCACATTTTGAGTCCAGTAAATCTTCCAGAAGCAGTAGGAAAAGCTCCTTAAAGACTAAAACGGATTGCTTGCAATTGAACTAGCAGCTTGGCATAGACTGCAGAAGACTCATCTAGATTCCCGGCCAACTATTTTAGATAAAGTAACCTGCAGCATCCTTCTGGCCGGCCATCTGCGCAGAGCCTAGCTCATGGCATTCAAGGATTATAAAATGCCCCAAAACTTGACTCAAAAAATAATTGCCCGTCACCTCATTACTGGCAAGATGACACCCAACGCCGAAATAGGCATCCATATCGACCAGACATTGACCCAGGATGCCACCGGCACCATGGTCTATCTCCAATTCGAGGCAATGGGCATAGATCGAGTGCGCACCGAACTGTCGGTGAGCTATGTAGACCACAACACACTGCAGATAGGTTTCCACAACTCCGATGACCACCGCTATTTGCGCACCGTGGCCCGTAAATACGGAATAATCTTCTCGCCTCCTGGTACAGGCATATGTCACCAGTTACACCTTGAGAACTTTGCTCGGCCAGGTAAGACCCTAATAGGTTCGGACAGCCACACTCCCACAGCTGGTGGTATAGGCTCGCTGGCCTTTGGCGCTGGTGGAATATCAGTGGCCATGGCTATGGCCGGCCAGCCTTATGCCATGCCAATGCCCAAAGTAGTAGCCGTACACCTGCAACATCAGATCACTGGTTGGGCCTCAGCCAAGGACGTTATCCTTGAAGTACTGCGCCGGCTAACAGTCAATGGTGGCGTGGGTAAAGTTATGGAGTACACCGGCCCAGGTGTGGCCACCCTGAGCGTACCAGAACGCGCCGTAATCGCTAATATGGGCGCGGAGCTGGGCGCTACCACGTCTATCTTCCCTTCGGATGAGGCCACCCACCGCTTTCTAGCGGCCATGAACCGGTCAGAAGACTTTAGAACCTTGAAGGCTGACCCAGACGCAACCTACGATGAGGAGCTGACAATTGACCTCTCTACTTTAGTGCCCATGGCCGCGATGCCCCATATGCCCGACAGAGTAGTTCAAGTGGCCGAACTAGCCGGCCTTCCGGTACAGCAGGTTTGTATCGGATCCTGCACCAACTCCTCTTATGCCGATCTTAAGTCCGTAGCGCTTCTTCTCACGGGACACCGGATCTGCCCGTCAACTGACGTGCTAGTGTCTCCGGGATCCAAACAAATAGTCAAACTGCTAGCGGCAGAAAATCTCTTAGAATCCTTAATCAATTCCGGTGCCCGGCTTCTGGAATGTGCCTGTGGCCCATGTATCGGCATGGGCGGATCCCCGGCCTCAGCCGGAGTAAGCGTACGTACTTTCAATCGTAACTTTGAGGGACGCAGCGGTACTCAGGATGCTCAGGTCTATCTGGTCAGCCCCATCACCGCTGCCCAGTGCGCCCTGGCAGGCCACTTCACCAACCCAGCCACATGGAATACCCCTATAACCACCCCAGAACTACCGACTGCGGTGCCCAGCATCAAACAACTATTCTTATTACCGGTCCTAGACTCGAACAAAGCCCGAAAAATGACCATAGAATACGGTCCAAATATCGTATCTCAAGAACAGTTTGCCCCCCTACCTGAAACTATCAACGCCACCGTAGTCTTAAAGGTCGGGGATAACATCACCACCGACCATATATTACCCGCTGGCGCCCATATCACCGCCCTACGCTCGAATATTCCGGCCATCAGCGAATATATCTTTTCCCGCGTGGACAAAGGTTTTGCCAGCCGGATCAAAGCCATGCGCGAAAAGGGTGGCGCGGTCATCGTAGCCGGAGAAAACTACGGCCAAGGATCAAGCCGCGAACACGCGGCCCTAGGCCCCAGGCACCTAGGTGTAGCCGCCATAATGGCCAAGTCCTTTGCCCGCATCCACCGAGCTAACCTTATCAATTGTGGCATTCTCCCTCTAATTTTAACAGATAAAAACGCCTACGACACCATAGCCCAGGGTTCCCGTGTGCACATCTCGACCACAGCAATTATCTCTGGTGGCACGGCCACGCTGAAACTAGACGATATTAAAATGATAGTTGTAACAAATGATTTGAGCGCCAGTGAATTGAGCATTATTCGTGCAGGCGGTTTACTTAATACTGTCCGGCAGATCACACACAAATAACGACCGATAACGCCCCAGTTCGGACGACTACCGGTCCGGCTGGTTCAGCTGACCGGTCCAGCATTGTACCACTGCAGCCTTAATCAGCTGCAATATGAATTTTCCCAGGAGTCTTCCTCATATGATGAATTTCATTCGCAACCAGGCTCAGTCTCTTTTTGTCAAGCTAATTTTTGGCATCATTATTATAGTATTCGTATTCTACTTCGGCTTCAGCTCCATGCGCGGCCGCAGTAACACCATCCTAGCATACGTCAACGGACGGCCTATCTCGATCACCGCCTTCAGCCGTTCCTATAAGCGGGCCCTTGAAGCACTGCACCGCCAATCAAACATAGATGCCGACGAACTCAAAAAACTCGACTTCAAACGTCAGGTTCTGGATAAAATGATCACTGAGGAACTCCTACAGGAGGAGGCTGCTAGCCTGGGCCTAACCTCTTCGAAAGAAGATATACGCCAAGAAATCGCCAAAATACCGGCCTTCCAAAACGAAAATCAGCAGTTTGACCAGCAGCTATACCGCCATATTATCCGGGCCGAACATATGGGGGTAGCCGATTTTGAACAGGAAATCAAAACCATGCTCGTTCGCCGTAAGCTCATGGATTACGTAGCCCTATCAGTTTTGCCCTCCAGCCTTGGACTAGAACAGACAGCTCGAGATTTTTTTACCTTCCAACGCGAAGAGCGCAAGATCAGCTACCTGCTTCTACCTGCTATGGAGCCAGCCATCATGTCTATTCCGACTACTGACGCTGTGGAGGTCTATTACAAGAACCACCTGAACGAATTCAAACTGCCTATACGCATTTCCTTGGAGTATCTGGAGTTCATACCCGAAATCCTGGCCGACCACAACGCTGTCTCCGAGCAAGATATTAAGGATTTCTACGAAAAAAACGCCGCTAAGACCTATACGCAGAAGGAACGCATCAAGGCCCGGAATATCATGCTTATAGCCGAGCAAAATGCCACAGCAATGTCTGACGACAAGGTTAAAGCCCGCATCAACGCCATACATCAACGTTTGGCTAAAGGCGAAAATTTCGCAGACGTAGCCCGAAATATCTCTGAAGACGAATCTTCGACCGAGGACGGCAATCTTGGATGGATCGAACGCGGCCAGACCGTGGAACCATTCGAAAAAGTAGCCTTCAATTTACCCTTGAATAAACTCTCCGACCCAGTGCGCACCGTCTTCGGCTGGCATCTCATACTTGTGGACAGCCACGAGGCCGAGCAGTGCATACCCTTGGATCAAGTCAAAGCCAGTATTGCCCAAACTCTAGCCGAGGAACAGGCCACGGACCAGGTAACCAAACTCCTGGACCAGGCTATAGAACTTCAGATGGCCGGGGCCGACCTAACCAAAATCAGCCAAGAATTGGGGCTTCCCCTAAGCAAGCAACTCACTATAAGTCGCGACGAGGTACCCATCAAGCTGCCAGGACTAACGCCCAAGGCCGTAGACATGCTATTTACTATGTTAGCGGGCGAGACTACAGACACCCCCCTGCCTATTATCCATGGTTTTCTATTGGCAACAGTCAAAGAGGTTAAGCCCGAGGAGACCCTACCTCTAGAGACGGTCCAGTCGGATATCGTCCACAAGCTCCAGGAGGAGACCGCCATGGCCCAAACTATACGAAAAGCTCAGGAGCTCCTTGAAGCCGCTCAAAAAAATAACTTACCCCAACTTTACCAGGCTCAATTCAAAGATAGCCCGTCTTTTGGCCGCCAGGGTATAATCCAGGACCTGGGACAAAATATCGCCCTGGCCGAGGCCGCTTTTAGGGCTAACCCAGGAGACTGGCTACCCGCAGTCTATCCTACAGATAAAGGAGCGCTCATCGCCCGCCTCACCGAATGCATCCTACCCACGAACGAACAGTGGAATACTGAAAAAAACGTCTGGCATCAGATTATAGACCAACAGCGCAAGCATGAAGTGGTGGAAGCCTTCTTAAATAGCCTTCGAGAAAAGGTCAAAATTGAGCTAGTCAATCCTAAGGTCCTTGAATAACTTATCTTACACTTCATATCTACGCCCCCCCTTCGAATAGTAACCTTTAACATGATTGCCACCCTTTCTATTCATCCTCAGTTATCCATGCTTACTATACTGAACTGGAGCAACTAAAAAAATATACAGCTCGCCCCTTCCCTGCTGCCCCAACCAGTTCGTCCATAGGCCCCACATAAAAAAATATTGCTTATCCGCTACGACCAATAACTTCACCGACTGAGTTAATCTTAGGCACTAATCCATTCACATGATGTTCGACGTATTCGATCGACTCTAGCTGCCAAATTGTTTATCTGGTAATCTGATACTCCACCTATGTATGCAGCGCTAACCCAACACATCAAAATCGAAGAATGCCTATTCATCGTCACCAATATCAACAATATATCCAAGCCCTAGTCAAATACTTGAACCAAACAAGCGACTCGAACATTACCGACCTTGCTCCTCTAATAAATCTCCTACAAAGTCAGCCTTTAATAAGTGTTAGTGGCTATCTTTCAGTATTTTTACTCAATTTTTTATCACCCAATTCACGTCCAATATTCCACCCAACTCAAGACTATCAAGACTGGCCGCCGGAAAACTGAAAGTAATAACGTCACCCCTTTGAGACCACAACTCAGAAATCTTCTACCATAAAGCCTCAGTGCATCATAATCGGACTAAATTAACGGTCCTGCAGGACTTTTTTTATCAAACTCAGAAGTAGCTTCTGAAAAAAGACTCCATTACCCCCCCCCACATATGCAAACTATCTGCAATGGCAGCTCGTTCTTACAAGAAGAGGGTAGCACCATCATGGTTGACCTATGCAGCAGCTACTAGGTGTAATATATCGTCATAAACGCTTATCACCCAGGCGAAGATCGAAACTATTGACTGTCAATAGTGCAATTCCCAAATACTTTCCAGAAAAATATAGCTCTACTCAGCCCTAGCCATCTTATCCGACATTAATGCCCTGCACGAAGTCGAGATCTCGTAAAGGTAGAGCGAACGGTTGTCCCAGTTCGACGGCATGACTATGTCCATGTATAGCTTCGTCTTAGCTATCGTCGGGCAACAGGACAACTATGTCATCATAAACATCAATCCGACATATAAACGTATCCTAGGCATCTGGCATTAGGATATAATGAGAGATACATAGCCAATCTATGACTACCTGGTTTTATAACTGTTATGTCTCTACACATTCGCTCCCATGGTCCAACATTGGTAGCCACACGCCTTTGATACATATTTTTTACTAATAGATAAATATTGCCATATCTCCATAACCTCTATGGGTCAGACCTGTTCACTGTCGTTTTATTCGATATACTAAAACCTACGCATGGCAGTAAGGCCATGTACATGTTGTGCTAAAAGTGCGCATATTTCTTAGAGACGAGTACGATAATATCTTTGGTAGCTGACCGACTTATGTCTTACTTATTAAGGCCAAACTAATAAGGCTAAAATTCTACTGTCCTGGCCCAGAGACAACATTGTCAGGCAATATCAGGCCTTGCGCAAACGCTCGATAAATAACAACTATGCTCGAGATACCACTAAATATAAACACCTAGAACACCTGCTGATTATTATCGACGACCGCAATAAGACTACAAGCTAACAAATAGAAATTTCTGACAACATAGTCTATAGAATTACATAGAGCCTATGAACAGTATGCTCAACATACTCTAGCGCTCCAAAATAACCTTTTAGCAATCGATAGCAGGATTACCCAACACAGCCATTAGCTCAGGCGTCTAGGCCTGGTCAAGATCCTCAGTTACATCTCGGCCCTCATATGTCTAGGTTGACCGGATGGAATTCCAGAATAAACCCTTCGACTTCATTGCCTATCTGTGTAATGTCATAACATCATGGCCAGACTGTATGACCAGGCTGCATGTATAAATATAGTTTAAAGGCCTTAATCTTTACGGTATGCTGGACCTAAAAACTCACCTAACCAGGTGCTCGAGTAATCCATATTAATTAGAGTAACTTATATTAAACTTTATGAGCAATAACATCAAGTTTATCAGCAAGGATGCCGTCACTAGTTTTGACTTTATAAATCTCATAATAAAAAAAACAAACATACAAATACTCTTCAAGGTAGCCGATACGGATACATACATTCTGAATAAAAAAATCTGAAACAGTTTTTTAAACCATTTACCCAAGTCAACAACTCCTATCAAGTAAGTTTAGTGCAGTGGGCTCAGACTAAATGTCTTATGCTAGCTAAGCTTACTACTAAGCATGACCCTAAAGTATAGAAGAATACATTTAACCAGAAACTATCATGACCTTCACCACAACCATATAGATAGACAACGAACCTTGCTTTTCAAAATTATCTCAACTATTTTTTCTAGTACAGATCGCAAATCACATGCTGGTCCGGTAGTGAAGAACGAAATAGTCAACTGGCTCACAAACTTCAAACGGGTATAAATCTAGACACCATATAGTCGACAACAATTGGAGGTACTAGAGGCCCTAACTGTCCATCTTTACGACGCCGTGCTCATAAACATCTAAATACCCCCGCACGGAAAACTTAGCAGCCACCAAGTTCATAAAAAACAGTTAATAGGTTCTGTCAATCCAGATATTACTGTCATTACCTTCACCATATATGCCATGCAAAGCGAACAAGAACACTTTCTGGACGGATAGACCGGCTACATGACTAAGCTGTTATAACTGAAAACGTTTAAAGTTACCCCGATCCGAGGCCTTGCATTTCTGAAACGTTTTTAATGGCTAAGTCCCCGTACGTCCTTCTGGACGAAAACCACCGCCACCGAGTTAACTACAGCATTACGCAGCCAAACCCACCTTACCGAATAAAACTCACCCACCACCCAGCCCCAGCACTTGCACAAAATTCACTGCCACAGACCAAAACTAACATTCCAAAGAAAGGTCAAGGAGCGACCACTGTTTGCCCTCCCATTACGCCTCGATCAATCGCGTATATTATCGGAATCAGCAACCATCTAATGATGTAGATAATATATCACCTCCAACAGGTAGACTTGGGCTTTAAAAAAACATTGTACTAATGAATGGTTATTACGACCTAATAAAAGACCTCGAGGTGCCCCACTAACAATATCAATGATGAAGAAAAATCGACATCTTGCCTGGCAGCTGTTCCCAAACCGACCGGTATATGCTGGCCTCACTGTCTCCCAATTAACACCAAGGTCGATAATCTCAGACCAAAAAAATAATTATATCCGTTGACCTAGCGGTACAGTTTTAGCTAGCCTTTAGCGTATCTAGAACGTCATCGAAGGGCCCAGATAACCAGATCTAAGCTGGTCCTAAATCTTGAAGGCTATAACTTACACTAGATTAATAATCACAATAAGTCGTCGCATGACGCTCAGATACCTAAGTGTAGCAATGGCACAGCCTTATTCTCTAGACAGCATCGGCACTGTCTAAACTGTGCCGATGCTGTCTAGAGAATAAGGCTGCTAGTCCGGACAGATGCGGTTAGACAGCCAAATTACCCATAAACTAATCTAGGCCTAGATTAACCTCAACAAAAGCGCGCATTCACCAACCACCATAGAGAAAGATCTATTCTATGGTCCGGTGCAGCTTCATTGCTACACCAACTCCGGCCCTCTCAGCCGATATGGCCAGCATATATACATAGATAGCCATTGTTCAAGACAGACTAAGTCCGTGACCGACAGAGCATGTAGGCCAATAAACAGCCACGGCTCAAAACTGAGCAGACTGCTTATCAGGTCGGCTGCCGTCGGAATTGACGGCAAAAAACTACAATCAGACAAAGGGAAGGATCAATCTGCATATGCATTAGGACGTATAACTACTATTACAGCCTTGAAGTTCTATAAGGACGGCAGCCTGAAGTCCTCTTAGAACTAAAACTAAGTTCGCAGCCACGGCCCACAAGATCACTAGCTCGTCCATTATAACCTAACAGCCAAAAAATAAAATCAATACCTCAGCCGACAAGATACCGGTGGATTAGCTATTTTCCAAATCTACGAGCCTGCAGAATACACGCGTCACTCTCCAGTTCGATATGGATAAAAATGGTCAGAAAGAACTCATCGTAGTCACATTTCCAAATCTAAGGACCAAGAAAATTAGGAAAATCCCGAAATCTAACAGGCCGGTCTGTAGCTCCTTGCAAACCAGATAGACTGCCAGTCAAAATCCTGGATGGAATTTTTGCCACCCGTCCTCACCGTGAGTTCAGACATCCGGTCCGATCCCTACATGAAAGTTTCTATACTGTACCTATGTATCTAATGGACAATGCAGCCGTCCAACTACTAACCACATGGGACAGCAAGGCCGGATCGCAAGCGATGGATACTAACATCACACATGCCTTTCTATTAGGAAACAATAAAAAGTTTATGACCTAGCCGCCGGTGGTAACGTCTAAACTTCTCGTAGACTTATCAGCCATAAACGTAATGGATATAAAGTAAGGCCCCTTCCAATATACCACTGCTGCCGTTCTCCCGCTCAAAAGATGGGCCGAAAAGCTACTCTACCGGCCAGTCCTTGCAGCTAGACTATCTACGGGTCCTTTCCAGCACGTCATTGATCTGCTAGCCATAATCTAAGAACCATGTTGTTCAAAACGGCTACTATGCCGAACAAATAAAAGGCCTGTAGCACAATATTTATACGGCCGCGTAAAAAAATAAGCAGTTCGCATTTTCTAGTGCCATGATGTCTACAGTCATCTCTGTACAACCAGCCATAGGCCGCTCCAGACCGATTACCACGTAAGTATGATAATTATACCCCAATCCAGTAGACGGTCAATACATTCACACCTCTCAAGTCACCACCCGGACCTAGAGCCCGCACAGCATATTGACTACGCCGGCCACGCTGAATAGAATTAGATGTATGTCATTCAACAAAATGATTATTGATATCTGCATGTCTTGTTTTGGAGTTCCCATGCTCAATGTCTTCATCGATTGCCAGTCCCATGTTCTACAGTACCCGCTCGGTCCGACATCGACTCAGTCTACCTTCTCTGACCATCGTGAACATATGTGGCATGCTTTGCTAGCTAATTCAAACTTATCCATATTTATTTAACAACTATAAAAATCATCTCTCTGGACGACAACCCCATAATGGGCTAGTTTAAATGAGTCCCTATCTTTTCCCATAGCCTTTGGCCGATTTCTGGCAACTGGCAATGTCCAGGCCAAAATTATAAACAACGACGTCTCAAAGAATACCACGGCTATGGAACTGTCAAAGTCAGACCACTTTTTAAACCGAGGGCACTACGCTTTTAAGTTCGGCCATAGTAAAACTAAATACCAACACCAGATTGCATTTTTTGTGAACTATCAGTAGGTAAAAGCTAACCATAAAGCACCATCCTGATCGAGCTCGATCAGCAAGGTATCGTTGTGCTCTTAGTGTATGCCCTGACCAACCACTGCCCGACCTACGCTATAAAATTCAGCACGATTTTCCTCTTTCGCCTGTCTTAGAACCGTGTAGACTTCTTTTCTCTTTTTATTAAAATAAACATATCCGAACAATATCGATCAATCAGACTAATAAACTACACTCTAACAAAATAAGACACGCAGTAAAACACCTAACGCCGCCCATACTAGAAGTTCAAATCATTGACTGTTGAGGTCCTTCAATATAAAAAAGCAGCAACTAATTTCCGGAGCCGTCCCCGTTTTGGTCCAGCCGCGGACAGTATTAGTACCAAGTATTGGTTTAAACTGATGGTTAAAAAATTACAGTTTGGTATCAAATTATTAATTCTTACTATAGATACCATTTCGCCGCGGCCTCCCTGTTGTGAATTTTTTTTGAAGGAGAAGCTATGTTCGGCATCCTCAACAAACTCTTCGGTACGCGCAATGAGCGCTATTTGAAGACCTTGCAGCCACTCATAGAGCATATCAACGCCCTGGAACCAGCTACACAAAACCTAGACGACGCGGACTTCCCGCCCAAGTACCAGGAATATCGCAATCGCTACCGAGCCGGAGAAATGCTGGACGCCCTGCTACCCGAGGTCTTTGCCCTAGTACGTGAGGCCGGTCGGCGTGCCTTGTCTATGCGCCACTTCGACGTCCAATGTTTGGGCGGCATCGTCTTGAATGCTGGCAAAATATCAGAAATGAAAACCGGCGAAGGCAAAACTCTGGTGGCCACCTTACCTGTAGTGCTCAACAGCCTAACTGGTAAGGGCGTACACGTCGTCACAGTGAACGACTACCTAGCCCGACGCGACGCCGCCTGGATGGGCAAACTCTACGCATTTCTCGGCCTTTCAACGGGAGTTATAGTCCACGATCTAGATGACCGGCAACGTCAGGAAGCCTATACCGCAGACGTCACATACGGAACTAATAACGAGTTCGGCTTTGATTACTTACGCGACAACATGAAATTCTACGCTGAACAGCTAGTCCAACGACCACTCTATTACGCCATTGTGGATGAGGTAGACTCCATACTCATCGATGAGGCCCGTACTCCACTCATAATCTCCGGCCCGGTCGAAAATTCAACTCATCTGTACGCCAAAATCAACGCGCTCATCCCCATGCTCAAAGCCGAGATGCACTACACCATCGACGAAAAATCCCGTAGCGTAGCTTTAACCGAGGAAGGCGTAGCCCACTGCGAAAACATCTTGCATCTTGATAACCTCTACGACCCCGCCAATGTCCGTTTCCAGCACCATATTCTCCAGGCCCTCAAGGCCCACCAGCTCTTCAAGCTGGATGTGGACTACATTATTAAAGATAGCCAAGTAGTTATTGTAGACGAATTCACTGGCCGCCTAATGCCCGGCCGACGCTATTCAGACGGCCTGCACCAAGCCCTGGAGGCCAAGGAAAACGTCAAGATTGAAGCTGAAAATCAAACATTAGCCTCTATCACTTTTCAAAATTACTTCCGAATATACGCCAAACTAGCTGGTATGACCGGCACAGCCGACACAGAGGCTGTGGAGTTCCGCCAAATTTATAACCTCGAAGTCATCTCAATCCCCACCCACCAGCCTATGGTTCGCCATGACTTTCCTGACGTAGTGTACAAGACCCAACGAGAAAAATTTGAAGCTATCGCCCAAAATATCGCCGAGCTACACAAAAAAAAACAACCCGTGCTCGTTGGTACTATTTCTATCGAAAAATCTGAACTCATTGCCTCCATGCTTACCAAACTGCGCGTGCCCCATGAGGTACTAAACGCTAAACACCACGAGCGCGAAGCCGAAATCGTGGCCCTTGCTGGACAACAAGGCCGGGTGACCATCGCAACGAATATGGCTGGTCGTGGCACGGATATTGTGCTCAGTCCAGGAGTGGTAGAACTAGGCGGCCTGCACGTCCTAGGTACCGAACGCCACGAGAGTCGGCGCATAGATAACCAGCTACGCGGTCGCTCCGGCCGCCAAGGTGATTTAGGCAGCTCTCGTTTTTATCTGGCCCTAAACGACGATTTACTGCGCCTCTTCGGTTCGGACCGTATCTCCGGAATCATGGATCGGTTAGGCATGGAGGACGGCCAGGCCATTGAAAATCGTATGGTTTCCCGAGCTATAGAGAACGCCCAACGCCGGGTAGAAAGCCACAACTTCGAGATCCGCAAGTTACTCCTTGAATATGACAATGTCATGAACCAGCAGCGCGAGGTCATTTATGGCCTCCGACGCGATGTAATAACTGCAGAAGATGTTGATGTTATGACCAGAGAATTAGCGAACGATCTCCTCGACGACGCATACGCCACAATGGAAACAGCCAAAAACAAGGCCGACAAGGAAATTGTTAACCATGTACGTAGCCGTATCGAGGAGATTTTTTGGCTGTCCAGATTCCTGAACCTAACCCCACTACCACCCAAGGAAGCGGCTAGTCAGGCTGTATCCGGCATCTTGGACCGGCTCAAAATCAATGCCGCCGAACACTACCAAGAAATCTTACGCTTTTTTCTGCTCGAAAGTCTAGACCGTTGTTGGAAGGAGCACCTCCAAAATATGGATTATTTGCGCCAAGGCATCGGCCTACGCGGATACAGTCAAAAAGATCCTAAACAAGAATACAAACGCGAAGGCTTTGAGATGTTCCAGGAAATGCTCTATCTCATCAAGGAAAGCACCATGCGCGCCTTGGTCCGTCTACGGCTGCAACACGTGGCTGAGGAAGAATTCATACATAAAGATACCGCCCAAAACCTAAACTACTCTAGTCCTACCGAGGAGGACATCCCTAAACGCCAGCCCACTCGGCGCGAGGCACCCAAGGTGGGCCGCAACGACCATTGCCCTTGTGGCAGTGGCAAGAAGTACAAAAAATGTCACGGCGCCATGCACTAGATCCGACCTCAACGCCAATTCGCCATTATATCTTATAAGCCAACAACCGAGAAAAATACTATGAGCTTCAGCATAATGCCAAAAAGATTCAAATTCTTTGACCTTTTCGAAGCTCAGAACCAAAAATTATGCACGGCAGCAGCACTCCTGGACGATATATTCCAGGATTTCTCCAACTACAAAGAGCGATGTAATAAAATTAATATTGTAGAGGCCGAAGGTGACCACCTTTCCCGCAAAATCTCTCGCAACCTGGCCCTCACTTTCATTACACCCCTTGACCGAGAAGATATCCACGAAATCAATATGGCCCAGGAGGATGTACTCAACATCATTAAAAAAGTCTCCATGCGAGTGAGCCTCTTCAGTTTTCGCAGCGTCCCCCGGGCCGCACCAGAGCTGATGACTAATCTGCGACTTATGATCGAAGAGACCGGAAAGATGCTCCAGGTGCTGCATAAACACAAACATATCGAATCCCATGTTCTCAATGAAAAGAAAACCATGGCCCAGTGTGAAGTCTTCTTGGCTATAGCCTTAGAACAGGTCTATAAGGTGTCCACCACTGATCCCGGAATAGTACTTGAGGTCATGAAGTGGACACAAATTCTTAACCGCATCGAGAGGGTCATGAACTGCACTGATCACCTAGCCAATGTCATAGAAGGAGTAGTCCTCAAAAATGCCTGAAATTACCCCGCTCCTAGTGGCTATTGTGGTAACCGCCATCATCTTTGACTTTACTAACGGCGCCCACGACACGGCCAATGCCATCGCCACTATCGTCTCAACCAAGACACTAACGCCAGGATTAGCGGTAGTTATGGCCACAATTCTAAATCTAGCCGGTGCTTTCTTAGGAGCGGAAGTAGCCAAGACTATCGGTAGCGGCATAATAAAGCTGGAGATGATCAGCGGCTGCCAGGACCTAGTACTGGCAGCCCTTATAGGCGCCACCTTCTGGAACCTATTCACTTGGTACCTCGGCCTTCCTTCCTCTTCGTCGCATGCATTAATCGGGGGCCTCATAGGGGCAGCCGTGGCCTACCGCGGATTCATGGTACTCTACTACAGGTCCATCCTGGATAAAATTATCCTACCCCTAATATTCTCGCCCCTAGCCGGCTTCATATGCGGCTACCTATTCATGATCTTGCTCTTGTGGGCCTGCCGTAACTTACACCCCAACGCCATCAATACCAACTTCCGCAAACTGCAGATCATTTCTTCGGCCTTTATGGCTATCAGCCACGGCATGAACGATGCCCAGAAGACCATGGGTATTATTACCCTAACCCTTTACCTCTATCACCTCATCCCAAACTTGAGCCCGCCCTTCTGGGTCCAACTCGTTTGCGCCCTAGCCATGGCCCTGGGCACAGCTACGGGCGGTTGGAAAATCATCAAGACCATGGGGCATCGCATCTTCAAGTTAGAACCAATCTACGGTTTCGCGGCGGAGACTGCTGCGGCTATAATCATTACAGCGG
Organism: Desulfovibrionales bacterium; assembly: GCA_965112965.1. Lineage (GTDB taxonomy): Bacteria > Desulfobacterota > Desulfovibrionia > Desulfovibrionales > Desulfovibrionaceae > CBCOTE01. The sequence goes on along the minus strand of CBCOTE010000021.1, from coordinate 27,025 downwards.
CCACCCACATGGGCGCGCCCATATCCACCACTCACACAATCTCCGCCTCAGTGCTTGGAGTAGGCTCGTCCAAACGCTTTTCAGCCGTTCGTTGGGGTATCGCAGGTAATATAATATTTGCCTGGATCTTAACTATCCCAGCAGCTGGCATAATGGGTGCCCTATGTCAAATATTCTTTAAGTGGGCTGATATGGCCGGATAGTTTTAATTTCAACACTTCATTTATACGTCGTCAAAGAAATATTCCGCCGTGAAAAAAATAATTGCATGCAGAGATATATAACTAATATAACAGCATAAATCACTTATATGAAGAAGACTGTTGTCCCACACTTACATTATTTTATAACTTTAGAATACAGTTATTTAAATTATATTAAGCCGTACCAAATAAGATATGATGAACTAGCATCGTGAATATAGGTCGTCTTCGGGTGTCCATCACGATTAAAGCCTCCATCCACTTGTTAACAGCAACATCACATATCCTCCTACGTCCTAGTTGGCCGCAAATAACATGGAACGCGCTACCACTGGCGTGGGCGTGCTTGTATATTCTAGGACCATGTACTATATATAACTGTAATCAGTGCTTAGTCTCTTAGTGTGCATCTAAAAGGGCTGGCTAACCACTGCCCTGGTCACACATTAGCCCATCGTCGCTTAATCTTTGATCGTCCAAGCCCACTTTTTTAAGGAATATCCCATGATCTCTTACCCACAAGGCTACCGCTTTGCTGTCGCCGCTGCCGGCTTCAAAACGTGGAAACGCACTGACCTCGGTCTGGTAATCAGTAACGGTCCGGCCAACGTGGCTGCAATGTTCACCACCAACGCCTTCCAGGCTGCCCCGATATTAATAGCCAGAGAACATCTGGCTGCCGTGTCCCAAACCCATGCTGTAGTCATAAACGCCGGACAAGCCAACGCCTGCACCGGAGACCAAGGCCTTATTAATTGCCGAACCTCACTGGAGCTTGTGGCTCGTGCTACCGGTCTATGTGCTACGGATATACTCCCGGCCTCTACAGGAGTCATAGGCGTCCAGCTACCCATGGATAAATGGACGGCAGCCATGCCCACACTGGTCCGCAGCCTCAATACCAGGGATTCCGGCCCCATAGAGTTTGCCCGAACTATCATGACCACGGACCAGTTCCCAAAACTAGCTTGGGAGACTTTAACCATCACGGATGCCTCAAGCCAGCCACGGGAAGTACGGCTCTGCGGCATAGCTAAAGGTGCCGGAATGATTTGCCCAAACATGGCTACCATGCTCGCCGTATTACTTACTGACGCCCAGATAGCCCCAGACTTGCTGCGCCGACTCTTAAATCGGGCAGTGAACAAAAGTTTCAGCCGTATCACTGTAGACGGCGGCACTAGCACAAACGACGCAATTTTTCTGCTGGCCAACGGCCACGCTAACGTGACCGTTTCCGAGGCTATAGCTGACGCCTTCGATGCCATCCTAGTGACAGTATGCCGCAAGCTTGCTTATCAAATTGTAGAGGACGCTGAAGGCGGCACCAAAGTTCTACGCATCGTAGTAAGCGGGGCATCCTCCACGAAAGACGCGGCCCTGACTGCACGTACCGTAGGCAATTCTCTCCTAGTCAAGACCGCCTTCTACGGCAAAAATCCTAACTGGGGACGTATAGTGGCTGCCATCGGTCACAGCGGAGCTGCCTTCAACCCCAAGATGGTCACCGTGAGCATAGCGAAAATCCCTATCTTCAACTATGGCCAACCAGTGACTGGAGATATAGACAGCCTGTTTGCCCATATCCTGCGCCGCCAAAACATATCCTTGGAAATCTCCTTGGGGGACGGACCCGGCCGTTATACTATGCTGGCCGCGGACCTAAGCCACGACTATGTCAGTCTCAATGCTGACTACCAGACATAAGGTGCCTTGAATAATGACCGACAATTTATATACCAACCTATACAGCTGCAACCGACTTAAACAGCTGGCCAATTTTCTCTTTGAAGTTGTCATGTTGCGCATGATGCCTCACACAAACTGCCAGTTTTTTTGGGTTCAGGCCAAAAAATGTAGCTGAACACTCTTTCCGTACAGCCATCAACGGCTGGATCTTAGCCGGACTGGCCGAGGCAGAAAACCATAACAACACTATTTTTACTCTGCTTGTTCCACAATTTACACGAAGTTCACGCTGAAAATTTTAACTACGTCAACCACCGTTATAACTAGTGCCGTTTCAAAGAAATCTTGATAGATACTCTGACCGGCACTATCCTAACCAACGATGTGCTCCGCCTATGGTACACACTGAAAAAAAACAGAGAACCTGGAAGCACAACTAACCAAAGACGCCGATTGACTCAACCTGATCCTAAGACTAAAAGAGCAACAGGATCTATACAACCCATACACGAATAAATGGTTAGACTATACCTTAGAGTGGCTACGCACCGAAGCCAGCCGTAAGCTTGCGCCATCATCAGAAAATCTGACTACACTGACTGGTAATTCCACGGCCTTAAACGCTCCCAATGGACACATAAAAAAATCGGACAAATTATAGTCTGGACTCCATGTACATCGCCGTACTATCTGATACCCATCTAAGCGTCCCGACCCCATGGTTTAGGACACTCTATGCCCAACATCTAGCCCCGACCGATGCTGTACTTCATTGTGGCGATCTAGACGGCCTGGAAATCCTATTCTTTCTAGAACAGCATCCTATTTTTTACGGCGTGGCCGGCAACAGAGATCACTATTCTATCGGAGAACGCCTGCCTTATATCCGCACTATACACATGGCCGGGTTGACTATCGGACTGATACATGGGAATGGTCTAGGTCCGACTGCTAATGTAGCCGCCTCATTCGGAGATGGCTACGATCTAATTTGCTACGGCCACACCCATCACTTTGAATGGACCCGAAAAGGTACCACTGCCGTACTCAATCCCGGGTCTGCACGTTTGTCCCGTCATGGCGCCCCTTCCATGGCTCTTCTAGAGATAACGGTCAATGGCACCATGATCATCTCACGCCTAGATCTGGATATCTATCCCCAGCGATGACATCGGCTTAACGGCCACTAGCTCAACGCGCATACAACTCATCTATAGTGAACGGAATATCATTCTTGATATAGATACACCCGCTCGCTATGCGCATTAGACATTAGATTTTTTAATATTTCTAACACGGCATACACTAGCCTTGCCCACTATCTAACACAAGCCGAAAACTCATCTGGCCACAAAAAAATAATGTCTGGCCAGTCCTACATATCGCTTTACGTAGACGCTATTATATAATATTTGCCCGACTCATCGCGTCCTGGTCTGAGCCACCGTCCAGGCTATATTTGACACAGACAATACCAACTCACCGATTACAAGGCCAGCCAAAAAAACAATAGACCATGGCGGCACGCCATAGTGCGACCACGTAGCACGCATCCAGTGCCTGGTTATGCTAGCCGCAGCAAATACCACCAAGGCCGAACCTACTATCATCACTCAGGCCCACACTAATGAGTGAAAGGTAGATATATTTTTCTAACCACGAGACAAAATATGATACCTTAAACCATGAAATAACTAATATTAGCGCTCCGAACTTTAGATGCCCCACCACAGACAACCTATCAGTTGCTTAGTGACAAGGCCATTATGTATAGGATAACTAGTTTGTGGCTATAGTCTACACTGGACCTCAATTCTTATGGCGGCCTAGATGGCATCGTCCTTGATAACTCCCCCCTCTGCCAGTTAGCCCATTGCCTACAACCCTTCCCAACATCTCAATATCCATAAGTACTCAGACCACGTTACCCTTAAAATCGCTCCTTCTCCCGGCTAAGGTAAAAATATCGATCTTTAAAAGGACGACCTCCGACTTCAAGAAGAATCAATATTTGGGAGCTGGAACATGACCGCTCATTGGTTTTCACACACCAACTATTAAATTTATCTCTAAAATTCAAATATCTATAGACGAGATACATTTTTTTAGAATGGAGCAATAGCAACTTGATCCTAGAATAGCTCCTTACCGACAAGCCAGGGTCACAGCTTCTACTTACGACACTTCTCCAAAATCACGACACTCATTTACCCTTTCAGTAATGTGATAATACTAAATACTGACATCGACAGATAACAACGCCATCGATAAAAAAATAACATCTGATATACACATGACCTGCCGGGAATATATTATCATCTATAAATCAACCTTAGTCCTTGCCCTTAAACCCCTTCCAACTACAATCCGACCTTGAAGACGAATCTAATTTTGGAGTTAGTGCCAGCTATTGATCTGGACTGGCGAAGAATTATTCTTGACAAAAGAAAAGAAACTATTATTTAATAAATACCTAAGGTAATATAGATCGTCTTGGCCAGCCTCTCGGCCCCGTGGATTGCATGAAAAATTACGAAAAAAAATCGACCTTAGTTCGGCTGTATGCTTCAATTTCTCTCACAGCCTATGCCAGCCAGCCAAATCACCTACGGAGCCAGCACTCAGACCTCGCGGAGTGCCCTATACTGACAATTCTAACTACAGACACAATACTAGAGTCAGCTGAGTCGCGAGGGGGGGTGAATACTTCAATGACCGACTGTCGTCGCGACAGCCAGGAGGCTCTTTATCCGGACTGTGGCAACTACAGACATGGTGCGTCCCCACCTTAGCCTCAGAGCTGGCCAGACATGCCTCCACACCACGAAACGTTAAGTATACACTACGACCACAGTGGTCTTGGTAGATTCCAATATAGCCACTTTTAAAATATCTATATCGACCGGATGCACGATTTAAACAAAAAAACCTGAGTGGTCTTTATCTTGCTTCATTATTAAACTATATCACCTTGGTATTATAACAGAAAAAAATAAATGTATCTATTTTACACGCTGACGCCGTCTTTAACTACACTGAGGTTTACATTGAGCTTTAAGATAATATCAGCGGCATTAAAAAAATGAGCATATCCCTTACCGTATAGTACGTTCCTTGCTATTGTCTTTTAGATTTAGTTAAATAGCAAGTCATTCTATTGTAGAATAGAATCATAAACTGCGTTGGCGGGGTGGTAATCACCTGTATCTATAGATAGACCTAGACTGTCTTAAATATCACACACACTCTGGTTATTTTTTTAGAGAATCAGATGGTTATATTTTTCAAGCTCTGGCTGCCTAGTCAAACTTTGGAGAGCAGGATGTTTAGACAGAATTTGTCCTTCAGATCCCATTCCATACGTCTGAGTCTATCTAAACCGTAGTCGAATTTTATGCTAGCATCATTAATTAAATCTTTGCGTTTATCATCAAATCTATGCCGAAAGTTGGTAATAGAGTTAGAATGGCATTAATATATCAGCAATCTCACCATTCTTGCCAAATCTAGACATATATTTGCAACTACCAACAGTAGAAAATATAAACAAAGGCGCAAATATTGAAACTACACCCTAACATTGAAGAAAGGCACCACTGTGGCGTTATCCGACGCTATAAATAGAATTGATGTGCTAACGATGTCAGTACATAATCAATAAAACCTTTGGTATAAATTCAGCATAAATATTGTAGTCGTATCATACAAGCTGGTCTGAATAAGACCATAATGAGAACAGTAATAAAAATTGCTGTAAGTAATAATCTGGTTGTATATAGCTGGTCGATAAAAAAATTATTAGGTACTATCAACGCTACCTAATACCATGCCGTCCAACACAGATTCATCCATAAACAATAACTATTCAATGATTCACCCACTTCTATAAATCTACTAAAACACTCGAGCAAAATAAGATACAAAGTTTATTCTTACAGCTAACATTGAACTATGATAAAAAGTCCTTCGCCTATGCTATCTGTAGCATAGGCGAAATCACTCTAAGCCATTTGAAAGATATTGTTAACAGTCATAATAAACCTTTATTGTGTCTACTTATCGAACTTAATCAGATGGTAATGATTTTTTATGTATTTCGATAACCGTTTTAAAGAAGATATACATATTTTTTTAACATTTTTATTTGTATCCATAGCAAGTCGACCGTTCCCATATTCTATTACAAATTAAAGATTACCTTTATAAACTAAACAAAAAAACAACGTTAATATATTTTATTAATATGTGAGCTAGCGGACTAATCATCCACTCACCGACGTGTACCTTGGTTGATCTGAATCTCGAAAAAAAAACTTATAAAAATTGTCGAAGGCGGCATCAGAGATACTGCAATTATCTATTGAAACTAAAATCGAGCCCATATCTGCAGATAGCAAAAATGCCATCGATGATGATGTTAGTCTACACAATAAACTCACGGAGTCGTCATTGGCCTTAGTTGACCATGTATTACATAGTGATGGCTACTGCCATATATAGTTTTTTTGTCAGCTAACCAGACCTGAATAACATGTATGTCAATCTCAGCTAAGCTGTAGCTATAAATGCCTATGGTTAGAAAAAAAATTTAAGTCTTTGGATGGCTATAATTTGTTATTCCAGTCCTTACGCTAGCGCTTGGGTCTCGTAGATATTCTCCGCCCGAGCCAAACCATAAATTATACTCTAAAATTCAATATCAAAGCCAAGGTTGGAAAAAATATCTAATTTAATAATAAGTTGACAGACATAGTCATTCGCATTGGACGGATTTTTACATAAAAAGGGCAATGCTAAATCACAATAATTTTAATATCATTTGATAGTGTGCTAACACCATTTTTTAAACTACCATCAAGGCCTGCCAACCTAGGCGTTGCCCGAGCATCAGCCGGGTCTAATCCCCTACCTCGAGCTACTATATCTAATTTTTCTTCAGCATCTGAACTACGCAAGTAACAGGGTTCGATGGGAGTATGGGAATAGTTGGCAACCGCAGCCGCAGCCAATAAGATCTCAGGCCGAGGACGATCAAAAAGAGAAGGCAACTGTCGCAGTGTCGACGGCAACCCGATGGCCTCCAGCGCCAAGGCGTTACGCCGCCAGCCGCTACCACATACCATAGAGGGCGGCGTGGCGGTATTTAAACACGTCGCTGCTGCCTTCAGAGAAAGGACAACAGCAGGTCCAAGTGGTTCTGGTATAGCTTGATCGCCCATACATCGGAAATTCTGACCATACACTTGTCCACGTCGAGAATGGGTGAGCACCCACAGTTCCCCAGCCATCAAAATTCCGACCTCTGCGGCCAATAACGGCAGATAATCCAGACCAGCTACAGGCAATTCTGCACCCCAGGCCAAACCCATAGCGGTGGCCAATACCAATCTGAGACTCGTGAAACTCCCCGGACCCCGCACGCAGGCGATACCGGACAGGTCAGTTACAGCCAACCCTAGCTGTCTGAAGGCTGCTTCCAATGCCGGTGCCAAAAAACCCATAGCTCGACCTGGTACCACCCATTCTTGCGCCATAAGTAACGTTGGTCCCGCCTCGTCTGCTCTAACCGTCCCAAGCAACAGCTGTAAACAATCTTCGGCCCCACCAAGCACAAGGAGTTTACGAAAGGGAGAAATATTAGATTTGAGGAGCATCTAGCTAGAAAAAAATTGAAAAATTAAAGAGCCGCTGCAGATCATTATAGAACGATATGAGCGCAAGAATTATGAGCAGCATAAATCCGACCTTAGTGGCCATCTCCTGTACCCGTCGATTTACCGGCCGCCGAAAAACTATCTCGATGCCGCAAAAGAGTATATGACCACCGTCAAGCACCGGGATAGGGAACAGATTGATAATTGCCAGGTTGACGCTGATAATAGCAGTTAAGGCCATAAGGTTGCCCAGGCCCTGCTTGGCCTGATCGCTAACCATCTGAGCGATCATGATAGGGCCGCCCACGGTATCGAAAGGGATAGCCCGGGCGATGAGCTTGCCTAAATTCTGCACCGTAAGGGTCACTGTGCTCCAGGTCTGGTCCCAGGCAAATATAGCTGCCGAACTAATATCCAATGGAATGACTACAGTCTCGCCTGAGGACTTAATGCCTATGAGCGGGGTATTCACATACTCGCCGAAAAGATTTTTCTTGGCTTCATATTCGGGCGTCACATAAATAGCCACGTGCTGGCCATGACGTTCGATTGTCAAAGTCAACTGTCGGCCATTACTGGCAGTAATAGTTTCTGCCAGCTGCCTCCAAGAGCTAATATGCGTCTCACCAACAGCCATTACCCGATCACCAACCTGCACACCTGCCACAGCCGCTGGTCCACATGCTCGCACCTCACCCACCAATGGTAGCGTCTCACAATAGCCTTGTACCCAGAAAATCGCCCAATAGAGTAGCCAAGCCAACAACAGGTTAAAAAATGGGCCGGCCACTACTACTGCCATGTACTGCCAGGCCGGTCGTTGCGTCAAGCTCTGGGCCGCAATAAACCCAGCGGACATCTCCTCCCCAGCATGCTCACCAACAAGCTGGACGTACCCACCCAAGGGTACGGCCGACAACTTGTATTGCGTCTGCCCCCAAGAAAAACTCAGAAGCTTTGGGCCGAAACCAAATGAAAAAACGCGTACGCCAATGCCAAGAAATTTGGCCACTAGGAAATGGCCCAGTTCATGGAAAACTATTAGTACGCTCATTACGAGGACGGCGATAGCGACTCCGTTCATACTCCGACTATCCTTCTAAAATAATGTCATGGGTAATATGTCATCAGAGCAATGGTTACACAACATGTATCAAAAAACGTAAAACTATCTAGATTTCTTTATAGATGCCTTGTTACTCTATGATAATACGGAAATCATTCTTGGATAGGCAAATAAAACTCGTATTTTCACTATATTATCGTGGTAGCCGACGAAGTCATAAACACGTCAGACGCGGGCCAAGCACCAAGTTCACGCCAACTATGCACCTGAGCCCTCACTGCGGTATCTAAGGCAATCACACCTGCAAGGTCAACCGGCACATCCATTGCTAGACCAAATTGCCCCATGGCCTTAGATACAATGTCTGGTATGTCCATAAAGCCAATTTGGCCAGCCAGAAAGAGCTCTACCGCTACCTCATTGGCCGCATTAAGGACGATAGCCATGACTGGACCGGCGTCTAAAGCCTGAAGGGCTAGGGCTAAACAAGGGAAAGCCTCTAAATCCGGCGCCTCAAATGTCATAATAGATAACTCGGCCAAACACAGCCGTTTGAGATCATGGTATAATCGTCTGGGCCAGCTCAGACAGTATGCTATGGGTATTTGCATATCTGGCGGCCCCAACTGGGCGATAAACGAACTGTCGCGATACTCGACCAGTGAGTGTACAACACTCTGGGGATGAACTACTACCTCAATGGCTGCGGCGGGAAAGCCGTAAAGGTTGTGCGCCTCGATGCACTCTAGGCCCTTATTCATGAGGGTAGCTGAATCTACGGAAACCTTGGCGCCCATACTCCAACTGGGATGAGCCAAGGCCTGGGCCGGAGTGACCTGAGCCAGCTCCTCACGACTACGACCGCGAAAAGGGCCGCCAGAGGCTGTGAGCACCAATGCAGCTATAGCGTCAAAGCCTTGGCCGACCAAAATCTGAAAGAGTGCATTATGTTCTGAGTCTACGGGCAAGAGCACCGCACCCGAACGGTGACAGGCAGTACGGATGAGATCACCAGCCAAGACTAGAGACTCCTTGTTAGCCAGAGCAATCCACTTCCCAGCCTCGGCCGCAGCCAGTGTTGCTGCCAGGCCCGCAGCACCTACCTGAGCCGAGAGCACAATGTCAGCCTCGGGCAACCGAGCCAGATGGGCGTAGCCTTCGGGACCGACAAGAATTTCTGGTGCATAGCCGGCAGGTAACAAAAGTTTAAGGGCTGTAGCCGAGGCAAAGTCAATGACACCAAGCCAACGGGGCCGGAAACGATGGGCCTGCTCGGCTAAGCAACGGACGTTGCGTGCTCCGGCCAAAGCCACGATGCGAAAATCTTCACCGTGGGTGGCCACAACCTTTAAGGCACTAACGCCGATAGACCCGGTAGAGCCAAGTAGCACCAACCGCCGCGGAAAGGGCGGGGCCGTAGCCGTATGAGGGAGAGGAGAAATGTAGGCTAGCATGATGTTATCGTGATGTTCAGAGGTTGAAAGCTTATTGTCCTCTAAGCGGCTAAAGAACTCCGCCTTTTGTAATCACATTTTTTTCTTTATCCAACCCCTCCCCCTACATTATCTTTCGTCTTTTTCTCCATCTCATTCTCAAAAGTATATGTGCTGCGTGCGAACTGCAGCGTAAAAGAGGCCGGCTAGGAGTGTGGAATCGATACGGTCTAACACACCGCCGTGACCAGGAAGTAAAGCACCTGTATCCTTGACGTTAAGAGCACGCTTAAGGGCGGATTCGAAGAAGTCGCCATAAATGGCAGCAAGGTAGAGAAATAAACCTAGGATAAGAAAATCATAAGGGTTCGTCCTACCCCAAACATAACCCACAGTAAATGTAGCTGAGAGACAGCAAACTAGACCAGATACAGCGCCAGCCCAGGTCTTGCCAGGACTAACAACCTGCCAGATATGGCCTTTGCCGAAGCAGGAGCCACCGTAATAGGCCCCAACATCAGTTGCAATACAGGCGGCCAGAACGAGGATGGTTTCATAGTTAGTAAAATAGAGGAACACATGCAGGCCACCAGTAATATAGAATAGGCCAGTCAAGACAAGGCCGACATCACGAAAAGAGGCGCCATCGATATGGCCGGGGTTGGTGGCGAAGGCGAAGAGGAAGTGGAAGTTAACTAACCAGAACACAGCGAATAGAATGCCTAGGGTCCATATGGGCTGGCCGAGGCCGGCGGCTGTAAGCACACAAGCATTAGCCACCAGAGCAAACCAAGTAGTAGTGCGACACAAAGGGTATTCCTGGAACAGGGCATAAAACTCGATGAGACTAAGGGTTGAAAGTACTAGGGCGATAAAGAACTTAAGCAGGCCACCCAAGACCACAGCCAGGACGACGAATGTAAGCAAGACCAGACCAGTGACGAAACGAGGAGTATGAGAGGTAAAATTCATTGGTTGACCTGATCTCCAATGAGTCCGAAACGTCGTTGACGTTTGGCATAATCGGCTAGAGCGAAGGCGAGGGCATCCGGAGTAAAGTCAGGCCAAAAGGTCGAAGTAAAGTAGAGCTCGGCATAGGCAACCTGGAAGAGTAAATAGTTAGACAAGCGTAACTCCCCCGAGGTGCGAATAACTAGATCTGGATCTGGCTGGCCGGCAGTAAAAAGTAGTTCCTTGAAGCGCTCCTCAGTGAGATCGGCAGGGTCAATGCTCTGGCGTATGGCCTCACGGCAAGCAATAATAATCTCTTCCCGGCCCGAATAATTGATGGCTAAATTGAGTGTCATGCTCTGGCCTTGGGCGGTCCTGGCGCAGACATGCTTGAGGACCTGGCGTACAGTGAAAGGGAACTCCTTCCAGGAGCCTAGAATCTTAAATCGAATAGACTGATCGAGGAGATTTTGTAGCTCGTCGCATAGGAACTCTATAAGTAGATCAAAGAGAAAGGTCACTTCATCTTTTGGTCTGGCCCAGTTCTCACGGGAAAATGCATACAAGGACAGGCATTGGACTCCGCGCTCGCGACAGGCTGTGACGATGGCTTTAGCGGCCTGAGTTCCAGCTCGGTGGCCTGCGCTACGGGGCAAGCCACGGGCCTTGGCCCAACGACCGTTACCGTCCATGATAATAGCGATATGACCAGGCAGGGCGTCTAACACGCAGTTCAGATCTCCATTATTTCTTTATCCTTCGCCTGAAGAACCTGGTCGGCCTTACTGACAAAGGAGTTAGTGAGCTTCTGCATGTCGTCTTGGCTCTTATGTAGCTCGTCCTCAGAAATTTTCTTATCCTTCTGCATTTTCTTGAGGACCTCATTAGAGTCGCGGCGCACGTTACGAATGGTAACTTTAGCCTCTTCAGTGTACTTATGAGCGACCTTAATCAAATCTTTACGACGCTCCTCAGTGAGGGGAGGAATGACGATTCGAATTAATTTACCGTCATTAATCGGGTTAAGGCCGAGGTCGGACTTACGTATAGCTTTTTCAATATCATTGAAGGAATTACGGTCCCAAGGTTGGACAGTAATGGTACGCGAGTCAAGAACTACCACAGAGGCAATCTGACTCAATAAGGTGACATTGCCGTAATACTCGACTTTGATGTCCTCGACCAAGGAGCTGGAAGCACGTCCAGTGCGTAACCTAGCGAAATCCTTTGCTAGGCCTTGAAGGGCCTTTTCCATACGAGTTTTGGCGTCGTCGATTTGGGCTTTCATGAGATCTGAAACTCCTTGTACAGAGTTGTTCAGCCTGAGGACTAGGGAGTCGTACATGGCGTCCGGAAATTAATTGATTCAGGGATTAAAAATAAGAGTACCGACATGCTCTCCCAGCACGATGCGCTGAAAATTCCCAAGGGTAAAAATATTACATACGACAATGGGCATGCCATTGTCCATAGCTAAAGAAAAAGCCGTAGAGTCAAGTACTTCAAGCTTATTAGCTAAGGCTTCACAGTGGCTGATACGTTCATACATCATCGCGTCAGGATATTTAACTGGATCCTTGTCATAGACACCGTTTACTTTAGTGCCTTTAAGAATAGCCTGAGCGTAGATCTCCACAGCACGAAGTACCGCAGCAGTATCGGTAGTAAAAAAAGGGTTGCCAGTACCGGCAGCAAAAATAACGACACGGCCTTTTTCCAAGTGGTGCAAAGCACGGCGACGGATATATGGCTCAGCTACCTCCTGCATAGTAATAGCCGATTGAACACGAGTGCTGATGCCGATCTTCTCTAGTGAATCTTGCATGGCAATGGAGTTTATAACTGTAGCGAGCATACCCATATAGTCGGCCGAAGCACGACCCATGCCTTTGGCTGAGGCAGCTATACCACGAAAGATATTGCCACCACCGATGACCACAGCCACTTGTACGCCTAACTCGACGACCTTAGCAATCTCGCCACTGAGCATAGTAGCCACGGCCGGATCGATACCAAACTTCTGTTCTCCGGCCAGAGCCTCGCCAGAAAGCTTGAGTAAAATACGTGAATAAGCGAGACTAAAAATAGCGATGGTCCTATGTTCCTGGTTAGGAGGTTAATCGTAGTAAATCATGACCAGTACGCAGTCACAGCACGAACGAACACAGGAGAATCCAGCTACATCCGTCGGTTCAAAGTAGAAATATCCTTCTAACCTATTGCTACGAAAACGTTTTATACAACAGTTTTCTCGCCAAGTTGCATACGTGTAAATCTGCCAATTTGAATGTTCTCACCCAACACAGCTATCAGCTGATTAAGTAGGTCCTTGATCTTAATCGAGTCATCTTTGATAAAAGATTGCTCCAATAAACATACCTCCTCGAAATACTTAACCATACGACCTTCAACGATCTTGTCTATGATCTTTTCGGGCCTACCTTGGTCCAAGGCTTGCTGCCGGTAAATAGCCTTATCGCGCTCTAAGGCTTCCTGAGAAAGCTGTTCGAAGCTGACACAAATAGGACTTGTCGCAGCAATCTGCATAGCTACATTCTTAGCAAATTCCTGAAACTTATCGCTTCGGGCTACAAAGTCAGTCTCGCACTTGACCTCAACCATCACACCAATCTTGCCCGTAGAGTGAATGTAGGAACCGATAATGCCTTCCGAGGTAGCGCGACCAGCGCGCTTGGCGACTCTAGACAGGCCCTTCTGGCGCAGCCGGTCAATGGCAATTTTCTCATCACCACTACTCTCCTCAAGAGCTTTTTTACAATCCGTTATCCCTGCGCCGGTTTTTTCGCGCAGTATCTTTATCAATTGAATGCTTATATCAGCCATAATCATCTCTCCTTCTTCTCGTGCAACTAACCATTTATCTGTCGTCTGTCAGCTAAACCTCAACTGGGACAGCCTCGAGAGCCGGAAAAACGGACTCGGGAACAAACTCAGGCTTGACATCGGCAGATTCGAGCAGACCATCGGTGGAGGCGGACTCTATTTTCTTGTTCTGGGAATGACCTTCCATACATGCTTCAGCCACTGATGCCACAAAAAGTTTGATGGCACGAATAGCATCATCGTTACCAGGAATAATATAATCAATGACATCGGGATCGCAGTTAGAATCCACAATGGCAGCGATTGGTATGTTGAGTTTGCGGCATTCCTGCACCGCAATCTCCTCGCGCTTAGGGTCGACAATAAAGGCTATCTGAGGTAGTGCCTCCATATCGCGGATACCGCCTAAGGTGGCGCGCAGACGGTCGATTTCACGCTGGAAGCGCAGAATTTCCTTCTTTAAAAAACGATTGATCGTGCCATCATCAAACATGTTCTCAATCTTCTTCAGGCGGTCTATGCTCTTACGGATAGTCTGAAAGTTAGTAAGAGTGCCGCCCATCCAACGATTTGTGACATAAAACATACCGGCACGGGAAGCCTCGCTCTTGACCGATTCTTGGGCCTGCCGCTTAGTGCCGACAAAAATAACCTTGCCGCCACTCGCCACAATGTTAAATATAACGTCGTGCACTTTCTGGTAAAGCTTAACAGTCTGCTGTAAATCTATAATGTGGATACCGTTGCGGGCGCCGTAGATGAAAGGGCGCATCTTAGGATTCCATCGACGAGTTTGATGACCAAAATGGACACCAGTTTCGAGCATCTGCTTCATGGTAACGTACGCCATCCTACTTCTCCTTACATCTAATTGGGTTATTTTCCTCCATTGCGACCTTACTAAGCCATCTACCGCAACCAACTTTGGGTACGGCACCCACGGCCACCGCAATGTGTATGATACTAAACTTAAACTTTATATCCCAGGCCAGCACTTTTGACAAGTACCTCACCGGCAAATATCATTTTTTTTGCTACCATCAAACGGCCTATCATTCTCGAAGAAATATGTTGCCCCCCCTTGACTTACCGGCCAACATAGGACAAAATTTAGTTTCTAAGCATGGAGGATTAATATGTTTGCAATTATTGAGACAGGTGGTAAACAATTTAGAGTTGAAGAAGGCTATGAGATCAAAGTAGAAAAACTGACGGCTAACAACGGAAATGAAGTTAATATAGACAAAGTGCTCTTCGTGGGTGATACAGTGTCCAAGGTCGGCGCACCCTATGTAGCCAACGCCAAGGTAACCTGTGAAGTCGTGGGGCATGGACGCGGCAAAAAAATTATTATATTTCATAAGTGGCGCCGCAACGACTCCCGCAAGAAACAAGGACATAGGCAGGCCTTTACCACGCTCAGAGTAAAGGCCATCAATTTATACTAAGATCTTCGTCCTGCGAGATGCATCCGAACATTGTGTAAATAATGAGGTTATAGTTATGGCGCATAAAAAAGCAGGTGGTAGCTCGCGTAATGGTCGCGACAGCAGAGGTCAGAGGCGGGGTGTCAAATATTTCGGCGGGCAATCTGTACGCGCCGGGAATATACTTGTGCGGCAGCTGGGCACGAAATTCCATCCCGGATCAAATGTGGGCCTAGGCAAGGACTTCACTCTGTTTGCCCTCGTGGACGGGGTAGTAAATTTCGAGAAATACGCTCGTAATCGTAAGGTTCGCGTCCGAGTAAATGTCATGCCCATGATCTAGCGATGGCCGCGGCGACGTCTATAGTCGACCCTTAAGTGATGAAAAACACGATTTTTTTAGCTTTTATTTTTTCTTATTGAACGTACATCATCTCCTTTTTTGATCTCCAATTGACCGTCGGCACAATGAAAAAAAAACAGTATGCGCTTCGTCGATTCTGCAGTCATCACAGTCCGCTCTGGTAGCGGTGGCCACGGCTGCGTTTCGTTCCGTCGTGAGCGCTATGTCCCAAAAGGCGGTCCTGATGGTGGCGACGGTGGACGTGGCGGAGACATCATCCTACGAGCTTCGGAACGACTGCTGACTCTTTATGATCTACGCCTTAAACGACACTACATAGCCAAAAACGGCCACCCTGGTCATGGCAAACTGATGTACGGCCGCAGTGGCGACGACCTCATATTAGACGTACCTATAGGCACCCTAGTCTACGAGTTGTCGCCACCTGGCGAGACTGAAAAAGTTCTTGCCCAGATAATTAATGAGCCAGTTAGTACCCTGAAATCAAAAAAATCTAATTTAGTTAATATGGCACTCGACGTCATCCAAGAAGATTTACCCACGTCCGATGCCTGTCTCATCGCTGATCTTTCTGCTCTAGGACAGACCCTTCATATCTGTCGTGGTGGCCGCGGTGGTAAGGGCAATGAGCACTTCAAGTCATCCACCATGCGCGCCCCATATTTCGCTCAACCAGGCGAACCAGGTGAAAAAAAACATCTACGACTAGATCTAAAGCTCCTAGCTGACTGCGGCATCATTGGTCTGCCCAATGCCGGCAAATCCACCCTCATTGCCACTATCTCCGCCGCCCGACCCAAAATCTCGGCCTATCCATTCACTACACTCACTCCAAACCTTGGTATCATGGCCGACGAACTAGGCTGGCAGCTAGTAATTGTAGACATACCCGGACTCATCGAGGGCGCCCATATGGGACTTGGCCTGGGACATCGCTTCCTAAAGCACGTACAACGTACCCGCTTTCTGGTGCACTGCCTGAGCGTGGAGGAGTTAGATACGGATGACCCCATGGCCGGCTTCGACCTAGTCAATCAGGAACTCTTGGCTTACGACCCCACTTTAGCGAAACTACCTCAATTAGAAGTGCTGACCAAAATAGATCTTCTGGTCCCAACAGTCCTAGCTGATCTGCGCAGTCGCCTGGCCATGGCTAGACGACAAATATTCCTCGTCTCAGCCGTGACCGGCGAAGGCATAAAAACACTAGTAGCAGCCATGTGGATCCAACTGAAGGCTCTGGTCCAGCTTTCTAAAGCGGAAAAATTAATATGGCGCCAAAGATAGAGGATAAAATATGAGTTTAGGTAGCGACAAAAAATAAAATTAGCGAGAATGCAGACACCAGAGATATCTCCAGCCAAACATCGGACCATGCTCGAAAGCGCCCGCCGTGTGGTAGTCAAAACTGGCAGTACGGTGGTACTCACCAAGATCAAAAAAACTGAACAATGCAGTCGTCAATGCTACAGCCAAAAAAGATCGCTGCCCTAATCAACCGCAATTTATCTATAGATTCTGGTCAACTTCGAAGTCGTGACCACAAAATAATTTATTGCTTCCTACTAAAAACACAAACTAGACGGACTTACTTGGCCGCAAAAAAACTACCGATGTCAGCCAAAATTGACTCATTATGCCTGCGACCAGATCTTCTACAGCCACGTATAGTCACAATTTAGACACTCCTGATCTAGAACAACTGAGTCACTACAATTTTTTTTTATTACAATCAATGTATATTTGACGCGCTCCTCAACTGGACGTTATCCCTATAGTCAATAAATTAGGAATAATAACCGGTTGTTTATGCTCCTAATCAGATCTGTAGAAGCAGACCTGTTAGTAAATTTTATTTTAGACTCGAGTGTGTATACCATGCATGCCAATGCCATGTGACCTGTTTGGAGTACATTAAAATATCGCGAACCTTGTTTAGGTGTTGTGTACAACATTAAAACCACTATAGGTAAAACATATACGATTCAAACTCCTTTCAGTACATTATGCAGCAAACTGAGCACGCTTGCTTCAACTAACCATGGCCGACTGTGTAACTCTACATACTCGCCAGGACCTTTACGGGTGAACTTACCTGTATACCTTGGTGGAGACCAGTATAAAGTACACATTCTCCTGCAAATTCAAGCTGATTTATAATAATGTAAAATTGTTAGCCAGATCGCGATGGTCAAAGGAATCGACTGCTCAGGTCAGGCAACAAAGGCCTATCAATATCTATCGCGGACTGTGAAGGGCAACTTCAACCATGTCGCGCGATATACATCGCAGACAAAGCCGGATATACTATGGACGAAGGCCTAACTCATTATTTAAAGAGCGGCGATTTTTTTGAAAACATCCTGGATAAATAAGACAAAGAGCGCTATCCTAAAGGCCGTGCGTCGCTATAGCCTGCTCTTAGATCCTGTTATTTCAAGTCCTTCTGACTCTCGGCCGCTCTCTCCACCAGACATAACCATCCGGCTCCACTGGACATGAAAAAACTCCTCAATTTTTTAATGCGCTACGGCATTTTGGCCCTCTGTATCAGCTACGCCATCTGGGGCGTTGACTGGGCCCAATTCATCCACGCCGTCCGCCAATTTGGTTTTATCGCCATATTCATTACTCTGATTTACGGCTTCATCCAGTATTTGCCTGTGGCCTGGCGTTTAGATTACCTTACCCATTTCAAAGCTGGCTTCGTAAACGCCCTCAATGCCAGCGTCTTCTGCCTCGGGATCAACAATATTTTTCCGGCCAAGTTGGGTGAAGTGGCAAAAGCTTTCTATCTGCGGCACAAGACTGGTATATCGTTGGGCCGAGGCTTGGGGCTCATATTTTGGGAGCGTTTTTTCGACATCAATTTTTTGCTCCTCTTAGGGCTTATATCGGCCTGGTTCCTAAAAAAAAATATAGCCTTAGCACCTCTGATCACAATAGTCGGAGGTATCTGGGCTGCAGTGGTAGTTTTCCGGATCTGGCCGCAAGCTGCTGTATTAATCTCTTATCTGATACCAAAAGAGCGCTTCCAGCTGCTATTCGCCGACATCATACGCCAGCTCCAAAAACGTGTAGGCCTTGCCTTTTTTATGATTATGACGGGATATACTGCTCTAGCCTGGCTATTTTTTGCCAGCGTCTACTACCTTGTAATTTTATGGGCAGCACATCTGTCGCTTTCATTTGTCCAAGTTCTGGCAGTCTTCGCCGTGGCCACGGTAGGTTTCGTCATACCATCCACCCCAGGCGGTCTAGGAATATACGAAGCGGCAGTAATCCTATCCATGGGCTGGTTCGGAATAGATCGTGAAACAGCCCTAGCCGTGGCCTTGGTACTGCGACTCATCAACTCCGGTCCACCCACTCTAGCGGCACTTTTCGTGCTGGCTGAATCTGGTCTGTCTATGCATGGCATACGCGCGCACAACCAAAAATCTTAACTACAAAGATGCCCAAATAAATCAATCCGAGAAATCCCATGCCCCACACCTCTATGGCCGCGACTCTGTCTGCTTACACTTCACTCCCCCCGACTATCCTAACCATAGCCGGCTCGGACTCAGGTGGTGGTGCTGGCATACAGGCCGATCTAAAGACCATAGCCGCCCTGGGCGGCTATGGTCTTACTGTCATCACTGCTTTAACAGCCCAAAATGGCCTCGGAGTGGCGGGCATCCACGCCACGCCACCTGAATTTGCCGCTCTACAGCTTGCCACGGTAATGGCGGGCTTCCCAATAGCTACGGCCAAGATCGGCATGCTCTTCTCAGCACCAATCATCGATGCCATAGCCGATGGTCTAGCCAACAAGCCTTTTCCTCTGGTGATCGATCCCGTAGCCGTAAGCCAAAGCGGCCACCGTCTCATTCAAGATGACGCCGTGGCAACGCTCAAAACCCGTATGCTACCCCTGGCCGACCTCGTAACCCCCAACCGACTCGAAGCCGAGTTATTTACGGGCCGTCCTATCACTGATTCAGCAGATATAGCGCCGGCCATCACAGCGCTGCTAGATCTAGGCGCCCAGGCAATACTGCTCAAAGGCGGACATTTTTGTGACGATAAAGAAACCGCCACGACAATAACTGACTGGCTAGGTCTGCCCGGACGGCCACCTCTTCCTCTGCCACACTATCGGATGGCAACATTACACACCCATGGCACAGGCTGTACCCTATCTACAGCCATCGCCTGCGGACTAGGCTGGGGACTGACACTGGAGGCGGCGGTACGCCAGGCACAACATTATTTAAACTGTTGCCTGGCTACGGGCTACGCGCCGGGCCAAGGCTTCGGGCCACCGGACCATATGGCACCCTTCGCTGGACTGCTGCCCAGACGAAGTGGCGCTTAATTAAAAGAGATAAATGTAACGATGGCCAGACCTATGTCGCGCCACACCAGCCGGACAACAGGTCTTTATGGGGAAAAGACTGGATAGTCAATGCATAAAAAGCTGGCTCAGATCCATGAGTAGCAAAATCTTCCCGGATAGCAGCCTGCAGCAACCGGTTATACTCTTCTGGCCACTCATATCTTAAGTCCCGGTGTTCATATTCCTGCGGCCTGGTAATCCATTTCCAGTGCAAAGCATTGCAGGCCTGCCCTCCTAAGGCAAAAAGTCGGACCACGGAAAACTCCCGAAATAACCTCGATATCATAGACACGGTGCGCGGTGTGTACTGCCTGATACCATGATAAGGGTATAGTTGCAGACAAGCCGCAGCAGGTAACATGTGTACTTGCAGACCACAGCGACGCTCTCGCAGGATAAAATCCCGTAGATCCCTAAAATATCTCAAGTCGTCAGATATATGCTCGAAGGCTGACTGAGATATGATCAGGTTGGTATTCTGTGGGAAAGGGCCAAGCCGACGGTCCGAACCGGACTTACGGCAACAAAAAAACTTAGGATACTCCAAGGAAAGATCAGCCCATCCAGGATGCTCTACCACATCCATACCTACATAGTGGGCTATACGACCGCCCGAAGCCTTGCTCAAAATTAAACCATAGTGGCCGGATCCACAGCCTATGTCAAAGATATAAATACCTTCCAGCTCGTCCTGAATAGCCGGCCACGGTAATTCACGCCAGAACAAGTCGCATAATGCACGGCTGGGCGATACAGTCTGCCCTATGTCAGACCAAAAAACTTCCAACTGTGGGGAGATAAAAAAGCTACGACGCAAGGCACTATCAATCCAGTAATCAGAAAAAGCATTGTTCAGTCGATTTAAATAGACAAACCCATAACGTTTAACCGCAGTCAGGCTACTGGTGTCTCCGTTAATACGGTGCAAAGATGTAAAAGTGCGGGGCATGTTAGATTAATATGGTGCAATGCCAAAACGACACTGATAAGATGTCAAGAAAAAAATATTGTTAGCTGGCAGCAATATATAAAGTCAACTAACGAATTCTGCGTATTTTTTCTGGACGAAACAAATCAGTAATCAAAAAAAATTCCTTGACCTACGATTCATTCACTAGTTCTAAGCATAGTTACTATAAAAAAACACTAACGCCAACTTGAATCAAACATTGATTCTTCATGAATGATATACCATCTCTGCCAAATTTATGTCTAGAACTATTACCGTAACCGAAGCAAGGGATTCGGAACATATCTATGCCCCCCCCAGATGCATAAGCGGGTCTATCATTCCTACTGTTAACCTGGTTATACAGACCCTTGAAAGAACGGCTTACCAATGGCAGACAACAGGTTGTGCCCCAGGTTGAACTAATACCAGTTATATCCACTTTAAACCAGTCCCTAGGATATCTTCGGGGCATGTCTTAAGTATTGTCGCACAAACTAGAATAAAATATCAAGCCACCTGTTAAAACTATTTCTACATTTTTATACTAGGTTGTCCCGGATAAGGATAGCCCATTTTTTACTAATCTCATAAAAAAAACAAACTATAATCTATTTGAGTTATTTCATAATTCACTTCTTATAAACGTCAATTACTGCAACGGCTCCTGTTCTCCTCGACATAACCTATAGAACTATTCTTATTTTTTTGGCTGTATGTCTCGCAAATAATGTTAGGCTTTTACTGTAAGACGTAAATTTGGCTAGTCTTCCCTCCAGACTCGACTAACTCAGTCTATAATACCAGAATTACCCAGGCATAAAACTAGGCTATCCACCACCGATACGGCCTTCATAACGGGATGGCCTAGCCCAGCGCCAGGAAATCACCTCCTAAAACTAGTCGTCGCCGGAGTTACACTTTCAAAAAAATAAAATATAGTGGCTATCCTAGCCTATGAATTGCGGTTGTGGCGAATCGGTCAACAACAACTATAAGTTATCCTAAACCGTATTAATTCACCACGCAGCCGCCATAAAGGGCCTCACTAAAGACCGAAATAAAGCACCAATATCGACGTCTATATGGTGACATATTATTTCAACCTAAATTTTAGCCGTTAAGGCATGATAATAATGACGATGTACTACGGACTCATTCAGCATTCCAGCTAAATTGATAACTAATACGCGCTAAATATTTATTTGCCGTACTTCAATTGCATTCATAACGTGCCCACAGATATAAAAAAATCACACTGAGCCTTGCCCAAAATGCGATAAAAACCGTGACATTCTACTAGTAACGTACTAGAATATATTAATATCTTAAAGGTCTATTGCTTAGACATGATATCATGCCAGTATAGGCCGTCCTTCTCACCTGACCAAGTTAGTATACATTAGATTCTGGCTATATAAAGTCCGATCAACAAAACTATTTTTTTTGATTGACCTTGCCCAGCATGTGGCTACCAGCTATCCTTCCGATGCATTATTAAAATAAAACGTAATGTGGCCTATATGTGCCTCGCCATATCTAACTGCCCGCCCAACCCAACACATTAATAAAGTTGATTATTTCTGATTATTATCATTTTCTTACTGGTAGACGCTGGCAAAAAAAATAATAAACAAGTATAATTGTTATAGACAGTTCGACTATATGATATTGAAGTTAACAATGCATGGTAAGAAAATAACCTTCACCATATATAAAGCTGCCAAGATATTAAGTTGTCATGCTGAAATATTATACTGCATTATCCGATCGGGGATATGCTCAAAATAGTCAAAAACGACAATGAGTGGCGTTATTGCCTTACCTATACGATCTTAAAACCTACTAGACAGCCAGCGGTAAAGGTACTTTGTTCGAAGATTAACTAAGGATTAAGACGATCACAAATATTCAGATAATAGCCAAACCCATAGAAAAATCAGAAGAGCTAAGAACAGATGGTGTTGCTTAGGGGGTACTTTTGTGTAGTTTTTCTACGATCAGGATAATTAACAACTCTGCCGGCAGAGACTTAACGAGTTCCTACTTTCTAAAAGCCAAAAAAAATAGAAATAATATCTAAAGATTTATATAATGGTCAATGGCTGGATTTGAGCCCCATGAATAAATCATTCTACAAAATGGTGTAAGCTAGGCTTCTTGAGTCGACTTTATATCGAGAACTACTTTCTACGATGATAAAATGGGCCCTCACACAATAACGCTTATATATCACCAACCAAGGCTTTCAGGCCTATTCCATCGTCACCAGCAACGGTAAGACTAAGGAACGTCGGGCTTATCTCATCGAAAAAGTTTCCTATATCGTATTACCAACGACTTTTTTTTGATATCACGGTTAACGTCCGCGACCTACTTGTTGCCGTACGTAGCCTATACAACCTCAACAAAAAATATACGTTAGAGGATGCATTCAGTTACTCTATTGAAAACGGCATCTCCGACACTGCGGTCTACGACTAATTTACTTTTATTCCCTTCAGCATAAGGCTTTAATTTTTATAGTCAATTTTGATTAATGATAATCAGTAGACATAGCATAAATATCTATACACTAAACAGATAAAACCGATGAACTCTCTCGTACCATTGTAGAAAAAAAAGTATCTTTTAAGATGCATTTGGTATAAAAAAATATTTTTATCATACATAAAAAAAGACCTGTCTCGGTGAGAACTGGGTACATAAGATCAATAAAGTTCAATGAATTGACTAGAGATGCCTCTTATTCAATTGCTCTGAAGCTTTAATCTGATGCTAGTAACTACTAGTTCCACCGCATTAACTTTGAGTCTTAAAAAACAATATGGAATAAATCGCTACGGCTATAGCTCTTTCGAAAACTATAAAAAATCTAAAATCAATAGTGTAGGTCAATAAGCTATACCTATATAATTCCGTACCGGAAAATCAGTTTTTTTCTAAAATTTGCTGATCAGCCTATTTAAGCTATCCCTGACGTGGACTCCTTTTGACTATGCCATACTTACGCCTAGGTTTGCTCTGAACAAACGCGGTCAACTTCAATTCGAGACTACCCCCGTCACCGTTTATTGACAGCCAAAACAGGTAGCCACCCTTATGCCTGAACTACCAGCCAAGGAGCCCCCCCGTATGTCCCGAAACCTTATCATTTTTTGTTTGACCATGGTCATTTCTTGTTTTCCTCATGCCGCTGCAACCGCCGACCTCGTCGCCACGCTACATCAACTCCAAGACAAGGCAAGTCTAAATTTACCCAAATTCGAATATGATAATCTGCTGGCTACCTTATTCAATAAATACGTCTCCGCCGGTAAGACGTATAATCCACTATTTCTAGCGGTTAAACATATTGTATTCGATTATATGGTCTCTGGTTTTCATTGGAACGAATTTCTACGCTGCCAAGCCCATGGCGACCATGCCTGCGCCAATACCCACCGGCTTGCTGCTGAACAACTCTGGCAAGACACCCCGGCCCAAATTACTAAAATCGAAATATTTATCGCCAACCAAAAAATCTACTACCCAGAAGGCCTTCCATAGTCAGTAACAATCAACATCCACTATTTACTATATACCCAAAAACTGTACATTTGTCTGGGAACAATTCCAACCTCAAATACTACCATGCGAACCTTAATTCGCTTAGCCAAGCTCTAAATAACGTTTACTTTTTTTTGATTCCTTTCTCTGTAATATTTCTATTCTTAGTTGTTAGATACCACCCAAATTAGACTAAGACTTTAAATTGTGTTAAATTCCTTGTTCCCACCACTAACAACAGTACCGAATTAAGCTGACCTACATTCTTAAGGTAGTTGGCCAATATTTACAACGTAAACACCGTAGTGCAATCCTTACCGCTCAGCTATATGCCTTCTCCAACCGCCCACACAAACCCGGACAGACTGAAAGCAAGCAGCCGTAGCTTCTAGTTAGACCCAACCGATCCTCAATCTAGATTAACCACCGAGACCTACCCACCCAGTCCC
The DNA here is from genome assembly GCA_965112965.1 of Desulfovibrionales bacterium. Lineage (GTDB taxonomy): Bacteria > Desulfobacterota > Desulfovibrionia > Desulfovibrionales > Desulfovibrionaceae > CBCOTE01. The sequence goes on along the minus strand of CBCOTE010000021.1, from coordinate 2,066 downwards.
CCAGAGACCTTCGTGCACGTATCCAATTCAAATCTCCATACTATACGCAGGCAGTAACTCATTTAAAATTAATGCACCGTCATGGGAGTATACACCTTCTGTTTCTTCTGACTTTCCAAAAAAAAGGCGATTATCACGCATATCGTGACATGATGAAGGACTTCGTATTTGAAATTCCAAGCGAAGATGTTCATAAATGAATCCCCGAATGACATCTTGGTGAATAAACATTTATTCTGTTATATTAACATATAATAATAAAAAACCTAGACATTAGGCCAGGCCATATCATAGTTTTTAGATAAACGTCAGTTTTATCCAGCTTGAACATGCACGATCAGATCGTCTGGCAGACCTTTAAATTCTGAGCTGTATGCCTCTCCGACATAAGTCACAATAAAACATATATTAGCTTGATTGGGAGTAAGATAAAAAACTAACGAGCAGACAATTTTTTTCGTCTATTCTCCGAGGTAAGCCTTGCACACATCTGAGTTAGTAAGTAGGGCCTGAGCGCTGTCCTCCATAATAACCTGACCCATCTCCATGACATAGCCTCGATGAGCCAAAGAAAGCGCGATATGGGCGTTCTGCTCTACCAGAACGATAGTAGTACCATTGTCTCGATTCACTGTAGCAATAATTTGAAAAATGTGCTGCGAAAAAAGAGGGGAAAGCCCTAAAGAGGGTTCGTCAAGCAGAAGAACCCGTGGTCGGGCCATAAGAGCACGGCCAATAGCCAACATCTGCTGCTCACCACCCGAGAGGGTACCTCCGTACTGGTGACGACGCTCAGAAAGAATAGGAAATAATGAGAAGACCATCTCCATATCACTGGCAATGGCGTCGGTGTCAGAGCGGAAGAAAGCGCCTAGGTCAAAGTTCTCGGTGACCGTGAGACGCGGAAAGATACGCCGACCTTCAGGCACCTGGCACAGACCTCTGGATGGCAGATGCGCCGGGTTGGCCCCAGTAATGAATTCGCCCTTGTAGAGTATCTCTCCGGCCGAGGCACGTACGATGGCGCAGATAGTCATAAGCGTAGTGGATTTGCCTGCACCATTGGCTCCGATGATACTAACGATCTCCCCAGGAAAAATCTTTAAGGAGATACTCTTGAGAATTTGAATACGGCCATAGCTGGCGGAGACATTACGCAGCTCAAGAATTGGCTCAACCGGTGAGATAGCAAGTCGGGAAGTAGTAGTTATGGCAGACATCTTAGTCCGACGCTTGGGTTACACGACTCCGACGCCAGTCCGGCCAAAGACCGGCAGGTCTGATAATCATCATGATGGCCATGGCACCGCCAAAAGCCAACATACGGTAGGACTCGAAGTCACGGAACCACTCTGGCAAAATAATAAGTACAAAGGCTCCCAGGATGACTCCAAGAATGGAACCCATACCGCCCAGGACCACCATAGCCAAAACCATGACCGACTCAATGAAGGTGAAACTCTGCGGGCTAACAAAACGCATGTGGCCAGCGAAGAAAGCGCCGGCCAGGCCGCCAAAAGCTGCGCCTATACTATAGGCTAATAGCTTAAGCCGGTGAGTATTCACGCCCATGAGCTCAGCCGCAGCCTGGTCCTCTCGTATAGCCTCCCATGCCCGTCCAATTCGTGAATAACTTAACCGGCGTATAGCCAGAGCAGTGCATAAAGTCATACCTAATATGATATAATACAGGCTGCCGACACTAAGCAGAGGTACTAGCTCAAAAGAGATCGAGATACCATCAAAGGATGGTAAAAATATGGACGGCGGTTTGATGCCTAAAATGCCGTTAGGGCCATTGGTCAAGTCCATCCAGTTATTAAACAAGGTACGGACAATCTCCCCAAAACTCAAGGTGACTATAGCCAAATAATCTCCGCGCAATCGAAGCGTTGGATAGCCGACGATACTGGCCCACGCCGCAGCCACCAGTGCGGACAGAGGCAAGGAGAGCCAAAAGGAAAGCCCTAGGTGCACCGAGGCCAAGGCATAAGTATAGGCGCCCACACCATAGAAAGCAATGTAACCGAGGTCTAGAATCCCAGTAAGACCGACTACCATATTCA
>CBCOTE010000020.1:0-138676 GCA_965112965.1 Desulfovibrionales bacterium | reverse complement strand
AAATATTATAATTACTCTGGGCTGCTTAATAAAGCTAGATAGTAGTTGTAAATGAGGCTTCTTTTGGCAGCTGATACGCGTTATTTAAATGGAAAAATATGAGTAAGCAGTCCCTTCCCTTCTATGACTCTAATAGGTTCACTTTTTTTAACAACTACGAAACTGTCGTTGAAGCTGTATAGCGCGGTCGAGTTGACGACGGGGTATATACAAGGCGACGTATACTGTAATTTATTTAAACTTAAATGAGGATCGGCAAATCGAATTCAGCGCTCTTGTCTCTCTGGACAGTGACGAGACCTATTAGCAGTTCATTTTTATATTTTATATCAAAGTTGTATCCTGAATGGTCTATAGCCCGTTTCACCTATGTCTCTAAGGGCTTGTCACTCAAGGTCACTGTGGCGCTACCACTCATAGCCAAAAAATCGTATCGTTTGTATTAGTTTAGGGATCAGTATTGTGAGTTCCTGTCAACTATGAACATATCCGTCAATACTCAAGGAGCTGTGGCGAAATCATATTACACACATACAGCCAAATAACTAGGTTCTCTGGTAATATAAGGCGTGTAGTCCATGCTTAATCTTAAATACAAGTTGGACCTGCGTTCAGACTCAAAATTAACGAGGCTTAGCTGGTTATGTTCAGGAAAAGGTCAATGGCTGCCTTTACTATTGAACCTTATGCAGTCGTCATGCAGCATCTCCTATCGAAATAGAGGTGATGTTATCATAAAGACGGTAGCTCAACCATGTATTATATTATCTTTACACGGCATTAGAATATCCTGGCAAGGCAGACAATGCCATTAAAAATTTCAAATCATGAAAACCCGACGTATCTTTAAAACGCTGGAACAAGGCTATTCATCCCTACTGCACTTCTTAGACGTGCTACCTAACGTCTTTTATGTTATATAAATATAATTTTGCTGGCTGCTCAAAAAAAATTTTGTACATTTTTTTTACCAAGTAACCTTAAGAATTTTTTATGCAAGTCGGTATAAAATATCAAAAGCACTTTAGCGAAATTACGTATTAATTCTACGTTGAGCTATTGGTCACTAGACTTGACTCTTTACATATGCCTAAGAAAGTGAGATAGTTCTTTTTTCGTGGACGCTAATAGAGCTTTCTAATCTATAAGGCGCCATGTCGACTCCTTAGTCAACCCTGAAGTATCATGAATATTCTAGGGAAAATCACCGAATGTAAACAAGCTAAATATATTCTCATGACAAGTGAAAAAAAATACTACGCAGCCTAACTAAAGGTAAGTGCCATATCAAAGATATAATTTCCTTGCTCTAGCGCGGCGAAGAAAAAAAATATTAATGGCTCCAATAACGCACAGATGAACAAATATATCTCATAGATTTGTTGAACGTCTTATCGGCTGTGTTTCGGCCGATGACAGCGACGCTGGTCTTCGGGATAGTCGATATAAGCTATAGCGACGTTGAAGGTTTAATGGGTGGTGCAAATCAGTTTATTTAAAGGCTCAACTACGGCCGAAGGTAGTGGCAGGTCTAGGAGTTTGTTCATAGATAAACGAGGGCCTTGTCCGTGCTGTACTGGGCCTGAGCACGACGCCGGTTACGAACATATGATATATCCAAAGAAGTCAATTGAGGTATAGCTATTATCTCGAAAAAAAGTTGCAGAAATTACTCGTTGAGTGGAAGGAAGATGCTGATAATATATACGTTAGATATATAAAAAATTTTAGCTCCAACTAGCGACATTCGTTATTTTTTTGTTACGCACGAATATATGCCAAAATACAAATAGCTCGGTGGCATGGGATACGTTGTCGTGATCTATTTTAGGCCACTCATACGTATACGCACGTAAACTCCTAAAAAAAGATAGCCTAGCTAGCGAGAAAATTATTTAGCTAAACAACGAGCAAAGGCTGCGAGATGTCTTTAGCCACAATGTAAATTTCAGCCGTGAGCAGCGAAGACACAATGATAGTATATAAGGTCAGTTTGGCCTTAAACAACCAATATTCATCGTTGAATAGGGAGTTGCACCTTGCGGATGTAACCAAACCTGACCATGAGCACAGTATGTTCTATTATATTCTACAGTTCGTACGCGTTGCCTGGTCAATTGTATTGCCGTAGCGGCCCAAACTAAGAACAACATGATGGGAGACGGTAGTTGAAGACGACAATATCTGCGAAGCAGCTGACGATCAAGAACATATCCCCTTATCAGCTCACACATGACAAATAATTTTAAGAGGGTGGCGTTAGCAAAAAAAAAGAAGCGGTGCCGTCATTTGCCTTATCCGATCTATTTCTAGGAGTTGCATCTGGTTGTGTTGAGTAGCATACGTTAATTTTGATGATTTTAATGCCTTCCGCGTGTTCCAGATCGTATTTTTTTGGAGTATGTATATAATAATAGCCTGAATCCACACAGGCATTCATTTTATGAAATTTTATCAAGTAATATAATATCCTTATCCACCTGCATTAATTTAATGGATTTGTAGAAGATTATGTGCTAACGAAGGCGTTTTTATGTGGTCAAAAAGCGCAATTTTTAGAAAATGCCCCTATAGAACAGCACGGTTCACTATAATAAACAGTCTATTCCTGCGGTCGCACATCCGACCAGAGTATTAGCAGTTATTTTTTACATGTGCTGGACTTCTAGAAAATGAATGCTATGACCTTTGAGGTTTCGAACTGCCAAGCCAGAATTGGAAAAAAATTGGACAATAGCCGGTTCGGCTATAGACCGATCTCAGGATGCGGAGATTATTATTTGAGTCGAACCGACAGGACGACGGTCAAAACATTTCTACGACAGACGATCGCTAGTAGTCACGAGGCGCCCGCCTTAATGAGATAGCAGAATTCATAGATTTTATCATATTCTATAGAATACATTGATCTGAGAAAAATTGGATCACGGTCAGTTTGAGCAAACAGTTCTTCGGCTCAGTTAGTCGAATAGTATAAGCAGTTAAAAGAGTATAATTTCATATCTAGATTTATAAAAAATCAAGCCACTATTGAGATTCTCGGCTAGTTAGGGTCTTAAAGATATTTTTTTGAGTTGCGTAAATATCTGGGCGGCAACCTGAGTCAGGATCAGAAAAAAATATGGATCGCTATATTACTATGATATCCATAGTCTAATCTAAAAATTTTGGCTACATCCGGATTTCTCTTATAAAAAAATCTATCAAGGTCCTGCGCTTAAAGCTGGGTCATATTTTGGGCAGCAGAGGGGCAATAGTGGAACTCTGTACATGTGCCAGCAGGCCCAATTGATACTTCCCGGCCATACAACTTGACCTTGACCTCAGCGACAGTGCTTGCATAGTCTACAATGGCTTAGAACTCGGCAAGGAGCAACGCTACAGTGGATCAAATAAAAATAATTGAGCTGTTGCAGCAAGTGGCCGCAGCAGTAATAACACCTGAGGCGGCCTATGAGGCACTGCAAAACGGCCCTTTCGCCAGTGTTATAGATAGCGTTCGGCCGGATATATGCCTAGATATACACCGAGAGTTACGCACGGGCGTGCCCGAGGCTGTCTTCGGACCAGGCAAAAGTTCAGAGCAGCTAGTGGCGGCGGTGACTGGATTAGCCGCTGGAGGGCGACCAGTGATGGCTACACGGCTCACTCTAGAGCAAGGCGATTTACTAAGGGAGCAGCTCCCCGAAGGTACATTTTGGCCTGAAGCGCGGGTCTTCGTCTTGGGTCGCGAGCTGGCTCTGGCTCCGCCATGGCCTAGTAGCGGCGAGATACTAGGTCTTACGGCCGGTGCTTCTGATCTGACCATAGGCCTAGAATTCTTGGCCACGGCTCGCTTTCTTGGCTTGAATGCTGGATTAGTTACGGATAGCGGCGTGGCCGGCTTGCATCGGCTCAAGCCCCACCTGTCAGCATTGCGGCGGGCCAGATTACTGGTGGTCATCGCGGGTATGGATGGTGCGCTACCCAGCGTAGTCGCCGGCCTAGTCGGCCGTCCTATTATTGCGGTGCCTACTTCTGTAGGCTACGGGGCGAGTTTCGGCGGCCTGGCCGCCCTGCTTACTATGCTCAATTCTTGTGCCCCTGGTATGGCCGTTGTGAACATTGACAACGGTTTTGGCGCGGCCGTGCTAGCCTCACAGCTATTAGCACTTCCGGCTCTGAAACCGGCAACGCCTGGACGAACAAAAAAATAAAAAGTCTAAAAAAACACTAGTAATGCGTCCGTTCCTCCTTGTACCCTGGGAAAATAATTTCCTCGCCTGGCTATCAAAGTATTTACGTGACGCCCAAGGCGCAGCGCTCCATGAACGGCTTGTAGTCTTTCCCCACCGACGGCCGCGCCGTTATCTGCTTAAATATTTGGCCGAAGATCCGGCCCTTCCTAAACCACTCCTGCCGCCACGTATATTGACCATGGACGAGTGGATGGCCGAGTTGGCCATGATAACGGACCACGGCCTACGGCGTCTTATATCCCCCCTAGATCGAGTGAGCTTATTGACTGAAGTACTCTTGGGTCTAGATACGGGACGAGACAAAGAAACAGCATCGGCTGGCAGTAAGCTAAATCAGTTGGCCAAAGATCTCCAAAATTTTTTCCCCTGGGGCATGAGACTGGCTGATCTCTCCGAAGAACTCTTTCGACATGGACGGACAGGTTGTGATTTAGCATACACCGAAGAAGCGATTGTACCCCCAGCTACTGCCATCTTGCAGCAGCTGGGGGTCATCCAGCATAGATATCTCGCTTTGTTAGATAGTAGAGGCCTAACCACACCAGGTCTGAGTCACTCCAGAATAGCCGAAGCGATAGAAAACCTGGTCGACCAAATTGGGTCGGTCTATCCTCTAGACAATGCCGGTCAACCGCGCATCTTGGTCTGCGGATTTGTAACTCTAACAGGAACAGAAAATGTATTCTTACACCGACTATGGACCGCTGGGCTGATAGATATCGTCATAAACGGTGACACGGATCTGGCCAAAGGCCGTGGCCACCAGGCCTGCTCAGGACTAACAGCCTGGGCGGCTCGCTGGGGTGCCAATTTTAAACCCGTTCTAAACGCCTCACCGGACAACATTAATATCCCGCTGACGGACAAAGTACGCTTCTGGGAAGGTTATGATCTACATTCCCAGCTTAAAGTCTTGGAGGAAGAACTAACCGATCCTGAGCGGCGACCGACTACAGCCGTTATCTTGCCCAATACTGGACTGCTCCTCCCGGTGCTCCATCATCTATCTAATAAAGACGTAAACATAGACGTGAGTTATCCCATGGTCCGAACAGTCCTCTTCCGGCTGCTGGACACTATTTTTCGTCTTCAGGAAAATCGACGTGAGGGCCGTTACTACAAACGTGACGTGTTAGCTCTGGCTAGGCATCCAGTCTTACGCATGCTAGGTGTAGCAACTCAAGATCACGGCAAACATCCACTGTTCCACCCTCTACTGTATAGCTTGGAAGCCTGGGTCCGTAGGGACGGCAATCGTTTTGTGGACATTCGGAATTGGCGGCCAAAAAACGGAGACTACGATCTCTATATACCTAAAGGTACCACGAAGCTGCTACATCAGGTATTGACTACCTGTTTTAATGATTTTTCCAGACTGCATACACTGCGCGATCTAATCGAATCAGTGGACCGGCTCCTAGACCTGCTGACTGATCCGACTCTGGTCAGCACGGTCTGGGCGCGTTTTTTCATCGAAGCTGAGGCTCTCTATCAGTTACGAACTACTGTGCTCCCAGATATCGCAGCCTCAACATTTTGCCATACCTCTTTAGCCCCAGCCACACTGTTCAGTATTTTACGCCGTCTCCTAAAAGCTGAACAGATACCCCTTGAGGCTGAATCTTTGGATGGAACGCAAATTTTAGGCCTCCTGGAGTCTAGATTGCAGGCCTTCGGCCGGGTCATTATCCTTGATGCCACCGAAGACCGATTACTCGAAACCCTAGGCCCAGACCCTCTACTCCCTGACTCTTTACGATCGATTCTAGGTTTACCGGATAACCGGAAACGCGAACAAGTGGCGGCTTACAACTTTTACCGTTTTATTGCTATGGCTGGAGAGGTCATTCTTTGTTGGCAGGCTGGGGCACAGAGCTCGCCAATTCTGGATGTCAAGACTGTACGTAGTCGTTTCGTAGAGCAACTCTTATGGGATGTTGAGCGCCGTCGAGGATCGCCACTTCATCCCGGGGAGCCCCCGTACGGGGTAATCCGGCTACCCTTACGGAGCATCCCAACCAGCGGCTGGAGTATCCCTAAGACCCCGGCCGTGCGGACTCGTCTAGAAGCGCAGCTAGAACAACTCCCGCTTTCGGTATCTTTTTTCGACCTCTACCTGCGCTGCCCAACGGCCTTCTTCTTCCGTTACCTAAGCGGACTTACCCCCACATCCACGAGCTTAAAGGCTGAAAACACTCCAGCTTTGGGTGAACTAATACATGACCTGCTGGCACAATGGATTCGGCCCTGGTGTGGTCAACAAATTTCTGCCCGGGATATGGACAGCCAGGGTCTGGCTGATGCCTTTTCTCGCCAACTGCGGGAAAGCGCCTTCTTTGCTAATATGCCATGGGACCAACAACTCATGTTAGAGATCACCGGTCGTGAGCGATTACACCGCTTTGCCGCGGCCACACCGGACACTAAACCCCTCTGTGTAGAGCTAAATTTGGAGGCCACCTGCCGATTGGCCGACCGCCAGCTTAGGCTCATCGGTCGTCTGGACCGTTTAGACCAACGAAAGGAAGGACTCATCATCCTAGATTACAAAACCGGCAGTGTAGCCGTGCCTAGGTGGGAATTTTTTACTGACCAGACTTTCTGGAAGACAACGGCCGCTATGGCCGACCCCGATGGCCTTGATCCCACTGCTATCCTGGAGCTATATGCCCAGGCCGAACAGCTGCTGGGCAGCCTACAGCTCTCTTTTTATCTTATGCTCTATTCTTTGACAGCCTTAGCTTTGGCAGACTCCGCTGGGCTACCGGTCGGTGCGGTAAATACTGGCCAAATCCCTAATGTGATGCGTGACGGACAGCCAATTGATGCCGCGTGGGTGGAACTAGCTGATCGAGGTCAAGAACGACGACTTTTGGGTGACCCGCCACCACCCGGGCTGAATGCAGCCACAGTGGCCGAACGTCTACCCATATTTTTGGAACTACTGTTGCGACATTTGTTGGGGCCCGAAGATTTTTTCCCCCGGCCTGGACGTTTATGCATCAACTGCGCCTTTCGCAATGGCTGCATCGCCGCTGCGAGCTGCTAAGACTGAGCCGAAGAATTAATGAATATCACTAAAATATACCAGCTCAAAGCTGCGGCCGGCTCGGGCAAAACCTATGCTCTAGTGACACGTTTCCTAATCTTGTTCGCCGGCGCCGATCAAGATGCGGCTAGCAAAGTTTGCTGTACCACGGTAGCCGGGTCCTACAGTTGGCATGAAGTACTTGCTGTAACTTTTACTAACAAGGCCGCTACGGAGATGCGCGACCGGGTGCTCGGAGCCCTCAAGGCTGCTGCTTTGGGCCGGACGGACGGAGGCCTCGCTGCCGATTGGACCCAAGAACAGGCATCTCGCCGGCTGGATGAGGTACTCTGGCGCTTCTCCAGCTTGGGCATACGCACTATTGATAGTTTGTTAGTTCAATTAATACGTCTTTTTAGTCTCGAACTCGGGCTCTCTCCTGATCTAGAACCAATTTTTTCTGAAGAACTTTTTTTTGAGGACCTCTATGATACCTGTCTGGAGAAGTTGTACGGCGATTCAGCCGGCCGTGATCTGCTAACTGCCGCCGTACATGCTGCCCTGGCAGTGGAACAGCGCAAAGGTATGTGGATGGGCACAAACATCAAAGCGCAGCTCATGTACATCTGGCGGGAAAGACTGGCTGGCCGGGGCAGCGTAATGAACAACGTCGTCTGGGTTCGGATGGCCTACCAAAAACGTCACGCGGCCCTAATCGAAGCTGCCCGGGCCCTGACGTTAGAGTTGACGGCTTGCTGTGGGGAGATGACCAAGAGATTTTTTAATTTTTTAAATAAATGTGAACGTATAGATCTCCTATCCAATACTCCGCGATCAATATACGCTATCAAACCTAATCTGGAGGACTGTGTTAACAAGAACGGTCGGGAGCGGCTGACCTTAGTCGCCCGGGAGCGTTTTGCCGCCTTCAAGGCACAGCTCGCGCCTGGGCCACAGTGCCGCGATGTGCTCCGAGACGCAATTAGCCTAGCTCCTTTGGTCGGTTTAGCTGATCGCTTGCTGACCTGCACGCTGGAAGTACAGCGTGCCCGCAGTGTCAGCCTAGCCAGTACTTGGTCCCGTTTAGTGCGTGACTGCCTAGACGCCGACCGAGTTACTGAGGCTTTTTGTCGACTCGGATCCCGGTTGATTCACATACTTATCGACGAGTTCCAGGACACCAGCCGAACTCAATGGGCAGCTATACAGCCGTTAGCTGCTGAATGCCTAGCCCATGACGGAAGTTTATTATATGTAGGCGACATCAAGCAGGCTATCTACGGCTGGCGCGGCGGCGACGCCCAGCTCTTCGAAGAATTGGGGCGCAATACGGATCTTACCGACCTGGGCTCATTCAATAGTGGAATTCTACCCTATAATTGGCGCAGTGGCAGGACCATCGTGGCTTGCAATAACGCCTTCTTCGGAGGCCTGAGCCAACCGGCCGAAGCCATGGCCATGGCCAGTGTCATTCTCGGACAGGATGCTTATACAGCTAAGGTAGAACGCTTAGCCGTGGCCATCCAGAGCAACTTTTCTGAGGCTATCCAGGACCTACCGTGTGGCCACCAGCGCATGCCAGGTTTTGTACGCTGTGTACATGTTGAGGTTTTGGCTAGCCTTGAAATGACCCCTGACGCAACGGGTAGTAGTGTTGATCTGGAAATTTCCTCCATTCTCAGGAAGGATACTGACCCAGATTCCCCATATACAATAATGGGTTCTGGGATAATTCTTAAAGCCCTTCGCACTGACCTAGGTGCAACTTTGGCTGACTGTTTAGCTCGCGGTTATCATCCGAGAGATATCACCATCCTGGTTCGTTCCAACCGCCAGGCTACGCTACTAGCCGGCTGGCTCATAAGTCTAGGCTTACCTGTGACCACAGAAAAGAGTTTACTTTTGGCCGTACATCCCCTCATCCAACAGCTAGTAGCTTGGCTACGTTTTTTAGATTATCCCTTGGATAACCTGTCTTTCTGGCAGTTTGTGAGTGGCCAGGAAGTTTTCGGTAGCATCTCTGGTCTAGACCTTAAGGAATTGACTAATTGGCTGGTTGGTCTTGGACTCAAGGACGGACAGATGGCTGTCGGCAGTCTAAAGAGTGCTGGCGATCAGTCTGGACCGGACTTCCTATATCAGTACTTCCAACGCGACTTTCCTCAACTCTGGGAGCATTGGATCGCTCCGTTCTTACACGAAGCTGGCTTGATCACACCGTATACCATGATTAAAGAGTTGTGCGACGGTTACAGACTTTGGCACCGCTGGCACGATTATGAGCTGTTCCTACGTCGCTTCCTGGAGCTCCTATACCAAACTGAGGTCGACGGTTGTCATACGCCTGGGGCATTCCTGGAGGTTTGGGACCGGACAGCCGAAGATGAGCATATTCCTCAAGTCGAAGGCCAGGACGCAGTACGTATAATGACTATCCATAAGGCCAAAGGTTTGCAGTTCCCTGTGGTCCTGGTACCTTTTCATAATTTTCATATACGACCAGACTCCAAAGAATTCATCGAAGTCTATATGTCTGATCGGCCGGTTTTGGTGCCGCTCACAACGGCACTGGGGGAGATCTATGACAAAAAAATAGTCCAATGTTGCTTAGAGGCACTCAATTTAGTATATGTGGCCTGGACGCGGCCCGAATCAGAACTCTACCTGTGGATTGATGGCACGGCCAAGGGGCTACAATCCGCCTTGTCCAAAAGGCTAGCAATACTGGGATTTGATCCGACTAGTATTGACTTCAAACAAGGAGAGCGGCTTATCTATGGACCACCTGTAGTGCTACCAACGCCTGGGTTAGTCTCTCGTCCGGCAGTTCCATCTGGCCATTGTCTAGCTCCAGCCATGGCTTGGTTGCTGCGCCTCAAAGTTTTTCGCCATCCATTGACCATGGAAGCCATTATAGTACGCCGTCGTGGCGAGCTGGCCCACCGCAGCGCCCAGCTACTCAATCTGAATGACTTATGCCCAGACGTGATGGCCATCGCAACAGCTGTAGACCACGCCGTGGCCGCTGCCTGTGCCGAGGCACGCGTAGGAGAAATGGAACAGGCGGTCCTGAAACCAGAAATTTCGGTCATGCTTCACTGGTTAATCGGGCTACCGGATATGCCGACTCGATTAATCACGGGGCTGCGGGAACGCGAACTTCTTGCTCCGGACGGGAGTATTTGCCGGCCTGACTTATTGGTACTCGGCGAGAAGGAGCGAGTGGTAGTAGAGTATAAAACTGGCGCCTATCGGTCGGAGCATAGGGCCCAGTTGACCCGCTATTTGGAGCTGGTAGCGGCGCTACCAAAGCTAGATGACGGCTTAGTCTTACAGGTTCATGGTCTGATCGTGTACTTAGACAGCCAAGAGGTCGTGGATATCAATTTACCATAATTACCTTTTAAGCACATAGCCTCGGCATTCTCCAGCCTGTGCTATACAAGAGACAGGATTCATTAGAATGCTGTCTCTGTGAAGTTACTTATATCGTATACTCGACGAAAATTGACGTATTCTTCGTACTCAAGGAGCATATATTAGTTTAGGCTATCAAGGTCAATCGCAAGTAAAAGTACATTACGATGCATATTTTTTTATTGCTAAGAAAAAAAATACAATGAGAAAAATCTAAACAGTTGGCTCACCGCTTACGCTGATCTCATAATACTGCTGTTGGTCTGTTCATCATGCTAGTAATTATATTTAATCCGGGCTTCTCTGACTTCCTTAAAATAGATGCGTAAACCATTGAAGTAGAAGAAAGATTGATATCTAATAGCTGCTCCGCCGAATATAGTTCTTGAGATCTAACAGGAGATATGTGTCATATATTGATACTTCCAAAGCAGATAAAGATATAAAAAAACAAAGATGGATAGCGCCTATACCGAAAAAATATTCTATATAAAGATAGAATTATAAAGTATTTCCCTTAAAAAAGATAGTGGACATGATAAGTGGAAGCAATAGTCCTTACTGCAGTTTAAGAAAGCTTATTATGCAATAGATATACAGATAACTATTAATATCAATGGTTATATTGATAATAATATATGTCCTCCAGGCAATTACTTTAAAGATAACTACAATATTTTAGCACTGGAAAATACTAAATAATACATATCGTAAAAACAAACAGCAATGCACGGACTGCAATTTCGATTTTTACTATACCTGAGCCTAACACGCCTGAACGCTAGATCCTCTTAGCATCAATGCCTGAAATCTATGGCCCATGTATGGCCGTTTATTTGATGATTTTCAGCACATGACCCCTTGACCTTATGCATAACTAATGGGGTGGACGAGCTCTCCAAATAGTCCAAAGGATACCTTCGAATGTGACCCTGCTGGTAAGTTTAAGTACCTATCACTGACCCTTTTAGCTAAAGCCCAGTAGTTGTTCAGTTAAGTCGTGGCTTAGTATCAGTTCTAAAATGTTTTTCCGTAGGCTTAGGTTTAGTGGACAACACTAGTTCTATAAATCTAGAAACAGATAATCATTATTAGGAACTACATGCAAAAAAAAATTAAGCCTCATGATAAAATCCCGACTCTATCCATGGACCGACACAAAGTGCTCGTGGCCAACCGTGGGGAGATCGCAATGCGCATCACCAAAGCCTGCCAATTCATAGGCGTAGCTTTTGTCTGTGTCTATACCAAAGAGGACGAGCACTCAGGCCACGTGGCCTTAGCCCGAGATACAGGTAATGAAAAGAGTCTGTACTGCATCAATTCATATCACGATGCCAACGAGCTCCTGTCTGTAGCCGACGATGCCGGCGCCACGGCCGTACACCCTGGTTACGGCTTCTTCGCAGAAGATTACCGTTTCGCCCGCCGCATCACTGAGCGTACTCGTAAACTTGTATTCATTGGCCCATCCTGGCGAGTTATCCGTGACTTGGGAGATAAAATTAATACTAAACGCCTAGCCCGTAGTTTAGGCGTGCCCACAGTGCCAGGTTCGGACAAGCCCATCTACGACGAGCTCGAGGCTGATGAGATTGCCCAAAGTCTTTTCACTTTTCAAGCCGAGCAGGGCATTAAGCGGCCGTTGGTACTGGTAAAAGCATCGGCCGGTGGTGGTGGCATGGGTATCGAGGAAGTCCATGATCCTGAACAGTTCCGTACTGTTTTCCGTCGCATACGTAACTACGCAAAACGCCAATTTAAAGATGAAGGCGTGCTCATAGAACAGCGTGTAAACGAATATAACCACCTAGAAGTCCAGATTATAGCCGGTCGACGTGGTAAAAAATCAGTGCATTTCAGTACACGTAATTGCTCTGTGCAGTCTACCGGTCATCAAAAACGTATTGAAGTAGCTCCAGGATTCGACTCCACGGCCATTGCCTATTCATTCGATGCGAATCGGGTGCTAAAGGAGATTGTCAAGTACTCCTTGGCTATTGCCGATAAAGTACACTATGATAATGTAGGCACCTGGGAGTGGATCGTCACTCCAGCTGGTCGACCTTTCCTTATGGAGATCAATACTCGTATCCAGGTAGAAAATGGCGTTTCGGGCATTATCTCCCGTATCTCCAAGCAGCATACCAACGTCGGTGGAGTGAATATCATCGCCGAACAGATCCGACTGGGCCTAGGTGAACCTATGGGCTATACACAAGAAGATATTTTTTTCGAAGGTGTAGGCATCGAGTATCGCCTCGTCGCCGAGGATCCGGAGAACCGTTTCGCCCCCTGGGTCGGCCATATAGACGAATTCTCTTGGCCCGAGCGCGATTGGCTGCTAATGTTCACCCATGTGCCCCAAGGTATCCCTTATCAAATTCCAACAGAGTATGATCCTAACTTAGCTCTAGCTATCGTCTGGGGTCGAGATTTGGCTCAGGCTCAGGCTCGTGGTAAGGAACTGCTAGACAATCTCGTCCTGACAGGGCATGATCGAATGGGTAATCCGCTGAAGTCAAATATCGCTTTCTTACGTCAAAAAACTGATACCTTACTAAAATTCTAAGCCCGACCTGCAGTGCCGATCCTAGGTCCTACGATTATATTTGTAATCTTCTAGATAGATGTTATTTCTGTGCGATCCACAGTACCCAACTACTACTCTCCCATATAGCGCATGGATACCGAAAAACGACTCCAGATCCTCAATGAGCGCCTGCGCTATATCCAGGATATTTTGGGCCCTCGGAAAAACGGAAATATTAGGCTATTGGCTTCTAAACTCGCTGAGCTCATGCAGTTAAAAAAGGAGCTAGACCACACTGAACTAGTAGCTAGCATTACCTCCCTCGAAGACCTTTTCGTCTTTTTAGAAAATAAGCTCGAACGCGAACTGACCCCCATGGATAAGGTGCGCATCGTCCGCCATCCGCAACGTATCTGCCTTAAAGATATCCTCGAACATGTCTACGACAACTATACTGAGATCGGAGGCCAAGATGAATATTCTATCGACCCGAGCATGCTCATCGCCCGAGCTTACATCACTCGCCGCCGTGGCCGTAAAGTAATACACCAACCTGTCATGGTCATCGGACAAGAAAAAGGACACGGTCAAGAGTTCCGCAATGGTGGCTCGGTCAAGCCCTGGGGTAACGCAAATGCACTGCATTACATGCGCGTTGCCGAGACTGAGAATATCCCTATTCATACATATATTTTTACACCAGGCGCCTTCCCCGTTGAAGACTATCCCGGTGCGGCTCAGCAGATCGCACGCAACCTCTATGAGATGGCTGGGCTCTCGGTACCTATTGTAACAGTCTTTTCTGAGGGCGGCTCAGGCGGGGCTGAGGCCATTGGCCTAGCCGACTACAGGCTCATGCTTTCCCACGGCTACTATTCGGTCATCTCCCCAGAAGGCGGAGCAGCTATCGAAGCCAAGACACATTTAGGCCAATGTGTACCACCTGAACTCATTGATCGTTGCGCTCAAAGTCTCAAGATTACGGCCGAAGATAACTTGCGCATGGGCTATATTGATCGCATTGTCCAGGAACCGCCTTTAGGCGCACGGCCAGAGCATTATGAATTCTTCCGCAATTTACGTCACGAAGTCATCCGAGCTACCGACCACATCGTGCTTGGGGTGCGCGGAATTAAGCTCTTTCTCTTTATGGTTATCCGAGGTCTACGCGATCAAAATTCCAAAACTGTAGACCCAGACAAAATTTACGTTCGCTGGAGTCTATCTACAGCAGCCCGTGAGCGGCTCCTGGTCAATCGCTATCAAAAGTTTAGCCGTCTTTCCCGCTCAGCATATATAGATTGTCGGCCTCAGAGTAAAAAACTCAAATTATGGGCCTACGATATAGCTTGGTCAGTCTATTCCTTCCTTAAATATGATTTCTGGAAAAAACACCACAAGCGTGTGGGCCACGTCGTGGAAGATTTGGGGAGTGAGGCCCAGGTGGCACTCAACGCCATAGTGTCACCCTTCCGTAAAATTTCGAACATATTTACCTTCGCCACCCATAACCAACAGGATATGGAACAGCAACTCACTCAGCTTTCGTGTTGGGAGGAAAACGACCAGGTAGGTAACTGGCACTACGTAAGCCCAAAGGCCCGCGAAGACCGCGCCATCACCTGTCCTAACGCTGTAACCCATGGCTGTTTAGACCTTTGGGCACCGGATCTCTATGGCGACTTTGCCGGGGTGTGTAGTTTTTGCGGCCACCATTTTTCTATGGAATACCTATGGTATCTCTACAATGTCTTTGATCCGGGATCAATCTATGAGTTCAACGCTGAGCTTGAATCAGCTAATCCACTGGAATACGAAGGGCTAGACTTAAAGCTTAAACATACCAAAAAAGAAACGGGCCTCAAAAGCGCTTGTATGACATTTGAGGCGCGCATAAGCAATATTAAAATCGCGGTGGCCATGCTCGTCGCGGCCTTCCGCGGCGGTTCAGTGGGCGCGGCTGAGGGTGAAAAGTTTTTTCGTGCCACTGAGCGCGCCCACCATAAGCGTCTACCTCTGCTGGCTTATGTACACGGCACTGCAGGAATTCGCATACAGGAAGGAGTTAATGGAGTCATCCAGATGCCACGCTGTACTATGGCCATACGTCGTTATATCGATGCCGGAGGTCTCTATCTAGTGCTTTATGATACTAATTCTTACGCCGGCCCGGTGGCTAGCTTTCTTGGCTGTTCGCCATATCAGTTTTCTGTACGCTCGGCCAACATTGGTTTTGCTGGCCCTGGCGTCATTAAAGAGACCACGGGCATAGACATACCGCCCGATTATCACCGTGCTTACCGTGCTATCTCGCGCGGCCATATTCAAGGTATATGGGACCGCCGAGAAATACGAACCAACCTATATCAGGCCTTATTAACAATGGGTGGCCGTAACATATATTATCGCTAGCCTGTGTAAAGGACCTCCTATGCTTGATATCACCAAGTTGCTCGATGAGATCAAAGCCTTTCCCTACAGGGAAGTCGAGATATTAACTCCACACACGGGGTTAGTCGAGTTCGTTGGGCTTGCTTTGGGAGCCAAGGTAACTGGGCCGTCTGGAATCTATATGGAAATACCAGGCACCACTATCGCCTTTATCGAACGTGAAAGAAATAAAAAGCCTATCAGAGCCGTAGAAAAGGGTGAGGTCGTCGCGCTACGCGCAGAGTTAACCGGGCGATTCATGGAGGCCGGCGTATCTTTGGCCCGTATTCGCCATTACTTATCCAAGAAAGAGGTATTGAAGATTATACTTAATCATGTACTTTTTCTTTTCCGAGCTCCGGAACGAGCAAAATATTACTTTACACCGGAGGTAGACTTGAAGGTTAAGGCCTCAGGCCAAAAAACGGTATGGGTGCAAGACGGCATGGAGTTATTCATAGTGTCCCGTATGAAGCGTGAAGTGCCGCTCTTATACCATGGGCCAGAAGGGGTGATCTACGCGGTGTATTTTCAGAATAATGTCAATGTTGATACAAACGATCCACTCATAAGCGTCTGCCCACCGGAGCAATTTTCGTTGATTGAAGATTTGGTAGCGCGGATTCAGACTGAGTGGAAAGAGCAGAGCTAGAGATTGCTCCAGAGGAATCGCATGGGCAAAGTACTGTAGGTCCGGATCATTGCTCAGACTTACAACCCCGATGAAGTAAAACAGGGCTAACCTGTATTAACCAAATTGGCTTGACCTGAAGCCTTTTGACACGCAGCCACTGTCACTGAATCGTCTATCTGTCCGACGAGGAATATAGAACTAGTGCAGAATCTTGATGATCAACGCTATTTTGGAAATTGGCCTAAAAAAATGACTGCGCAATTGGGGGCCAATAACGCGTTGCATTACGCAAAAAGAGCAGTAGGAGGCAGCCCTGGCTGATTGGCAACGGGCATAGCCCAACTATCTAAGCGAGCAGATAGAGGGAGCTAAATGAGGTAGAAGTCAAAGCCCATATACATTCAAGGAGTATGATTAGATAACCCTGAAAAGCAATGGAGTGATCATGGCAGGTACTCTGAACAAGGTCATCATTATCGGCCGTCTAGGCCGCGATCCCGAGCTCCGTTATATACAAACCGGTACTCCTGTTGCTACTCTCAATGTAGCAACGGATGAATCATACAAAGACCGCAACGGAAATACCGTGGACAAAACCGAATGGCATCGCGTTAACGTTTGGGAACGACAGGCTGAGAATTGCGCTAATTTTCTCAGTAAAGGTAGCCTAGTGTGCGTGGAAGGTAGCCTTCAGACCAGACAGTGGCAGGATCAACAAGGCCAAACTCGTTATTCTACAGAGATCAAGGCCCAACGAGTGACTTTCCTTGAATCTAAAACCCAGCGGGAACAGGCGCAACGGGACGAAAGCCAACCGGACTACATCAGTGGCCAACGTCGTCATTTACAGCAGCAACAACCTCAGCAACAGCAACAGCCCCAGCTACAGTCTCAACTGCCGGATGACATCGATCTGGGTTCAGTTTTTCCCTTTGAGGCTAGTGGCATGGACGAAATACCGTTCTAGCCTGCTCTCTGAAATAAGCCTGAATATTAGGCTCAATCACTTTAATACTAACCTATATTTTAACGCTATGCTTTAGCCGCTGTTATCATCTATACGCCGTTATCGTCCACATCAATTATAACAGTCTCGAGGGCTAGAGGAATGCCAAGGTCTACAATAAGTTCTACATTATTTGAAACTATAAGGACGTGAAGGACAACATAAAAAAACTATTGAGGCTACTCATGCGTTCAATATAGGCTTAGACATTGGCTTCATCACCATGAAGAGCAAAAAAAGAAACTATAGCGACAAGTTTTAATCCAACATCATCATTCGTCAATCTTGTTTGGCCAGCCTTGCCCAAGACCAAAAGATCTACATTTATTATGTATGGAACATACCCGATGATTTCTTAGCTAACAAAAATATACATCAAATGAAAAGATTTTTTTGTAAAGTTTCTTTTCACCGGTCTCTAAAAAATTTTTGTTTGGTGATACGACAAAAAAATATACGCCCTCCGGGATACCTAAAAAAATTAATTTAACCCAAGCTATTTTTGCGACATTTTTTTGCTGTTTCACTCATTTAATCTGCCTAGCGCGAAACCACCTAAAAAAAGGAAATCGCATGTTCAAGGATAAAAAAGTTATCGTCGTCATGCCTGCCTACAATGCCGCTCAAACTCTTAAAAAGACCTACGACGAGGTCATGGCCCAGGGTGTCGTAGATAAGGTTATCGTTGTAGACGACTGCTCAAAAGACGACACCTTGGCCATCGCTCAGGCCCTGCCACATACCATAGCCTACGCCCATGAAGCCAACAAGGGCTACGGCAGCAATCAAAAATCTTGTTACCGTCTAGCCTTAGAACAAGGCGGAGACATTGTCATTATGGTCCATCCAGATTATCAATATACCCCTAAAATTATTCAAGCTATGGCCTGCCTCATCGGCAACGAACTTTACCACTGTGTCCTGGGCTCACGCATCCTTGGCGGCTACGCCCTCAAGGGAGGCATGCCTGTTTGGAAATACATCCCCAATCGCATTCTTACTCTGGCCGAAAACATGATGGTCGGCGCTAAACTCTCCGAGTACCACACTGGTTACCGTGCCTTTTCACGTATTCTACTGGAGGCCATAGACCTTGGTCCTACTTCGGACGACTTTGTCTTTGACAATCAGATGCTCACTCAGATCTGTTGGACCGGCTTCAAAATAGCCGAAATTTCCTGTCCTACGGTCTATGCCGACGATTCCTCTTCCATCAATTTCACGCGCAGTTGCATTTACGGCCTTGGCTGCCTCAAGACCGGCGCCTTATATCGCCTAGCACGCCTAGGCCTCATCAGCAATGACCTCTACCCCCGTTCAATGTGCGATAAATATCTTTAACCCTGTCCATATTCGTTTCTTATCGACAATATGAAAAAGCGCCCACCTAAATTTCAATCTCTATGTCCCACTGGCGCATTATACCGGCCCTGCGAATTAAATTATTCACGGCTTCCATTTACACCCTAAATTTTCCTGTTTCCCTCGACCAGATCATGATCTGATACTTCAATGGATCCACCATGCATATATCTATCCTGGATAACCTAGACCATATCCCAGACATATCAATCATATTGTGAACCAAAAAAAATCCAGCCCTAAATATGCCTAGCACTTTCTCAACTTCGATAAGGACTTCTTGAATCACCCTTACTTGAGACTAAATAATACGAGGAATCCTTGGTTGAACATAGTCTCACATTATACCATTTTTTTACAATAATAATATTAATTTACCTTTAATATTGCCTCTTTACATTCGCTAAGTATGCCTCGTATATAAGTTCCTATAAAAATTTCGTCTAAAACCCAAGAATTACATAAAACTCCTTTTTTACAATGGCCATAGCTTTTAATAAATCACTAATTACATTATTTTGACTATTTTTATTTTTAGCCTTTCACACCAAACGTATTAAATAGCGCTATAGTCACTTAAGTTGTCTGGTTAACGTCTGCGATGCTACCTTCATACAATGCGTTGGTAACCAGTATTCTGGCGAATTCTAACTTTACCCCCCATAATTTAAAAATCAGGAAGTCACCACCATTTACTGTTCTCAACGCTCCAACATCATATACGGGTAACATTAGTAAGATAGAATAGTATTTTTTGCATACTATTTACTAAAAACACTGTGTTTTATGATCTATACAATGTCCTCATCACCCCAAGCATCATTCCTGTTTGGCCAAACCTGACACACCTATGATAAGGGCTTGATGGCATAGGCGGAAATACTAACCGACGAAGCGAGAAGGAGCAACACAATGGGGGGGCGACATATAGAAGGAATAACCTATCAATAATTTTTTATCTTCTCTCTTGCTGCGTCCGTGAAGCGCGTAGAGGGATGGTATAATTACGAACAGTGGTTAGGGTGCCAGAAAAATCAAAAGGTGAGGTAAGGTTGCCGACGAATGTGGCGCCGGATCCGTGTACAGCAGTGATTATGGTGTTACGAATAAATCCAGAGATATGGTATGTAATAACATTTCCGGTAAGTTCATAAACCTGGACTACAGCATTAAAGTAGCCTGGTCCAAGTTCTTGGGTTTGTTTAATATCCATTACGATTTGAGAAAAAAAGTAGGAACTTTTCCAGGTTCCGGTAAGATCGACGGCAGGTGGTATAAGAGAGATATCTGTAGTGGGTGCTTGCCTGGAAAAATCGCTGGCCCAGGCGGATAAGCATATATCAGCGAGGAGGATTGGTGGGACCAGTAAGATAATTAAAAAAAAATTCCAACAAATGAACATGGGATTATTTTTTTAAGGTAGGGATCAATTCGGTAGTGATAGTATTTGTGAATATGGAGCGGTTGCGTAAAGAACGGACATCTATGAGTCGTTGAAAGAGACCAATATGCTCAGCAGGAAAGATATCGTTATTAAGGAGAACGAAGTTAGTCCGAGTCAAAGTCAAGTCACGTACCAAGCGGTCAAATGGAGCAAAGAATGGAGGACAAGCAGGGTAGAGTCGTTCCCAGTATGGGGGAAGTTCTATGCTTTGGGTTAAACCTAGGCTGCGGCAGGCACGTTTAAAAAAATTTGGTCCAGGCAGAACGTCGCAGATCAACGCATAACTTTTTTTTTCACAAAAAAAATCAGGATGGAAGTGGCGCAGATCTATAATAAAGAAATCGATGTCGTATTTACGACAAAATAGACGGACGGTCGTGGCATCATCGGCGTAGTAGGCGTGAAGGAGGTCTTCAATGCGGGGCTTAAGATTTTTCCAAAGACCTTTGCACCATGGTTGAGCGAGTTCGAAGGTAATTAGAGCCCGGCGGTGACTGAAGGTGAACACATTGTCCATGAGGTAGGGATGTCCGGCCAGAAGAGCGCCTTTAGGGAGTTGTGCAACGCGCTCATATAGGAGGCGATCAGCGCTAAAATCGTAGAGGCCAGCTCCATGAAGCCGGAGACCACCAAACAACGCCGTAGCAAACAGAAGAACTAAGGCAATGGTACGGCGGTCGGATAAGCTGACTAAGGCAGTTTGTAATATGCAGCCAAGGAGAAGCAGGTAGCTAAGATTGATGGAATATTCTACATAGCGCGAGGGAACAAAAAGTTTAAGTAGAACGCGGCAGGCCAAAAAATAGAGGAGAATGGAAGCGGCAGCTAAGGGCAAAAGAGGTAGGGTTGTGCGGCCTAATTTATACCATGAAATACGACGACGAATGGCGAAGACAATCCATAACAGCCCGATACTGACGAGCATGCCCGAGAGAATTCCGCCATCTCGGAAGGACAAAATATATTCCCATGGACTTATAAATTCACTGAGCAAAGAAGGAACTGGGAAAATGAGTAAGCGGCCAGCCTTGGAAAATTCTTCATGGCCTATTATATCGGCACTCCCCACCATTGGGCCATAGCCAGCGACCTCGAGCTCATGGCCGAAGGCCCAAACTAAGGCTGCACCTCCTATCAGAATTAAATAATGCCACCAGCGTCCACCTATAGTAGGCGATCCCAAAAATCTAAAACGCCAGCCAAACCAGCTCAAGACCACAGTTGTGGCCGAGAGGACGAAGATGTATGGGATGCACAAGGCCTGAAGAAAAAGAGTAATTATCGCAGTCCAAGGGCGTCGGGTGACCATTGCCCAGGCAAATTGAGCCAATAAAGGAGGGGCAAAACTGCGGGATAGACCGCCTGACATCTCATGCAAAAAGAAAGGTGTGCACCACAGCACTACAACGGCAGCATGGCCAAGTTTACGCCCTCCTAAACAATTTCCGAGTAGAAATAACACCAACCCCAACCAGATGAACAATCCACCTGTAAGGAATTTGGAGAATAGAACAGGATCGATAAATCGAACAACAGCCCAGTAGAGACCCCGCACCCCCCAGGCCACATAATGCCTGGCAAATTCGGTGAGATAGTCGCCAACAAAAAGGGTAGGATCGCGCCATTGATATATCCAAGCCACCTGCTGTCGTACGTCGTCATTAATAACAAAGGGATTTAAAAAAGCGCCATAATGCGCCAAACTGAAGACAAGGGCAGAAAGTAGACCGGTCAGGCAAAGATCACTAGCCACTGATTGAGCAGAAATTAGAACTAATGTTGCCGTTGGGTTATCTGACGACACGGAAGATAGAAGAGATTCTCTTATGATATTCAAAACTATCGCATTGTTCAAACGCCGGTAAGGCCGGACTAAAGCTCATAAGAGACCGCATGTATACCAGAAGTATTATTTCCGTATGACTACTTGAGCCTTGAAGCCTTCTTTTAATAATAAGGTTGAATTAGGCGCAGTGAGTTCTACCTCGTAGTATGAAGGTGCATTTAAGCTTGGAGTTACGGGAGTCCAAGACAAACGACTTACGGTAGCCTCAAAGGTCTTGTCTGGCAATGAACTTATAGTGAAAGTGGCTTTATCCCCGGGAACGACCTGATTGGCTTCGATTTCAAAAAGTTGGGCACGGATAACCATGGGATCCATAACACCAACTATGAAGACATTATAGTTTTGCAGCACCTCGCCACCAGGACGCACCCCTGGATCAATGAAGATGATATGTCCGTCGACTGGTGACCGTAGATTAGCCAAATCGGGAAGCCTACCGCCAAGACTAAACTCATTGCCAAGCTGATGCTTGAGTAGTGCGATGTCGTCATGAGCGAACTGAATATTCTGCTGTAGAATGTCATTAATAATCTGCATCTCATTCTGAAGGCTTTCGATTTCTTTGCGTATCTGCTTCTCACTCTCGGATGAAATCATGTTCTGATCGAGTAATGAGCGGATCTCTTTATGCTTGTTGCGTGCGGATACTAAGGAATTTTCAACTTTGGCGAGTTTGATAGCAGTTTCTTTGATGACAGGTGGCGCGAGACGGAAGCGTATCCCAGCAATACTTTCTGGATTAAGATGATAAGTCAGAAGCGTATCCCCTTTTTTCACCTTCTGGCCAACTTTGACATTAAGGTCAGCAATGACACCATTTAGGTCGATACGCACAGACCGGGTGAGCGCGCAGTAGAGCTTGCCTTGAAAAATTATGTCTTGGCCTGATATAGCTGGAAGACGCTGTTCACCTGGGGCCGCAACACCAGGAACGACAGCGGCGAATGTTCTGGATTGCTGGATGGCAAGGGCCAACAGTACTATAGTCAAGACTAACCAAACGATCTTGGACATATGACGCAAGCTGGAAATAATGCGGTGACAATTATAAACTTGAGGCATCGACATAACTTTTATAAAGGTCACCCGTGATATGGCGTAACTTAAGTAAAGCCTCGTCATACTGCAACTCTGCGGTAAGGGTGGCAATCTGAGATTCATATAAAGCCATGAGTAATTCGAGGTAGGCTGTATAGCTCTCAGTTCCAGACTTATAGCGAATTTCTGCTTGTTGTTTTTTTAGATTAACCAACTTCAGGGCAGAATATGCAAGATTTAAATTTCTAACATAATCCTGGCGCTCGATTTCAGAATTTCGCCATTCTCCGTTTAGGTCGAACTCTTTCTCCACCGTCTCAGCCTCTACCTTATACAACTTATGTTTTTCTTTACTAATAGTTCGCCAGCGTGAGCCCCAATCCCACAAGGGTGTGGTGAGGCCTATACTAGAGACTAAAACGTCAGAATTCGAATAAGCAGAATAATCTGTCCGTAAGCCAAGCTGTATTTTTGGAATATATTGGGCATAGGAAGCAATAGTATAATAATGTTGTACTTTTTTTTCTAATGATTTAATCTTGAGATCTATGGAATTACGCTGTGCTAGTTCCAAGGTGGCTGCAGCAGGATCAAAAGAACCTATAATTTGATTACGGCTGCTCTTTAGATTTACAACTATACTCTGATCCAAAGGCACGCCCAGGATTCTCTTAAGGCTTTCCAGCACATTTTGGCGCTTACCGTTATTCTGCTGGCCATAAAGAGTCAGTCGGTCAATCTTATGTTCAACCGAAACGATATCTAAAGTGCTAGCCCGGCCATTCTGATAACAGTTCATAGTATAGGCCTTTTCTTGCTCGGCCAAGGTAATCTCTTCATTTATGAGAGCGGCGACCTTGTCCATATACTCCAGCCTAAGAAATGCATCAGCCATACTAAACAAACTTTCAGCAATGACTTTTAGGTGTCTGTATACTGCTATTTCAGTAAGAATTTTGTACGCACCGATAGAGAAGTAAGCATGCATAGGATCCCAGCTACCCACGACAAAGTTGGCTTTTGATGGGCTCGAATTACGGCTATCGGGTTTGTTAACTATAAAATTGCCATTAATTTCAATGTTTGGAAATATTTTCCATCGAGCGTCGCGTTCTTCGATACGATCTAATTCTATCTGTATAGTACTTTTTGCAAAATATGGTGAATGGAGTAGTGCGTGGTATATGCAATCCTCGTAGCAGAGTGGTTTGGTTAAATCTATGGGGGGAATGAGTTTATGTCCATTATCCCCGATTTTAGCCGCAGTAATATCGACGGCCATAGCTGGAACCTGGACATTAGCGGCCATGCTATAGCTAAAAGTACACAATAGAACTGCCAGTATAAAAACCGAAAACTGCAAGGATATTATCACAAACCGATATAGAAAAACTGACAACAGTTTAATAAAAGTAAATTGCACATTGCCTCCTCAAATGCATAAGGCGTTGACGCTTGCCGGACTATATCCATTATACTCCTGTTTTAAGCCGTCGCCCTATTGCAAGAAGCACACATATGGATATATTAGCAAATTTTGTGCGATCTGGTCAAGTAACAATGGTTGGAGTGCCGCCTGAACCAGACCTATTCATAACGAATGGCGGCTACCACCTCCATGCGGCTGGCACGCAAGGAGGGGTAAAAGCCGGCTCCTATGCCAAGTACCAAGGCAAAAACAACAGCCATGCCCGAGTAGGTAATTAGCTGCATATACGGCAGCTCGCTCTTGAGTAGAGTGACAGCAACGGCCACACAGCTCAGACCTAGTAATATCCCTATTATAGCCGCGGTAAGACTAAGCGATATAGACTCGGACAAAAACTGTAGCATAATATCCAATTCATCAGCTCCCATTGCCTTCTTTAGTCCGATTTCTCGGGTCCGCGCCTTGACTGCAGACATTATGCCATTCCAAATACCGAATCCACCCAATATTAGTGTAGCGCTGACGGAAAAATAAATAAACAATTCCACTAGCCAGACTACGCACTTTATATACCGGAGCTGGCCCCAGGCTACCTCCACGTGCAGATCCTCGGCCGGTTGGTGAGCGATAACAATACAAGGAATAGTGTTGGCTACAGACTCTACATCGTTCAAACTACGGCACCGCAGGTGGATGCGCGTCGGCTGCAAGTTGGCTACTTGGTCTGACTGAGTAGTGATGGGGATATAGGCAAAATCAGACAATCGTTTGCTACTTACGGCATCAAGTGTGCCCGTGACCTGGTAGAGTGCGTCGTTCAGGGACAATAATTCGCCCACCGGATTTTTATCTATTCCATAGATCTTCTTGGCTAGTTCTTTGCCCAGTACAAGCACTCGGGTCCGTTCCTTGATTTCCTTAACGCCAAAAAAACTGCCAGTCTTTGGAGTAACACTATTAACTTCCCAAAAATGTTCATCTACCCCGAACAAGGCAAACTTATAGGTAGATTTACCCTGAATGGCCACGCCGTTGTACATGGTGATAGCCGTAATGTATTCCACCCCAAGGATTGTGCGCAAAGCTGCATTAGTCGTTTCATAGAACCAAGGTGGCCGTCTGATCCAGTCCCGCTGGTTATGGCTAAATCTAAAGAAAGCCTTGACCACCGTGGCTCCTCCCAATAAATCGAGATCACGGTTTAGGCTACACTTGACCTCATCGCCCATAGTTAGGATAAGTATAAAGCCTGCCGTACCAAAGGCTATAGACAATATCACGCCCAGGTAGCACTTGTGCTGGCGCAAGACCTGGCGGAGACTTATACGGAGAAGATCGATAAATTCTATCATCAAACTTCTTTTTTTTCAGAGGCAATCTCTGAAAATATAAGACACAGGATATAAAAAATCTACGAATTCAAACGGTCAATTTTTTTATTTCAATGGTTTATACACTTATGCCGCATCGGCCGCGGCTTATGATTCCAGATCACACTGTCGAATTCGATATTTTTTGGCCATTTTCGCCAGCACTTCAAGGACATAATCAATATGCCGGTCCTCATGTGTACTCATGTAGGCAGTACGAATCAAGGCCTTACCTTTAGGCACGGCTGGATAGAGGGCGGGCAGGGCGAAAATTTTGTACTTAAATAGCTCGCTGGAGAAGGCTAAGGCCAGATCGTCGTCGCCAATATAAATGGGCACGATGGGCGAGGCGCTCGTCCCAGTTATAAGGCCGATATCATTATAGCCGGCGCGAACCTTCTCAGTGTTATGCCATAACCGTTCTACGCGTTCTGGCTCCCGCTCCAAAATATCTAGACAAGCTAGTACCGTGGCCGCATTGCAAGCCGGAAGGGCGGCGGAAAAAATAAGCGTCTTGGAATTATGCTTGACACAGAGTAACACATCCTCGTTATCCGTGGCGATAAATCCACCAATGGAGGCCATGGCTTTAGAAAATGTACCCATGATATAATCGACCTTATCTACGCAGCCAAAGTGCATGGCCGTGCCACGGCCGCCTTTGCCCATGACGCCCAGGCCGTGGGCATCGTCCAGATAGATGATCAGTTCAGGATAGTCCTCTTTAAACGCCACTAGTTCGGGTAATGCAGACACATCACCAGACATGCTGAAGACACCCTCGGTAATAAGAAAAATAGTCGTATCAAGATTCTTTTTACGGGTATTAACCAGCTTACGGCGGGCTTCAGTAGCATTATTATGGTCAAAGTAGGTAATGCGCGCAGCCGAGGAGCGGCAACCTTCTGCGATACTGGCGTGGTTTTCCTTATCGTAAAGAATAATATCGTCTGGGGCGATAAGCGTGCTAATAGCCCCTAGATTGGCTAAAAAACCCGTCGTATGCACTAAAGCACACTTTTTGCCAACAAAGGCAGCCAGCCGTATCTCTAACTCCTCATGCAAGGTCATGTTACCCGATAAAAAACGAGACCCACCTGATCCGGTACCCCAGCGCCGTAGAGCCGCTTCTGCCCGGTCCAGGACATAAGCGTCGTGGGTCAACCCAAGATAGTCGTTGGAGCCGATCATGACCAGCCGAAGATCGCCAACCTCGACTTCAGGGCCAAAAGAACGAGAAATAGGCTGGAAGTAAGGGTAAAAGGACTGGGTCTTGATGTGCTTTACTCTCTCGAGCAACGGCTGGAAGCGGTCGGTGATAATCATGCCCTGTTCAGTATCCTGTGCAATATATAATGCCGGGGCAACGGCAGACGAGTCTTATACCTGGAGGCATCTAGTCCTAAAATTGTCAACGAAACATGTATTCTAAATAAAAATAAACCTCTAAGTATTTTTTTCGTATGAACAAAACAAAGCTAATTATTATACGCTTATCATTCCACTATTGTCAATAGTAATGTTACTGAAGTCATTAAACTGACACAATGTCTCATCTGCCATTCTAAGGCTATAGGTCTTGATTTGTCCATAAGTTTTGGCTAATCTGTTTACTTTAGTTGCCACTATCTCTGTACCTGGCTACATGCTAGTATTTGTCGTCTATCTAAAGGAGCCCTGTAGCTTAATGTCTGATGCTACCTCTGGGTAGTTAGAAACCTGTGCTATGCCCTCTGCGTCCCAATATAATATTCCTCCAGAGGCCGTCAAACTTATCCCTAATAGTAACCAGGCATCACCTGGCTCCTATAGCATAGTCAAAAAGTTTGCCTACCTTTTTAGTGCCTATTGGTTTCGCGAAATCCTTCAAGGTATTTTACTCATCTATCTCGCTCGCAACTTTGCTATCACTTTTGGCCAATTCATACTAGCCATTAACATTGGCCAGATCATGCTCTTTGTAGCCGAGTTTGGCCTCAACCAACATCTTGCCACCCTACTCGCCCGTAAGACTAATTACCCCACTGCCATTCTCTTACAAGTCAGCTTAGTCAAGAGTCTGCTCCTTAGTCTTTCTTGGCTTGGAATGCTCATATTCATTTTTTGGCAAAATTATGATTCCGATCTCAAGTGGCTAATCGTTATCCTAGCTACAGGCGTGGCTCTAGATGCTCTAGCTTCCTCTTTTTTTGTCACCTGTCAGGTTCTTGGCCGCCAAGATGTAGAGAGCCGCTTACAGTCCCTTGGGGCCTTCTTAGGTTTTGGTTACGGTATTACCACTCTACTCCTCGGTTTCCACCCTCTAACCATATCAGCATACAAACTCATCGAGACCTGTACCTCCCTTAGTGGAGTCGCCATCATACTCTTGCGTCGCGTCCGTCGCGGCACTGTCAGTGTGGGGTGGCGAGATTTTAAGCTCATCTGGATGACCTGGCGGGGCAGCATCACCTATACTTTAATGGCTATCGCAGCTATTTTATACAATAAAATTAATATATTTTTTCTTCAAAAATTTGCCGGCTCAAATGGCGTAGCCAATTATAGCGTCACGTGGCAGGTGGTGGATGGTATCTCCATTATGATTTCGGGTATGCTACTGCGTAAGATACTGTTTCCGCTATTGATTAAGTTGTGGATTGCTAATCGAGAAGAATTTTCCCGTCTAGTCCGCAACACTGCATCCTGGCTTTTTACCGTCGCCGTATTTTTCACATTTATACTTTATATTGAATCTGACCGTATCATTCTACTCGTTTTTGGTGATAAATACTGCAATGCTGTGTGGATGCAAAAATATCTCGCCGGGACTATTCTCTTCGCCTTCCTGCACAACCTGGCCCACTACATAATGATCAGTATTCAGCGTGAACGGTTGCTACTCATTTTTTACCTTCTGGGCCTAGCCTTCAACATGACGACATGCGCCATCTTAATACCTGGAAATCCCCTCCTCGGATCAGTAGTTTCTATCCTGGCCACTAAAATTTTTGTAGCAGCTATGACCGTGCTTTTCTGTCAATTAACTCTACATATTATTCCTCTCTATTCCTTCCTCCAGATCATAGCCGCCATGGGCCTATGCGCCAGCCTCTACTATCTGGGTACCACCTATGTACTCAGAGAGATAGGAGAAATCTTGGCCTTATTGCCTATTGGCACCTTGGCTTGGTGCTGGCGCAAGCGCCTCACCGTACTTACAAACCGTAGCATGTAAGTAGAGGTCTCAACGGATATGATGGTAAAAAGCCGACAAAAAAAAATGATGACCTGCGGTAGATTACAACTCAGGCTGCAATAAATAGCATCCGGCTTTTAATGACTGCGATGGATAACCACATGGCGCCGATCAATAGCGCTTGCCGGTTTAATCCTAGTCGGGATAATGTCAATCCGGCAGGAACGATTAGAAGCGGCTGTAGGAAAAGCCATACTCGCGCTGCCTCACCAGGCATAAGCCCGACAAAACCTATGATGCCCAAAGTCGCCCAGCTCATACCTGTAAGCCAAAAATTCATAGACGATTCCCGTAGGCCGCGCCAGCCCCAGTATAACTCCCATGCCGCCAGCCCCAACGGGGCCATCCCTGAGGATATGGCGAAATCCCACATATCGAAAAGTACGTACCAACCTCCAGGCCGTTTAACGAAGATCAAAAAATACTGTTCATTGTCGAGTGCCCGCAGGAACGACAGGATGGGATGGTACCCTGTAGTCCAGGCAAATAGCACATGCAGCCCGAACCATGTCGCCAGCCCGACGGCGATAACAGCGGTAATACGGCCCAGAGCCTGACTATGCCGATGTGCAGTTAAAAGGTGGTAGAACGCAACTAGGCTCATCCAAGCTCCCATCGTGAGTATTACGTAAGTCATAAGCGTGAATGCGAAAAGGACTACTCCTAGCCACAGCGCGTATCGAGTCCCCCCCCACGCCCCGGCCTCCCGATGTTCCCTCAACGCCCGCATCCAGGTCAATCCCATAAGCATGGTGGCAATGGGATACCACTGGTCGAATTCAGGCAGCCAAAGGGCCAGGCCTGGAAGCATGGCGTAGAGGGCAGCGCACCAGACCCGACGGCGCGGGTCACGAGTCCAGAGCCAGGCAAAGAGCCAGACCACGAACACGCCCAGGCTGGTCAAAGCGCCCACAAAATAGCCCGCCACTACACCGCCCACATCCGGGCCGAACAAACGGACGAACGCCCAGTAGAAGATGACCGGTCCGGCCGGTTTGGTCTGGGTGTGCGGTGCCATTTCTGCAAAACGCACCAGATGGAAATGACTCAGCCAAGAGCGTAAATCCTCTCCGATAGCACAGGCATCGCTATAATAACTCGTGGCATCGGCCGAAGTGACGATATGTGAAATCATATCTAGGCCACGATAGTCGCCGAACATGGCCGCGATCTGAAACCCGAACTGGGCCAGGGCTAGCATAGTTAATAAAGTAAAGGTCCGCCAACTGGTCCAGCGGCTATCCCATCTGGCCAGCAGCAACCAAGCCGGAAGAAAACAAGCCAAAGGCCAACATAAAAACCCTAAAGTTCGCCAAATATTACCGCTCAGCCAAGGCCATTGCCAGTAAGTTGGACCATTTACGTAGGGAAGTCGTAACCAAATTACGGTGATCAAAAAAATAGTCAATGCTAAAACGGCTAAAAAAGCTGCACTAGAAGGCGCAGAGCCACGAACAGGATGGGCGTAGACGGGTGACATTGGATGGGGGCAACAAAATAGAGAGTAGTCCTAGGATAGTACGGCTAAGATGAAGGATAGACTAAACAACAGCTCGTCTACGTCAACACTGGCAGCCGATCCCTTCTAGAAGAAATAAATAATTCTGACTGCATATTCTACGGAAACGCACACAATTGTGATTATGTAGAAAAATCTCTGTCTACCATATGGCAGACCACGCCGACTGAGACGACAACATTCTCCCCGGCCAGATTAGAAAGAGAATATCCCTTTAGAGCCATATATTAGAAACTCACCGTAACAATTTGAATATCTGCAGTACACTCTCTTATACAGCCGGAAGGACTTATCAAAAGACTATGTGGCCTCGGCTGTGAGAGAACAGTCAACTTCATCTCAAGGCGGCCATAGCATAGCTGCGTCCAATCCAACCAGATGGATAATATTTTTATTGTTGGGTCTCAAGCCTTTCCTCTTGACTACCGCTAAAAATATAATAACTCAAAAGGCTTCCATCTACTATGCCAGATACCCGACCTACCAGGCGCAGATCGCGACTTTAGCCAAGGGGTAGAAGATATTAGCTTCATTATTGACCATCATAATAAAATTAGTCCATACTATCCGTCGCCACTGTCGCAGACCTTAAGCGGACTAAATAGCAGCCATATGCATCAACCGTCCACACACACATCGAAGATCACAGCTGGATCTAACACCAGCCGGGTCAGGAAGCATGCCGACTCAAACGTCACCAGACCGGTTTACAACGTTGACTACTAAAAAAAATAGTCAACTGTGGGTCAGTCCTATCGACAGATTTTTTTACGGATGAAGCTGATAACCCGTAATAACCCGTCGATAAACATGTGCGTCAACTGGTTAACAGTCGAGCAATACACCGTTTGGCGCCAGACAGGATCTACCTCAAGCTTCAATATTAGACCAAAGAAGCAGGCTGGTAGTTACCACGAACCTATTCAAGTAGGCAACAAATGGCCTCACGAGCTTCTAATAGTATAGACGCCGGATATTATAATTTAAATATCTTAGATATATAGAGAATACTCATAGTTTTATTTTACTAGGTTAGAGCTACGTTGCGGGGTGGTCACAACTGTACCGGCTGACTACAGGCATAGTAGCGATCTCGGCTAGACGTTCTATGAGCCAACGATAAGCCGCAGTCATGATCTATTTACAGAATAATTTTTAGCTTATTTTTTTGTTTTGAGCTGTAATGACCGATAAAAAAATCTTTAGCGGTTATTTGCGACCGCCAAACTCCAGTCCGGCAAGCATATACCGAAAAAGATCTACTATACAGACAACCACCTGTCTCTACTCATATATTTTTTTGATCCTCTTGAGACTGTCGGGCCTGCTCTGAATCGAAACTCTGTAGCATAGCATATGCTTTGCTGAGCACATAGTGCGGTGCGTGTCTTTCGACACTATATAAACAAAGACTAGCAGGCCGTGGTCAGCTACGGTGACCAGGCCAGCGTATTCTCTGTCGCCTGGCTAGTTATAAATACTAAGATCCAAGGATTTATCATTATTATAGTATAAACACGTCAAAGTTAACATTTACTAACCTCTTATTGTCATCATATTAATCCCGACGACGGCAATGCCGCCACTTTTGCTAAAGCACTAAGCGTTAACTCCAGTATGTCATATAGCTAGATTTTGCTATATTTTATCGATATTTTTTTCTTCAAGAAAGACTTCGTTGTTTTTTTTCTAACTTTAAGTAGCCTGCGTGGCTTCTTTGCCAACCAAGTTATGATCTATGACAGCTAAATGAACAACTAAGTCTTCCAACAAAATTTTAGTGCCTTTTCCTGGCCGATAACCGAACTCTAGATATAAGTGACACTATCTGCGCATCGATTTCTCGGAAGCTAGATGTCACTATACTCGTGGCACCATGGGACTAAGATTATTTTTTTAGCTCGACCGCCCTTCTGTTCGAATCAAATTAATTATATATCACTAGTTGCATAGCTCACGGCCCAGGCAAACCGATTTTTTTACCCCATTCTAGTCCGGAATAACTTTCTGTGGAAAGGGCTATACCATACTATAGATGTGAGACAATCGGCTCCGGTCAGCAGCACTATAGCTGTGCCAGAAATTATTTAAAATAATTTATACCTAGCATGATATCTAATATTAACGCCTCAATAGCCCCGAAAATACAGGAGCTACAAGCTCCCATAAAGATAGGTATAGTAATCTGACGAGATCCTTCATCGACAATTACTCGAACATTAGCCTCATTCAAGACGACAAAGACTTGCCGAGGAAGAAATTTACGTCCATAAAACTGGACACAAATATCAGAAAACCGTTTTAGTCAACTCTTGTAGCTAATTACTATTGAGGTCTATCGTACTTAGCAGGGCATCGAATATAGTCTACAATCTACTAGTTAGATGTCGACCTTGATGTTTTAAATAATTGTTCACATTTTAATGCGTTACTATAGCCCCGAACTCTAACAAGACACGACCTCCATCTGCTTCAATATTGTATATTCTAATTCCCAAGATCAGCTCAAGCCACCGGCTCTCTCATCTTGGAACTTCTACGAAGAATCTTCTCCGTCAAACCTGAATATTTCGTAGAGAACTGCTCGACCATGCCAACCAAGATTGCAGTCAACAAGTTGGAGAAAAATAGCGAGTAACATTGGATTTTGTCGAGGATTAATAGCATCCTCCGTTAAGTTGTCCAATCTTTCGAGCAACCATTGCCACGGTCGCAAAATGTCCACCAAAGGCAAGTGCCCCGACTTCATCATCGATGCTACTGTATAAAGTTGAAGCTCTCTGCATCGTACTGACCGCAACCAGAACTAGTATTCAGCAGCCTGCAGATGCTTAATTCCATCGACTATCCACCCCCCCCCCCGCGCGATTATGGCCGTGGACGCCCTAAACTCACACCTTAGCTACATTTGAAATAGTTTGGTCAATATATAATAAAAATGACTGCACCATACGCAGATATTTTAAGACGTCGACGGCTGCTGGACCCGTTGAGTGCAAAACTATACCTTATTCTTACCACCAATAAAAAAATATTGCCTTGTAATAGATAGTAAAAAAAACTTTTGGCTATGTTTATCTTTCTTTGTCTTGCTCGAAAACAATATTTTTTACCAATAATCTATTACTTCTCAAAATCTTTTAATAAAATATCGGAGGGTCACCATTCCTAGAGTTTTAGCCAATAAAAAAGTCATTCAAGTCGATCTCACCTAGCTATGTTATATCAGCCGACCGGCTGGCTACTACACGCCTCAACTTCCGCCGTAGCCTACTGTAACCTTGCCCTCGGACAAAATAACTGGCACCTTACGCACCCCGGCTGAAAGTTTGAGCATCTTCTCCATATTCGCTGTATCTTCCCGTACATCTATATATCTATGTCCAATATGGGCCTTCCTAGCCTTTATAGTGTAAGGTCAGCCGGCTTTGCCATAAATTGTCACTGTTGCCACAGCCTTCTCCTTATTCCTTCCTTCCGTAGAGTGCTTAATTTAACTTTTCTTGAAAATATCGTATTTTTCGCTGTAACTGTCAATATCGTTACCCCGACTCGCCTGTGAAATTTTTACTTTAGTTGTCAGAATCAAAGTCTGTCTTACTAGTCATATCCTTGCCGATCGTATCCATCGGTAGAAAATGACAAAGTGAGAATGCCTTTGAGCAACTTGAACATTAAACTACTAATGGCTTTGGTAGTGTTATCGACCGTACCCCTCATCGCATACGTCTGTGTGAGGTTTGTTAAACTTACTCTTAATAATGATAAGATTTTTTTGTTTAATTCAGCCGTGTCTATGAGGATTATATAATCAATGCCCCGCTCATGTGTATTTGCCCAGCTTTTGTTCATGGCCTGCATTATTGAATTTCCTATAAAAATCTTATATTGAAAATAGACTTTTCGTAATCCTAAGGATCATCTTAGCTTTTACTATACAGATGGCCTTGCGCTCTAGAGCTGACGATTAAGGACTAGCAAACGTCGACAGCAAAAAGATTGAGCTTGCGCTATAATCTAGCTGTACAACTTAGTCAATCTTGCCTTCCTTAAGGGTTGGAAGTAGCGCTCATTAGAGTATAACTATAAAATTAGTCAACCAGATCCAGATGAAACTGGCTAATCGTGGTACGTAGAAAGTTCAGCCATATTTTTTTCGCGATAGACTAAAACGATCCACGCTGTAGATAATTCTTTAAGTTGGTCAATATTTTTAAAAGCCTGTATGGCTGATTTAACCTGGAAGCTGTTTGGAATTCCTTCGCCGGACAAGGCCTAAGACATTCGTGCCTCCAAAGCATAAGGCTATAGTAATATCTAGAGCTAGCTTCCCAGTGAATTTACTGCCATAGAAGCTATACGGTCATATTATCAAAAGAAAGTATACCGCCGGCTCTACCATAAATTCCCCTTAACCGCAGCATCGAAGCATATGCCTATGTCCTTTAAGGTCTATGTAGTAAGCTTGGCCCTCCATAAAATAGATCTTGTATAGGGCTACATATCCCCGGCAGCTATAGGACGCCGGAAGGTACTCGATATTTGGGGGCACGAACGATCCCCAAGTCGGAGACGTCAACGCTGACATCAAAGCGAAGCGCTAACTTATTCCTAGCCCCCAGTCACCAGCCGCAGTCGCTAAAGAACTAACTACTGTCAAAGCATAATTGGATCTGCTTTGCTATATCGAACTGAGTAACTCCATAGGCGGCAAAAAAAGTTACGTCAATTAGTTTATCGGCTAAGATCGACTAATTTTAGATACTATATCCTTAGTCAGGACACGAAATGGAGAGATCAGATATCACAAGCTCTAATGATTTGCTAGACAAGTTGGCACACTGTAGGTCCTTGTTCCATGGCTACTATTAACATTTATTTAAATTTTAAAGTGCATGCTGTCAGGCTATGCGTAAAGGATGATTGTTAATGGTCATGGGCAACCGTAGCGAACTATTTAAAACATAACCGTCGCGAAGTCATTAAGAGCGAGATTAACGCGAGTTGTCAAGCATAGAGCACAGCACGACCCTATCGCACTTAGCGCTTCAGGGGGGGCAGAACATTGCACATCGTAGTTCGGTCTTTACTTTCTACAATATAGAAGCCCAAGTAATTCAACTTATAATTGGAATCTTAAGTAATGATGAGGTCTGGTTAACTTGACTTTCTCATCAACTATCCATTAACTTTTTGTCATTTTTTACGGCTACTTATGCCTTCGCTTGCTAAAAAATATATGATTACCGAAGTCGGAACTAGTTTATAAATAGGCTGGATAATGGCCAGACCTTAAAACTATCTTTAATAAAAAAATATCCTGGAATCACAGACCTGCATGGATAGACTAAATCAGTAGTCGTTCCGGTAATATCGATATGTTATTGCCAGAAGCGTCGCCAAATTGCTCGGCCTAAATTTTAATCTTTGTCTACCGCGGCTAATACGTTATATCCGTAAGTTTGTCTTGCCTCACCCGGATAGCTAACCAATGCTGCCTTTCAGTGTCAGCTCATGTAAGCCAATAGTCATTTAATAGAGCCACGTACTAATCCTCAATTCCGTAACCGACTAATCATCAACGTCGCTCTAACTCGTTTCCTGGTAAAATGCCAAGTCAGGAACAAAATTAGGCAATTAATGTCCTCTTCCTTTAGCCGGAGGTAGCAACGATAACAGTCGGTCTGTATACAGTAAACCGGACTGCTAGTCTCAGTACGACCTGAATCGATTGGGCGTCAAAAAAAATGACCTTAGCCTGGACCTGCAGCAGCATGTCCAATACCTTCATCTTAGTGCTACTCAATCGGAAATATTTGCTGATATTTTCTGACAGATTTTGCCTATACTGTCATTGCTGACCCTTTATTGTTCAAGTCAATTTCTTTGAACTGCTGATGTC
This sequence comes from Desulfovibrionales bacterium, assembly GCA_965112965.1. GTDB lineage: Bacteria > Desulfobacterota > Desulfovibrionia > Desulfovibrionales > Desulfovibrionaceae > CBCOTE01. The sequence goes on along the minus strand of CBCOTE010000020.1, from coordinate 102,242 downwards.
CAGTATACAGCATATATGTGAAAAAAAGGATCATTTCAGTCAAAAAAATCCAAGTAGCTGTATGTCAGACCGGCCTGTAGCTTAAAATTACAGACTACAAAGCTTCGGAGATTCGTCACAATGTCTATCCGTCCCAACAGGCAAAACAATACAGTCTAGTTACCTCTGTCTGTCACTCTGGTTATGACTACCACTACCTGCCACAGCGAGAGGGAAGACCAAAGATCGACGAGATACTTATCTGTTAAGCGAATTTTCAAAGTAAATACGCTCATGGCTAAAACCCCCGATATTTTATAAGTTAAATATAAAAAATCTAGGCTCGCACTATAATTAATTGTATCTCAAAAATATTTTTATTGTGCTCCCATCAGCTGTCGCTCCATCGTGGCTCGCTATATTCTAAGGTGATCATAAAAAGACACAAAAATCTATACAGCCTGCCTGTCCATGTGGCCCGCCCCTTAGCCACAAACCATGCCATATCATTGACATCATCGTTGACGTTTATAATCTTCGACTGCTTCCAATTATAACCCTCCCCAGCGCCGCACTATCAGGTTCTTCTTTCTTGTCGCACTGCTGACAGCATTCCCATACAAGACGATATACAAATTTTAAAAGGATCACTAGTCCACAAAAATAACGACGACAGCCCGACCCCTAGCTTGAGTTCGCCCAACGTAATAAAAAAACTTATTTCCTCACCTCGGGTTTTAGTAATCAAGCTGGACTCAATGTATAAGCCCAGTTGAGACATTGGGTCACGTTCATTAGTACCAAGATGACTCCCTTAGTCTGTATTAGATAAACAGCTAAACGATGAATCATGGCTACCACAGGTCAAATTCAGCCAAAATACTAGTAACACGATTAAATTGACAGTCTAGACCAGCAGGATGGTCAGCTACTGCGTGAAGAAACGCATCAGATAGGACAGCAATATCATGGAGAGACTTGAATTCAGCAGGTAGCGATATATGAAAAAAAATAATAAAATTTATATTTATTTATAATAACTACTATAGTAATAGTAAAAAAACTATTCTTACCGAAAAATATTATCAACGGCTTACTAGATCATAATACAAAACAGCAACATACTGATACATCTAGCTGGTCGAGTACAACTGTTTTGCTCTAGAATAATGATAAAAAAGATAGAAGTCTGGTGCTCCGATAACCGAACTATCCATGGAGATATAGCCGCTATGTTTACCATGCCCCACATAATCCAGCCATGTCTAAGAAAAGGGACTCTAGCAAACGCTAAGTACCCACATGGAACCAGATAAGTGAACGCCTAAACAGTCAATGTCTGTCGAACCTCAGCCAGAATGAAAATAATCTTTAGACAATATTCCGCTACTAAATTATTAGTCATGACTCCTTCCTTACACTTAAAGCTCCTGTTCTACTCCACCACGACGTCGATTCAGACGTGCTGGCAATAATCCTAACGAAAAATCCGACAACGTAGCAAACAAGGCCCCAACCGTCCTCCATAGACTAACAAAAAAATAAGGATTATCTAAATAAGGATATAGCGATGCAGATAACATTCGTCGGTGTGGGCGAGGCCTTTGATGAGATATTGCCAAATTGCTCAGTTCTGGCTACAACTGAAGCCGCAATGAAGCGCACTTCGGTGCTTCTTGATTGCGGCTTTACTGCGGCTACCTCCTACTGGCGTCTAGCGGCCTTTCCGACAATGTTAGATGCGCTCTGGATTTCCCATTTTCATGGGGACCACTTTTTTGGTATCCCGGCTCTACTGCTTCGCATGCATGAAGAAGGCCGCCAACGCCCTCTAGCTGTGCTCGGCCAGTCCGGGGTAGCCGACCGAGTGATAACGGCTATAGACTTAGCCTACCCGGGAACTCGACATAAATTTCTATTCCCCCTAGAATTCTATGAACTCGCGACAGGCAAAACGTTGGCGTGTTGTGGTTTTATCTTCACTACTGCAACAAGCGAGCATTCCCAGCCCAATCTTGCCCTCCGGTTAGATGCTAATGGACGTAGTTTATTTTACAGCGGCGACGGACTGCCCACACCCACCACGACATCTTTAGCCCGCGGAGTAGACCTTATCGTGCATGAATCCTTCTCTATGGAGCAAAATATACCCGGTCATGGTACAGTACCAGGCAGTATCGCCTTGGCCCGGGAGGCTGGCGTCCAGCGCATAGCCATAGTGCACGTGCAACGAGAAGTGCGTCACTCCCGGCAAGCCGATATCTTGGCCCTATGTGCAGATGCCGTTGATGTAAGAGCTTTCTTGCCTGAACCTGGGGATATTATAACCATATAATGTTCCTACCGGTTGTATTAGATACTGACTACTTCGTTGGAGTATGCAAAAAAAGCAATCAGGCTGCTATATATGTGTTAATCTTTAACATAAGTATCTTTTTCATGCGTTTTTTCAATTTAGATGCTTGTTACAATAGGCAATAGGTACATAAGTAACATATATAGAATACGTTATGGTCGACATGAGACATAACTCAAAAATTATAGCGTAGCATGTTGCCACTTTTATTTTTTCACACGTAGACTCATATACATTGACTAGATACCAGGCTGCCAATGCACCACGCTGCATTTTACACGCAGTGTCCCAGTCCAGACCATGATAACTGATAGTAGTGCAATAAATTATCTACGTCTTATGACATTAATTAAAAATTTTGCTAAATCAAGACAATAATCAATTAAATTCAATAATTTATAGATTCTATAAATTATGTTATGTCAACATAGACAATCAATACTATATTTTTAATTCAAATTGAGTAAAAAACTTTACAGTTTTAATATAAAAAATTACGCTACTTTTTTTACAGCCATTTTGCAATCCTAAACAAAACATAAACTATTATATACAAAAAAGAGTTCTCTACTTCCGGTGTTTTCATCGATAGTAACGATTTTTTTAAGGAACTCATATCATTTTTTACAATGTCGTTTTTAAACAATAAAAAATTTTTATATATACTAATATAATATTTATGTGTAAAAGACTTTTAAAATCAAAAAATATTAAACACAACTATGACGGAGAAGGCCTATTTTACGTCTGATTCCATGATGCTGTAGTAGATTCAATATATTGGCCCGCAAAAAACAACTACGCATCCGCCGCCGCAGATCTGAACAAGATCATAATGTAATGTCTATATCATATATGAAGATCTACGATTATTAACGTATCATCCCTTCGATCCAGTCAGACGAGGATCAAACGATTATATACGCAGCTGCACAGCAGAATTGACAACAACGGCTATGTTGACATTGATAATTACTAGTTTAATCTAATCTTCATCTTAGCCATAACGAGGACTATTTATTGCCCTCCATGACCGTATTGCTCTTGCCAACTAACCAACGACGCTTTGCCGCCTTAGTTTGGTTTTGTATATTGGCTAGCTTTCTTTTTCAAACCTATCCGGCCACAACTCAAGCGATCACACCACCTCCTAGCAAAATTAATCCGGTTAATATCCGAGGGCTAGAGATATTAACCTCTGGAAGTTATGGTGACCTGCTCGATCAGACTCAATGGCTGCCGAACAACCCCTGCAACGGAATACCTCTACGACGATTGACCTCTGGACCGCATATAACGGCTACCATAGCCACACGTTTCGGTTTCGAATTCCTTCTTCACGGAGAACCAGCTGGTGCTGCTGCTCTTCTTACCGTAAATGTGCGGCATCCGGACATAATTGATTCCACGACTGGCCACAGGTCAAACGAAGAAAGTTGGGAGCTACCAGCTTGCGTCGGCCGTCCGAATTATGTGGGGTGGGGCTTCACTTCTAAACAAGAACTTGTCGCAGGGCCCTGGACCATCGAGTTATCATGGCAGGGCCAGATCCTTGGCAACGCCTCCTTTGAAGTCACTCTGGACAAGCATATGGCTGAGCTAGATTTAAGTTATTACCTAGGCCCTAAAATTCCTTTGCTGACCACTACCGAATATGTCCATCCTCTAAAGGCCGCAGCTAAACTTTCTATCCGTAAACGCCTCAAGCCGCTTCCTTCTTTTTTTTATCGGGCTACACCTTCTCATTACCGGGCCCAACAAAAGCTCACGGCCAAGAGACAACGGTAATCTTTGTCCCGTATTTCTCAAATTCCTCCAAATATCCAACGTAAAGTTCGGCTTTCGTTCCCTTCAGGTCCAAAAAACTTAGAAGAAAACTGACCCGACCTTACGCCTATACAGAGAGCAACTAAATATTGCCATTCCACAGTAGCAATTTTTTAGCTCAAGCTAGGATCAAGTCCGTCATTGTCCTATGCACGACACAAGCACCCCACTGTACTGTGGATAATGTCTTGCCCTCACATCTGGGCGAATAATCGCGGAGCCAAAAAAAACTCAGAACTTCCTCCATTCAATATTATTTATTCGATGCGGAAAACTACCTAAGGACTATTTCCTATCATACGCCGGCGTCATTTCTCAACTATTTAGCTCTTATGTTAAATAAAAAAAATATAAATCTTAGACGTGATTATATACATAACCAGGCGCCTGGAAGATCGAGGTCGAATGCAAACAGTTCGACAAATACATTCTGATGGCTCATGGATTTAGGACCTAGATATCATTTCTCGCGATATCATATAATTTTAAAAAAATATAATTATCGTTATCCTGATTTTTTTATTCAAGCTTAACGCCAGATCCCGGCCGGATTCAAGTATCAAACTGCCTTAAATAAATTTAATCCGATGGGCTATGCTTATCGAAGCTTATATGGCCAATCCCCCTTGCTAGCCGCAAAAAAATAAAAAAAGTGGCGAAGCTCTAGTCCTTTATAGAAGGCCTTCTGCTTCCTATGGATGGATCCTTCAGACCACGCATTAACATACAGCTGAGTCCCGAACTCTCCTGCAACTTGACCAAATACGACCAGGACATTAACACTATTTTAGTGCTCATATTAGATTAACCATGGACTCACAAGACTGTGCAACAATGCCTCCTCATGACATGCACAATGCTTGGTGTAAGAAGCACATCCTAGTCAAGATGGCTAGGTTATCTTGATTAAACCATTAATGATTTTTTTAGAACTGAATGTAGCTAATAAGGGCTATAACATTAATCCAATCATACTAGAGTATTCGATCCTCTCTTCACCGCTAAAAATCACAGTAATAATACAAAATTTTTGGCTTTAACTGTATCGTAAGAATTTACAGGGCCTAACATTGGTATCCAGCGAGCTAGAGAGAGGCTATCGTTTATGGCGTTTGTCTTATGGTGGATACGAACAAGCTGCTCAAAGCACTCTGCAACATCATGGATAGAGCTAAATCAACACCAGCCCTCCATCCAACTGCACCCAGCTGGATTTCGACTAACTCCGGACCAATTAAACCAAATAACAAGTATTCTAAACGAAAAGATTCAATATATCCGAGAAAAAATAATCTCGCGCATACCACACACCAAACTGCGTATACACGATCTCATGATATACATTATCGCTATCTTTGACTGTTTCCCAAGTTTTAGTTCAAGCGCAACCAGAAACTGGCTAGTATATTCAGAAGTTAACAGGCCTTCACCAAGCCTATGGACCTCGACACTCATACACCATCTGAGATTAGGCAAGACCACGGGCTAGCCTAATCGCCCTCATAATCATAGGACAAGCCGAGGTCCAGGGTCACATAGTAAATTAGAATTTCTATTCTCAGGGAGCGTAAAGACTACACTGTATATTTAAAAGTCTGCAGCCTAGCTAATCATTTCCACCAAATCAAGATTCTAGTGTTAGCCCCTCCTGTACAAGCCACGCAAACCATGCTGCAAAAGCTGCCTCACCTCGAGCCGCATAAGCTACCTTGCGATCCTTCTTCTTGATGCAGCCAATAATCTCTGGAGTCAGGCCAAAGTGCACGTTGGAAGGGGTGAAAGGTTGGCGGCCCTCTCTTAGGTACCCGAGCAAAGCGCCCAAGGCGGTTTCCACAGGTGGTGTAGGGAGTACCCGGCCGGTCAGTTTCGTCGCTAACAGCCAGCCTACCCATAGGCCGCAAGCCGCAGATTCCATGTAGCCCTCCACACCAGTAATCTGACCAGCCAGATATACTCCTGGCCGATCCTTCAGTGCCAACTCTGCGTCCAGGACTAACGGCGCATTGACGTAGGTATTACGGTGCGCACTGCCCAGACGGACGAACTCAGCCTGTTTCAGTCCCGGCAACATCCGGAAGATACGTTCTTGTTCAGCATACTTTAGCTTAGTTTGGCAACCCACCAAATTGAAATATGTTCGCTCACGGTTTTCGGCTCGTAACTGGACCACAGCGAAGGGACACCGACCTGTGGCTGGATCGATGAGCCCAACTGATCTGAAGGGCCCAAAGGCCAAAGTCATCTCCCCCCGAATAGCCAAGGCCTCGATGGGCATACAACTCTCAAAATGTAGTTCGCGCTCGAAATCTCTGGTTGGCATAATTTCACCAGCCGATAAGGCGGCGTGAAAACGACGGTAGGCAATCTCATCTAAGGGACAGTTGAGATAGTCGTAGTCCTCCGATTGATAGCGAGACCCAGGGAAGATACGAGTCATATCCAAGGACTGAGCAGCCACGATGGGGGAGATGGCATCGTAAAAATAAAGATGCTTATTGCTCATAGCCGCATCCAGACTCGCGGCTAAAGATGCAGTAGCCAGAGGGCCGACTGCGATGACCACAGCAGCATATCCAGTTAAGGCCGTATCTTCTAGGCTGGATATTTTTCGGCGCTCTAAGCGTATAAACGGCTCGGCCGCGATGCGTTCCGTCATTCGGGCCGCAAAGCGCTCACGGTCCACGGCCAAAGCTTTACCAGCGGGCACGCGAGTTTCCCTGGCCGTGGCTAACACCAAGCTACCTAAGGTTGCCATCTCTCGTTTGAGCAACCCCGTCGCAGCTACTGGTTCATCCGAGCGTAAAGAATTGGAACATACCAACTCAGCCAACATCGGGCTAGAGTGTGCCTGAGAGAAGTGCTCAGGCTTCATTTCGAAGAGAGTGACTCCGACTCCAGCTCGGGCTAGCTGCCAAGCTACCTCGCACCCGGCCAGACCACCGCCGACCACTGCCACCCGAGTTCCGATTCCGGCCACCTTCTTGTCCAGCCAGCCCTTAAGCCCAGGGGACACAACATCATCATACATATTCGACTCCTGTAGTGATAAAAAAGGTCGAACTATTGCTTTGTCAAGTTATTGAAAATATAAACATTTTTTTATATTTATGCCAGCCTGAAAGTCTGAGTTATATATAAAAGTACAAAAAATAGGACTATGTGAATAATATATCTCTAGAAATTTGATCGGAGGATAAGCTTCTTCCACATGTCCAAAAAAGGAAGTAACTGACGAAAAATGCAGTAGAGATAATTAAGCGGGATATTATCCGTCACATTATTTTCTTTCCGGGCAACGATTGAGTCCGGGACAGTACGACTACTTCCTTGGTCTAATCCTGACACTTGCACGATTAGTGCATCATTCTATTGATCATGACACGTTGGTCTATTACACAAACACACATAGCGTACCTGGCTCATCCCCAAAAAAAAATGAAATTTTGTGCTGTCAGAAGCACCCTCACGCTATGCCTGTTCCATGCCCAGTATACTTGTGCCGCCTTTTGGCCAATAGTTTAAGTGCTTGTTCTTCTATCAACTTTTTTTAAATGTGTGCAAGCTAATATTTTTTTACAAACTGTCCTTCATCCATATTTTTTTTACGTGGCTAACCCATATTTTAATTATCGACTACAGCCTCATCATAACTTGAGCAACTTTTATAATTTAGCCACAGATATAAGTATTAATGTCAAAAATCACATTACAGCAAGCCTAACCTTTCATAAAACGTCCTACTCTTTGGTGTTATACGCCTAAAATCTTTATGTAGAACTTGTGTGGACATCAAAGTTAGCTTAATATACTACCCACCTTACGCGAGTCTAAAATCTGTACAAGCAAACGCATAAAGTAATACAAGTCTAGCCGCTGATTTTTTGCCTATCGCGGATATCATACTACTCTATATTTTTTTTGAGATGGTGCTTTGCTTCTGCTCATATTTCTAGCCTACAGCAATATTACTCTACCCATTTTCAGAATAGTATGTGCGATATTAGTGACAGAAAACAGAGTAGCAGTCGACTAGCGTAAAAAAAATCACAGCCGGTGACCTCGGCTTGATCCTGTCGCCTACATCCTCAACTCAATCGAAGTAGTCAACTTTTTCTAATACGTCTAAAACGCCAACCTAATTACCAGCGTTTATCATGCTCTCCTGCTTAACCCGCCACTATTAACCACTAAACCGGTCATGCGATCTACCTCTTGAATAATATAATGGAACAGACATTATTTTACCTGCCCTACCCCAACTCCTCCGGCCCCAATGAATATTCCTCCGATTTCTTTCTGGTCTGTAATACCGACGCCACACCACTATGTCCATGACGAACGACTGCAGTGGCCTCGACCTCAATATGGCTTGTTCACCATTGCCACCAAATTTTCGAGTGACTTCCATAATTTTATCTTCTCAATGTCGAGATTAATAGATAATGCAGTTAAAGGTAATAGAGAGGCCGAATAACTTAAAGTATACATGATAACTATAAAGGTGTAGAAAATATATGGACTTGGTGCACTGTCAAGATTATTATCTTGAAATTATCATCACATATAATACCGATACGGCCCATAAAATCGTCTAGCTGAACATGTCATCAACGATAAAGGAGTACTTTACTCGGTTCCTGTGCAGCTATTACGGTATAATTTAATTATCTCTATTCATAATCATATTAAGCATGTTCCAGACTGCTCTCATCCTGTCGTCCCCATGACCCATCTTCCCCACCAACCCGTGAAAGTCAGCTATCTGTCACCCCAGTCCGGTTTCGCTGCCGTCCGTACTATCCTTACCCCGGTCCTATGTCTCGCTGCCCTATCAACGGCCGGACTAGCTATTCTGGTTTATGCCGGCTTAGACTTGACCAAGGCTTTTGGACAATATACCGCCTCTTATGTTCCGGCTGCTATATCCCTACGCAAACTACGGTTGGCCGGGTTAGCTCTAGGCGGCATTTTTTTGCTACAGCTACTGCGCCGCAGCCCTACATACTGGTGTCATTTTTTTGACTTGGTCCTTGACTTGGGACCCTGTCCAATATGGCGCATCGTCGGCCGTAACCTCTTTTACCTGCTACCATCCTTAGTCTTAGCTACATTGGGTCACGCCACAGTGCTCTACAGCGACCTCTTCCTGACCGATTCTTTATTCCTCAGCGGTCTGTGCTTTGGCATGACCTTATGGGGCATAATTCTGATATCCAACCCTAAACGTCTATCTGCTCCCCTGCCTGAGCGCTTGGCCGGCCTAGAACAATTAGCCGCCACGACCTTAGCTCTCATCCTACTTCTGGAATCCGGTCTCACCGGTCTGGATTACTACACTTACACCGAACTCTTTCTCGACCATTCTCGAGCCCAAACTATCTTTGCCGACTATCGCCGTCTCCTAAATGAAAAATTTTTCGGCCATCGCTTCAACAGTGCTGGGTTCTATGACGACGAATTCTTTGTGGCCAAACCAGGAGATTTTCTCGTAGCCTGTATCGCCGGATCCTTCGGCCTCGGTATAGTACCCCAACCATACAACTTCACCTCCATGACTGAAGCGGCGCTCCAAAAACGACTCAGCGGTCGTTTCCGACGGGTGGCTGTCCACAACTTCGGCATACCAGGCATGGGCATGCCAGAGTACGCCTTCATGCTCCGCAGCGAGGTCCTGACCTACCGCCCCTCACTAGTTGTGCTCTGTGTCTTCGTTGGTAACGATTTATTTATGTTCAACCAACATAAACTCCGCCATTCATTTATCCAAAACTGGCGACTGACCAAGTTAGTCAAACATATTTTCGGCTATTGTAAGCCACCCCAACCGCGTATCACTGTAGGCCAGTATCAAGCCGTCACCTTAGCCGCCGACTCTTGGAAAGCCCACGAAGCTAATGGCATGACTGAACAAGAACCAGACTATCTTCGTGACCCAACCATAGAACCACCACGACTAAGCGAGGCTGAATTCCTGATAAAGGAGACCGAGCGGCTCAAACTCCTCAATTCAAAAAATCATAACGTTCGCCAAAACTATCGCCTATTCTTCGACGCTCTACAGAGCATCCACAATCGGGCCGGGGAGCATTTTCTTGTTCTGCTCATACCCGACGAGTTCCAAGTTAACGACATTCTTTATTCTCAGCTCCTGATCTTGCAGCCCCAAGCCACAACCTGGAATCGGGATTATCCTCAGCAACATATCACTGCCTTCTGCCGAGACCAAGGCATTAAAATACTAGACCTACTTCCAGCTCTACGTCAGGCCGAATCTACCGGCCACACATACCACCTTAGGGACACCCATTGGAATGCCAGGGGCAACGCCGTAGCTACTGAAGTATTAACCGACTACCTGCTTACCCATAAGCCTCTAAATCCAGTGCCTTGAAACGTTCTAGATTATTCTTACGCCCAGCCTATTGCCCTTCTTTCAGGCGCTTTATTTAACTTCCACAATTGATTTAGAACTCACCTCTACACAAGAGGCTAAATATAGCTAAAATATATTAAAAATCTATAAAATCATGTTTTAGGAGCTCAATTACGGCTCCCTACAATATACAAAATCAACCAATGTATGCACCACAGCAATGAACAGTAATTTTAAAAAACTAAAAGCATTAATATCGATACCAGCCGGTTCAAAACTGCGATCTGAATTATCGACCATGACGAAATAAGTATTGTTGAATATGGAAATAAAGTTTGATACAATAAAAAAAATAAAAAAAATATTTTTTTACCAAAAGTAAATTTATTCCTTACTTTCCTATCTCCTCAAAGATGTCAGCATATACTAATGGTTCCAATCGTCGAATTAACACCGATGACCAGAGGCTAAGTCTATCTCAAGCCTACCTATTATCCCTACAGACCGTAATTGTATGGTAAAAACTACGTTAAAATATTTAAACGTACGCAGTATAATATGCAACATGTATAACCTAAACAAGTTATCGACAAAAGCGTCTTCTACTAGAACCCCTTGCCCAATCTCAACTATCTGCACTTGCCCTCACCCATGTAAACAGCAGTCGGACATATCTTTTTTATCTAATTATTTTTTTTAATCGTAGTTCCCGCTCTAATGGCCAAAACTATCCCATCGCCTGTCTCTAACACGGCAATATTTAGGAGCTGGAGAGCTTCGACAAGTACGTTCTTGTAATCGAGGATAGTCCGCGTCGATGAGAAAAACTTACTAATGCATGTTATTCGATACTATAGAAATCCAGTGGCATACTAAAAACAGTTAATAAAAATTTCGATCTAATCGGCTAGCCAGGAGGCCTCTGACTTGGTGGCCTAGCCGTTTACATCGAGACAGTTTTATGTATGATTACATCCTGCCCCATTAAAATTAATGGCATTGAACGCAATTTGAACTATCCTAGCCACTGGTCTAAGCATATTATCTTCGACTCGCATATACGTAAACTAGATATCTACAAATACAAATATGATTAACTATATAATGATACTATTTAATAAGCTACGTATCGCCGCGCTATACTTGGCACTTCAAAATTGATAAGCCATTCTATTTTTTAATATTTTTTTAGATATTATATTTAAATAACTTCATTATGCATTTTAGCACAATTATCATGTTATGAGAGAGCAACAGTAGGTAGTTTTTATCCAGACAGAATATAAAAAAATCACTCAATCAATTGCATAAAGTAGATTAGACTTTTTTAGGATTAAAATACTATCGGCAAAATGCCAAATAGTAAAGGCGTGTCGTATACACCATTAACCACTAATTCTTTAAGTTCAATGCAGATGTTAATGATCGCATGGCAGTCTCCTGTCTCCATAATAACCTTAAAATAATGTCAATACAATCGGAATGTGTTAATAGAATATATGGATTAACAAAATACAGTACATCTTTAAAAAAATATAATAATAACGACGTAATAAAGATTTAATTCACCGTCCATGTTACAGATAAAATCATCTAGAATGTGCATTTGACTCCAGTGTATAGAAATCCATTCCAACTAATTTATACAGAAAACTAATGTACAATCTAGTTTAGATTTTTTATCGAATGTCATAAAAAATTTACCTCATAAAATATATTTCTATTAGCTAATAAAATGGGTCTCAGGTGGAGGCTATTCAGGCCAAAGAACTACAAAAATAGACATGGCGGACCATGTGCAGCACATAAATAGTAAATAGTTTTTACCATCTTAAATACCCCAGCCTCAATGAATATAAATCAATAGTATTTATTGAGATCTAAAAACTAACTATCTCGCAGATAAAATATAAACTGAGAAAAATAATCTGATTAATAAAAACGATAATTGTAGTGCGCATACGTGTTAGATTGTTGCGATGCTGCCGACCATACTAATATGTTAGAGAATAACACTACCGTAGATGTACTGCGGAGCTGCTATCGCAGAGCACATAAAATAAATTATAGTAATGCTCTAACTTTGGAGGATTGAACTGCATGGACACCATTTAATAGTTGAGGGGTACGCTCGGAATAGTCAAGTTGTAATTGCCCCTCACTTCTTTTATCTGACAAGACTGCGACATTGCAACTTACTAAGGCGGCCAGCTTATTACTGTTATCTAACTCAAATTTCTCTGATGCAATCGTCAAGGCAATATCTGAAGACTAGGTCTACGCTACAGACTATGATATGCCCCACAGTACAGATTGTAGCGCAAGGAGCGTGGGCATAGTCCGGCTCCACCTAAACTCAGCCACGGCCGAAAGTCGAATTCTCCAACTCTGAAAGCAGCCATGGCAGAATGACGGCCTCGACTCCGACAAATCATAAACCGGGCCATATAACGAAAAAATGGTTGAGCACACAGCTTAGGCAGGCTGCGGCTTAGCATTTAACCAACAAGACTATGAACAGCTCCACCCCCGTGCCAAGATTAAATAATTCGGAAGATATCCATTAGCCAAAAAAGTATCCGTAGCTTAGATATCTCAAATAATTAAATGACTGATGCCCTTTTAAAATAGCTGGAGCGGAGCCTGATAGTGTTGGTATCAGGTAAAACGAAAGACTATCATAGCTCTAAATAAGAGACTGAGACGCTCAAAAAAAAATGGTAAAATAGAAGAACGTATTAGAAATAAATTTCTTGTATATGTATCATTCAAACATGCAGCTGGATTTGTATAAGTGATAGGCCTCTTATCTAACGCTTTGCTACAGTGCCAAATGAAGAGATGATATAGCGGTCGTCAAAGAAGTCCAGTCCAGCGCGCGGCTAGTGCTATAATATAACATCGCCTAGAAAGCCAATTCTACGTAGCCGGCTGATCTCATCCAAAAAAAGATTTTTGGGTCAGGTGATGTAGCTCGCAGCAGTCATCAGGTGATAGGCTGATTAAAAAAAGAGATGCTCAACGATTGACAGCCAGACTTCTGAATCTCCTTGTACAGCCAAACTGGCAAAAAAAAGAATATCGGTGGCCGAGACGTATTTTTTTTGGCTTTAATTAGGCCTAGGCGTAACCACACCAGTAGCGAGATAGAGACAAAGAGCCAGGAACTATTCCACGGCCCTTCGATCTAGATTTGCAGGGCATAGATATACGTAGTCTGATGTGGACAGTAAGCTAGTCTAGTCATCTGCGAAAAGAGTTATAAGCGCGAGTTCGCCACGGCTGAAATAAAAGCTTGACGCTGTCAGTATAAGAACTCTACTGGCAGGAAAACTGTGCACAAAAAACATAGACAGTTAAGTAGTAAAAAATAAACTTCTTTTGGAAAACAAAATCGACGTCGCTGTGCCTCCTCCGTAGTATGGATCTATATTGATGACAACCGAATTCTAAAACCAGACTACTCACTGTTTGGTCCAGAAATATCATAACATACTTCTTTCCCTGAATAAAAAATACAGTCAGTAGATACCTTAACGAAGTGACCAAATCAAAATTAGAGCGCCATGGCGCTGAGAATTTGACATTGCATCAGCCTAAGACATCCACCAGCATACACACTATTAACGCAGCCCTGAAATTCATACGAGAAAAATATTAAATAGGAGGTAATGTACGTTAGACTAGCGCAAAGCACGCAGATTGGCCAATACGAGCCATTAATGTCATTATAAAAATATTCGGCCACTAAAATACGAGAGCTAGCTCTTAGAATACAGGCTAACGCCTATTTTAAGAGCTATCCACGCAGGAGCATATAACATACCCCCCCAGCTCAGCAAGACCTAATCTATGCTCTATAGCCAAAGCCATCTAGGCGATCAAACACGATAGAAAGGGCTTACTGTCGGCAGTAAGAGACGGCATCGGTCGGCCAGGATACATTAGGAATATAGTAATAGATGGCAGTAAACTATGGCGTTCCTTTATGAAAAATTACCAAAGTAAAAACATGCTTGGTCCAAACACGACCACACAAAAAATATTTTTTTAAGAAACACCAGTGCCAAATATAGAAAGATTGCAAAAAAATATTAGATAGTCGATCTTCTAAAAAAAGCCGCGGGATCCCAGGGTTAATGAGAGCTGGAATCATCGCTGCTCAGCTTGAAAGTTTAGAGCTATTCCAAGACTTTCAAAGATGTCTATGAGCCCGTACCATATGCTATTCTCACTAAGGTAGACAGTGACGACCTAACTAGGCGATACTCTAGCATCGCAAGGCACCAATGCATTTCTAACCGAAAGCTAGTGATGATAAAATTTTTTTGTTGTCCTTTGGGACAATAAAACACTTCCGTGTAAATGATGGACTTGGTCTCATGTATCACTTTCTGCACAGAACTAAAGGTCAAGATAAAAAAACTCAGCTTGACCACTAGAAATCTTATTTATGACAATAATCATATATTGATCAGTAGCGCAGATTGGACTGACCTCCATTTACACGTCACGGTTAATCTGGCGGTTTCTGCCAGACTAATCCCAATTTACTATACTATTCTGCTGGCTAAGGCCATGACTGGATCGAAAGGAGCTATGAAAAGGCCGACGATGGCCTGGCGTAGGACAGGACTGAGCTGTCAAAGTTGGTTGCCCTGGACATTTTGTGACGGAGCTAGGACGGATGTCGAACTGGCTTGTATCTGCTTAGTCCGCTGATTAACCAAAGTCTGGGAAATTTGACCTAACTGAGCGAAGTGTTTCTCTATAGCTCTGGCTGTCTCAATGTTACGGATGCGCCAGGTATGACCTCCAAGCACTACTGCCAACAGTCGTATGCTACCCCGCTTGGCCGTGGCCACCATGTTGAAACCCGACGCAGCCACATATCCAGTCTTGAGACCATCCACTCCGCCCACAGTACCCAAAAGCAGGTTAGCGTTATGTCTGGCGTGACCATTGTGCACAATAGTACGACGTGAATGGAGCTGACTTAGTGATTGTGGGAAACGCTTGAGGTAAACTGTAGCGAGCTTGGCTAAATCGCGGGCCGTAACTACCTGGCCCAGTTCAGGTAAACCATGGGGGTTCTTGAATACCGATCGGGTCATGCCTAGAGCCTGAGCCTTACGGTTCATGGCTGCCACAAAAGCCACCTCACCGCCAAAATGTTCGGCTACGGCCACGCAGGCGTCATTGCCCGAGGCTATAGCCATGCCGGCCATAAGTTTGGAAAGAGATACAGTCTCCCCGACCTTGAGCCCCATAGTCGAACCCCCTGTGGTCGCAGCTTTAGCGCTTACGCGCACCTTATCCATATACCGGACCTTGCCCGATTCTAGAGCCTCATATACAAGAAAAAGACTCATAATTTTGGTTACCGAGGCTGGAGGAATCTGAAGGTCTGGGGCCTTCTCCTGGAGCACATGTCCGCCAGACAGATCTAGTACTAACATGCTTCTCACTTTGTCCTGTTTTCCAGCCACGGCCTTGGAAGGATGTCCCTTGACTGTCCCCATAGACAGTCGAGTTGCCTGCTGATACAAAAATAATTTTTTATTGTCGTAATGCCACCTAGATTTTCCTGCCTCGGCCAGGCCATGGGCAAAAAAAAGGTTTAATAGGATCATGAATGCAAGCACCAAATACATATTTCGTTTCCTTGATGGTTGACCAAGACAGATTGAAAGCTTAGCGAGACTATAGTTCAAATCTATAAAATTAAATATATTATACAGTTCCGTACTACCTGTATGGACGGTATAAAATCTATGGGGAGCCATCTTATATCCACCGTACTAAAATATCTGTCCCTGACATTGACTAGTTGCTTATTTTTTAACCAATAAAAAGAAATTTATGCGCTAGACAAGCTAAATTCAAGAACCATGAGAGAAGTGTGTGGGATATACGCTGACATTCTTTTTGGTTATACGCCTGCTCTTGCTTGATGGATATGTTCTGTCTGGCCATGCCATTAGCCGCGGTACAATCCAACATAATCATCAATATTTACACAATATTTGCCACTGCGAGCATGCCCATCCAGTCTGGTGCTATTTTGGCTTGGCCAAATCATCCACTAAGCCCATCTCTTCCTCTGCGCCTAACTCTCCCTAACTATAGTACATACTTTCTCCATCATAGACTCACTCATCTGCATTTACTCCTGCCCTACATGTAGGCATACAAGGTATAATTGTATCTACTACAGTCCAGACAGCAACGTTTCTTGTTGGTACCGGTCATATTTCTGGGTGCCATGAACGACTTGGCGCTAGTCAATAATATAAATTTTTCTGCTTCTTCTTTTTTTAGAGTCACCAACTTATATCTCTTCTTATCCGTCGGATATAACAACACAAAAGGGGTCATCTAATAATACTTATCATGCCATCTAGACGAACCTGCTGGACGGCCTTCTTCAGTATGGATATCTCTAGCTCTATAATAAACCGGTATCACCGACACTTAGAATCTGACTATAGACGGCTATAAAAAATGCCTTATACTATATTTACCCTTTCTCTTTGACCGTAATTATACTTTTGACAACTTCATCAGGCGCTACCTAGGCTATCCTTCTAGAGTTTGTTCTTAATAACTATGACCGCCACATCACTCTCATGTTAATTTTTGCTATACTCCTACGCCTTGATCAAGGCCGGTGTCTAATTGATGCTATGGCTTTCCAGGATTTATAAGAGCGCCTTGCTAATAAACACAATTAACGCCTTTGTTGCGTATTTTTTTACCATCCTGACCACTGCGCCCTTGGTGTAGGCTAAAGCAACGACAAAAAAATAATTAACCTAACCCCACTGCTTCTAACCTTAGCCTCATCACAGTCTGCAACAGCCTAGGCATTCCGACCACCTCACCGCCAAGATTTTTTTATCATCTTCCACACCGCATTTAAAGACTTACTTTTCTATTATGTCACGCCATTCATTTAGACAGCTAACAGAGAGAGTTAAAGGCATCTATAGGACCTCTATAGCACATGCTAATCATGGCTGTACTAGTCCGGTCTCTGTGTGAGCCATTGCCATGATTCTGCCACCTATTGGCATGTTCTGGGCAAGTTAACGGCCATAGGATCAACCGCCACGCAAGAACCTTATTTACAATAAGCCAGATGGTCATAGACAATAGATTTACCATATTTTTTAAAACGAGCTTAGCCAATATATTTATGAGCGTTATTCTAAGCCTGACCTCGTTCGAATGACAAACTCTTATTTTTTCCTGGGTACGCCTTGGAGGTCTGACTTAGCTCTGATAGTGTCCTTCTTTGTATGTCTTCACGATATAAAATCATGTGATCACTGTCTCGACAACTTTACCAGATAAGCTAAATTCTTTACCAAATTTCCTATTTTTTTTGATAACTACTGATTCATGTTAGTCTATCAATCCATGCACAGCGTACACAAAGTTTGACTTCGTACGCTTATATGGGTTGTATCCAGACTGGAATACCCAAAACTTCAATGAAACTCTCTGAGTAGCAGATCGTAACTTAGGCCAAGGACTACTATGTGGACATCCTGTTCGTCGGAACCAAATAATTCGTTACATGAACATAAAAAAACTATCATATTGCCCCTATTCATATCTAAAAGGACGTGGCTATTATGTCTCATTTATGTTTGCCGTATCCGACTTGACCAATGCCCTAGACCACCGTCTCGCCGCCTGCTTACAGGCATATCTGGAATCAGCCCATCCCATGGCTCTTCTACAATTAAACAACTTTGTGTCATGATATACTTGCTGGAACGGGTATGTTGACCTGACTGCTGACCACACGGAGTATTCTCTCATTGCTCTTGTTAGTCCAAGTTATAGACGCCATATCATTAGTTATCAAGGCCACGGCTACATCTTTTTTGTTCTTCAGCCAATTAATCTTCAGCCACGAATACTCCTCATAGTCTACCTACGAATCAATACTTGTGCTAGCCATCGCAAACACTTACCTCGATATTAATTTATGGCCTTCAGCCTAATTCTGACCATCAAAAAAATTTTTAGTAAATTATCTTGTTGGCCCATGGTTACACTTAACTTATATTTATAGTCTTAAGCTCCTAATCGAAAAAATATCTATGGCATTGAAGGCCTAATCTAACCGACCTAACTCTCTATTGACGAAAGACACTACTATAAAATCGCCATCCTATTGAGGCTTAAAGTCTCTCTAATAATGATGTGTTTTTGTAAAGTTTATAATACAGTCGACAGCACAAATAGAAATTATCTCCGTAGATTTCATGAGTCTCAAATTGTCTACTCAAACCCGAAGTATTCATCGGCAACACGGTATTAAGCCTGCTAAGTTGACGGCTAAGTCCGTACCTTAAGAGATCGTCTTAACTGAGCCGACCGCCCCACGGTTGTTCCGGCCACCACTGTTATACAAACCTACTTCTATCGTCAAAATCTCTCGTATAAAAACCTAGGCCAGCATCTGGTCACCTAATTCTGTACCGACAACAACGTCACCTGTAATATTATCTACTATCACTACAAAAAATATATCATACACCTGCGGTTGTATATCTTTAATACCGAATGTATACCCAACACCTTACCGGTCTACTTCACTGCCTTCCTTGTGAAAAACGATATTAAGGACTAGTTTTGTCTATACTTAGATAGCCTAGCCATCAATTTTAGAACTACCTTTATTGGGAGACTATAAACACTCCCATATGCTACTTTAGTTTTGATCGACTATAAAAGGAAAATGGTTATATCGCTGCAGCCGATGTGTAATACATCAGCCCACCAACCTGCTACAGGCAGACTCCATCCAGGATATTCTATAACGCAAAATATAATTACCTTAGGCCTGTAATGCTGTGGACCCTTCATAATCCGCCATACCAACGCACCGCTCAAAATGAATCAATAAAGGCTGCCCTTAGTTTTTAATTACGTCCGTCGTGGCCAAAAAAAGTCCACAGATATGGTAACTATCACCAGATAGTTCAAACAATGAAATACACCTGCAGTAACTATTCTAAGATTCATCAATATGCTACTATCCGTAGGTTTGGAATAAATGAAACACATATGGCCCTGACAGGACTGGTTCCTACACATTATCTAAAACAAGTTACACTGCATCTATTGTCGCATGTCTGCGTAGCCTCTTTACCTCGACACTTCCGGCTTTAAAAAAACTGCTCATTCAGTTTAACACATCCATAAATACATCACAGAAATTAATGAAGCCACTACTGGCAACCATTGAAGCTCGGTCAATATCATCAACGACGTACATTATAACTTAAATGCCGAGCAAATATCCTAATTTTATTCTGAATTGGAACTAATGGAGTAAAAACTAAGTTAATTTAAGGTCGCTATGCTTGACGATAACGCGGCCAAAAAAAAGCGCACTGTAAGCATTAGTACATTTAACGTCACAAAAGTGGACTTACATACTAGACTCTAAAAAAAACATAACCGACAAGCTCACGACAAAAGTCAAGGACAAGCCTTATAATAGACTACTCACGGCGTCCTACCGTACTATTTCC
Organism: Desulfovibrionales bacterium; assembly: GCA_965112965.1. Lineage (GTDB taxonomy): Bacteria > Desulfobacterota > Desulfovibrionia > Desulfovibrionales > Desulfovibrionaceae > CBCOTE01. Next base: position 82,153 of record CBCOTE010000020.1, on the reverse strand, counting down.
GTGTCAGCGGTACAAAAAAATCTCAGTAGGCTGCTCATAATACTCCTTACTTTAACTAACATCACGTCTCTGGTGACCATGCTGCCAGATATCAAGTTAGCCGAGACCATTCTTAGTCTTGTCCATAGCCCTTCCATATTAGTTGTACCGAATGGTAAATGAGCATATTATGACCAGCATGATACATAACATTCTACGCAATCTGTTTGTTAAAAATCCGTTAACGCCTGTTCTTTCTTCATTTGTAAACCTATCCGAGACATGTAAGGCGAACTGATCAACGACATCAAATTTATATTTTTCTGCGATATTTACTCCACTAAATACTCTTTTTTTTAAATGTATTAATATAGATAAAAAAAAGCCTACTATTTGACACTATTACCACTTTGCCTGCGCCTACTGTTGCATATAAATAGACTATTGTTCTGCCAAATACTAAAGTTAAAAATCAATCTATTAATTAGCCAACATTAAAAATACATAATGACAACAAGATAAGGACAATTTATCTGTCAGACTAGCATATATGCTAGATCTTACTGAACACAACTTACACGAAAGTAGGAATTGACTAAATTTGTTTATATAGAGCCTCGCTCGTCTTCACGATATTCAGGACAACAATGAAAAAAATAAATACTAAAGTTATGGTAACGTATATGAGTCCAAATATAATATATTGTAGTCTTAATATATGCGCATGATTATTGTTATCACCTAGACGATAAATTAAACTAAGGAGCCATTCAGTTCTAAAAAACACTAAATACCGACCTCTTGCTGAGTATGATGTTACTCTTGGTAGCCAAAAATCGGTAATATCGACTTCTAAAAACAGTACGACTATTCATTGCTAATTAGTTTTATGGCCACAAAGCTAAACATATTTGGTTAAAAACTGGGTGGCTCCGGTACGCATAAATTATGTCTTACCCAGTTAAATCGTTACTTGGCAAGTAACACAGAAAAATTCTCGTCTGTAGCCAGGTCACGTTAATCTAGGCAAAAGAGTAACCAACTCCAATAAAATACGGCTATGCGTAAACTGACAGGATGAAAATTGATAGTGAAACCAAAAGGAATCAAGATGATTATGTCAATTATTTTAATAAAATGGCCTGATTATGGTACATTCATATGAACTCTTTAATCATTATGACGTCAAAGCAACAGGGAGAAAAAAACTGGCGGACATGGTAAATTTTTTTGTTTAATCCTGCCGTGTCTGGCACACGAGGTCGCTGACACCAGCTCCAGGCTGATGGAGATAGGTTCTGCTGCGTAACGACCAGGCGCTTAAGGTTATGGCAAAGAAGGTAGACACATCCAATAGTAACCATTTGGTTAACCTTAGGTTGTAAGGATACAAAAAATCTCGGATGTTTGGTGCAGATCATTCATGAGAGTTGTGTCTAGTGTATAGACCCAAGACAATTAACCATTACACCCGCTGAACAAAAAAAGCCCTAGATATTTAGATGAACAGTATTGCAGCCTGCAGCATGTTGCTTAAATGAACTCGCTCTCTATGTAGCCTGGAAATAAGCCCAGCCGATGGTCTAAATAAAGATCAATCAATAAAAATGATGAAACGTAATAGACAGGCACTCGTGCACGACTCATAATATGATATTATTGTTCGGAAATAGTTTTAAAATGGGATGGACAAATTTAGAAACAAGGGAACTGGCTGGTCATAAATGAACTTTGTAGGAAAAAGATGAATATATCTCTAAACTAGGAAGAGTTGAACTCTCGACTATAAAAGGGTTGTTGAAGACACTCAGTGCCCGCAATTACTCTCCCTTGAGCGTAATCAGAAAATAACAGGTTTATATCTAACAAAAAAATTGACTAAGGCAATGAATAGACTACTGCGTAAGCACAACTCATTTCTGGACAGTCAGTATATTATACACAATTCGGCGTACCTCGGCCAAAACCGTCTCCATAGGATGTGTGGCGTCCACCACTCGGAAACGTTCCCGATTCTGCTGCGCCCAATAGAGGTAGCCCTTGCATACCCTGGTATGGAAGTCAGGACTTTCGGCTTCAAATCGACCTTCACTCTTGTTCGTGTTATTCAGATTATGTCGTGTCATAGCTCGGCTCAGGCCCATACACGGGTTCACATCCAGCAGGAAAGTCGCATCCGGCCATAGGCCAGCTACAGCTAGATCATTCATGGCATGTAGCCGGCCTAGATCCAAACCGCGGCCAAAGCCTTGATAGACCACTGTTGAATCGGCGTAGCGGTCACATAGTACGATATACTCCTCGTCCAGCGCCGGACGGATTACCTGGCTCACATGCTGCGCCCGATCGGCAAGATAGAGAAACAGCTCAGCCTCTTTTGAGATATCCGTGTTATTTAGATCCAGAAGAACAGTTCGCAACGTCAACCCCAGTTGACTACCTCCAGGCTCACGTGTCACCAGCACGCGATATCCCCTGTCTTCTAAATATTCTTTTAGGCTACGGACAACCGAAGTTTTTCCTGCGCCTTCAATACCTTCAAATGATAAAAACATCATGCCTCATTTTGCGCCACTTTACGGTCCCGCACAGCGGATACCGACGGCTTAACGCTAGAAGAGATCAAGCAGCGAGGCTTATTCATTGACTCTGTTCATTTCTAGGCTAGATTCCAGTATACGACCATACGGACTAGGTGTAACCTTGGGCCGGTATAAATATCGCTCCAAAGTACGCTGGTAGGCCGACCACTTTGGCTCATTTTCTACAATCGCATCTTCCGTATTAGTATTTCTCGTTTTATTGCCGTTCTTAGTCGCCGACCGGACCATGTCATCAAAGACTCCAGTTAACTGATTTATTTTGGCATCTAGATTATCCGCATAATGTAAGACAAAGGCTTCAGCCGTCTTAGGTCGCCGTGGAGACCCAAACTCGTACTCACCGTGGTGGCTAACAATGAGATGCTTCAGGTGTATAATCAGATCAGAATCTGGAATATATGCACGTAAAAATGGTTCAAGTACTTCCAGCCCAATAAGAATATGGCCCAGAAGCCGACCTAAAGTAGTATAGTCGCACACTGGTACACTCGTCAACTCCCAAGCCTTACCTAAATCATGTAATATCGCGGCGGTGAGCAGTATTTCCCGATCCAATTGAGGATAGTAATTACATGTAGCTATGCATATCTGAACCACGGACAGCGTGTGTTCTAACAGGCCACCCACATAGGCGTGGTGCACGCTTTTGGCACCGGTGGCAATGAGCAGACGGGCGCGAATTTCCGGATCCTGAAATATCTGATAGATCAGTTTACGCCATGGCGGCCAGACTAAATACTCACGACTGATCTCTTCTAGCTGGCCGAGTAAAGCCTCAGGCTGTTCGGAGCTAGTAGGTACCAACCCAGTATAATCGAGACCTTCGGCTTTCAGATCGATAATCCGGAGTTGATCGATGGTCAGCTGGAGCTGATCGCGATAGGATTTCACTAACCCCCTGGCCAGTACTACTGCGCCGACAGGCAGAACAGAATACTGCTGACTAAGTGGACTCCAAATTTTGGCATCGAGCTTGCCCGCGGCATCCTGGATAGTCAGGGCCCAAAAGGGACCATTGCTGGACTGGGCCAACCTAGCGTCAGCCAAGATAAATAGATCCTCTAAACCTTGGCCGGCCCGACATTCAGTGGTAAATATACGTTTTTCCAAGGACATAAAATCACCAAATAGTCAGACTGTTACAGTAAAATTAAATAAGGCGCCTGGTGGGACGTTATAATTTGACGAAATATCTCTACCAAAAAAATATTAAGGGGCAACGCATCGCAGGTCATAGTCTTAGTTGAGTTGTTTAATGCGCAGCTAATTATGACTAGTTGTTTGGTCTCACACATATGCGTCATCCTCATTCCAGGGAATCGTCGAAAGCCCAGCGGCTAGAAAGTTTGGTCAGTCCATCCAGAAACATTAGACTTCGAGCATACTATACTTACACTTTAAGTCCGGGCAGGTGCGCAGGCATGCTCATATAATGGACAGATGTAAAAGAGCTTAGTGCATAGTCCATTCATCGGATCAGAACTACAAAAAAAATACCATCTGTCTAACTCTTAGTCGTGATGAAAATAACCGGAATATGCTTAATCTAGAATAATTTTCTTTTAGATACCTGCACACCGTACAGCCGTCAACATTGGACGTCACGATGTCAAAAAAAATGATGTAATCAGGAATAGTATTAATATAGACGATCTCGATAGTTTTAACGACTGACATAATTAATTTAACTGGGCAATCATCATGGGCCCATCAACTAAGAGCTAAAAAAATTATAAACATGTCATCTATAAGGAACGTGTAGGCTTGAAGTTCAACAAATGGATCCTTAGTGCTAACAATACTCATAATTGAGGAAAATATGAAGGACTAAAAAACCACAAAAGTGTGTGCTGCCTATATGGCGGAAGATAGTATGCTCAGTCGAAAACATTATGGGGCGACAATTCATCATGGAGAAGAGCCTCCTGCGAAACATGAAGGCTTGGACTTTGAAGCGTGGATAGCTAAAATATGGGCTATTCTTTCGCCCTACAATGTCGCCCCCAACTTCTACTGGCTCCCCAGAAGTCTCTTCCACATCTAGTCCAGACCTAGTCGGTATCCACCAGATAGCATCAGCTTAAAGAACAAGGTAACAGTGGTACCATCTTCATATTTGTTAGCATATAAAAGGTCTTGCCGTGCCAATCTTGTCCATGCTTTTATCCTGTACCCACTATGTTTTTTAGTAGCTCAGTCGCTGAGTTAGCCTATACGGATAATAATTTTTTTTGCCCATAAGCATGAGTTTCATGTAATTCTTGATGAAGTTAATTAAGGCACCGATTAACCTGATTCGGATATTTTTTTGATCAGAAATATGTAATGCTCTAGTTAATACGAAAGCAGCAGTCTTAATTGACGGCCGTAGCCGATATCCAGAAGCTTGATAACCTTGGCCGCGGATGACGTCTAGATCCAGCCTACAACTATCATTTAGCGGTCTGGACGAAGTTTAAAACAAAAAATAAATATGATGTTAAGCCGCTATGTCTCATTGATGGTGATGATCAGCTTCTCGTACTCTTTGACATTAAAGCATTCTAAACAAAGTAGAAATCTTGTAAGCCTGGAGATAGCAAAGAATAGATTATAAGTGGGCTAGGTTGTCGCTCATTTTTTTTCAATAATGGCCAGCATATCCTATTATTGCCTCTGTTCCTTGTAGGTACGAGATAATATGTTATAATAACGACTATTTTAGTGTATAGGTCAGATTACCCCAGGGCCAACAGGTAAGGTAAAATAAATGAGAAAATACCAACACTGCCCATTGGGCAGGAGTCGATGGCTATAACCTCGGATGGCTAAAATTATGGCAAAGATCGCCTACGCTGGATAATTTTTATTAAGCTAGATATAAAAAATAAACTACTTTTTCCTTCCAAAAGTTTAGACCATATCCAATACAGCTTATTCAAGAACTTATCTTTATGCCCCCCATACGCTGAATTATTTGCTTGTTCAGGCCCACCACGCACTAATTTTAGTCCAGGACTAACATATTTTCCAGAACTGTATCGATAGTAGTCTGAAACAGCTCCTTAAACAAAAAAAATGTCTAAAATAGGAACCACTATGTCCAACAGAGCAGGACCATAGTCATCAGACTAATTGATGGTAGCGCAGGACCTTTGTCAAGATTTTAGGATATTCCAGTATCAGTGCCGATTATAGCTGAAGCAGCTGACATGATGATTTGCGCTATATCGTTGAATAACTTGGCCTGCCAAATTTCAATATCCTCATCACTGTCCAATACCATATCCAACTGTCTAGTATGTATAAGCAGATACCCCAAAATTTCCAAATTTATCTCCATAATTGACCGTTCTTTACCTTCTATCGTGGCGAACACCGTGTCTTCAAATAATTCTACAGTAAATCCGAAATGTTCTAGCATTCTGGCCACCATACGGGCCCGACAGACACGACGATGGAGGTTAGCCGCTCCACCCTTAAACTGAAAATTAACATAATTGCGTATAGGATGGTCCTCTACTAAAGCCTCAACATAGAGATAATGAAAGCCGTAGCGCGCCTGCAAGGTACAATAATTCTTGGAGATCAAGAAGTAGTTCCGATCGGTATAATGTGTTGGTAGACTAGCAACCAACTCAGGATTGGTAGTGGCCTCCATAAACACGCTTATGAAGCCTGTAAAACTGATAAGGCGGCCCCGCCAAGGGATAGCAACTATACCCCGCCACAAAGCAAGCATGGGAATAGAGGTGATATGCTCCAGGTGGATGAAACGGCCCGCAGGCGGGCCTGAAAAACAGTCATCTAAATCGATGATCCAATACTGCATAGGAACCTTACATATTAATTGCCGGCTATAACGCTCAGGCAGACAATGCGCTTGTCCAAAGACAAATATTTCGGCTACGACCTTATTGTGGCAAAAACGTAAAATGTCATGCATAGTCCAACAATTAGCCGGTTTGAACTCCGGAGCGGCAGGGTTGAACAAATGCAGTGGCATAATGTACTCGGCCGCGGTCTTAAGGGTAGCGTATACCGATCTATGTCGCATGGGAATGTATGGCGAATGGGCGGCGACAAGGACGGCCTCCTGTCGGCCATAGTATACACGACGAGCCATAGCATCCACGGTGACGACAGCGCCAGACTCAAGGGCCACACAAGCGCCTTGACAACTAAATAATCCCAAATTCACGAGCTATAGCAGCCAAATAGCTAGTTAGACCACCGCATTCAGCTACTACTGCCGCAGCCCAGGCAAACAAAACCGCATAGCACGGTTGAGCCTGGTAGATAAAAAGCACCGTACCGCGTGGAAACTTGAAAATATCAGCTTCTCGCTCCACTCGAAAGACAGGCCCTGAAGCTGTCCCAGGACTAACCGTAATACACCTGATACCAACAGCTCCACGTCAGCTGCGGCATCCTCCAGACAATATCCATCGTCCCCTTTCAGAATCTCGACTTGGTACAATGAATGGCATTGCAAGATAAGCAACGCGCCATCAAGGTCGATAGACCACTCGATATCCTGGGCTACACCAAAGATCTGTTCCAGATGTATAGCCGCTTGAGCCAAATTCACGGCCTGCTCGTCGGTTAGGCTCGGTTGGAATTGTCTGTCTCCCTGTACTTCTAGTCGGCAGATACCTTCTCCTGGCAGATAGGCGAAGTATTTAATTTTGCAGGCGATATCTCGCTGAATAACAGCTAGTGGATCGCTCCAGGCCATACGAAAGATGTCTACATCCGCGCTGCCATCCACTACGGTTTTAAGTAGACCCCAGACGGAGCTAAGGGTCACAGTATCGTCACGCTGGTTCAAAGGATTGCGCGAATAAGCCACGCCACCTGCTACAGCTTGGGTTACGACTAAAAAACCAACAGCCATAGCTACATACTCATCAGGTACACCTCGACGCAGGCGGCAGTGCATAGCCTGGAACGTATACTTGTTGGCTAAAGCCTCCTTGTAGGCCTGACAAAAGTTTTTGGACTGCGCATTAGATTGGGTATAGTAAATGCCGGAATAGGCCACGTTTAAAGCGTCCTCCTCTATGGCATTAGAACGCAGGACCATGGTAATGTCCTGAATTTCTGCGTTCTCTAACCGCTCGTAACTCTTCTGAATAGACATACAGACATCGTTCGGCACCTCAGCGCTGATGATTAACTGCTGGATGGAAGTAGCCAAGCTGTAAAGCTGATTCCTACACCCATTTTTTGCTATCTGAATATGTCGGTTAATCTCTGCTTGAAGTTTGTTGTGTTCGATAAAACGACGAAATGCGACCGCAGTAACAATGAATCCGGCCGGTACGCTATATCCAAACCGTGCACCAATCTTAGCCAGATTAGTAAATTTGATACCTACCAAGTCAACATAGCGCTGATCTACCTGACCCAAGTCCAGCACTAAGGGCCCGGTAACATCTACTTTGAGAGCCAAAGTAGAGTTAATGCACGCCTGGATTTCTTTGAAGCATCCGATGAGTTCCTCGTATTTACCTGGAGCCAGCTCGCCAAGATATTTGAGGATTTGAAAGATAGTAGTTGTTACGTCTGTGCACGTGCTGCGCACAAAGTCCATATCAAAAGAATGTCCGATATGGAGAGCTTTCTCCATATCGGACATTACATCAAACGCTTTCATACTGGCACAGAGAATTAGTTGAAAATGATGAAAGCGGATTTTAAAAGCGACCTACAACTTTTTTCGATTTTTGATAAGGGTCTCTATCTTTCCACAGAAGAGCCGCTTGAAGAATTCTAAGACCTGCATAGTCCGTCTATTGACTATTAAACTTCCTTCTTTGCTTTGGGCTTTGAAGCCGAAAGCCCCATACCCGCGAAGAGCTCAAAGATTCCATACCCGTACCAAAGTGTATAGATCACATAAAACACTAAAAGACAAGTGACCGTAAGCCACTTAGAGCCGATGCTCTCAGCCGGAATAGTATAATAGTTAAGAGCCGGTTCCAAACTCTTTTTGCTCACCTTGTCCATAGCCATAGCCTCACCATGCAGACCTTTTTTTTGCATAGGGAGAATTGCTTGTGACAAGAGCTCCCACCAAGCGCTGATAACTTTTTTTTCATCAATATGATAAACGTCGACGATAGCCTTGCCGTCATTTTTATACATGAGGTCAGAATCTTTATTCACTTGGGTGAGCAATTTGCCCAAATCAGCCTTGAGGGTGATATGGTCACCGGCAGCCGTGACCGTAGCATCAGCCATGGGAACGATAGAGGTAAGTACCTTGATCAGCTCGAATTTGTTCATCTTAGCAGCCTTTACTTTGATTGGATAGCTGACTTCAAAAATATTGCCCTGATATTTGTCCGCGATCTTTTGCATGGCTGGAATAAAATATGACGAACCTTTGGAGAGTTTATTGAATAAATCATCTGACCACTCTAGGGTATTTTTATTGCCTAGACCCTCAAACGGCACAAATATGAGCCAAAGAACCACTAAAAAGCTTACTAAAAGAACAATGCCATTTGTTAGTTTTTTGCTATTAGCGACAGCCATGGAGCTAGCCCTCCTCGCGTAGTTTGCCTATACTTGAAAAAAATTTTAGGAAAATCCAGCCAGTAAATATGAACACCGCAATCCAAAATAGATAGTTGCCCATGGCTTCAATGTTGTTAACCAAACTTGAGGACAGGCTGATAATATTCAACTCATTTAACTTCTTGGGCAATATCGAAGCGCGATTGATAAAGCCAGCGGAGATGGCCACGGCATAAAAGCCTCGAATATGAATACCCTTGACAACCTTGGTAGTCAACGCGCCGACCTGAATACCAAACAGTGAGCCAATAAGCATACCCATGGCTAAGGTATAGAACACGTAGCCATAAATGGCATACTGGACGATAGCACTCAAACCTGCCGTAAAAATGATCTGTAGGATATCTGTGCCCACAGTAGTCATGGAAGACACGCCAAAAACGTACACAAACATAGGGAAAGTAATGAAACCGCCACCAACACCCATAATGGCTGCCAGGATACCAACGAATACACCGCCCACGGCTACGACCCAACCAGAAATCTGACGGCCGCCTGGGATTACATCCGCGTCGAAGGTAATCATAGGCGGAATTTTCATGGACTGGAACTTTGCACCCAAGGACGTCATGCCATCGGCTGGGCCGTCATGGATGTTATCATGGCCGCTGCCCTTGGGCTGGCTTTTATTTTTACGGGTAGCGCTGATGAAATCCATCATGGAGTAAATACCTAAAAATCCTAATAAAATCGCGTATATAGAACTAATAAATATTTCCGAAAGTAGTGGATCTTTATTGTACAAGCTTTTATTAATCATGCCGCCAATAAAGGTACCGCCACCAGATCCAACCAGGAAAGCCATGGCTAACTTCATAGATACATTGCCCATCTTCTTATGCACAGCCGTACCCATAATGGCCTTGGCGAATATGTGGAACAAATCCGTGCCCACGGCGAGGATGCCCTTAATGCCAGCAGCCATCAAAGCAGGTGTAATAATGAAACCACCGCCCGCACCTATACATCCTGTGATCAGGCCAGCGCATAAACCAATGAAGATAGAGACCATAAAAATTTGCGTAGTATAGAAAGCCGGACCGTAAGCCGTCTTGCCACCGATAAAATCGCCAGCTTCAACGAAGGATATGCCCAAAATGGGCAGGGCCATCATGAACAAAAAAAATAGCTTCTTCTTGTTTTTCAGGATGGAAGTAGACACTTCCATGTCCCACTTTGCATGGGCAATAGATGCCGCTTTTAGAAATTCAAATATTTGTCTAGAAAAGCTCATTATACCCCCTCTGTTTTAGAGTGTGTCAGTTGTTGATCGACATGATGCGACATGCCTTATACCCCAGACAGTTAGCCCAACTAGGAGTCACCGACTTGTAAATAGATCTATATCTATCTGTTTAATTTTTACTTACTTATTCCCAGAGACATTTTTTCTGACGCATCCTACATCTGCAAAAAAAAGCTCCTCGAAATCTGTAGTTTATGAGATAATTAAACTCCTAGACCTCCAGCCCGTGGATAACCACTTCCTAATAGTCTGTATACTCTAATTAGTATAACTACATCAGCCTACATGGTGACGTCTGTTGGTTTCAGCAAGGGCCTATTCTCCGCTCAAAACCGGCATCTTCACATCAATCAACACCATATTCATCAGGAACACGCTAAAACCATTCATGCCACCCATCCTCTATTCTGCCTATGTCCATCTATAGCCCTGTACTCTAGTCCACCAAACTCGTCTCAAAACCCAACTTAGTTCATACTAAGCCGAATCTACCTACATGTTATTTACAACAATTTTTGAGAGTTATAAATATTCTAGCCATAGCCTTCCAGCTATCGGACATAAATAATTTGGGGTGTTTAAGGGAGACTCAAAGTCCTATATATGAACATGCCAACGCTCATCATGATGGGCTTAAGATCGGAACAAAAATACGACTGAGCTGGATGTCATAGATGTAGTCGAACCACAGGGAACTGATGGCTACAACCCCACTCCAGGACAACTTTATTTTCTATGCCCTGTCAGGTCAATCATTTAAACAATACCTCTAAACAATACCTCGGACAAATTCATTTTTGTCCATCAGCAGTAATTAGAGTATACGCTTCTGGGTCAAGCCAACTACAGTCCTTCTTTTTTTCAAGCTGCCGGATCAAATTCACCATCTGACATTACTAAAATTACTGTTGACAGGTCCTTCACAGACCTTTTGACTATAGCTATCGTCACGAATCTGTTTGGCCGATACCACCGGCAGCTGTAGTCGAAATATTGTGTCCTACGCTCACACTACTCTTTGTGGAGATACCCCCTACCTGCCTTGCGTACGATACTATAGCAAATGAACAACTTAGCCCCACACACTAAGGCCCATAAAAATTAATAATTAAATCTGGCCAAGAATCAAATTATGAATATGTACTCCTTCTTTTTTATCGTAGGGGCATCTCCCGTGTTGTTAAAAGATTGAGAGCAACACCGATTGCAGTTCGACGGCCTTAAATCAATATAGACATAAAAAAAGCGCACATGTCATAGCACATCTTGCGATTAACCAAACCTATAGTATCGTATCGACTGATAAAAAACTATAGTAGTTTGCTGATGATGGCCTTAACAGTACGCCTTCCTCTTTATATGTAGATTTTATCCAAAGACGAGAATAGTATTGGTGGCGATTTAGCTATTAGTCATGCGGATGTCCTCTAGCAGGTCTCTAATTAACTCCACACTTTTACATCATGACATTACGGGAATATTGAGCTCTTGAGTAGTATCAGAGGCAATCTCACTGACGGCATCTAACTTGCTAAATTCGACTGTTTATATGTTCATCTGCTGAATTTTCCAGCCCATCATACCCTCAAACAAAGATATACCGAATGATGTACCTAGATAAATCATATCTAATTGTGATCAAAGTGATTCCGCCTCGACTATTTAGAATAGCGATGTAAGGACGTCGGGGACGTAAAGTGTAAAAACGTCTTTGACGTTCTGTTGCAAGACTAGACACCAGCTGCCGGTATAATGGAACCACCATATTATCACTTTTCCGTGCCCAGTTAGCCTCATCCACTAAGACCAGCACCAGCTTTTATATTGCCGAAATCGGTTGTCCGACAACGTTCTAGCATACTACGTTCAAAAAAGTTTGACATAGCCGGAACGCCACGTATGAGTCCTAGCGTAGCAAGGGGCCATGCATAGCTAACAAAATCCAATAAAATTATCTTTCTGTCATTCCAGTCTGTGGCTATACCCTAGAACTCACCATTTTTTTGATTATAAACTCTAGGACTACGGCCCGATATGCAGATCCTCTGCGAATATATAAAAACACGCTGTAATTAATCGTAAACCACAGCAACTTCGCCCAGGTTGATATAAAGCAGCCTGACCGTCATTCACTAAATACGGCCTAGTTTTTGACACCTAAAAAAACATTATTCGTATTCTAGCGTACTCCTTATTGGCATACAAAAACCGCATCAAACCTGAATGGGTCAACATAAGTTAAGGTCTACCAACTCTCGTCCGTCAACTGCAGTTCCTTAAAGATCTGATCGGACATCCATTGCAACTACTCTAATGCTCTGGATAAAAATGCCGTGTCGACCAAACAATCCGAAATGACTATTTCGTCTAGATGTTACACTTCGTTCAAACGTGCACTGAAAAACTTCTCAATAGCCTGTTGATATTAGCTATATTCTCATCAGGATTGGCTAGCATATAAATCTTGTATGCAGTATTGAAATAAAAAAAATGACTTAGAGACGAGCAATGGCAAAGGGTAATTGAATCCGCAATAATAGCCAAGGCAGCCCCTAGGTCTGCATTGTCAGTTTAGGCACCTAGATTGCTAATAGATACTCTTCTTTGCGTAGTAGTTACCTTTGTTTTTTAAAGGTAGCCGTCATCAGACCCATAAGAGCCAGAATAAAACCATACACCGTGAGGACATGGAATGGAGAGGAAAGGAAACGCTAAGCCATTCAGCGTGCTCCATCGTTGATCCGAATCCCAGATATAGCAGCTCCGGGTCTAGAAAAATTAATTACACCGCTCAGCTCATAAAAATTGGACGCACAACTCATTGGCCGGATAGTGTTCACATGATAGTTTTCACTAACCAACTCACGACACGAGATATTTCAGATATGCAGGTAACAGTTAAAAATTAAATGTAACTTGGAACCTATTATAAAACCTCCCCCTTGACCCAAACTGCCTCAACTACTATGCGGATGCTGGTAATGCTGAGTACGTGCACAAATACATGCAATGCTCATTGTAATTCAAGGCTGGGAGAGGATAAGCAAAAAATTCACACAATTACTATTCTTGGAGGTGCACTGTGGCACAACGAATTCTCGTGACCGGAGGTGCCGGATATATCGGCTCCCATATGGCCCGTATGCTCGCCGAATTTGGACACGAAGTAATCATCATAGACAACCTTTCCACTGGACACCGCCAGGCCTGTCGCTGGGGAGAACTTCTCGTCGTCGACCTGCGCGACCTCGATGCCATCCAAACTGCCTTCCACGGCCGACACATCGATGCCGTCTTCCACTTTGCCGCTACCATCGTCGCTGGCGAATCTGTGACTGACCCGGAAAAATACTACACTAATAATCTTAACGGCACCATCAATCTACTCACCGCCATGCGCCGATACCATATCAGCCGCATCATTTTTTCCTCCACCGCCGCAATTTACGGCAACCCCATTACCGACACCGTTGCCGAAAACCACTCTCTCGCCCCGCTTAACCCTTACGGCCGTACTAAAAGCGCTATAGAAGACCTACTAGCTGACTATTACCATGCTTATGGCCTCGCCTCAGTCTCCCTGTGTTACTTTAACGCCGCTGGCGCCCATCCAGACGGATCCATGGGTGAATCTCATTCCCCTGAAACTCACCTTATACCAAACGCCATTATCGCCGCTCTCAGCCACGGCCCCGAACTCCGTATTTTTGGCACTGACTACCCTACCCCTGATGGTTCCTGCATTCGCGACTACGTTCATGTACAAGACCTCTGCACTGCCCACCTCGCCGCTCTCAGCCACATTGATGTCAATCTTGGAGCCTACCGTTTCAATCTTGGTACCGGCCGTGGCCACTCCATACGTGAACTCCTCCAAATCATTCACACTATCGTTGGACATCCTGTCCCCCATCGCATTGCTCCCCGTCGACCTAGCGACGCAGCTATTCTTGTTGCCAACAACTCCCACGCCCAATCAACCCTCCACTGGACCCTCATCTACCCATCGCTCACCACAATTATCAACCACGCTATACATTGGCACAGCCAACAAACGTACTAATGAACTATAAAAAAGTTAGGATTATTCAGAATATAGCGTATAAAAAATGACTCTGGCGTTGCTTTTAAATAATGCCACAGCGACACCTAAGTTATGTTTTTATGTAACTTATTCCGGAAGCGAACACAAAATTCTCATTATACCTAAAACTAACAAATATTTTTGAAAGAGGAATGTATGTTATGAATCTCATGAATAATATTGTATTTATTTCAAATAATATAAAAAAATAATTCTATAGTGAAAAATTATTAGATATTAATCTAATATCTATAAAATATATATTAATACAGTGGTTAGTTAATAAATTCAATAAATACACAAAATATTGAATAAAATATATAAAATATAATAAGACTAAATCATAAAAAAATATGTATTAAACTTGATTTATAAAAAAATTTAGACATCGTATTTTTGGTTAAATCCGTAGAAGAATACAATAAAATATTAATGTTTCAACGAATAATCTAATATTGTTAGAGAATTATTTTTAATAAGTAAAAAATAAAACACCAAAAATACGAATAATAATTTTGATATAACTATGAACCCAAGGTAGCTTAAATACCGGTGTCATTGAGATATTCTGAGGATATGTTATCAAACACACAGCATGAGGTGTCGTAAGGAAATCGATGTCCCTGGCGCCAGTATAGCGATTATATCCCAGGCAGTAATATTTCGACATTAAGTTTTCCAAAAAAAATATCCTTAGGTAAGGCCACACGTAGAATCTAATATTTCATATTTTTTTGTTGTAGGCTGTCTAGTCACTTTTCATTAAAGTTTCAAAAAACCATTTCTAAAGTTTTTAGCATATTGATAAATGCATAAAAAATTTCACGTCCAGGAAGCATTCCTACCGCCGATTTTCGTTTCACTTCGTCTTTAAATAAAAATGCTGTTAAGACTTTTATACAGTGGTATCCTCTAATCTCGTCCATTAACAAGTTACTGCCCACCTTGGTCGTCCTATGGCGACCAACAAAATATTTTAAACTGCAGACTTAGGCCTGACGCCCAGCCTACACATGGCTGTGCGTCAGCCTAACAGCACAGACGAAAAATATATTTATATTTGTTACTTTACGAACTATAGTTAAAATCTAACTAGCCAGGGGGGGGAGGAGAAAGGCAGCCAATGCGGTCGCTACCACCGCCGTAAGTGAAACACAATGGTTGTGACACCGTGCATACCGTTTTTTTCGATGCGTCACTGACCTATAAACTGACTACGGCATCCAGATGTGGACATCCATACTGGCGCTGGAACGCATAGGAATGGCTGGTCTACGTAAACAGCTGACATTATTTTTTTATCCCAAGATCAGGATATACAAATACTTATCGCACAAATACTAGCTGACTAAGACATTGAACTACTCCTGGGTAGGACAGTAGGAGGACTGGCCCCCACTTAAACCATTCTAATGAAAGTTATCATCCTTATTTAAAGAAATCACCGTCCTCTATTCCAGATACCAAGATGGTAGGCTGCTGAGCTGCGACGATAAAATACTTTTGTTCGCCGAAAACCTTACATTACTCACTGACCCTTACCTGTCTTCCTACAGAAATACCACCGGCGCCATCTCCCATTGTCGCGGACTATACATCCAGTGTCTTCACCATCGACATTGATAGCGCCGGTGTCTAATAGAACGGTCACCGTATGCTAGGTAGTATCGCTTAGTGGTTGAATCCGATCATAAACCGTGGCTGTCCTAAAGTTCTCCACGCTAGGTCCAAAGCAAATGTACAAATCGACCTCATAAGTCTGCTCCTTAATGTATTGCCGCCGATAGCAATAACTAAAGATAGGCCTTTTCTTCGATATCTGATGCTTTCAAGCCACCTCAAAAAAATATCGGTTATTAATAGTTCTAAGGCTGGAAAGATAGCTACGACTAGATTAAGCTGAATCACTTTTTTATCTTGACCGGCTGAACATATCCCCACTTACCAGGCCTACTATTACACTAGCTGGCAAACGCCGGCGACCCAGCGTTAATCCTGGTTTCGAACTATATCGCCGATCTCTTCTGGAACTCGACAGCGCCATGATCTGTTAGACTGATTGTGTCCGTCAACATCATACCCCAAAGGTCCTCTTTAACCCTACCTCAATCTGTGTCGAGTCTTTACTTTGGACTCCCACAAATATTTCAGCGGACCAATAATCACCAGCAGATACACGACTGGCATCACAGTCGCCATCTGGTAGCAGCCTATCCAAGCTGGTTATTCTGAACGGCGGCCCAACTACAGATAACATAACCATGATAGGGTAAAAGGTAACGGCTATAGGAACTTTTTTTTAAAATTCCTTCTTTATACCTCTCTTTATCTGTTCCGGTGCATTGGCATAAGTAAAACGCGGAGAAGACAAGTAGGTATTTGTTACGGATAAAAAAATTTAGTAAAATATAAAAACAATAATTCATTATCTCATTTAAACAAACGAGCCCTCATCATGTCCGAGTTCATACATCTACATTGCCACACCGAATATAGCCTCTTAGACGGCGCTATCCCTCTCAAAGATCTTTGTATTAAAACAAAGGACTTTGACCTATCCCACGTGGCCATCACCGATCACGGCAATCTCTATGGTGCCATCTCTTTCTATACCATGGCCAAAAACTTCGGCCTCACACCTATTATCGGTTGTGAAGTCTACGTTGCCGCCACCAGCCACACCGACCGCAGCTCTGAGGACGCCAAGAAGCGCTACCACCTAGTGCTTCTGGCTCAGAACATGGTTGGCTACCACAACCTAGTAAAACTCGTCACTTGCGGCCATCTATATGGTTTCCACTACAAACCCAGAGTGGACAAGACTCTCTTAGCGCAACATAGCGAGGGACTCATCGCCCTTTCAGCTTGTATGGCCGGCGAGGTGCCACGCAAACTCATGCGCGAAGGCCGAGAAGCCGGCCTAGCCTCGGCCAGAGAATATGCAAACATCTTTACGGACCATTTCTACATCGAGCTGCAATCGAATGGTCTCACCGAACAGGATGAAACCAATGCGAAGCTCATCGAACTGGCCCGCACCCTAGACCTACCCTTAGTGGCTACCAACGACTGTCACTACCTCACGGCCGAAGACGTAGAGGCTCACGACGTACTCCTCTGCATACAGACAGGCAAAACTGTGAATGACCCGCAACGTATGCGATTTGAAACCCATGAACTCTACTATAAATCCCCTAAAGAGATGGAGGTAGCTTTCACCCACGTGCCCGAAGCTATCGCCAACACCGCAGTTATCGCTAATATCTGCCGACTGGAGATGAACTTCAAATCGTACCACTTCCCGACTTATGCCCTTCCCGAAGGCATTAGTGTACACGATGAATTTCAACGTCTGTGTCGTAAAGGATTGGCCGAACGCCTGCGCTATAAACAAGCTGCTCTGGTCCCAGGCGAAACCATAGATCTGATCACCTATTGGACACGGCTAGAGCATGAACTCAAGGTTATCGCTCAAATGGACTTCGAAGGCTATTTTCTCATCGTGCAGGACTTCATCAACTGGGCTAAAGACCACAGCATTCCAGTAGGCCCCGGCCGTGGCTCGGCCGCAGGTTCCCTAGCGGCCTACGCTCTACGCATCACTAATATTGACCCTATCCCTTATAACCTGCTCTTCGAACGCTTCCTGAATATAGAGCGCATCAGCCTGCCGGACATCGACGTAGATTTCTGCGAGCGCCGACGCAATGAGGTCATCACATATGTCACCGAGCGTTACGGTAAGGATTCAGTGGCCCATATCACCACCTTTGGCAAAATGAAGGCCAAAGCTGTAATCCGCGACGTAGCCCGGGCTCTAGGCCTAACCTTTGCCGAAGGCGACCGCATCGCCAAACTCATCCCAGAAGACCTTAAAATGACCATCACTAAGGCCCTGAAGCAAGAACCCGAGTTGCATGCCCTGGCTAATCAAGACCCTCGCGTAGCCCGACTTCTAGATATCTCCTGTCGGTTGGAAGGTCTTTGCCGTCACGCCTCTACTCACGCCGCAGGTGTAGTCATTGGGGACCAACGCTTAGTAGAATACCTGCCACTCTATAAGGGGAAGAAAGAAGAAACGGTTACACAGTTCGATATGAAAATAGTGGAAAAAATCGGACTCATCAAATTCGACTTCCTTGGACTCAAAACCATGACTATCATCCAAGATACTATTGAGATCATTGCCTTACAAGGTAAACCACGACCAGATTTAGATACTATACCTTTAGACGCCCCCTCGGCCCAACCTATCTATGAACTTTACTCTCGCGGAGAGACTGATGGCGTATTCCAGGTAGAAAGCACCGGCATGCGTCGCCACCTCAAGCAGCTACGACCCACTTGTTTCAACGACATCGTCGCTATGCTAGCCCTTTATCGACCCGGGCCCATCAATTCAGGCATGGTGGACGAATTCATCAAGCGCAAGCACGGAGAGGTTAACACTACTTATCCTCTGCCCCAACTAGAGGAAATACTTAAGACCACCTACGGGATTATCGTCTACCAGGAGCAGGTCATGCAGATCGCCCAAGTGGCCGCCGGCTACACCCTAGGTAGCGCCGACCTACTACGCCGGGCCATGGGCAAAAAAGACCCAGTAGCTATGGCCGAACAGCGCTCCAAATTTGTGGAAGGCACAGTAAAAAAAGGTATCACCAAAACCAAAGCCAACGAAATCTTCGGCCTCATGGAAAAATTTGCCGAGTACGGCTTCAATAAATCACACTCCGCGGCCTACGCCCTCATCTCTTTTTGGACCGCCTGGCTTAAAACCCACTACCCCACAGAATTTATGGCCGCCATAATGACCTCAGAGCTTAATAATCAAGATAAACTACTCAAATATATTTACGTCTGCCGTGATATGGGTATCGAAGTGCTGCCGCCAAACATAAACATAAGCCGACGGGAGTTCACAGTCAGCCAAGGCCACATTGTTTTTGGCTTAGGCGGAGTTAAAAGCGTAGGCGATGAGGCTATCCGAGTCATCATGGCCGGCCGAAAAAACGGCCCATATATCAGCTTAGTGGACCTATGTCAGCGGATATCTTTGGCAAAAGTTAACCGGCGGATGCTGGAAGGCCTCATCAAGTGCGGGGCAATGGACTGCCTGGGCTGCTCCCGGGCTGGGCTCCTGGCTGGGTTAGACCTAGCTATAGAACGAGCCAAACGTAAAACTAAAGAGGTCAACTCCGGACAAATGTCCCTTCTAGCTCTTTCTCTGACCGCCCCTAACCTTGCCTGTCCAGGCATCGGCCTGGATTGTCATGAGCATGAGATGGCTGAGTGGGAGGAAGGACAGAAATCAATCATGGAAAAAGAGGCTCTGGGGTTCTATCTCACTAGCCATCCTCTCCAGCCCTTTCAAAAAAAAATACAACGCCTGAGCCTCATTCCCTTGAAAGATGTCCGCGAATATATAGACAACGCCGAGGTACGGATTGGAATTATCGTCACTGAGTACAAAGAGCGCATTAACAGGAAAGGTGAAAAATGGGCGGTTTGTCAAATTGAAGATCTCACCGGTCGTATAGAGATGCTCTGCTTCACTAAATTTTGGCAAGAAATGAAAATGTATGTGACAATAGATCGACCTTTACTCATCACCGGACGTATTCGTGAGGATAGCCGGGGCGAGATCAGCGGTCAGGAAAATAGCCGCGATGAAGAGAATAATGGCCGTGTGGTCAAACTCTGGGGCAACTCCGTCCAATTACTTTCCGACGTACCAGAGCCTAAAGAAATGCCCTACTATATGAATATGACAGCCACATTTTTAGACGAAGACGGACTCGCCTCTCTCAAGGCCTTACTCCAGGCACATCGAGGCCATAGCCCGGTCCGACTTAACCTCCTAATAGAAGCCGCCATATGTGAGTTAGAGCTCGGACCCAATTTCGCCGTGGAGACCGGAGAGGCCCTAAGTCGTGCCCAAAAAGCCTGGGAAGTAAAAATGGCTGCCCGTCTGGATAGCTCCTAGGCCGGGCAGGACAGCTTGGCCATGCGGCTCAGACGAGCAGCCATTTTTTGTATAAAAAAAACACTAATTCATGACCAAAATTGGTATTTAACAATTAGCTATTATCAAGAAATGACTACGTCACGCGCCATACGCTATATCAAGGATAAATGCACGGCCTTGTATGGTCATAACTTCAGCAAAAATGCTTTTGCATTAGACTAAAAAATGGCGGCAACTAAAAGGCCTGCTATACACGCTTGGCTATAAACAAAACGAGGTTAACGGCGGCATAGATATACTAGCCAATAAAAATTTGACGCCATATATCCAAAGTAATATCACCGCAAAAACTAAAAATCTGGAGACAATCTATCTCTCTGTCTAAAAACGAGCTAAAAGACCTGGCCAAAAGCTGCTGCTTGGATGATGAAAACCAATTATGGCTCACAGCCTAGTTCAGCGACTACGACCAGCTGAATCTCCCAACCATAAAAATATGCCTTGGCCAACTCTAGCAAATGCGACAGTAACCTCTGCTGACTGAAAAAATTGAAAACGTATCCGCGTATACATACCGGTAGACACCCAGTGCAAAATCCTAAAACGCGTTGATGCCAAATAATAGACGTGCAACGCAAAAACCAAAAGGTCCAAAACTCCTAGATAAGTGAAGCTACCTATAAAAAAGCCCTAAGCTTCGTGGAGAAAGCATGTCTACCGCTCAGCTATATCTAGGACGAACCACACGAATCAAGTCGTGGCTAATAAATCTGTTACCGGTTCGACTGTATATGTTGCAGGAGTCATCCAGACGCAGAATCTTAAAAATCTCCATGGATACAAAGACCATTAAAACATTAACCAAAAAAATCGGAGTTATAGAAATAAAAGTTAATAAGTAAAAATTAGACTAAAATCAAGAAGACCGACCTTGATCAACCTCAGGGCACTACGATTAGTTTTCCAGTTAAGGCAACATAAAAAACGACATTACTTAACCCCGCAAAAAAAAGGTGGATAGAGAAATAATCCTCGCCAAAGTCTAAATCGATATTGATGCTGATTTGTTGGCTATTCCCGGCCGCATTATGGCCCCTCAGCTCAGTCCCAAGGTAGACCAGCTAAGTCTATGAGGCCATCTAAACCGCTTCATGCAGAAAATGGCAAAAATTTTCTAGTGTTGCATAATTAAAATAATAAAAAATATACTACAAAGACTAGAGCAAGACGCACACTCAAGTTCGTCCTATGACTAGACCCGCCCAATCTAAGCAAATTTTAGTTGTTCTCCAGGCGTACAGCAAGGAGATTAACGCGATTATATATATTACGCATTTCGAAACTTCATACCATATGGCCAAGCAAATGGCTCGGCTCAAGATCGACCTGAAACAATTAACTCATATATAAGGCCTATATAAACCGAGATAACATAGGACTGCTAGGTGAATAATTAGCTCGACTCAGACCAGTACAGCCAGACCTAAAAACTGTATCAACCATAGAACGGGACAGACTTCCTTGCACTATATTGACCGTGACCTGGCCAACGTCATCTCAGAATAGTGTAACTGAGAGATAGCATAATAGTCTTGCTAGCACCCTAACCAATAACTTGAGCAAGTACATCATTGCTAAAGTCGAGCAGGAATTTGTTTTCTACATCCATTTTTATTCCAATTTTATTCCAAAAATCCGTATAAGTCCCGTGAAAAATAAAAAAATACGACATAGATGACCCAGTTGTCAAATCTTGTGCAACCGACGAACATCACCGAAGGTATCACTAACCCAAAAAGGCCAATATAAAGAGATATACAGAGATAATAAATTAGTCAATAATAACGTCCGTACTAAACTAAAAGTAATTTGATATCTATGTCTATAGTTAAGGCTAGCAATATCTATATTCTTTATTAATAGGATAGTAAGTACTAAAAGGCGATAATTATGTAGCTAATGCATATACAAAAATCGCAATGGCAACAAAAGACCCAAACAGGAAGCTTGAGGAGGTCTTTATAAAAAAATTACTGAGGAGACCACGAATATACAGAACTATGGACGGCACTAATACCAAAAAACTCAATGATGTTCGTCTGATAGGTATATTTAATATTACTGAATTAATGACACCCAAAACCACCATATGACGATTCTGACCGTAAACATCACAAGTATTAACTCATAAAAGTACCTAAAAAAACCTAGCATATACTATCGTTTAAGCTATGAATTAGAATAGGCAAGCTACTACATTAATTCATTCCAGACATTTACTACGAGCACGCCCATTAACGACGGCACAACATCATCGTTCTATGCTACCAATTACGATTAGAATGGTCATAAGTCCCACAGCATTCATGTAGACCAGATCGGACTTCATCTACCAAAAACACGATTACCGCATCGCCTACTTGCAGCCAAATAGGTCAACGAATTGAACGCAGTCGTGATCTGTACGTCAACTTCAGCTAAGGCGCCTTAAGTATCCACTGAATGCAGCTATGATTTTGGCCATAAATAATACAGCTTATTTGACATACGGCAAGTGACTAAGGTATCTTTTATATATCTTATCCAAAAAACTTCTGTTTCAACAAAGACGACTATTTAGTAAATCCACACCACTTCTACTTCCATAACTACTACATTACCAAATTTTAATATCGAGAATGTGGGTGTGGGCAACGTCACTAACAATAGCATCGATATATATATATACGATCCAATCACACCTTCAATATTAACCTCATTGCCTAACCAAATGTACATAGTTGATATTTCTACGACAACGCCGAGAGCTTTCACACCTTACTAACCACGAACTCATACCTGGCGGTTAGACTTAATATAGATATGTCTATATCGCTAATATCTATTACCGAGCTTGAGATACTATCAAGATTTACGACAAGCATAACAACAAACATACGCTAGCAGTTAGAACAAAACCCACGATCTTGAGGCTAATATGAATATTTTTTGCGAATACATAGTGACCCTATGTCACCATGCCGGAAAACACGTGCACCGTCAGGGCTAGTAGCACCAATCTGGCCATCTCCAGCTCTTTGGTCATACCGACCGCAGCCTATCAATAATTAACTACCGCATAAGCGCTTTCATATCGGCTACACTACCTTTCGATCCAAACTAAACACTGTTTTTTTTAATGCTACCTGTTAATACTCCCTTATATTCATTTTCAACTTTTCAGACAAGTGCAATAGTAGATCTATTTTGCTAGGAACATCGGATAGTTACCACGACAGCTAAAATAAATACGAACTCGATCACTTTATCACCAAAAATTTCGACATAGTAGATCCTGACAGCTCACCAAGCTATAATCCAATTGCAACTAAAATTAGAATTCTAGGCTCCAGCGTGGCTAATGTACCCGACTTCTCAAGCGCCATCACCGGCACCCAATTCACCACCAGTATAACGGTAATATTTTCACAGGATGCTGCCTAAATAGTGTGAATCTTTTTCTATCAAATAATATCCTTAATTATCTGCAATTTCCATGATAATCAGAGGTGCTGCTACATAGGGAACAATCTTTTCTCCTTAGACCAACACCTACGGGTTTATCCAGTGCGGGCAGATCAATGCGTTGAGCCTTGAACATCTCTACTAGCTTCTTGGAACAGTCCATTTTGGATATGACCTATAAATTCTATAAATATAATTACAACTCAATACAGCTTTTCGACCAACGACAAGGTCATCACTACCACACAACTCCATGCGCCCTTAGTTGCACTTATCGAACAACAATTTTCCCAGAACCTAAAATAATACTAGCCACCGTGAGGCCTGTCCCGAAGGCGGATCTTGTACATCCAGCCAATAGCCTAAATCCAGCAGTACGTTCGTGTATCATAGTTTCAACCGAGCTTATTCAGAAAGTATCAGCCAATTCAACGCTAAAAAACTTTCTCATTTATGATAACTGTTTAGGTCTTCCATGAATTCTTCCACAATTTAAACTTAAATTTTTAGTCTTTGATAATCAAATCTTTTGGTAGACCTGTCCAAGCAGTTGCTCAACTTGGGCCTTATTTAAGGGTGCTGCTAACCACTCTGAGCCGCGCTGACTGACGGCGAATGAGCCCAAGGTCTCTCTTAGGACCCCCCTGCCTTATCGTTCTATTACCGTCTCGCAATTGATTGCCTGGTTACCTATCCGGTAACAACTTGTGTCATCCAGACGACCATTATCTTCACGCCATTTATCTGTACAGACTGCTTTAAAAAATACTTTTGTGGTCAGTATGAAGATTGGGCAATGTAATTCATCTAAGGTTTTCCTGAATCAGACTATAAATTTGTTAAAGATCTTAAATTATATCTTCATAAAGACTATTTTACATCTATTTTTACTTGCCAAATATCAAACATAAAATTGAGATTATGCATATATATTTGGTCATTAATTACAATTTGATTAAAAGAACGCTATAAAAAAATTGAATATGAGCCATATCAGTCACTTACCCCACGAGACAGTCTTTTTCAAGCCTTATAGTCGGAAATCAACTGAATAATTGATATAACTACTATATTATAGACCATGACATAACACCAATATGCTGTCTTAACAATCCAGACTGCCTATGATTACATCCTGATTATCAATAAAAATAATACGGCATAAAGAATTTAGTTAAATAGACAGTCATTGGCACCTACAATTCGTACTAATAATTTATAATCGATTCCGTATTTCTGACAAGCTGAAAAATATCTATCAGCACATACAGCCAATCTATGGAAGATTACTACTTCATCTTTTTTATCGGCAATGACACGACCTCAAAACTAATTAATAACCTTGTATATGTCTTTCATATAGACCTTCGCCTAATAGCCATCCAACCGGATTAACAACACAACTATCTCTAGCGGTAAGATTTGCGCTTCCATGATATCATACAGAACCGTCTGCAGAAATACTATAACAACCTGAGTATTCAGATAAATAGGCTGTATGCGAATGAATTATAAAGGTGAAATAAATCTCGTTTTAAAAATGGTGGGGCCTGTACTTAATCATATTTTTTTTGCACAGCTAGTACAGCTCGTTAGTGGCTACTAAATAGAACGCTTGATATGTATCAGCAGCGGATAATCAAAAATTGATGAGTTAAAAAAAATAACCCTCTCGGTCCCAATACTTATCTGTAGACCATACACATAACAGTCAACACTCTTCTTGCCGTCAGATAAATATTTACTGATCATCCTCCTTCTTTTCCAGATAATACGCAAGGCACCTTTATATCTTACTATAAAAGATCCTCTCAGGCTATACACCGGATTCCTCTAACGTTGCCCTTCGCAAGGTAATACCGAAACGTTCCAATGCAATACCCGCGGCCTTCTGCTCAGCCTTCTTCACACTAGATCCGCTGGCCTTTACACTTTCGCCTGTGGGCATAGTCAACCGGACTGTAAAATATTTGGCATGCTCTGGCCCGCTACTACCCTCCACCACGTACATCGGCCTAGCATGGCAATACTCCTGCGTCAGTTCCTGCAACAAACTCTTATAATCCTTGGCTCGGTGCATCTCTGGAGCCCGCGGCCAGCGCTTGTCTAAAATCTCTATGATCCAGGCTCGGGCCGCCTCCCAGCCTCCGTCCAAAAAAACAGCTCCTAACAAAGCCTCCAGTGCATCGGAAAGAATCGAACGCCGATCACGTCCACCTTGTACTTCTTCGCCTCGCCCCAGCGACAAGGCAGAGTCGAGCCCCAGTTGCCGAGCCAGATCAGCCAACGTCGGCTTGTTAACTAGCCGAGAGCGCATACGCGTTAGCTCACCCTCACGACATTCAGGGAAACGACGATAGAGCTCCTCAGTCACGGCCAGCTCCAACACCGCATCGCCTAAAAACTCCAAACGCTCATTATGCGCCTCCCTCAATCCTTGCTCATTAGCGAAGGAACTGTGGGTCAGGGCTTCCTCCAATAGCTTGACTTCTCGAAAATGATAGTGGACAATATTTTGTAAGGCAGCGTGGCCAATATCCCTCATCGCTTCTCCCCATTGTAGCCTGGCAGCAGGCAAGGTGTCCTTAAATTATGGATTACTATTCCCAGCTTAAAATTATGTTCGAACCCGACACTATCGCCATCATCGGCGCTTCGACCAATCCGGGTAAAATTGGTAACATTATCCTCCAAAATCTCATCGATTCAGGATATAAGGGAAAAATCTACCCGGTCAACCCCAAAGCCGAAATCATCTGCGGCCTACCCGTAGTCAATGAGATTTCAGAACTGCCCAAACCGCTGGATCTAGCCATAATCAGTATCCCTCCAGCGACAGTCATCCTCGCGGTGCAACAGCTGGCAGCCTTGCCCACCCGCGCCGCCATCGTCATCACCGCGGGTTTTAAGGAAATAGGCTGCGAGGGCTATTTTTTAGAACATGAGCTCGTTCGCCTAGCAGTTCAGTCGGGCATGGTCCTACTAGGCCCAAACTGCCTGGGTATGATTAATACTGACAACAATATTAACGTTTCCTTCGCCAATGGTTATCCACAGCCTGGGAACATTGCCTTTTTCTCTCAATCAGGCGCGCTATGTGTGGCCATCCTAGACTGGGCCCTTGGTAACAATATTGGATTCTCAAAGTTCGTCAGCCTAGGCAACAAAGCAATAATCGACGAGTCAGCGATGCTGGCCTACTTGGCCAATGACGTCAAGACCAGAGTCGTACTAGGCTACATAGAAGACGTAGAAAACGGCCAACGCTTCATTTCTACGGCGCGCAAGATAACCATGATAAAACCGGTCATAATGATCAAGTCCGGCACCACAGACGCAGGCGCTAAGGCCGCTAGCTCTCATACTGGCGCTATTGCTGGGGCAGACCAGGCCTACACTGCAGCTTTCCGACAATCAGGCATCATCCGCGTGGACGGCATCGAAACACTCTTTAATCTGGCCCAATGTTTTTCCACACAGCCGCTGTCAGCCGGCCCTAACCTAGCTATTGTCACCAATTCTGGTGGCCCAGGCATTCTGGCCACTGATGCCACAATCAAATCTGGTCTACTCATGGCCACCCTAGCACAGAAAACTATAAAACAACTTAAAACCTTTCTTCCGGCCTACGCCTCAATCTATAATCCCATTGATATTATCGGTGACGCCACGGCCGAACGTTACGCTAAAACCTTGGATATAGTCATAGACGATGAGTTCGTCCACGCTATTCTCATCTTACTCTCGCCCTCGGCTTCGGTAGAGATTGAGGCCACGGCTCAGGCGATCATAGAGGTAGCAAAACGTTCCTCTAAGCCCATCTTTAGCTGTTTCATGGGAGAACAGGTAGTCGGCCCTGGTAAGCGTATGCTTCAGGACGCCGGTATCCCATGCTACTCCTTCCCAGAACCAGCCATTCAAGGCATCCAGGCCATGTTTCAGTACTCCGAATATAAAAAGAGACCGACACGCGTAGAGATTTGCTACCAACGGGATCGAGGATTAGCCGAGAAGGTTATTGCCAAGGCCAGAGCCGCAGACGAAAATGAAATTGTAGAATTCCAAGCACAAGACTTACTCCGGGCCTACGGGCTGCCCTTACCGGCCACTATCCTAGCCCGTACTAGCGACGAGGCCACACTGGCCGCCGAAAAAATCGGCTATCCCGTGGTCTTAAAAATTGCCTCTCCCCAGATTTCACATAAAAGCGATATGGGTGGCGTCAAGGTCAACATTAAAAATAACTCTGAGGTCCATAGCGCCTTCGTGGACATCACCTCCCGCGCTCAGCGGCTGCGCAAAGATGCCTTCATATCTGGCTGCCTCGTGCAAGCTATGGCTCCTAAAGATGCTAAAGAGTGCATTATAAGTTTCAAACGCGATCCACAATTTGGTCCACTCGTTCTTTTTGGTCTAGGAGGTATTTATGTCGAGGTGCTGAAGGATATATCCTTCCGTCTTGCACCACTTTCGCTTTTTGACGCGCAAGAAATGATCCGTGAGATCAAATCCTTTCCCATACTGAGCGGCGTACGCGGAGAGCAACCCGTAAACTTTAAAGCCTTGGAAGATATGATCTTAATTATAAGCCAGTTAGCCTTAGATTTACCTGAAATTTTAGAAGCTGAATTCAACCCCGTGCTGGTCAATGCAAAGCACGCTGTCGTGGCCGATTGCCGCATTATTCTCGCCCCGGCCTAAAAATAATCTAAGCAAGGTAATCACCTCATTTTATTTTACAAGAAACACACATACACGAGGAGGACAGTATGGCCGTTGGCATCTATATAGGATCCACTGCAAGTTACTCGGGCAAGAATATGATAGTCATGGGTATCTCTTTGAAATTGCAGAAAGAAGGTTATAAGATCGGCTATATGAAGCCTATAGGCGCTCTGCCGAAGGATATGGATGGCAAGCTTGGCGATGACGACGCCTTTTGCGTTCAGAGCGTGCTCGGCCTCTCGGATGAACCCTCCCTGGTCACCCCCGTACTCATAACTCAGGACTTCAAGGTCAAGGCCTTACATGGCGACACCTTGGATTATTTGCCCACCATCAAGAAGGCTTATGTACAACTCTCTCGCGACAAAGATATCATGATCGTAGCTGGCTCTGGAGGCATGTACACCGGCCGCTATAGCCAGCTCACCGGCGTACGCATTGTACAAAAACTGGATCTTAAGGCCCTGGTCATTGACCGACTATACAAAGAGTTGAATTATGATTTTCTAGCAGTGCTCAAGGACACCCTAAAAGAAGCTATGCTTGGGGCTATACTCAACGACATCCCGGCCAATTTAATGAATGAAGTAGAGTTACTCATAAAGCCCTTTCTGGAACGAACTGGTATCAAGGTCCTAGGCATTGTCCCCAAAGATCCTCTTATGGGCGCTATCAAGATCAGCGAGCTGGCCGAGCGCCTGGGCGGCAAAATCATTAGCGCCCACAACAAGGCCGAAAAAGTAGTAGAGAGCTTCCTTATCGGTTCTATGCAGGTTGAGAACTTCCTTACTCATTTCCGCAAATCAAAAAACTCCGCAGTCATCGTTGGTGGCGACCGCTCTGACGTACAGCTCGTAGCCCTGGAAGGCAATTGTCCCTGTCTGGTGCTTACAGGTAACCTTTATCCCAATAACATTATTCTAACCCGTTCCGAAATACTCTCCGTCCCCATTGTAGTTGTACGAAAAGATACCTACTCTGTAGCAAAAACAATGGAGACTATTCTGTCCTCCCACAAACTTCGGTCGGCTATCAAGATTAAGCAAGGCGCCCAACTCATCAGTTCTTCCTTAGATTTTGACTACCTCAAGGCTCAGCTGGGGCTAGTCTAATCTCGCTACTTGGTACTCAATTACCCGACTGTGCATATAGTGATACAGATTGCGATACCAGGGCTGTAATTATTTTTTTATTAGCGCATATAAATATATTGAATCTATGACAGAATCGGCGGCGAGGCTGGTAGTCTGGATATTTTATGCTGGCATTCATGGCTGGCGAAGTATTCCCTCTAAAGCACACAATCTATAAGGCTGTTAAAAAAACTATTATTGCAGACGCTGCGGGTAATCTTTTCGCCTGGCCGTGTAGTTTATTTTCATTAATTGTTCTATCTGGCCTTACCGAAGCGTACGCGTAAAATGCGGCCTGACCTAAGTAGACATGACTTCTAACTGCCGTCCCATCGTTTTCCTTACCAGTCCCTTCCACAGCTACAGAGCCGTTCGACCCCGCTCTGAACTCCCCGTATTTTAGGCCGACGTAGTCGTACCCCACGTGTATTGCACTCAGGTTTAGATGACTCTTGGCCCTAGATATTGACCGAATCCCGACATACATTTCTTAGACAGATATTATCCGAGGCTGACACGACCTTCAACCTGCGCTATGCTCTATTACCCCGCATACAAAAAAATATCATAGTTAAACAGAATGTTCTCACCGACGACCGAGACCTACATTATTACCAAAGTAAAATCTTCCTATATAGTTTTCTTGAGCAACACATCCGTCTGAAAAAAAACCTTATAATACAATCTATACCGAAGCCGTCCGATCAAAAAAAATTATTTATATTTTTTGCATTCGAGACTTCGATCCCAGCTTCTGTCTTTTTTTAACAAAAAATACTACTACATTATGACTATATACGAGCATAATGGTCTATCTCACACGGTCACTAATTCTCAAGATCTGGCTACCGGTTGGTCACACCTGCGGACCACATAGTCACTCTAGCCTGCAATTCGGATCATCCAATATTATAAATTATTTTAAGGCCACAATTAAATGGACTGTGCTTCTTATTTTAAGACCTACCCCTGAACAGCAACCGGACATCTTGATCCAGAATATAGACAATCTTCAGAGAACCAACTCCTAGCACCGGACGGTGCTCAAATACCTTGGCAAAATCACCTTAGAATGCTATCCTTCGTATTTTGCCTTCAACCATATAAGCATGACTCGCATGCCTCATTACATCAGCCAGCCCTTGGACATGGGTCTCATCGCCATACATAATCACTTTGGCCCTAAGGATCTATCCATCAGTTATAAAATACTTATCTCTGCCCCACCTGGCCCCCATTACACTTTTGGCCGGATCGTGTACAAAAAAACGAGGGCTCAGCCATATAAACGTTCGTCCCGATCAGTCTACTTACAGCTATAAGTCTTATTTTCTAGGCTAAATCTATATCAGACTCAGGTTGTCAACGTTAGAGGTACGCAAATCTTTGGCTACAAATAGCCATTGATCTCTGAACCATCTCCATTTTTACTCTTAGAAATACCTATTTATAAGCGTATGCCGAGTGACAGATACTCGATAAACGAGTAAGTATAGAAGAAAGATAAAAATTTTTTACATATAGTTTTTTTTATTTTTCCCATTGATGTTCAATTTTATATTTTTTCACCTAAAATTCCTAACCAAATGATTGATTAAAAAACAATGGACGATTTTTATCTCCTGCAAAGTCGTAGTTACAATTTAGTCAGGCTATCCGAATAACGACTATCACATTCTAATTTTAGATCTGAGACAACCCTAACCGCACCTATCATCCCAAGAACCATCTTCACTATTTCGCTTCACTGATCCTCACTAGGCAAATAGTTCCGTCGTATTCTGTCACCAAAGCCTTACAAAACTACTACAAACATACCCTTCCCCAGCTCAGTTCATACATTTGCGCCCTTGTGGTTGCGCTCTTTTCCAAATATACATACTGTATCGGTTGCCGAGTGTCGATCATCATCACCGTGCGCCCGCCGCTACACCCCAGGAGGGGTTGATGTCCAGTATCCGCAAAAACCTGTTGCAGTTTGTTTTTACCGGGGCTTTTATGAAGCGTTGGAATGATAAACTCCGACCCACTGAGTTCCTAGAAGTAGATAAGCAAGCACACAAAATGCTTGCTGCCTGGGTACTATACGAACTCAATGCCGCCAGCCTGACCCAGGAGGAACGGGTCCATCTTGGAGTGAAGATCATTGAAGGCGGACTCTTCGACTATTTCTACCGCCTCATTATCACCGATATCAAACCGCCCGTTTTCTATCAGATCAAGAATAATCCCGAGCACTATCGTCGGCTCTCAGACTGGGTACTTCAGCAGCTCGCCCCTCGTGTACAACCCCTTGGAGAGGCCTTCCAGGAACGTTTAACTGCCTGGGTCCGAAATAATGGTGAAGGCCATCCCGACCTGGCTGCCTGTATACTCGACGCTGCCCATCTCTACGCCAGCCATTGGGAATTCTGCTTGCTTAAAAATATTAATCCCCTCGATGATGAACTTCAGGAAATCGATACCTCCTTCAAAAATGGCCTGGCTTCCCATAGCAACCTTATTGGCATGCCAGAACTCATCGAAGGCGTGGACTCTGTTCTCGGCCGCTTTGTACATCTATGTGGTCAGCTACGCTTCCAGATCCGCTGGTCCCAGACCCCGCGTATCCCCGAGACTTCAGTACTCGGACATATGTTTATCGTAGCCTGCTACTCCTATTTCGTCAGCTTAGCCCTGGAAGCCTGCTCAGTCCGACTAGCGAACAATTTCTTTGCCGGCCTGGTCCACGATCTACCTGAGCTCTTAACCCGAGACATAATTTCGCCGGTCAAACGCTCAGTGGCCTACTTGAGTGATCTTATCAAAGAGTATGAAAAAAAAGAACTAGAACGACGGGTCTTCAATCCGCTTACCATGGGCGGATATAGCGGCTTGGTCAGCCGGCTAGCTTATTTTCTTGGTATCGAAGTGGGCAATGAGTTTGCGGAGACGATCATTGAAGACAACTGCGTGCGCCACATCAATTTTTCGGAGCTATGCACCAACTATAACGAGAATCGTTTTAATCCCAAGGATGGAGAGACGCTCAAAATATGCGACGTGCTCGCTGCATTCGTTGAAGTCTATACTGCTCTGCGCAACGGCATATCTTCAGACCAACTCCAACAGGCACTCTGGCTCATGCGGCGTAAATACCAACAGGTCTCCCTTGGTCAAGCTGTCCACGTGGGAGCGCTATTGGCTGATTTTGATTGAGCTAAGGGCAATAATAAGCTTAGGAGCGCTAAAGTAAAAAAGTCCACTAACGTCATCGGATAGAGTCTAGCACGCCCATTATTGTTGAATTGTTATTTAATAGTTGCTCCCATGAGCCCGACCGTTAATGCTGAGGATAACAACTTGATATAATACAATGATAGCGACATGGCTAAAATATAATCCTTAAAACGGTAAGCCCTCTATCATATCCCAAAAACCGGCCGTCTCTATCATAGCAAGCAAAAAAATATTTTATAAACAAAAAAAGGTGCAGATCCAACCGATAACATGCCCAACATTTGGCCATTGGTATAGAAGGCCTCATGACGGCGTCAATTTTTTTCACTATCATCTTACGTAACATCTCTGTCTCAGGTCTCACCTTAAATCTAGTAAAATTCTATCGAGCGAGGTGGATTCACTATGGCAACAGTCAGCAAAAAAACGACCTCTTATCGGTAATAATTACTCACTCGCGCCAGAAAAACTACTAATAATTTGGTATTAACTAAAAAAATAAATAAACTGCAATCTCAAGTCCCTACTAGACAGCAACACAACACGCTCCTCGTGAGCTATACACTATAAGTATCAGTACGCCATCATCCACGGCTCCAACCCGGTGTTCTCATATGCAGACCTGCCGTACCGCATGCATATGCCTCACGGGCTGAACAATACTTATTTTAAATACGAATACCGCATGTAACGGCTTATAAAATTCTAGTCGTAGTGTTCCTAGTTCTAAAGCAACGGTACCGTGCATCCAGACGGACAGAGCCTTAGCGTGCGTAGGTCAGTCGGCAATCATAGCTCGAAAGTAATCCACCACCACGTACGTATCTACTTAATCATTCCATATTGATTCCACTGTAAAAAAAACTGGATCATCAAACAAATATAATTCACGATGTTTATCATTAAGACTTTAAACTTTAAAAAATAGCCAGGGCTATGATATTGTTAATGAATTAATTAATCAAGTTATACTATGTTATAAGCTGGCGCATGAGTGCTTATACTCGACTGATATTTTAAGTCGGGCATTCGTTAAGCACCGTAATACTGCCTACTGCACAGTTCACGAACATAAACTGTACCAACTTCTAATAAAAATACTGTCAATCGTAACTGTAAGGCCATAACAATAATCTCTACAATCTCCGCCTTGCGAAGTACATGTCCACAAAAAAACTTAAACGGAGCTGTTTGCAGATATACTTAAAATAGACCGAGTAGTTCAAATACAGCGCAAAGAATTTATTATCATAATAATCTAGACCAAAGCTATCTGTTCATTTTTCATCCACTATCTCTTTTTTTTAGATAAATAGTATGGCTGGAAGACTTCATAACGAAACTCATGTAAATTAATAAAGAAACTATATTTTATAAAGTTGATCAGTATTTTTTTAAGATGCTGTTATTCTATTATGTCTGTGTGTACACGCTCTTATAATTGTATAACTCACGCTACTGCGTTCCACTACTTTAACTTTCTATATACTATAATCATATAGTATTAATTATAAATAAATAAAATTGCAATCTTTTATCAATGATCGCAACTCAATGTCGGATAAAAACACTCCATCATTCATCCAGTGCTCGGTCTGACAATTCTAATACGGCCTAGTTCATAACTGTGTTTATTCCAAAATAAATGCTAATATGTTATTTATATAGAGAAATGTTCTTACTAGCTGACCTCAAACTATGAAACTATTTAAATAAAAAAAATATTTAACTTGACAGTTGCCAAAAGTTGATACAAATAGTGGGAAAATGTGGTAAAAAGTGGAAAGTTTAACACCCATGCGCTTCCGTGGCCGCTCACTCCGAACGCTCGATCCCAAGGCACGGCTCATGATACCCCCGGAATTCCGGGACATAGTGTTTGCCCGCTGCGCTGAGGGAAAATTTGTACTCACCACTTACGACGGATGCCTAGTTGGTTTTCCCCAACCAGACTGGAAAGAATTTGAAGAACAACTCATGCAGATCCATAACGCCCAAACTAGTGTACGCAACTTTCGGCGGCTGGTCATAGGCGGGGCAGAAGAATTGCTGCTGGATAATCAGGGCCGAATACGCCTATCACAGGCGCACCGGGAATACGCTGGGCTGAAAAAAGATGTGATGCTTGTCGGCCAATTACAAAAATTTGAAATATGGGCCCCAGAACGACTACGGATTATGATGGAGCAAAATTTTCAAGATGTGGCCCAGGAACTCGAAGCTAGAGGTATCGATGTGCCGCTCTAGCAAACAATGACTGAGAACACTCGCCCACTGCGTGCTGGCGGCGCACATCGAGGATGTCGGCGATATGCAAGAAAACTAACCCCTCGACCCAAGAGCCACTATTTAGGTGACATCTTAGGCTTGGATAGCCACAGCACGATTTTCTTTACACAGATGGAGTTCCGTCGACAGACCCAAATAATCCGTCTAGACCGAAGCCTGGCAGCCCTTACTGTAGACTTGGAATGACAACTTATTTTTTTCAGTCTGAGCTCATCCTCTTTTAACCACTTTCACAAAAAAAATTTTGAGGGATTAAAATAATCACAGAAGAGATTTTGGGCGTACATACTTGCTCTATTTGAAAAACCAGGGCACGGTTTTAATTCTAGGCCAATAGTCTGTTAGACATATATAAAAAAAACTAAAGATACCGAAGACATAACCATAGTAATACGATTAGCGAACAAGGCAAACATAGATGAACTCAAAAAAAGCCATCCTTGACCTCAATGAAAAACGAATAGCTGGGTGCATTGCCCGAGGAGGCATCGCCATGACGCAGACAAAGGCCCTCAGTAAAAATTATGAATAGCTGACGGCCATTATGGCCACGGCCTATCCGGCTAAATAATATTACACAGCGCGAACTATCGGCCACCATCGACCACCTAATCTTCTGGCTCTATGCATGTCCGTAAATCAAAAATTAAAAGAACTAAAAATATTCATTAAGACGCAGGAGATAGCGTAGTGATATTAAGCTTCCGTTCATCAAAGAATCGGCTGACAAAATGGGCTTTCCAGACAGAAACTAAGGGGATACATCTAATTGCCACAGCATCCGTTGTTCACCTACCATTATCCACTACGATTGTGCATTCTAACCAATCGTCCTCTGAGACAGCTGGATACAAAGAGTAGTGGACGTCATAATGTGGGCTACCAAATACCAGGCCTCACGAGGTACATAGCGTGATTCTCCTGACACGCAGCTGGATCTTCTGGGCTTCCTGCACAGGATTAACAGCCCTTATGCTCGGTCTTACCGTAGTCTGGGTGAATATTGAACGGGTAGATATAGCCTACGAGCTCAAGCAGCTACAGCTAGAGCTAGATAAGAAGCAGAAACTTGCGGCTAAGTTCCAGGTGGAACGCAATAACCTGGTCTCCCCCATGCGTTTGCAAGAAAAGGCCGCTGAGTATGGGCTCAACCCCGCACGGCCAGGTCAGATCCGATGCATGGACCAGATCGGAGATAGTAGCCACTAGCGATCGGAGCCAGAGATGTCCCAAAACAAAATCAATATCACGAGAAACCGTAAAGCTATATCAGTCAAGGTGCTCCGACAACGTAATGATAAACCGTGTGATCTGAGCCGAACCAAGCTCTGGGCTGTAGCCTGGTTTTTTGGATGCGCCTGGTTGGCCTTATGGCTGCGAGCTTTCTCAATACAGGTGATAGATGGCCTAAAATTAGCCCAACTGGCTAACCGACAACACTTGGCCTCGGAGTTGGTCTCGGGAGAGCGAGGGAATATATTTGATCGTCGGGGCATGCTCCTGGCCACAAGCCTGGCTGTCAAATCCGTCTACGCTCGGCCCCTGGATGTAGAGGATGCCGGACGCATCTCAAAGGTACTCGCCGACTTGCTCAATCTGCCTCAAAAGGATCTCTTCGCTAAACTTTCCGCCCGCAAACATTTTGTCTGGCTATCTCGTAAAATCCCAGATGCCATAGCCCAAGCCGTGGAAAAGGCTGAGCTAAAAGGTATATATTTAACCAGTGAATTTGGACGACAGTACCCAAATACCCATCTGGCTGGACAGCTCATCGGTTTTGTGGGGTTGGACG
Source organism: Desulfovibrionales bacterium (assembly GCA_965112965.1). Classification (GTDB taxonomy): domain Bacteria; phylum Desulfobacterota; class Desulfovibrionia; order Desulfovibrionales; family Desulfovibrionaceae; genus CBCOTE01. Next base: position 45,047 of record CBCOTE010000020.1, on the reverse strand, counting down.
AACAAGGACTGGAAGGACTCGAAAAGGCCTACAACGACTACTTGGCCGGCCGTCAATCACGTTATACAGTGCAGCGCGATGCCACCGGCCGTAAGCTGCACTTCGACACTCAGAGTCAGGAGCCTGATGTGCGGGGCAAGGACCTCAGACTAACCCTGGACGCCAACCTCCAATTTGAGACCCAGGAAGCATTAGCCCGTTCAGTACAAAAATATGGTGGTCACTGGGGCGGCTGTCTGGTTGTAGACGTACCCACCGGTGAAATCCTGGCATGGGCTGAGTATCCCTTATTCAACCCAAATTCTTATAAACAGTATGGACCTAAACGTTGGCGCAATGGCCTGGCTATCAACGCCATGGAGATTGGCTCCACCCTGAAACCCATCCTCGTGGCCGCCGCCCTCCAAGAGCGTACAACACACCGCGATAAGGTCTACTTCTGTGAAAACGGTCGGGCCAAATTCGGTATCGAGACTGTGCGCGATACCCATAAATACCAGTGGCTGCCCGTACATAAAATTATCCGTTACTCCTCCAACATTGGTGCGGCCAAGATCGGACTGGAGCTGGGGGCGGTTAAATACCACAATTACTTAACGCGTGTGGGTTTTGGAGAAAAGACTAATCTGGACCTACCCGGAGAAGGTCGTGGCATTCTACATCCTTTAGGCGATTGGAACGATATGGATCTGGCCACGGCATCTTTCGGTCAAGGTTTGGCAGTGACCATCCCCCAATTAGTCCGGGCCTATTTATGTCTAGCCAACGACGGAATACTTAAACCACTAAAACTAGTGCTCGACCCCGAAGAACCAAATCAAACAGAAAAACGGATCTTTACAGCTTCGGTAACCCGGGAAGTACTAGCCATGATGCGAGACGTAGTGGAAGAAGATGGAACAGGTACAGCCGCGCGTATCTCTGGTATGTCTATAGCCGGTAAGACCGGCACGGCCCAAAAAGCCTCGCCCCATGGCGGTTACGGCAACAAATATATCGCCTCATTTGTGGGTTTTGTCCCGGCAGAAAAACCGCAGTACCTGATTGTCGTGGCAGTGGATGAGCCCGAGGCGAATATTTACGGTGGCGTTGTTTCAGCCCCAGCTTTCCAAGAAATTGCGGTCAAAACTCTAGCCTATACGGGCAAGCTGCCTGACCCGCAAATGTGGTTAAAGAACAGCGAGGATGACGTTAATGATACAGAACACAAAAATATCTGGAACTCAGCCAAAAAAGTTGCTTGGGAAACGGCTAAAAGAAATTCCCAGGACAAGCCCAAAACTATAGACACCGGGACTGTCCCAGACGTAGTCGGATTCACCCTACGCCGTGCTATGGAGTTGTTCGCAGCTAACGGCTTAGTTCCAACGGTTAAAGGTGAAGGGCTTGTTGTGGTTCGGCAGCAACCAGCACCTGGACAGCTCCTCCCAAAGGTTAACAGCGAAAAATGTACCTTTTGGCTCGCTTCGGCGGCGGAACGTTAAGCAGATGAGCGACGCAGAAGCTTTTGCCAAACTAGTGGAACTTACCCGTAGAGGACTCATGGTCCACACACATTCTCAGCATGTGCGACCAGGAGAAATTTTAGTGGTCCTGCCCACAGCTTGTCCTACCAGCACCTTAGGTGCGGCCGAGGTTAACCGCTATATATCTGAGGCCCTGGAGCACGGTGCCAAATTTGTAGTTGTCCAGAAAGACATAGTCCTAACCAATAAATACCTCAACGGCCGTATCATTCGCATCTCCGATCCACGCGCTGCTCTGGGAGACCTTGCCTCCGCCCACTTCGGCACCGGTCGACTGCCATTTCCCGTAATTGGCATCACTGGCACTAACGGAAAAACTACAATCTGTTATCTCCTCGAACACCTTTTTCGCGAGAACGGATACCGCGTAGGCATACTTGGCACTGTGAGCTACCGCTGGCCAAAAGTCGAATTCAACGCTCCTTTGACCACCCCAGATTGCTGGCAATTGCATGAACTATTTAAACGCATGGCTGAAGCGCAAGTAGACATCGCCTTCATGGAGGTCTCTTCTCACGCCATAGACCAGCAACGAGTGGCTGGCCTAAACTTCGCTGCCGCCGTATTCACCAACCTAACCCAGGACCACCTTGATTACCATACAGACATGGAACACTATTTTCGGACTAAGGTCAGGCTCTTTCATAATCTGCCAGAAAAACAAAAAACCTGTGTGATTAACTGGAACGATACATATGGACTTCGCCTCTTGGAGACTTGTCATAATACTATCGGCTACGGTCTTTACGGTCCCAACCCATTGGCCAATCGCAGCGTCCCCGAACTAAAAGGCCATATCGTGGCAAATACTATAGAAGGTCTCTCTATACTCATGGGTTGGAAAGACCAAGCCTGGAAAATAAAATCTCCCCTTATCGGTCGATATAATGCTTCAAATTTGCTGGCAACTCAAGCCGTAGGGCTGGCTTTCGGTCTCACGCACAGGGAGCTTATTGCCTTGAATACTTGTGTCGGCGCCCCAGGCCGGATGGAACGTATCCAAGGCACGCGCGGACAAATTATCTTTGTGGACTACGCCCATTCCCCAGATGCCTTGAAAAACGTCCTGGTCACACTCAAAGATCTACAGCCTGCACGCATTATTACAGTATTCGGCTGCGGCGGCAACCGCGACCGTAGCAAGCGACCACTCATGGGACAAGCCGTAGCCCGCTGGAGCGACATGATTGTGCTAACCTCGGACAACCCCCGCCATGAGGACCCACTAGTCATCATCGCCGACGTCCTGCCTGGCCTGGAAGGATGCCTCCAAGTCGTCGTAGAGCCTGATCGACGCGCAGCCATTACCCTGGCCCTTAAAAGTATGAAAGAAGGTGATATATTGCTCATTGCCGGCAAGGGCCATGAAACCTACCAACAAATCGAGGACCAAAAAGTGGTTTTTAGTGATCAAACAGTGGTCCAAGAGTTGCTCTCGTGAACTATACACTGAGCAAAATCGCCCGGGCTGTAGGGGCAGAATTAGTACTACCAGCATCTGACGCTACGACCAAAGTGCCGACCAAAGTAGGCACGGACAGTCGCACGAGCGTGACCGGCGAACTTTTTGTATGCCTCATAGGCAAATACTTCGACGGCCATGACCATGCCGCCGCCGCCGTAGCAGCCGGTGCCATTGCGATCCTCGGTTCGCGATCGCTGTCGCCAGTACCAAGGATACCGTATTTGCGAGTAACAGATTCTCTTGTTGCTCTGGGCCGTCTAGGCCATTTTCATCGCAGTCGGACCCGAGCCACAGTGGTCGGCATCACTGGTACCGCAGGCAAAACTACAACCAAAGAACTACTCGCCGGCATCCTCGATCTAGCCGGCCCCACCGCACGCAACTTTCTGAACTTGAATAATCGCATCGGCCTGCCCTTATCTCTCTTACAAGCCACGGGCGACGAATATTTCTGGGTCTTCGAGGTCGGTATCAGCAAATTTGGCGAGATGGAAGATCTGGCCGATATCCTAGCCCCGGACTTGGCTCTTGTGCTTAACATCGGTCCAGGCCACCTACAAGGACTTGGCGATATTACTGATGTGGCCGCAGCTAAATGCAGACTGATGCGTGGCATGACCTCGAAAGGCACTGGTCTGGTCTGCATGGATTACCCTGAACTCGTGGCTTCTGCCGCAGCTACAGGCCGACCATGGATCAACTTCTCTTGCCGTGGGGCCATGGCCCCCTACCGCGGCCGTTTTATAAAAATGACCACCCCTGATACATCGAGCGCTCCTGTCGGCCGCTTTCTTCTACACCTAGACGATATTGAGATCATAGCCAACATACCATGGGCTGCGCCCTTCCTAGTAGAAAACATTACGGCCGCCGCCGCGGCTGCCCACTGGCTGGGCCTAACTCCGGACATTATACGCCGCGGCCTGGAAGCCTTTACCTCTAATATACAGCGCTTCCGCTGCGTACCTGCCGGCGGCTGGCTGGTCATTGATGATACTTATAACGCCAACCCCCTCTCTACAGCCGCAGCCCTGGACGGCGCCTTAACCTTGGCTTCCGGCCAGCCCTTAGTTCTCTTCCTATCCGAAATGCATGAACTGGGCATCAAAGCCGCCGCGGCCCACAAGGCCTTAGGCCGCAGTATAGCTGCTTTAGCCCCAGCTGGCGTATTCTGGTACGGCGGTCACGTCAAAGATATCTTAATCGGCCTTAACACTGCCGGTTATGTCGGCGCCTGGCAGTCAGTGGTCAACCCAGCCGACTGTATGCCCCTATTACGCACTATATCCAGGAATAATTCCATTCCCATCACTAGAACATGCAGCTTGCCTGTCCTACTCATAAAAGGTTCACGTTCTAATCACATGGAGCGCTTCACTCAGGCACTCATAGAAGAACTCATGAGATGATATATAACCTGCTCTATCCCCTCAACGCGGAATTCAGCTTCTTCAACGTGTTCCGCTATATTACATTTCGCTCTATCTGGGCCATGCTTACAGCCTTAATCATCAATGTGCTCATAGGTCCCTTGTTCATTGAATGGCTACGCCGTATCAGGTTCGGCCAGTATATCCAGGAGGATGTGGTCGCTTTCCATCAAGCCAAAGCCGGGACTCCGACTATGGGTGGCTTGATCATTCTCGTGGGTGTAAGCTCAGCCGTGTTGCTCTGGGCCGACCTAAAAAATCAGTATGTCTGGCTGACAATGCTAGTATTCCTGGGTTTCGGGTTCATAGGTTTCTTAGATGACTTCCTGAAAATCAAACACATGCGCAACCAGGGCCTTTCGATCCGGGCAAAACTTCTAGGACAAGTAGCAATTGCTATTGTGGCCATGATAATACTCATCCACGATCCGACTTACTCCACCAAACTCTCAGTGCCATTCTTTAAGTTCATCCAACCCGACCTGGGCTGGACCTATCTGCCCTTTGCCGTGCTAGTAATGGTAGGGACATCCAACGGCGTTAACTTAACTGATGGCCTGGACGGCCTGGCCATCGGCCCTTCAATAGTAGCCGGTATCTGTTTTGCGATATTCTGTTACGTAGCAGGCAATAAAATCTCGGCCGGTTATTTACTCGTGCCTTATGTCCCGGGTGTAGGCGAAGTTACAGTATTTTGTGGTGCCCTAGTGGGCGCAGGATTGGGTTTCTTGTGGTTCAACGCTTATCCGGCTCAAATATTTATGGGCGATGTAGGCTCACTCTCCCTAGGTGGCTGTCTAGGATTTATTTCGGTGCTAGCCAAACAGGAACTGGTATTGTTAATCGTGGGCGGCCTCTTTGTAATTGAGACCCTTTCGGTCATTTTACAGGTTGGATATTTCAAGGTCAGCGGTGGCAAGCGTATCTTTCGCATGGCACCCATCCACCATCACTTCGAACTCAAAGGCATCCCGGAATCGAAAATCATCATCCGTTTCTGGATCATGTCCATCTTACTCGGACTCGTAGCCCTCTCAACCATGAAACTGCGATAGATGATAGACTAGGACACACACCATGGCCGCTAACGAATGCCAGAAATATCATATCGCGCCACGCCTAGCCGGATGGGCGGCTACTGTAGTAGGCTTGGGCAGCTCAGGTCGGACCGCAGCGCGGCTACTTTGCGCTCTGGGCGCCCACGTACGAGTGCTGGAAAAAAATCCCGCCTGCATTGACGTGGCTCTTCGTGACACAGCCTTTGCCATGTTGATCGCGAGGAACAATCTTGAAATCATCGCCAGCGACTACGCCGCCGCCCATTTCGTCGACGTAGACCTGGTGGTCATAAGTCCTGGTATCCATCCCAGCCTCATCACTCCCTTATTGCCCAAGACCGGCCCTTTAGGCCGACCTATAGAGTATATCGGGGAGCTAGAACTTGCTAGCCGCGAAGTCCGTGAACCAATTGTGGCTATAACTGGAACCAATGGAAAAACTACAACAACCACCCTTGTTGCCCGGTTCATCGAGGCCACTGGCCGGCGTGTATTCCTAGGGGGCAATATCGGCACCCCACTAAGCGAGTACGTGCTCGGAGAGACCAAAGCTGATGTACTCGTACTTGAGGTAAGCAGCTTCCAGCTCATGACTTGTACAAGCTTCCACCCATTTGTGGCTGTATTACTCAACTTTTCAACCAACCATCTGGACTGGCATTCAGACTTGGAGGAGTATTTAGCAGCTAAACTGCGGCTCTTTACCCATCAACATATCGCGGACATGGCTGTGATCAACTCTGACCTACAACCACTCCTTACCAAACGTAACGAGTACATAGCGGCTCACACAGTATGGTTTAAGTCCGGATGTCGCTTCTATTGCAAACACCTAATTGGGGAACATAATCATGCCAACGTAGAAGCCGCCTACCAGACCGCTCATATGTTCGGACTCACTGAAGATAAAGCACAGACAGTACTCAATAATTTTCATGGCCTTCCCCATCGTCTAGAGCATATAATCGAGAAGGCCGGTGTGCTCTTCGTGGACGATTCCAAAGCCACCACCGTAGAAGCTCTAGCCACGGCCCTTAGAAGTTTCGACCGTCCTATTAGACTACTAGTCGGAGGAGTGTTCAAAGGAGGCGACTTAACCAGGTTAATACCCTTGCTGCGAAAAAAAGTTCGCGCTGTAGGCCTCTTCGGCGCCAGCAAAAATATCTTCTACAGCGCCTGGAAAGAACAGGTGCCTTTATTTTGGAAATCGACCTTGGAATCTGCAGTCTGGCAACATTGGCAAGAGGCGAAAGCTGGAGAAGTCATTCTTCTCTCTCCAGCTACGGCTAGCTTCGATCTGTACACCGATTATAAAGCCCGTGGCCAAGATTTCGCACGCATTTGTGCAGCATTGGATAAACCAGAACGGTATTCGACTCCGGAATAATATTTATGAACTACGCCGATACTGATCAAATAGAAACTTTAACTTTTTATTTCGATTTCTGGTTACTGGCAGGAGTGATTCTAGTCACTGTCCTCGGCCTAGTCATGGTCCTTTCCTCTACCGGGGTGATGGCCGAAAAGTTCTTCGGTGGAAAAAATTATTTTTTCGTACGCCAAATAGTTTATACCTGTCTCGGTTTTACAGTCATGACCGTCACAGCGCTAGTACCCATACAGCAAATCTACCGAATGAAATACTTAATCCTTAGTGGCGTAGTGCTGCTGCTCCTGCTAATAAAATTCACGCCTATGGGGGCGGAGATCAACGGTGCCAAACGCTGGCTCCGGCTAGGTCCAATAAGCCTGCAACCCATGGAGTTTGCCAAACTGGCTACTGTATTCTATCTAGCCTGGTTCTTCAGTGCCAAGCAGGACCTCATTAAAACTTTTAGCGTTGGCGTGGTGCCGCCTTTTGCGATTACCACGGCACTTGGTAGCCTCTTACTCCTACAGCCAGATTTCGGTGGTGCAGCTATACTAGCCTTACTCCTATTTCTTATGTGTCTGGCTGGCGGCACCCGTTTCATTTACCTTTTAACTTCTATCTTTATGGCTGCCGGCACGGCCTGGCTGCTAGTCCGCCATTCACCCTACCGCTTTAAACGACTCTTAGCATTCCTCGACCCTTTTAAGGACGCCATGGATACCGGCTACCAACTGGTACAATCGCTCTACGCGCTGGGCTCAGGTGGTATAACAGGAGCCGGACTCGGCGCGGGCAAACAAAAATTATTCTTCTTACCCGAAGCACACAATGACTTCATCGTGGCCGTAATAGGAGAAGAATTAGGGTTTGTAGGCGTGTCATTGGTCTTCTTACTGGTGGGCTTCATATTATGGCGGGCCTTTGCTATAGCTCTGGCCCAGGAAAAATTACATGACCGACTTACAGCCTACGGCATGGCTCTAATCCTCACCATAGGCAGCGTAATGAATATGGCCGTAGCTCTGGGTACAGTACCCCCCAAAGGGGTGTCTATGCCCTTCCTGAGCTACGGCGGATCGAACCTAATCACGTCCTTTGCATGTGTGGGCATTCTTTTAAATCTATCGCGCAACGTTAAAACCCCGACGCGCTTCTCGTTAAGGAACCTTAAAGCACGACTGTCACGAAATAGATAAGCTATGCAACGAGTAATCCTAACAACGGGCGGCACAGGTGGCCACATATTTCCGGCCCTGGCGGTAGCTGAAGAACTCCGAGTACGTTTTCCATACATACAGCTACTTTTTGTGGGTGGGAATAGTGGCCCCGAAGGCAAATTGGCCGCCAAGTCCGGCTTAGAATTTATAGGGCTGCCAGCGCGAGGCATGGTTGGACGAGGATTCAAGGCCTTAACAGCCATAGGCTGGATGACCGTGAGCCTAACTAAGGCCTTGCAAATTGTAGGTCACTTCAAGCCTGATGCCGTTATCGGTTTTGGCGGTTATGCCGCCTTCGCCACAGTTCTTGCAGGCGCCCTGTGCGGATCTTTAACTGCAATACATGAACAAAATAATATTCCAGGCGTCTCCAATCGGCTGATCAGCCATATCGTCAAACGTATATTTCTCTCTTTTCCAGACAAAAAAAACTTTTTTCCCAGAGACAAGATACTCCTCATAGGTAACCCGGTACGTGCAGCCATCAGGCAGAGCTTTTCAGCTACCCAGGCCGTAGACCAAATTATGGATCAATCCTTGGCCGAGGTCGCTCCAATCAACAACCACCCTGGCCGCCTACTCGTACTGGGCGGCAGCCAGGGTGCCCGTGCTGTGAACACGGCAATTCTCATGGCCCTGCCCCGTCTGGCTAAGGCCAACGTAGCTATCTGGCACCAATGCGGCTGGTCCGACGTCAAGCGGGTTATGCAAGGTTATACCAAAGCTGGGCTCGCCCAGTATCTCGTAGATGGGCAGCCCGTCATCCGGATAGAAGCTTTTATTGAAAATATGGCCGCTGCTTACACCTGGGCCAACTTAGTGGTCTGCCGCGCCGGCGCTACTACTATAGCCGAGCTATCCGTAGCTGGCAAACCCGCGATATTCATCCCTCTCCCCTGCGCCACCCACAACCATCAGTTCCACAACGCCAATTTCCTGGAGCAATCCGGCGCCGCACTATTGGTAGAAGAAAAGAACTTCGACCACATAGATCTAGCCTATGTCATCATTGAACTTTTAACCGATATACCAAAGCGTACATCCATGTCTCAGGCTAGCCGCAAACTAGCTCGGCCCGAGGCTACCACGGACTTAGTGGCTGAACTACAAAGGCTGACCTAGCGTGCCCCGCGTTTCATGCTCCCCTGCCGCGACATATATCCAGATATTGCCTCAAAAAGACGCACTGATGCCTACAGCTGGTAGCGAATGACGAACGGAAAAAACAAAAAAAATGATCAAAATAATGAGAAATAGGGTCAAAAAAATACATATGGTAGGTATTGGCGGCTCGGGTATGAGTGGAATTGCGGAGGTGCTACTCAATCTCGGCTACCAGGTCAGCGGTTCCGATGCCATTGATACGCCTGCGGTCCGTCGTTTACGCGAACTTGGAGCACAAATTACCATCGGCCACTATCGAAAAAACGTGGCTATTGCACAAGTCGTAATTCGTTCTACAGCCATCCTTGATGATAATCCAGAACTAAAAGAAGCCCACGAGGAAGGTATACCCATTATCCCCAGGGCCGAGATGCTCGCTGAACTCATGCGGCTACGCACGGGCATCGCTGTAGCCGGCACTCACGGCAAGACAACCACCACCTCTCTGTTAGCTGCCATCTTCGATGAAGCCAGACTAGACCCTACAGTCATCATTGGCGGCCGACTCAATGCCTACGGCGCCAATGCTCGACTCGGCCAAGGCGAATGTCTCATCGCCGAGGCTGACGAATCCGACGGTTCTTTCCTCTGCCTCTTACCTATAATTGCAGTAATCACTAATGTAGATGCCGACCACCTAGATTTCTATCCCAGTATAAAGGAAATCGAGGATGCCTTCGTCACCTTCATGAATAAGGTACCGTTCTACGGTATGAATGTTGTTTGCGGAGATGATCCCGGCGTGCGCCGTCTCCTGGGCCGCATCAAACGGCCAGTGATTACCTATGGCCTCGACTTGCGTAATATTTTGCACGCTGAACTATTAGAAAGCACTACTAAAAGTCGTTTTATTATCTACCTTAACGACGATTGCTTAGGTGAAGCCGAACTGAATCAACCCGGTCGCCATAACGTACTTAACGCCTTAGGCGCCCTGGGCGTAGCCCTGCAGGCCGGCATCAACAAGGATATCGCATTTGCCGGGCTAGCCCATTTTAGCGGCGTAAGCCGACGTTTCGAATATAAAGGGAAAAAAAATAATGTGCTCGTTGTAGACGACTACGGTCATCATCCCGTAGAAATTGCTGCCACACTAGCTACAGCCCGCAGTTGTTATCCTAACCGGCGACTAGTAGTTATATTCCAACCCCACCGTTTTTCCCGCACTCAGGCCCTATTCGGAGACTTCTGCAAAGTTTTCTACCAGGTAGACAAGCTTCTACTAACCGAGATCTATTCTGCTTCAGAGATCCCCATACCCGGGATCAATAGCCTCAGCTTGGCCCAAGGTATCACTCAGATTTCGGATACCGACGTCGAATTCTTCCCAAATTTTGCCGCAGTTAAAGCAGCCTTACCTCGAGTACTCAAATCCGGCGACCTGCTCTTGACCCTTGGGGCGGGTAACGTTTGGCAGATCGGTGTAAACTGGCTAGAAGGTAAATAACATGTCCTTAACCGTCCTACCCGGCCCACTCCTATCTGAACGTACTACTCTCGCTCTAGGCGGCCGTGCCTTAGCTGAGGTAGCGGCCGACACCCCTGCCGATCTAGACAACCTGCCTAGCACATTGCACAAGCTAGGCGGTATGCCCTTAGTGCTCAGCAAAGGTAGCAATCTGCTCGCACACGACCGCGCTCTACCACTAGTAGTGGTGACCATAAGGTACCAGGAGATCACGCTAGCAGATATAGCGGCTGAATCTGTGACTCTGCAGGCCGGTGCTGGCCTTAGTCTGTCTCAGCTCTTAGGCTGGCTAGCCAACCACGGCTTAGCCGGCCTGGAAAGACTAGCCGGTATTCCAGGTTCGTTAGGGGGCGCCGTAAAAATGAATGCTGGAAGCTGGGGTGTGGATATAGGTCATATACTCACTCGGGTACAGGTCTTTACACCTAAAAAGGGTCTTATATGGCTTTCGAACGGAGAGTTTACCATGAGTTATCGCCGCTTCGCTCTGGTACACCCCACCTCCTGGTTTGTAGTCACCGCGGCCGAGCTGACCCTACGGCGCAAGAAATCTGAACGCATCTGGCAGGTCATGCGTGAACATTATAAGAATAAAAAAGCGGTGCAGCCGCTCACTGCAAAAAGCTGCGGCTGCGCCTTTAAAAATCCTCACGGGCCACCAGGTACTCTATCGGCAGGTAAACTATTAGACCAGATTGGACTACGGGGATTTCGTCTGGGTGGTATGGAATTTTCAGCCATACACGCTAATTTTCTAGTCAATAATGCCAACGGGACCAGTACGCAAGCCTTAGAGCTCCTAGCCCTGGCCGAATCCATGGTTAAAGCACAATATGGTATAAATCTAGAACGCGAAATACAAGTTATTCCATGCCCATAAATAAGCAACGCACTAAATGTTGGTTGTTCTCCGGTAACGTTTCGAACCACTATAAATATAGCATCTCGCAGAATGCTACTCAAAGCATAGGCCGTAGCTCAGGCCGGAAACATCGACATTGGTTGCGCCTCATAATTACCTGGGCCGAGGTTAGACGTTTCTGGATGCTTAGCCTATATTTTAGCCTGGGTATGGCTTTCTTTTCAATCTTTTCCATCGGGCTACTGACTGCCTATCGTTGGATGACCAGTAATGATTACTTTGCCTTGTCCGATATCAAGGTCTGTGGAAATAAGCGCCTGAGTTACGAGGATGTTATAGCCCAGAGCGGTCTTTTTCCAAGCCAAAATAGTCTGAGGCTAAATATAAAAGAAATTGAAACCAGTCTGATGCAGAACCCATGGATCAAAGCAGTATCGGTCAAACGCGTACTACCCGATCGTCTTCAAATCGCCCTGACCGAGCGTACCCCACGGTTTTGGGTCAAACGGGAAAGGCAAATCTGGTACGCCGACGCCGAGGGACAGCTCATCGCGCCAGTAGATATGGATAAATTTACTGCTATGCCCCTCATCCAACAGACCGACGATGCCGATTTTCTGCTACCTCAACTGACGCATTTGGCCTGTTTTGGGGTAGATCGCAACATTCCAGTACGTTTTGAGGATGCCTCGTGGATAAAGCTTTCTTACGGCAAAGGTTTTGAGCTCTATTTTGAAAAATACCAATGCAGCATAAGTATAGACATTAAAGAATGGGAAGAAAACCTAGTACGTCTGAGGACCGTGTGGAATGATTTAGAGCGGCGGAAAGAACTTAATGATATAAAAAGTATCAATATACAAGGCTCTAATGTTTGGATCGTCCGGACGCATGATGCCATAGGCTAGGACTAAACTTTTGCTGCAGACGCAATTTTTCGGAAAAGGAGAAAAAAATATGGCCAAATCCGATCTTATCGTAGGATTGGATATCGGCACCACCAAAATTTGCGCTGTTGTGGGTGAACCAAACGAACTCGGTACTGTGGACATCGTTGGTATTGGTACCAGCCCATCCACTGGGTTGCGCAAGAGCGTGGTAATCAATATCGAACAGACTGTCCAGTCCATAAAAAAAGCTCTGGAAGAGGCCGAACTCATGGCCGGCTGCGAGATCCACTCAGTTTACGCAGGCATCGCCGGCAACCACATCAAGGGCTTTAATAGTCACGGGATCATCGCGGTAAAAGGCGGCGAAGTCAGTCCTAAAGATATGGAACGCGCTATCGACGCGGCTAAGGCTGTGGCTATCCCCTTAGACCGCGAGGTTGTCCACATTTTGCCGCAAGAATATATTGTGGACGACCAACGGGGCATCGCTGACCCTCAGGGTATGGCAGGCGTCCGGCTGGAGGTAAAAGTGCACATAGTTACCGGCGCAGTCACTTCAACCCAAAATATCGTGCGTTCCTGCCATCGATCTGGGCTCGATGTGGCTGACATTGTGCTAGAGTCCTTGGCCTCCTCAAAGGCAGTTTTAACGAATGAGGAGTGCGAAATCGGGGTGGTCCTAGTGGACCTAGGCGGCGGTACCACAGACATAGCAGTGTTCGCTAACAACTCTATAAAGCACACCGGGGTCATCGCCCTGGGTGGAACAAATTTGACTAACGATATTGCCTTCGGCCTGCGTACGCCCGTGGTATCAGCGGAGAAGATCAAGATTAAATATGGCTGCGCTCTGGCCGAGCTGGTCAAAAACAACGAAACCATAGAGGTCGCCAGTGTGGGCGGTCGCAAGCCTCGACGGCTTTCCCGCCAGATATTGGCAGCAATCTGCGAGCCGCGCATGGAGGAAATCCTATCTCTAGTGGACCAAGAACTCACACGCTCTGGCTTCAAAAGTCTCGTAGGCTCTGGCGCAGTACTTACCGGCGGTGCAGCCATAATTGAAGGTATTGTGGAGCTGGGCGAGCAGATCTTAAACCTACCAACCCGCGTGGGCATCCCACGCAACACAGGCGGATTGAAAGACGTAGTCAACAGTCCCATGTATGCCACTGCAGTGGGACTGCTCATGTTCGGCGCTGAGAAGGAAGGACTTGACGCTAAGTTTCGGATACACAACGTAAACACCTTTAACCGCATCCGGTCGCGAATAAAAAAATGGTTTGTAGAGATTTTGTAGACCGCCCCGGCGGCCTATTTTTTTTGATAAAGGCAATGTTGAAAGGTTAAAAGAACAGATATAAGGAGGATCGTATGGATTTTTTTGAAATTGAGCACAGCGACCTCACCAGCATCAAGGTGATCGGAGTCGGGGGTGGTGGCGGCAATGCCGTAGATAACATGATCAGCTCGATCATTAAAGGCGTCCAATTTGTAGCGGCGAATACCGACCACCAGGCTTTGAAACGATCTAAAGCCCAACATAAAGTCCAGTTGGGGATGAAGCTGACCAAAGGGCTTGGGGCCGGAGCAAATCCAGATGTTGGGCGTGAAGCCGCCCTGGAAAGCTATGAGGAAATCCGCGAACTTGTACGCGGCTGCGAGCTAATTTTCGTCACCGCGGGCATGGGTGGCGGCACAGGCACAGGCGCCGCACCCATAATCGCCCAGATCGCCAAGGAAGAAAACGCCCTCACCGTAGGCGTAGTCACAAAGCCTTTCTACTTCGAGGGCAAGAAGCGACGAGAACAGGCCGAGCACGGCATCGCCGAATTCCGCACTCACGTAGATAGTCTCATCACTATACCTAATGACCGGCTGCTATCCTTCGCACCAAAAAAAGCAACTTTTATAGATATGCTCAAAAAAGCCGACGAGGTGCTATACTATGCGGTAAAAGGCATTTCCGACCTCATCGTAGTACCAGGCCTCATCAATCTCGATTTTGCTGACCTACGCACTGTAATGAGTGAAAAAGGCTTAGCCATGATGGGATCGGGTACTGCCTCCGGTGAGGCCCGTGCCCGCGAAGCCTCCGCCAAGGCCGTCTCGAGCCCGCTCTTAGAGGATATTTCCATATCTGGTGCCCGCGGCGTACTCATCAACATTACATGCGACCCGGACATGACTATTGACGAGGTCCATGAGGCAGCCGGTGCCATACAGGAAGCGGCCCACGAAGATGCAGAAATTATTTTCGGGACAGTTTTCGACATGGATGCCGGCGGTGAGATACGCATCACAGTCATTGCCACTGGTATTGACTCTAATGCAGCGATGAAATTCATGCCGCTAGAGAACGAACTAGCTCGCAGTGGAAAGGTAACCATGCTAAATGCTCCACGTACGACCAGACCAACCAAACTATTGCCCCAGACTATACCGGCACGTCATGTTGGCAGTCGCCCCCTGCGCACCCAACCGCCTTCCACAATTTCTGAAGACGACTGGAACATACCGGCCTACCTGCGCTCCGAACGTGCCCGAAAGCAGGTCGAACACAACTCGACAGCCAATAGGTTGGGCCCTCAGACCCAAAACGCCAGATATGTCCCGAGCAAAGAAAATTTTGTCATTGACGAAGATGAATTCGAAATCCCTTCCTTCATCCGCAAACTAGCGGACTGAACTGTTTATGACCGGAAATAAACAGCGCATCCATTTCGAAATTTAACTTTGGTCGGAAGGGGCGAGCCTCTTGCTCACCCGACCGACCGTCTGACAGTTATGAGCCAGCTGCTAGCCACTTCCGTGGTGGCCTGACTCTTTTAGACTAAAACGGATAGCTGACTTGTAGTCAAATTATCTAGATAGTAGGCAATTAAGCAGCAGGACCCAACATAGATTATCCAACTGGACTAAGCCGACTAACTATGAGCTCGATCCCCATAGCGCTATTTCTTCCCTCCACCTTGATATTCATACACACTGCCCGATATTTCTATCGCTCTCCCCTTGACGGAACTGACCAGACCTACCATAAAAGTATGTATATTTTTTGTATCAGTCAAAAGTACGTTAACTTTTCTTGACGGCCGTAGTGCTTTTCACCTTTACCTGGACTGCTGCCGCCTATATGACCTATGTCGTTAGACATTCCGCTACCTTATCTACCTCGCACATCTATCTGGACAAAATCATAGGTCCATCATAGTAAAGTTATTATTTTTTTCTTGACGCTCCTGCCCTTTATTTCAGCATTTGATAATAAGTTTTTGGTCACCACGCCAATAATTACGGCTAATTAGCCCATTTTTAAACCCACCAACAAAAAACAATCAGGCTTATGGTCCTTGCCATATTGCTGATCTCGGATACCGCCATCAAACGCAAACGAATTAAAAAAAAATTCATTACGCCGCAAGGCCAGGCTAGTGCAATCTACCAGCAACATTCCATCTTTGACAGCGTGTTTACCTATTTCAAGCTAATATCGACCCGATATGCATGGTATCCTGAACTACCTTCTCAGTTCCAGACCCATAAATAATCTGACTGCACACCATGTAATACACGACATCCAGTTTTTTTAACCACGTCCTAATCATTTTTAAACTCGGCCTAACACTCTGTGGTACTAGATATTCTCCCCTTCGAGTCCAGTGTGCTGTCAAAATAACATAACAGAATCCTTCTACCACATAGCGGCTCCATACTACTTCCTAGCCAATATGAGTTGAAGGACGAGATAGATTCATAAATTTATACTGATGGTAATGGTAGATAAAAATATAAAGGATATATAGGCCTCAACTTGGCTCTCACCAGCAGGCCATGGTCCGGATATTCCGCTATCCTTAGACCGTCGTTGTGGCCGGACGCTACTAGATTTATCAACTTAAAAGCATCCTGCCTTTGCTAGGGACAGGCCAAAGCTCATTATATTTCGTGCCATCTCGATATCAATTATAAAGCTATAGTATGACTCATCAAAGCTATTAAATCGATATAAAATACTTCGAATAATTCGCACAGGACGCTCTGCGGTTCATAATGATAAATCTATTGCATGCATAATATTAACAATTCAAGATAGCGCGACTTTTGGCCCGCCCGATCATGTACTTGATGAAGACAATAGGCTCTACGTAAATAAAGACTATTAAGCGGTAATAGCACAAACCTGGATCAAGCCCGGCCGGACGGTAAAAAAGGTAGACCTAAGTCCATGGCATCGCTAAGCCAGATCTAGAAGATTTTCAAGTTCTGATAGAACTTATAGTCTAAGTTACAGCCTGCCATGGCGATGGAGAGGATGCCGTATCGGATAAAAAGTAAAAGCAAGGCTTCTTATCAACGAAGTCAACGTTCATGACACATAGATCACTTTATGCCAAAAAAAAGGGGCGTCTCGGTCCTCAGATACATGGCAGTATCCACATCTAGTAATGGGGTGTGACAGTACTACAGACACGAGCCACAGACTACGATTTATTGACGAAAAAGTGAAAAAAATCGGATAAGAAGGAATGTACCCCCCCCACCAAGCCCTATACCAGAGCTGGGAGGGACGTTGATTCAGACGGATACGTTGAATAAGAAAGGCCGACTTAAAGAGAGGGCTACACGAGCGCTGATCCAAACTACACAGCGCTCCTAGTCAACACAAATTATCAAATTCTACGCCGACTCGAGCCAATACAATGATGATGGAGTCTGACAAAAAAACCTGAGGATAGTTACGAACATGTATACAGACCCCTAACACAAAATCTCAACATTTTTTTGAGAATATGCCAATATATCGAGATAGCAGAATAATGTACTCGAGGAAGACTTACCCAATTATTAAGTGAGTTCACGACGGTTGTCGGTAACTACGGCGGCTTGGCCGTCGAACAAGCGACCGCAAGCATTCTTTTTTTTGTGTAATCAATAGTGATCTTACCGATTGCTAAAATAATCTCAAAAAATTTACAAAAAAACGAACAGTTTAGCCTTAGATTTTTTGCACCACCAAAACAAGTCAGCTTTCTAACAGATCTATTGGCTAAAATCTGTAGGTCATAGTCTAGTCCATAGAGTACAAAAAAACAGTCCAGATTTATGGCTACAACGCAGTATAATATATAGATACTTACTTCCACCTCTCAAGAATTTTTTGATTTTTACTTAAGGGGGGGCAATGATCGAAACTTCCAATTCCAGCCAGAAGCATTCCTCGCAAATCATAAAAAGCATGGTTATAAAAAATCGCATACTTAATCATATGAGAAATGGTTTAAATTGGAGAAGCCCAGCATGATATGACCAATGTATTTACGCAGCTCGACAAACTTTTTTTTGATGATCATGAAGGCGCCCAGCGCTCTTATAGGACATAAAAAAACTGATTAGACGGAGTTAGAACCAATTTTTTCAAGGTGAGCAGCAAGGACCTCCTGGACGACGGTATGTAGAAGCTTCTTATCCGCCTGGCTCAGGCTGACTAGGTCGACGACCGAAAAGAATTATGATCAGTACGTATAAAACCGACAAACTAACGCTCCGACAGTACAGATTTGGGCTGTGCTAGAAACCGCGGCAGCTAAAAAAAATAACAGAATGCTATCAGAGTCAGCCAGATTTAAGGCGTCCAGCCTGGCTATTATATAGTAACAAAGCGGTAACCCTAATGTGGAAGCCAGAAAGACGGCGCGGAAGGTAGCCAATCAATCGCTTCATATGCCACAGAAAATCCCTGAAGTTATTATAGGCTAGCACTTGTCCGCGGTAGTCCAAAGCCCAGGTAGCGAGTATGAAATTAGTAAGTATCTATGTCCCATCAGGCTCAATAATAGCCCTCAATCAAAGAACTAGCCTTTGCTGTTGGGTCGAAAGTCGCCACAGCATCAATCATAAATTTAATTATTAGCTTTAGCCGCCTCGTGGCTGCAGTAAGGTGAAAAAAAATCTAAAAAATTATTTGAGGAATAAAAAAGACGGTATGGCAGATAGCAGCTAGAACTTAATAAAAAACTCACCAATAATCTCATATGGCTAATGATATTAAATTATTCTCATCTCCACAAGGCTACCTGGATAAAGTACAGTTGAATCTACACGACGTGTTTCATATATGGACTTCATTTAGAAAATTGATAATAGATCTACGTATTTCACGCCTCGATGGCACCCAACATCCAGGCCGTATCAAGGGGGGAAGGGACATTAATTATAGACTGGTATGCCCGTAAGGGCTATAATATTTGCTGAAAGCAACAAACGCGACAATTTTATAGTACCTTCTATATTATATATCCAAGCCTCCAAAATAACAAGCCAAAAACAAGACAATTAAAGTGTGGACGATGAGGTCCACGACGGTACGCTTGGCGTGTCACATTGTTCTAGCGTAAGAAAATTTACTGTGCCGCTCAAGGAAGCAAACAAAGGAGATACAGGGTACTGGCTATAGCATCTGACTGCAGGACAGACCGCCAGCGTCTACCACTGCTCGGACCACAGAGGCCCAAGTGGTGGCAGACTACCAAGAAGCAGGATAGGTTAAAGTATACCCGGATTATAACTCAAAATAATAACTCAAAAAAGCCGAATCTGAATGCCACCTGTCGTGTCGATATGAATATTGTTTGATTTTTCCTCGAGTAAAAATCTTCCTATCCAATTGCAAATTATGCGACGGCTAAATTCATGATCGGGGAACATCTTATGGGTCAACGGTGGTCTTTATCATCTTTATCTCCCATATCATATACATTGGCAACTGACTTTACGACAAAAAAACTACGCTAAACCGCCACAGACAATAGCCTTAGCAAATGACCATTTATCTTACCTGTTGAGATGAGTTGCTGCTTAATACATTTTTTTTCTTGACACCGCCGGCCTCAGAATCTATTATATATGATAATTTCGCGACGAAGGAGCATATCCATGAAAACTTGGACTCCCGCCCTTAAAGATATAAAACGTGAGTGGTTCATAGTTGATGCATCCGGCCAAATATTAGGCCGGATGGCGACACAGATCGCCAATCGTCTGCGCGGTAAGCATAAACCTGAATTTGCCCCACATATAGACAACGGCGACTTCATCATCTTACTTAATGCCGGTAAGATCGCCGTAACTGGCAATAAACTTGCGAATAAACGATATTATAGCTATTCCGGTTACATCGGCGGTCTGAAGAGCCAAGGCATGGCCAAAATAATTACTACCAAACCAGAAGAAATTATCCGCAAGGCTGTACGCGGCATGTTGCCTAAAACTCGCCTGGGTCGAGCCATGCTTAAAAAGCTCAAAATCTACACTGGAATTGAGCATCCGCATGTGTCCCAGAATCCCAAACTCCTTAAGCTTCCTTACTAACTACCACCCTGCACTATTTTTTTTAACGAGAGTAACCTTATGAACATAGAGCATTACGGCACCGGCCGACGTAAAACCGCTATAGCACGAACTCGCTTATTCGCTGGTACCGGCCAGATCGTTATAAACGACCGTAGCATAGAAGATTACTTCCCGCGTCCTTCGCTACAAATGATCATCTACCAGCCGTTAGTAACTTCTAACAAGATGGGCAATCTTGATATTAGAATTACTGTAGAAGGTGGCGGTATGACTGGCCAAGCAACGGCTGTGCGCCTGGGCATAGCTCGGGCTCTGATTAATCTGGATCCTGAACTCCGGCCCGCACTCAAAAAATCCGGCTTCCTCTCACGCGATGCACGTAAGAAGGAACGCAAGAAGTATGGTCAGCGTGGCGCCCGTGCTAAGTTCCAATATTCCAAACGTTAAGTCAGCGTCAATTATTAGATCATAAATTTAGATATATAATAACTATGCTCCATTCATATTATAGACGCTACACTTCTTTATCCCATCAAAAAAAATTATCCTAGACGATAAAATTGGCGACATTGTATCAGTTATGTTCTATTATACCGAGAGAATAAAATTTACTTATTACCCGATCTTTAACTAAGGTATAAAAGGGTGTCTCTTTTATAAAAATTACTTAGCTCTGCGCGGTGATATTCACTACCAGGTCATACATATATATTATACTACAGCAGGTTAAAATTACAGATGTAACAGCTCTTTCGAAGCGTGAAAGAATAGAGATGGTGAATATTTTTTTAGTTTAGCGTCATCCACTATCCTATTGTATTTTTACTATAACTCCGATGGGTATAGTAGTATAAAGGTTCTGGGTATTACTAGCCACCGCTAATGTCCATAGGTTATATACGCCCACTGCATCAACAATTAGTTTCCTATGCAATCTACTTTGACGACTATATCAGTGCTATTTTCTTAGTTTATACTTATATTTCGCAGATTTAGTTATTATTTCCAATAAAAATTATTTTCGTAGCGAGCATACGTTAGCAATCTCAACGACCTTAATGATAAGATTAATTCGATCAAAGATCGTACCATAATTAATAATACTTCTTTCATAAGCATATGAGACAAAAAAACATTAGTTCCGTTCATTGCTGTAGTGTTTCCGTATATGACATGATAAAGTTAGTAATTTTAACCGCGTTTTTGTCAGTGCTGACATAGCCAATACATCTAAATATATTTTTATAATTGTTGAATGAATACAACTAGCGTAGTCGTTAATATCCATATTTGTAATACTGTATTTGCTTAATCATGACCTAGCCGTTGGATTTAGTCAGATTTTTGAGGATAGATCATCGATAATGGACATAGAATGTTTATGGTCCGTTCGAGATATCAGAAATAAATTTGATATCATAATAACGTAAAAAATAGTCCAGCCTAGATGTATAGGTTACTATATTGTATGACGTTCTGTCTCATAAACTGTATGAATTTAACCACCACAAACTTTGTCTCATTATTGGTAACGACCATCGTATTGTTGACTACGGCCTAAATTCTGATTATATTATATTTTTTACAAGCTTTAGCTGCACGCTGTTAACATTAATATTTTAGAAATCCTGTACTGTCGGTCTCATAAGAATTAAAAAAAGGTTTAAACTGTGCTCATCCACAATAATGCCGAGAGATATTTCGTAAAGTTTGTTGCTACTATAATATAGATATGGCTAATATATTAAACATGTTTATAATTATTTTAAATACATTTTTTTGTTAGAATTTAAATATAATTAAATATCAAATTTGTCGACGTCCAATAGAACTAGAAAAATAATATTTTTTTAATCTTCACTGATTTTTTTATTGTGCCGCCGAAAAACGATGAAGACGCTATGATATCCTGGACTGAAACACCAGATGTTTACATGTCGTTTATCTTATGTGCTTAGCAATCGGAGTTCTCAATAGAGAGCATAAATTCAAGGATCTACTTCTGAAGAAAGAATCAAGTAAAAAAACGGTGACCATAGTGATAAGTACGAGTGTTACGGCATTATCGATCATGAAAATTTAGCATAATCATGACGGTCACTATATTTTTTTGTAGATGGGTCATTAATATTTCTCGTCTTGATAAAAAAATAAAATATAAGTGCGTCAGTCCACGTCCTGAATATTCACCTCAGCATGTCGGTGATATCATAATCGATCTTGAAAAAATATAACTGTTCGAACAACTGAACTACACGATAATGGACTTAATGGTTTTTAGATCGGTCAGCGCGATTAATATCAGCTACATAGGTGAACATGAAAAACAAGAACACCAAATCGACATTAGTGGCCCGCACATCAGAAAATATTTTTTCTGTAGAGTCATTGAAAACCGATTTGTCCCGGATGAACATGACAGCCTGATGGCTTTCAAATCACAGTACTCTGCAGAAAAAAATAAACGCACTAAAGTTTGTAAACGCAATAATTAACGCAGTGACGATCTTCACAGGCAGGATAAAACTATTGCAAACGAGAAGCTTTTTTGCCCTTCCTCAGATAATATACTAATGCTGCTAGTATTAAAATATTATCAATATCTTTAGTGCACCGAAAATCAATAAAAAATCATTAACAATATTCTTCGTATCTCAGCAAGATACACCCATTTTTTATCATGTAATCAATAATTATTCATTCATAAATGCTAGCCGAGCATAGCAAAGTTAAGCTAGCTATGAGACAGATATACTAATTTTTTATATATATTTTAATATAAAGATTACTATTAATCTATAAATTTATGAGCAATATCCATTACGAAGTTCTTAAAAAAAACAATGTGTGGCAAGATAGTCGTGCTTTAATACAAAATGGACACTGCGACGATATCATCCGGATCACTACGACCGCCGTGGCCTTGACCATATCCGGCAGGACAAGTAAATTTACTTATCATCATAGTACCGTTTGTCCGACCCTCCACGATATTATATGCCCACCATACTACCCAGCTTCGGCATACCGGCCAGCGCCCT
The DNA here is from genome assembly GCA_965112965.1 of Desulfovibrionales bacterium. Classification (GTDB taxonomy): domain Bacteria; phylum Desulfobacterota; class Desulfovibrionia; order Desulfovibrionales; family Desulfovibrionaceae; genus CBCOTE01. The sequence continues at coordinate 22,204 of CBCOTE010000020.1, read as the reverse complement.
GTCAAAAGATGGCACTATTTCATTCATTGGTATGGCTGGCACAGGCAAAACCACTGTCGGCAAGGGTTTAGCTGTAGCTTTGGGCTGGGCCTGCATAGATACGGATCGTCTTTTGGAGGCCTATTTCGGCATTCACCTCCAGGACCTCGTGGATACTCTAGGACTTTCTGACTTTTTGATTGCTGAAGAACAATTAGTGACAAATTTGGATACCAATCGCTGTATTATCTCTACTGGAGGCAGCCTTATATATAGCTTCAAGGCCATAGCCCGGCTCAAAAGCCTCGGGCCGGTCATATATCTAAAGGCCAGCCTGGCTACTATCCGCCGACGTATGGCCGAAAGCCATTACTGCTCAGGTCTGTCAAACTGTCCTATCGACACAGCTGCTCCACCAAAACCGGACGCGACCGAAGAACTTCATTTCTATAAGCGACGTGGCCTAGTCATCGCTCCAGACCAAACTTTAGAAGATCTCTACTACGAACGCCTACCCCTCTACGCCAAAGCTGCAGACTTCATACTGGCTACCGACACTCTCACCGCCACTGACTGCATAGAGACAGTCCGTCGATGGCTTGCCCACGTCCATTAACCCTCCTACAGCGGCCTTGCTAAGTTGTTTGTCCGCTCTTTCGTGCGCATGGACGCGCCTCTGCCAAACTAATCCGGAACCTCAACTTCATCTATGCCGTCTGCATAAAAAATTGCTACGTGAACTTTTTTCAGCAATACCACCCGGAATAGAATTACTCTAAAAAATCTCAAACCCAGATCGAATCCGGCCAAAAATAATTTCTATTTGGATTCCAGACCACGTGACCTAAAGCCGTAAATAACTAGCCTTGGAGTTCCATTCGGATGCACCACACTCAGCGATGAAAGTCCCTGCCGAACCACGACCATCAGCTAATGGTCTATAGATTGCGTATAATATATCTAAATTGTTATTTACGTCTCGACGGACCGTCTCTATATTTATCAGGTTAATTTCGCTTCCAATAACTCACTCAAAAAACTCGCAATCGTCTGGTTTGCTGAAGCCGTGTCCTGCTTGGACCGCACCTTATTTTATTATAAAGCTAACCACCTTGAATCAAGAATAATTGGCCGGTCACTCCGGCTAAACACTACGAATAAGTCTGACCCTGACCGAAATGCTCATCTTCAGTCCGACTTGGGTACAAACTGTATCTTGATCACACTCAATATTCAAGCCTAACTTGGAAAAAAATCGTCTCATATATGGCTACATATTAAAAGTCTGCCCCGCCGCCCCAACAGCTATATTCATTTTAACTGCCCCCTTTACTGACTGCCAGATATGCCAAACCCAGGACAGCATCTCAAGCGTATACCATCGGATAGTCCATGCCCCCACAGTCTTTAGAAAAACAAATACTATCGCTTCGAGTCTAGAGTGCGTTAATCCAGGACCGCATTACCGTCAATGGCCTAACAGTCCTAGCTAAATGACTGCTGGTTGGGCTGGCTGGAGTAAAGAACTATAGTTTGCCGCCTACCTGGAACGATGAATAAGGCCGGATAATGTCCAATTAGTGTAAACAAGCCTTTGTGCCCCGTCCTCTGAACGAAAATAGTACGGCATGCCCATCTGATTCGTGCTCCAGCCCGGAAGCCTGAGCGGATCAGGCACTATAACCATAACCTCGGTTACCTCATAGTCCTTTTGGACCGCACTTAGGAAGGCTAAGAACCGACCCTCAACCCCTAAACGTAGCCACACATATTTTTTTACTAACTGATATGCCCTCACCAAAATCTAGCTCGTCTCCACTCCCAGACGACTAGATTGACAATGACTATTGACCGTAGAATAATCTAACAATAGTCTAGCATGCCCCCAACAGACCCATTAACTCAATGCGCCGTTTTCGGCAGGACTTCTTCATCTGTCTATACGTCTACTCCCCCGACCAGGAAATATCTCGTGCCCCTACATAACTTCTTAAAAATATTTTCTGGAGACCGCTATCTCAAAAAAAACAGCTTCGAAAAAACCATCTTCCAGACTAAATACAGCCACCTCAAGAGTATCCTGGCAGGTAATAACCACGCCTTAGAACTCATTACTGAGATCGAGCAAATGTGTTATGGTACCGCTCCTTTTACTCGAGATGCAGTCATCAACCTAGCCGAGAGGCTAGTTTGGGAAGTATATAATATCGCCGAAGATCTGAGTGCTCTCTCTCAGAACCGCTACCCGGATCTACCAGACGTGGTAGAACGTATAGGTGTATCTGTACTCAAGGAGCTGATTAGCCCTAAACGGCTAGAATATTCCGATCTAACTATACCCTTAGACCAGTTAAGCATGAAACGACTAAATGAGGTAGGCGGCAAAGCCGCCAACCTGAGAGAAGTCTATAACCACATTCACCTGCCCGTACCCATCGGCTTCGCAGTCACAGCCTATGCTTGCCAGCATTTTCTAAAAAATGACGGCCTGGTCAAACGCATTGACCGTCAGCTCAAAGGCCTGGACGTAGATGATACTGCCGCGCTCCTAGCCATCTGTAAAAAAATCCAGACCATGATTACTGCTACAGTCTTGCCCAAAAACCTAGCTGCATCTTTGACTACCAAAGCTACTATACTGACCGACGGCATCGGCTCAAACTGCTGGCTCGCCGTACGTTCCATTGCCATAGCCGAGGACTCTGAGTCCAGCTTCGCCGGCCAATATTCCTCAGTGCTCGGTATCTCCCCAGAGGAACTCTCTGTGGCCTATAAGAAAGTAGTAGCCAGCACATTCACTCCTCGGGCAGTCTACTACCACCTCAAACATAGTTATACCCATAAAGACGCCACTATGTGCGTGCTCGTGCTGGCTATGGTCAATGCCAAAGCCAGCGGAACCATATATACCCGCGACCCTAATGACCTACAACACAATCTGTTCTTAATGAACTCGGTCCGAGGTCTGGGGGTCAAAGCTATGGATGGCTCAGCCACAGCAGATTTTTTTTTAGCGTGGACAAAGCCGATCTGACCGTAATCACTTCCCGAATATCGAATAAGCTCACCTTAATCACTCTGGCACCGAATTCTGGTTTAGTTGAAATAGAAATACCCCCCGAAGAACGCAATTCCCCAAGCCTTACCAACGAGGAACTTTTAACCCTAGCCAAATATAGCCTAATTCTAAAAGAGCATTATGGCCAACCTCTAGATATCGAATGGGCCGTTGATTATTTTGGACACCCTGTGATCATCCAAGTTCGGCTCCTTAACCTCGATATCGCTGACCAGGTTGAGCAGACCGTTCTCATATCTCCTGAAAATCCAGCCTTAGAATTTTCCAGGCACCCATCCATACTGGCCGGAGGCGTCACTGCCTCACGGGGCAAAGCCTGCGGCCCGGCTTACGTGCTCACATCAGATCACAATCTGACTGGCGTGCCAGAAGGCGTCATCTTGGTGGCAGAACAAACCTCCCCCTGCTATGTCCCCCTGCTTGGCCGTGTGCAAGCTATCGTCACCGACGTAGGCAGCGTAACCGGGCATATGGCCTCTGTAGCCCGGGAATTCGGCATACCTACTCTTATTGGCACAGGCAACGCCACCAAAATTATCACCCACGGAAAAGAAATCACCGTAGATGCTACCAATCACATAATATTCCAAGGCCGAGTGGAAAAAATTCTAGAGCGCCGCAAGACCATAAATCCTATGAAAGACTCACCTGTCTGGAATGCAGCCCATCAAGCCCTCAAGCGTATCGCCATCCTTAACTTAGTGGATCCGAATCAAAATACTTTTAGTCCGGCCGGATGCCAAACTTTGCACGATGTCATCCGCTTCGCCCATGAAATCGCTATGCGTGAGATGTTTACCATCGGTGATATCCTAGAAAAGAACCTGATCGGCGCAGTCCAGGTAATACTGAACTACCCATGCGCATTTATGCCATCGACCTGAGCGACGGCCTGTCCCTTTCCTCAGGGCAACGCCACGCCGTACGCGAAGAGGTAACCTGCATCCCCTTCCAGGCTCTGATAGATGGCATGCTCCATGACGACGTACGATGAGTGGGCAGTGTAGGCCTGGACTGGCGCGGCTTCGCCACCATCGTGGCCGAATCGGCTATGCGGCCCGAAGCGGCCATAGACGAACGCATGAGCGGACCCAACTATGTCGTGCTCTCCCGAGACTACATGAACTTTAATGCCTGTCTGGGCTATCACTTCGCCGTGTTGGACGTCTTCTGCGGAAAAGAAATCAACGACAACTATGTTACTTTTTCTTTTAAGGGCGGCGCCGCGGATATCACTCGCCGTGCTCGGCGCGCTAAACTCATCGCCCGCATCCTCAAAAGACTGCACTTCAAGGCCGAGATCAAGGGCGATCTAGTTCGCGGCTCACTCAAAAAATACGACTACGCCACTACACGGAAAACCCTCGACCGCCTTGGTCGATTACTAGGCGCCGTACGGCTCCTAGATATGGTATTAGCAGACCACGACCAAATTGACTGGTATGTAGAAGAATTCATGCAGGGTAACTACTCTTTCGCCGTCTAAAAACGGTAACTGTGACCAGTAATGCCCATATAGTACCTCATGTCTAGTGTCAGAAGCGACAGGCCGAACATTATTTTTTTTATATAATATATATTGATCAAAAATAGTATCTCTTGTACACTAGTATCGTCAAAAAAATATAATGATAACAGATGGATGTTTTTTAATGTCCCAGAAGTTCCAATTTTTATGAAACTACTTACCGCCCACAAGCTAAGCGTGCAACACCTGATCTACGTCTTGAAACGCAAAAAAATTGATAATTGCCGAGCTTCTTAGTCTGGATCGGATAACCAAAAATACTTGCCTGCCCTTAATCTTAGGCCCATCGACCCCGTGAGTATGGTTCGAAGTTATATTAGGAACCAAAAAATTGTACAAGGTTGTTAGCAAATAATCCAACCATCTAGAGTGACGTCGAAAAGGCCATCATTGTTTTTTTTATTCCGGCCTACTCAAACCCAAGGACCTTGTGATCATACCCAGACCATGTTAACAATTCATATCTTATTTGCTCAAGACCATCAGCTGTCGTATGATGGCCTTAGATATATCTATTGTTCCCATGACGGCGCCGAACTTGAATATATTGGAACGAACCATAATTTTAGATACCCGATCGATCAACATACCCCCCCCGCAATCCCACTATTTTTTGCCTACAAAAACGACTTCCGGCACATAATAGCTCTGGTCTGGTATCACGGATTGCTGCTCTTTTCCGACGAAGTCGACCACAGCATATCAGCTTGGTGGTTGCCGTATTGCCTGGCTTCTAGCTGCCATGGCTGTGTCCAAGGTTTTCAAAACTACCTGAAACTCCGAACTATTAGAACTACTAGACACCGTTATCATGTAACAATATGAGACACTTATAGCCCTTAAAAATGTGGCTGCCTTCTGTAATATAACTCTGAAAAAATATCAGAACTTTGCTTATACATAGAGTACTATTTTACGGCCTAGCGGCTCATCGTCGTATCAGCCTCGGACGCAGTAGCTTCTCCGCAGGGCTGAATGCTTTAAAAAAATATCTCGGCGCAGGAGTAATAACTTTACTCCTAGTCACACTCTCCACACCCCATATCGATCCCACAATATGACCACGCTCATCGCTATCTTCGTGGTGGCTGTGCTGGCTTCCTTCTTCTGTTCCATTACCGAGGCCATGCTTTACTCTTTGCCCTGGAGCTTTGTAGATCAGCTACGCCGCTCCGGTAGACCAGCTGGACAAGTGCTCTTTCGCCTGCGAGTTGATATAGAGAAACCCATCGCGGCTATCCTGACCTTAAACACCGTAGCCAACGCTGCCGGTGCCACCTTAGTCGGCGCCGCAGCGGTACAGGAGTTCGGTAGCGAATTCATGGGTCCCTTTGCCGTACTCTTCACCGCTGTTGTCCTGGTGGTTGGCGAACTAATCCCAAAAACATTGGGAGTGGCCCATGCCCGCCAGCTGGCTCCATACCTGGTTCAGCCATTACAATGGCTAATTTGGCTTCTTCTACCGATCATCTGGATCAGTGGTCTGATAGTACGTTCCCTTCGGTCTAGACATGATATTCCCCAGACCACCGAGGACGATATTCGCGCCGTAGTCAGTCTCTCTCTCCAGTCCGGCCGCATCCAGCCATCTGAGGAATTAACCATCCGAAATGTGTTAGACTTAGACCAAAAGACCGTGCGTGAGATCATGACGCCACGCATGGTAATCTTCTCACTGCCCATCTACTCCACTGTAGCTGAGGCCAAAGACGTGCCCGGACTATGGCACTATAGTCGTATTCCAGTGTTTGACAAAGGAGACACAGAGAACGTAGTAGGGCTGGTCTACCGACGCGATGTGCTTAGAGCCTTGGCCGACGACCGTCACGCCATGTGTCTAGGCGAGCTCATGCGTCCAGTGCGCTTCGTAGTAGAAACGCTAACCCTAGATCGCCTACTCCCAAAATTTTTACAGACCCGGGTACATCTCTTCGTGGTGCTGGACGAGTATGGCGGCATAGCTGGCGTGGTAAGCCTAGAAGACGTGCTGGAGGAAATGCTTGGCCGGGAAATCGTAGACGAAACCGACGCTGTAGAAGATCTACGAGAGTTAGCCAGACGGCAACGTGAACAGTTGACACAGAGCCGTTGAGACTTCATTGTCATAAAAAAAAACTAAGATGTAGATTGGTCTCCAACTATTATTCTTGCCGACTAATAATCAGGAAACACAAATGTCGAAACAAGGTAGTAAAGGCGTATATATCGCGGCATTTATGCTGTTAGCAGCCGGATTAGGCTATCTGGTATTCTCAGGAATTTCGTCCGACAGCGTCTATTTTGTGAACGTAGCCGAAGCCTTGGCTATGCCGGCGGAAAAACTCACCTCAGCGCGGCTATTCGGCACAGTGGACGGCCAAAAAATCATATTATTACAGGATCAACGTGGAATACGTTTTCGATTAATAGACAAGGATGACGTGAACAAGAGCCTTTGGGTGGAATATCAAGGCACAGTGCCCAACACTTTTAAGGACGGGGCCGAGGTTATAGTAGAGGGTAGCCTGCCAAAATCCACGAAAGCTCAAGATAACCAGGCCTTCAAGGCCACAGTGCTCATGACCAAATGCCCTTCGAAGTACCAAAAGAAAAACCGAGTGCCTTAAAACTGTTAGTTTCTAGCCATCACTAATGACACTACCGGCAATATTTATTACACAGATTATTTTATTCATCATGTATTGGCGACGGTTATAGATTGACCTGTAACATAACCAGCCAGAAATATGTTTGCTGCAAATAGAAAATCATAGACGTTCCTACTTCTTACCTCTTCGACCAACATATTTCGATCAATATATTTTTGATGTCTTCCTCGCCGGCACTAAAATATGAATTATAGTCAAAAAATTTACCTTATTCTATACAGTCTAACTATTCAAGCTATCAAGTAAATAGATGATACTACCAAAAGTATCTAATAATCAAACATCTTAAATTATTGTTACATATTATTTTTTTAGCTCCCGTTATCTAAGAATAGCGACTCGCAATGTGAAGTAATATAACTAACTATACCTAATGTTACATAGCATTTATCCAATTAGCACGATACTAAAAAATATATATGTCAATACCTATATCATCAACCCAACTTATTTGAATATATAGTACACAAACTACTATCTGAAAAGAATATTATAAACCATATCTTTGTCCATCACAATCTGCCTAGTCTGTTGACCACCTCGGCCTCAACCCAGCAACATAACCAGACCGGCAACCATTCCTTCCCTGCAATTTTTGACCGTAACCAAATAAACTCACTGCCCCCAACGTTAACAGCTGCCTATCAGGCCAATAATATTACGCTGGAATAGCATGTTGTGCTCAAACGACTTCAAAACGAACTCGCCAATAACTTCATCACCACTTAATCCAGCTGAAGATGACCTCCAAATAATTCGATATCGGCATCCTACTCTATTCCGAACCTATGGATAACGTCAAGATCCAGACTGTGACTAAGAGCATCATCAAGCTATATGACTAGCTATTCCAGTTATAAGTGAAGCACCAGCAACAGTTAGTCAAAGAAAATATCATATAGGTGGCCGGCATAAGCATAAAAAAAGACATAAGTATAAGTAAGATACAGCATCCATGATGGATGGCCATAGTCATATAGCATAATTAAAGTGACGGCATAGAATATAGGTCAGGACATGAGTCAAAATGTATAGCCCGGGATGTCAATTCAAGATATAACCCCGACTTATATGCCTTACAAGGACACGACGAAAGCATCATAGTGCCTCTGCCAGATCCGTTGACAAGTTTATGCACGTCTCCATGCCGTCCTAAGGCCACACACTTATGGCCTAACTCTAGTCCCGACATTGACCCGGCCACTTTCTTTCTACCCCCCATCCAGACTATAAAAAATTAACACTGACAAGGAGACTCCATGCATTTATTCGCTCATGCTACCCTCGTCATAGCCCTCGTCATAGCCTTAGCCGGCGCATTTACGGCTTTAGCTCAGCTTTGGACTGGCCGCCAAGAACTCCTAACCTGGATCGAACGCTGCCAACTCATAGTCCTAGGCCTATCCACGGTTGCTTCCTTTGTCCTCTACCGCGCCCTAATAGCCCGAGATTTCGATTTCCTATATGTTACTGAATACACTGACCTAACCCTGCCTTTATTATACACTATAACAGCCTTCTGGGCTGGGCAATCTGGCTCGCTACTTTTCTGGCTCTGGACAGTAGCCTTGTTAGGGATGGTTTTTTGGACCACGGATAGCTACCGTAAGCTATCCCAGGCCACGTGCCTATGTTTTTGGGTCTTCTATCATGGGATCACAGCCTTTCTGCTCCTGCTCCTTACCTCATATTCGAGTCCATTTCAACAAGTTACCCCGCCACCAGCGGATGGCAATGGCCTCAACCCGCTCCTGCAGAATCCAGGCATGATTTTTCACCCACCGCTACTCTTCCTCGGCTATGCCGGGTTCACCGTGCCGGCCTGCTTAGCCTTGGCCCAATTACTCATGGGCCGAGGTAACCGCGAAAAATCCTTGCCCACCGACCGATATATTTCCTTTACCGTACAGGAGCCCCATTGGGCCATAGCCTCACGCAATTTTACCTTGCTGGCCTGGCTATTGCTTACTGCCGGCATTATCCTGGGCGGCTGGTGGGCCTACATGGAGTTAGGCTGGGGTGGCTATTGGGCTTGGGACCCGGTGGAAAACGCCTCTCTCATCCCCTGGCTGGTGGGTACAGCAGCCTTACACACCACGGTCCTTGAGACAAGACGTGGTAGTCTGCCCCGAACCAATACTTTACTAATGGCCTTGACACTTATCACCAGTTTTTTCGCCACCTACCTGGTACGCAGCGGCGTAGTAGACTCCCTGCATGCCTTTGGCGAAAGCGGCCTAAGCGGCGTACTCCTAGTCTTCATCCTGATCAGTCTAGCTCTGGTCCTGTTGATAATCCACGCCTACCCACCCCCGGCCGGCCGGCCCTTGGCCGGTATAGGCAGCCGGGATGGCTTCTTAACCCTGACAATCTGGATCCTGCTAGCCTTGGGGCTGATTATTATGTTGGCCACACTCTGGCCGGTCCTCAGCAAAACCTGGAGTTCAAATCCCCATGGTTTAAGCGCCGACTTTTATAATCGAGTCTGTCTGCCTTTTTTTGTGCTCCTGGCCGGTGTTCTGACGATCTGCCCCTGGCTAACCTGGAAAGGCGGCTTCACCAACCGACGCAGGGCTCTATATATAGTCGGCGCCTTCTTAGGCACCTTTGGAGTCTTATGGTTTGTAGGAATGCACAAACTCTTGGCTACTTTTGCCACAGCGTCCGCCATGGCCTGCCTTGTCAGCTACACTGTACTCCTAATTACTCACCCCGGCATGTGCCGGATGCGCTGCACATGGGCCGCATATGGTGTACATGTAGGTCTGGCCCTCGTCATAATCGGAGTAGCCTTCTCTGGCCCATACCAAACCAGTATAAGGGGCACTCTCAAATTTGGTCAACACCTAGAGATCGCCGGCTATAAAGTCACCTACGCAAATCTACGCAATGACAAAATACCAAACATAACCTTTATTGAGGCCACGCTATGTGTGACCCGTGATGGCCACAAACTAGGCATGCTCACACCTCAACGTCGGATCTACCGTAATTTTAACAAGCCTTTCTCCGAAGTCTCAGTCATCCCCAGCCTCGGGGATGAACTCTATGCCACGCTTGAGTCTATAGACGAACATGGCGATATAATAGTCAAGATTAATGTTAACCCATTGATTAACTGGATTTGGATCGGGGGTACCCTTATAATCCTGTTCCCCTTCCTAGGCATGTCTTTGAAGGGCAAATCTATCCAACCAACCTCGAAAGACGGTTAGACGGGTCAAATGGCCATGCACCTTGTCCTTTCCCACATAACTAAACGCTTCGGCCTACGTCTAGTTTTCAAAGACGTAAACCTGCACCTGGAAGCCGGCCGTGTACTTCTGGTGGCTGGGGCCAATGGAACTGGTAAATCTACTCTGCTCAAGATCATTGCCGGCCTAGAGCGACCGACCTCTGGAGAGATGAACTGCCGAGTCGCCCCAGGCCTGATCGGTTATTTAGGCCACCAAACCGGACTCTATCCACAGCTAACTGCCCTAGAGAATTTGCGGTTTATCTCACGTCTCTATGGGCTACCACGGAAAGAAACTAGAAACACGATGCTCCTAAAAATACTAGATCGAATGGGCCTGCATGCCGTAGCCCTAGAACGAGCTGGCCACTTCTCCCGTGGCATGGCTCAACGCCTGGCCCTAGCTAGGACTCTGCTTACTAGGCCAGAGTTATTACTTTTGGATGAGCCAGCTACAGGACTAGATCCGCGCTCCAAGGCTACTCTCTATCAAGAAATTATGACCTGTCGCAATCGTGGGGCGAGTTTGATTTTGGTCAGCCACAATTTGGAACAAGACTTGACCATGGCCGATCTACTCCTAGTCCTAGATAACAGACAACAAACCTTTTTCGGCCCGCCAGACAAGTGCCCGCTTGGTTACTTGCCGAAGGACGCGACTGTCACATTATCTAAAACGACGACCTGCTCTATCCTTAAAGGAGCCATGACATGATCCTGCGTCCAACCTTAGCCATCGCAGGCAAAGACCTGCACCTGGTAGCCCTACGAGGCGCCGGTCTCGTGCAAGCGCTACTGCTCGGGCTCTTGCTGCTTTTTCTTTTCAGTTTGACGACCGATCCTGGACAATGGATCAACCCCCAAGCCGCGGCTGCAATATTCTGGCTAGCCTCGATTTTTTGCCAAGTTTTAATATTCAACTCCCTCTACGGGATTGAGGAACCCAATGCAGCCCGGCTCACCCTCCTATTAGCGCCCATCCCCCACCATGCTGTCTGGCTAGGCAAAACTATGGCTGGGGCCATACTCATGGTCGCGGTGCAGATCGTGCTCCTACCGGCCATGCTAATCTTACTGGGACAAAGACTAAAAGGTCCAGCGTTCTTTGGACTAGGGGTCATAGCTCTGATAGATCTTGGTCTGGTAACTATGGGTTCGTTCATGGGCGCACTGGCTCAAGGGCAGGCAGCCCGGGAATCTATGTTCTCGGTGATCCTTTTTCCTATCCTAATTCCGCTACTTTTGGCCGGAGTACGTCTAGGTGCCGCAACACTAGGCGCCCCGACCAATGGGTTGGAAGCTTGGGTTGGCCTAGCTGCGGCCTTTGACGCCTTATCCTGCGGGGTCGGCTTGCTGTTGTTTTCATTTGTGTATAACTCAGAGGACTGAATCTATCGACTAATATAACCGACTGCTTACCACATCCAACAAAGGATCCAGATGACTACCCCCCACATCTCCCTAACCCTTCTGTCCTTAGCCGCTGGCCTGACTGTAGCCGGCAGTCAGTGGTTCATATGGGCCTATGCTCCTGTGGAACAGACTATGGGTCTGATACAGAAAATCTTATACATCCATATACCTATGTCCTGGTGGGCCATGATCAGCTTCCTTGTAGTCTGCATGGCCAGTATTCGCTTCTTACACAGACCTGAACCCCGCCATGACCGTCTGGCTCAGGCATCGGCCGAGGTGGGAATGCTTTGTTGCGCCCTAACCCTAGTTACAGGATCGCTCTGGGCCCGCTACTCTTGGAATGTCTGGTGGACTTGGGATCCTAGACTAACCACGGCCTTGGTCATGTTCTTCGTCTATGCAGCCTATCTACTTATACGCGGCATAGATATGACCTTCCGGCGTAAGGGCACAGTCTGTGCAGTCCTCGGAATCTTGGCCTTCTTGGACGTACCTCTTGTCTTCGCCTCTGCCAGGCTGTGGCGCAGTATCCATCCAGCAATTTTTGCCAGTCAGGGCAGCAGCCTGGAGCCAGAAATGCGCACCACGGTCATCGCCTGCGTAACATCCTGGGCCTTTCTATGGCTAGCTCTAATACTAACACGGCAACGGCAGCTAGAAATTCGAGACCGGTTGTTCATTCTAACCTTGCGCCAAGAGACCTAGTTCCTCGAAAGAACTAAGCCAAAAGGAACTCACCTCTATGGAAATGTCTATCTATCTACTCATCGCTAACATCGCAGTATGGCTAGGCATTGCCGGTTATGTGGCCTTCCTAGCCGGACGACAGCGCCAACTGTATCTGCGTCTAATCCACCTGGAGATGGTTCAACATGACCACAAAAAAAAATAAATCTGATACCTCGACAACACATCACCAAATTTTAGTCGGCCCCACTCGTCCAAATATTAGCCCCAAAGTCGCTCTAGCCGCCACCGCTGTCGCCCTGATGGTCATATTTCTAACTGCTTTTCTACATCGTCTGGAACCTATCCATATCCAGTTACAACATACCCAAACTAACTCGGCGCATGATCAAGCCTCCCACCCCATAACCGATATGCTAAAAAACATGCCATCAGCCATGACCACTATAAACCAGATGAATAGCGATAACGTAAGCATACAGGCCATAGCCGACCTCATGTATCGTATACGTATAAATCCGCAAGACCTACAGGCACAGAAAGAACTCGGGGAAAAATTTCTGGAAGTCGGTAATTTCCAAGCCGCCCAATATTTTTTAACCAAGGCTCTAGTCGCTTGGCCTTCAGACATCCACCTCCTTGGTCTTCTAGGCATGTGCATGGCCGGAAACAAAAAATTCCCTGAGGCTGCAGCCTACTACGAGCAAATTACTACCTTAGATCCGGACAATCCCCAAGCTTGGTTTAACCTGGGCATCCTCTATCGTGATTATCTAGGCCGGACGGACGATGCCCGAGATATATTTAAAAAAATTCTGGCCTTAAAAATTACCAGCCCCGTACTACAGAATGAAGTCTATAAGGAGCTAGCGGCCAAGCCAATGGTCAGTCCAATTCCCCAAAAAAAACCAGAACAAGCCAAGACGATCAAAAATCCGCAAGCCGAGAAACCAGATAAATCCTGAGTCTGGACATTGCCACATTGCAGATTGGTAATTGACAGCAGCTTTCCAACTGTGTCATTGATTACAAATAAAACAGTTGCCGTAGTTTCCTATTAGGACGCTTGCCTATGCTCCCACAGTACCGACATCGTATATATAGTGTAACGGAGAAATGTCCATGACCAAATTACGGATCGCACACATCCTCGACGCCCTGGCCCTAGTGGCTCTATGTGCCTCTTCAGCTCTAGCACAGGTCAAAATTGCGGTACCATCACCATATACCGGAGGCGCAGCGGCCTACGGCGATAACGTCAAGGCCGGCGTAGAACTGAAGTTAGCTGAAATCAATGCCAGCGGCGGCATAAAAGGTCAAAAAATAGAAGCAGTATACCTCGATGAACAGTGCGAACCCAAAGAATCCGCTATTATAGCCCAAAAAATCGTAGCCGATAAGACCATTGTGGCCATTGTTGGTCACATGTGCTCCTCGTCCCACCTAGCTGCCTTACCCATTTACGTGCGCGCCGGCATCCCAGCTATCTCCCCCGCCGCCACTGCTGCGGGTATCAGTAACAAAAATAAAAATAAAGAAGGCAAAATATGGTCCTTCCGTGACGTCTACCGCGACGATTTCCAAGGTCATTTTTTAGCGCAGTATGCTATGAAGATTCTTGGACTTAAAAATATTGCCATTTTTTACGAGAATAACGATTACGGTATCGGGCTTAAAGATGCCTTCACGGCCGAGGCAAAAAAGATCAACCTTTCCATCGCCGGCATTGAGGGTTACATGAAGGGCGCCACCGACTTTACCCCGCAACTCACCTCACTTAAACAAAAAAATCCAGATGGCTTGTTCATTAGCGGCTACTATAACGAAGGCGCTCTCATTGCTACACAAGCCAAGAAGCTCGGCATGAATTTGCCTAAGTTTAGCGCTGACGGACTGGACAACGTAGACTATATCAATTTGGCCAAAGATGCTTCATCCAATACATACCTAACCACCCCATTTCTGCCCGAAACCGCCGGCCCCGAAGCTAAAAATTTTATGACTAAGTTCAAAGAAATATATAAACGTGACGTAGACTATATGAGCGCCAACGCTTACGACGCCACTGGCATTCTGGCCAAGGCCATCAACGAAGTAGGGGCTGATCGAGCTAAAATTCAAACCTACCTAGCCGGCATGGACAGTCCCGAAAAGGGCTACAATGGTATCACCGGACTGACTTATTTCGACAAAAATGGTGACTGCCAGAAGTCGGCCTTTGTCAAGATGGTTAAGGATGGTGTCTTCAAACCCGCGGACAAGCAGATGAACTAACTTGCTGAAATTGTAAAAGATAAACAAACAGGCTGGACCGCCGTACCCGGGTTCAGCCTGTTTGTTTATCCACAATGTGCTAGCTGCGCCAGATGTCCCTCTCTACCGACAGGTCATCAGAGGCCCCCAGTACGCATCAGTATATTGTCACATCCAGCCGCGCTCAATGCTGACCAATCTAAGGATATTTATGTGTTTGAACAGCAATTAATTAACGGCTTAACTCTGGGAGTCATCTATGCCCTTATCGCAGTGGGCTACACCATGGTCTACGGGGTTATTAAACTGATCAACTTCGCCCACGGAGAGATATACATGCTCGGGGCTTTTTTCTGCGCCACATTTATAACCACCCTGGGCTTCCCCTTTTATTTAGCGCTCCTTGCGGCCATCGGATGTTGTGCGCTACTAGGAGCAATTATTTACCGTATCGCCTACCGACCGCTGCGTGAGGCGCACCGACTCTCAGTACTCATTACCGCCATCGGCATGTCCATCTTCCTCCAAAATCTAGCGCAGCTCGCCTGGGGCAGTCGGCCACGGCCCTTCCCACAGGAGGCCATACCGACTTGCCTTAAAGAAACGGCCTTTAGCTTCGAAAGCGTTTACCTGACATGGCTGCATATATTCATATTCATAGTCACCATTAGTATGATGGCGGGGCTATATCTCATAGTCAACAAAACTAAAACTGGGACGGCCATGCGGGCCCTAGCACAAAACCGCACAGCGAGCCGACTCATGGGCATCAATGTAGACCGAGTAATCACCTTCACCTTTGCTCTAGGCTCAGGCCTGGGCGCAGTGGCCGGAGTGCTTGTGTCGTTGTACTACAATACTATGTCCCCGACCATGGGCTACCTGGCCGGAGTCAAAGCATTCTCGGCCGCAGTGCTAGGTGGCATTGGGTCTGTGCCAGGGGCCATGGCCGGAGGTTTAGTGCTAGGAGTGACTGAGGCGCTTGGCGCAGGCTACATATCCTCTCTCTACCGCGATGGCATAGCCTATGCTGTCATGATCATAGTCATAGTATTTCGGCCGACAGGTATATTAGGCAAATCTATAGTTGACAAAGCATAAATGTCAAACATTATACAAAAACGTCCAAACCATGAATAAACACCTTATCCTCGCTCTTGCCAGCATGGTCTTGCTAACCCTTCCCGCCATAGCGAGTGATTATGTGATACATGTGGGCACACTGATCATGGTCTACATGATCTTAGCTATGGGGCTCAACGTGCTCCCTGGTTTCTGCGGCCTGCTCGATCTCGGCTACGTCGGCTTCTACGGCATTGGCGCCTACACTACCGGCATCCTCACCATAACTACAGGCCTGAACTTTTGGGTTATTATACCCTTAACTGCAATTAATGGTGCCCTGTGGGGCGTGCTCCTAGGCACGCCTACCCTACGCCTTACGGGCGACTACTTTGCCATAGCCACCTTTGGTTTCTCCGAACTCATAGTTCTTTTCCTCACCAACGAAATCTGGCTCACCCGCGGCCCCCTCGGTCTACCCGGAATCGATCCAGTTAGCATAGATT
Organism: Desulfovibrionales bacterium; assembly: GCA_965112965.1. Classification (GTDB taxonomy): domain Bacteria; phylum Desulfobacterota; class Desulfovibrionia; order Desulfovibrionales; family Desulfovibrionaceae; genus CBCOTE01. Next base: position 5,811 of record CBCOTE010000020.1, on the reverse strand, counting down.
TTTCCTGGCTCAACCAAAAATGGTACTATGAATTTACTAGCGAAACCCCCTACTTCTACCTCGGCATAGCTCTGGTGGTGCTCATCTATCTAGTCATGCGACGCATTGAGGACTCCCGCCTGGGCCGAGCATGGCTGGCCATCCGTGAAGATTCATTAGCCGCAGCCAGCTGCGGCGTCTCCATATTGCGCTACAAAACTATCGCCTTCGCTACCCTGGCTGGCACTGGCGCCGTGGGTGGCGCCTTCTTCGCTCGCTGGCATTCTTTTATCTCACCAGATATGTTCAAATTTTGGGAATCTTTTTTGGTCCTGTGCATGTGTGTACTCGGCGGTCTTGGAAGTATACAGGGTTCGCTCTTCGGAGCCGTAGTGTTTGTTGCCATGGGCGAGCTACTCCGACCGGACCTCCTAGAATCTTTGATGACCTTATCGGTCTGGCCCGAGGTCTTCCGTACCAACACATCTAATTTGCTGAAAAACATTGAGCTCTCCCAAGTCCGATTTCTAACCTATGGCCTACTCATGATAATCATTATACGTTTCAAACCAAACGGATTTCTCCCTAAATCAAGCAAATCCGGATTAGATACCCCGCTGTTGATTCCTTGGCGCCGTAAGATCGAAGCCGGCAAAATCTAGAACCTGAGAACCAACATCCACCGTCATGGAATATCTTCTCTCTATTTCCGGACTATCCAAACGCTTTGGTGGCATACAGGCTTTAACTGATGTCTCCTTCGATGTACCTAAAGACCGCATTCAAGGGCTTATTGGTCCCAATGGCGCAGGAAAAACTACCATGTTCAATTGCATCACAGGCGTATATAAACCTACTACTGGGGATATCCTGTTCCAACCCCAGAAACACATCTTACGCATCAACGGGCTTATCCCCGAGAAGATAACCTATCTAGGTATTGCACGTACATTTCAAAATATCCGCCTCTTCACTTCCCTCACAGTACTCGACAACGTCCGCATTGGCCGACATTGCCGTATGCAGGCCGGCTTCTTTAGCTCGGTTTTACGTACCCGTACCCAACGAATCGAGGAAGCACAGGTGGTGGAAGACGCCATGCGCTGGCTTAGTTTTGTGGGGTTAACCAGGATGGCTTTTGACGCCGCCGGTAACCTGGCCTACGGCGATCAACGCCGTCTGGAAATTGCCAGGGCCCTGGCCTCAGAACCAGCTATTCTACTTTTGGATGAACCTGCCGCAGGTATGAACCCCACTGAAACCGCCCAACTCAAAGAGCTAATCCACGCCATCGTGGACGCAGGCATCACAGTCATTCTAATCGAGCATGACATGAAGTTGGTCATGACCATCTGCGAGCACCTCGTGGTACTTGACCATGGCCTGCGCATCGCCCAGGGCTCACCAGACGAAATTAGAAGTGACCCAGCGGTCATCGAAGCCTATCTAGGCCGGGGAGCCGCTCATGCTTGAACTCCGTGATATCCATACTTACTACGGCAACATTCACGTACTAAAAGGCGTGCGCCTCACTGTAGCTAAGGGTGAAATTGTCACCCTTATTGGCGCCAACGGCGCAGGAAAAAGCACAACTCTAATGACCTTATGCGGTATAATCAGACCGCGCCAAGGACAGGTGTGCTTTCTCGGCCAAGACATCACCCGTCTAAACACTGACAAAATCGTACGCCTGGGAATCACTCAAGCTCCCGAGGGTCGTATGATATTCCCCCAGCTCACAGTACTTGAAAACCTGTACATGGGCGCCTACGCCCGTCCTAAGCGCTATGACCTCAAGCCAGACCTAGACCGTATATTCAGCCTCTTTCCCATCCTTTTCGAGCGACGCCGACAATACGGCGGTACCTTGTCTGGAGGCGAGCAGCAGATGCTGGCTATCGGCCGTGCCATCATGGTCCGGCCCAAACTCCTAGTGCTCGATGAACCATCTTTAGGGCTAGCGCCTATTATAGTGGAGAATATCTTCGAGGTCATCACTCAAATCAACCAAAAAGGAACTACTGTCCTTCTCGTGGAACAGAATGCCCAAATGGCGCTCACCATCGCCCACCGCGGCTATGTGTTAGCCGTGGGCGAGGTAATCTTGGAAGGTACAGGCGAACATCTGCGTGCCGATCCCCAAGTCCAAGCTGCATATTTGGGATTAGACTAGCCACATTCATGACAGTGAATGTCTATATTCATCGAAATAAATCGATATATACGGAGACCAATATGAAAAAAATCATAGGAAAGGCTCTCACCTTCGACGATGTCTTGCTTCTACCCGCCTACTCTGAGATTCTCCCCGATCAGGTAGATGTGAGCACCTGGCTTACTCCGGCTATCAAACTGAATATCCCATTGATCAGCGCGGCTATGGACACGGTCACTGAATCCGAAATGGCCATATCTATGGCCCGGTCCGGAGGTATCGGCGTCATACACAAGAATATGTCTATCGATCGACAGTGTTACGAAGTGAAACGGGTCAAAAAAAGTGAATCTGGAATGATCAGTAATCCCATAACTGTGGCCCCTGAGGCCAGCGTGGGCGAGGCTCTGCAGCTCATGAGCAAGTGGTGCATCTCGGGGTTACCAGTTGTGCACAGCGACGAACTAGTGGGCATCCTTACTAACCGCGACGTACGTTTCGTCACTAATATGACCACCCCGGTGGCTGAGGTTATGACCAGTAAGAAGTTGATCACCGTGCCTGATGGCACCAGTCTGGACCAGGCTAAAGATTATCTGCACAAGTATCGCATTGAAAAACTCCTAGTTGTGAATGAACACAACAAACTGCGGGGCCTTATCACCATCAAAGATATCGAAAAAATTAAAAAATATCCAAACGCCTGCAAAGATGACCGAGGCCGACTAAGAGTGGGCGCAGCCCTCGGAGTTAGTGTCGACATTGAGGAACATAGCCAGGCGCTGCTTAAGGCCGGAGCGGACTTCCTTGTAGTGGATTCTGCTCATGGCCATTCCAAAAATATCCTACGTGCCATTGAGCGGGTACGCGCTACATTTCCCCGGTGTCAGTTAATAGCAGGCAATGTGGGCACCTACGACGGCGCCAAGGCTATTATCAAAGCCGGCGCCGATGCAGTAAAAGTCGGCATTGGCCCTGGCTCTATTTGCACCACGCGCATCATAGCCGGCGTGGGCGTCCCCCAGGTCACAGCAGTCATGGAGGCATCAGAAGCCGTGCGTAAGATGGACCGCTGCTTAGTATCCGATGGCGGTATCAAGTTCTCCGGCGACATATGTAAGGTCTTGGCCGCCGGTGCCAACTCTATAATGATCGGCTCGCTCTTCGCTGGAACTGATGAATCCCCAGGCGAAACTATCCTATATCAAGGTCGCCGCTACAAGATCTATCGTGGTATGGGCTCCGTTGACGCAATGAAGGAAGGCAGTCGGGATCGTTACTTTCAAGATGAGCAGGAAAGTGGCAAGCTCGTACCCGAAGGCATCGTGGGCCGCGTACCATATCGTGGCCCAGTGGGTGACTCTATTTTTCAACTGGTAGGAGGTCTTAGGTCTGGCATGGGATATACCGGCTGCGTATCTATCTGCGAGTTAGCTGAAAAATCTCAGTTCGTGGAGATCTCCCAGGCCGGCCTACGTGAAAGCCACGTACATGATGTCATAATAACCAAGGAAGCATCTAACTACCGAGTAGAAAATTTTTAACTTTTCCTAATTATCACGCATAAGACCAGAAACTTATATTGCTCCACTTTGTCAGGATGTGTAAACTGCTACCACTCGTCCGAGCTGTCTTACCAGCCCGGAGAATCATATGGATTTGCAAAATAAAGTCGTTATTCTCGATTACGGTTCACAGGTCACCCAGCTCATTGCTCGTCGCGTACGCGAAGCAGGGGTGTATTCCGAGATCCACCCCTGTACTATTAACGCTCATGCCCTAGAAAAACTAGAACCATCCGCCCTCATCTTATCGGGGGGGCCAGCCAGAGTTACTGAATCTGGGGCTCCGCAGCTTGACCAGGCTGTCCTAGCCATGCAACTACCTATTCTCGGCATCTGCTACGGTATGCAGCTCCTGGCCAAGTACCTATGCGGCGAACTAACCTTGTCTCAAGAGCGAGAATACGGCCGCGCAGAGCTGGAAATTATAGCCAAAAGTCCCTTATGGGACGGCCTCATGGACAAATCACCCATGGTGGTCTGGATGAGTCACGGCGACCACGTACGCACGCCACCTCCGGGCTTTATCACCATCGGCCGCACCCGTTCAATAGAAATAGCAGCCATGGCCGATGTGAAGCGTCGTATATACGCTGTACAGTTCCATCCTGAAGTAGCTCACACCGAAAATGGCGATACTATTATACGCAACTTCCTCTTCCGCATAGCCGGCCTTAAACCCACCTGGACTATGGCCTCGTTTATCGAAACAGCTATACACAACGCAGCCGAAAAAGTCCGTGGCGCTCAAGTGGTCTGCGGCCTCTCCGGCGGCATCGACTCCACCGTAACCGCAGTGCTCCTCGGCAAAGCCCTAGGTTATCGACTGCACTGCATATTTGTAGACAACGGTCTCTTGCGCCATGGTGAGGCCCATGAAGTGATAGATTACCTACGCGATCACTTCGATCTAAATCTATACCTGGTTCAAGCCCAGGATCTATTTCTATCTCGGCTAAAGGATGTGAAGGACCCAGAAGAAAAACGTAAAATCATAGGCCACACTTTCATAGAAATCTTTGAGCAGGAGGCTAAAAAGATCAACGGCGTCCAATTTCTAGCCCAGGGCACACTCTATCCCGACGTAATTGAGAGCATATCATTTAAAGGCCCATCGACAGTCATTAAAAGCCACCATAACGTGGGCGGATTACCTAAAACGATGCAGCTCCAACTCATCGAGCCCTTGCGTGAACTATTTAAGGATGAGGTACGCAAGGTGGGCTTAGAGCTGTGTCTGCCTGACTTTATTATTTGGCGTCACCCTTTCCCAGGCCCGGGGCTGGCAATCAGAATCATTGGAAAGATAACTCACGAGCGACTCCAGATCCTACGTCAAGCTGATAAAATTATACAAAATGAACTGGTGGCGGCGGACTGGTACCGCAAAGTTTGGCAGGGCTTCGCCGTACTCTTGCCCTTGAAGACTGTAGGCGTTATGGGCGATTCTCGCACCTACGAATATGTCATCGCCTTACGCATTGTAGATAGTGTAAACGCCATGACCGCGGATTGGAGTCGTGTACCATCGGAGTTACTAGCGTGCATCTCAAATCGCATCATCAACGAGGTCAAAGGCGTTAACCGTGTAGTTTATGATATCTCTTCTAAACCGCCCAGCACTATCGAATGGGAATAAGTCCTCTCGATTCCCAAGGAGACTCCATGTTTGGCATCGGCACTACCGAACTGCTTGTCATACTGATCGTAGCCCTCATCGTACTCGGACCCAAAAAACTACCCGAGATCGCTCGTGCCCTAGGCAAGGGGCTGAATGAATTTAAAAAAATATCCAGTGATTATCAACGCAGTATAAATCTAGAGATCGAACGCGAGGAATTCAATCATCGTGCTAAAGATATCGAACGCGACCTATATATAGAGCCGATCAAGGCTACGGCCACCACTGCCTCCGTTGTTCCGGCCGTGGACAAAATTCATGCAAATACAATGGCCGCTAACAACGCCCCAAAATTAGATACCACGAATCCAACTTCCCAGCCTAACCAGACCGTTGAAAAAGAAAACTAAAGTATGGACGATACGCTAAAGCTTGCCTCTACAACTTACACTCCGGACGACGACCGTGCCGGCACCAAAACCACCACCCCCCCC